>JBQTKG010000079.1:0-45201 GCA_052386315.1 Hyphomicrobiales bacterium
GTCTTGACCGGCATGTCGAAGAATTTGCCGATGCCCGACAAGTCCCGGATCATTTCAAGCCGCTCGTCGATGGCGAGGCCGGCGAGCCCGTGGATGCGGCAGACGAAGCGGGCGTTTTCCTTGCCGGTCATGATCCGCTGCAGGCCGGCGGTCAGGCCGAGGGGCCAGGAAATCCTCCCGGTGCGGACGATCCGCCCTTCGCTCGGGATGTCGACGCCGGCGATCAGGCGCATGAGCGTGGACTTGCCCGCGCCGTTGGCGCCGATGATGCCGATGTTGACTTTGTCGGGAATGGTCATCGACACATCGCGAAAGACGTAATGCCGCCCAAAGCGGGTCGGATAATATTTCGAGGCGTTGATGAACTCGATCATTTCTCGATCAGCTTGAAGCGGTTGGCATAGTAGCCAATGACGCCGAGGAACAGCGCGCCAAGCGCCCACAGCAGCGCATACCAATAGTCGGCTTCGGGGAAGAGGCGGATGCCGAGTGCATAGTAGCGGATGTATTCGATAACCTGGACGATCGGGTTCCAGCTCAGGAAGTAGCGCGCCTCGGATGGCAAATCGTTCGGCGTGTAGAAAACCGCCGAGACGAACATCAGCGGACGCGAAAAGGTGGCAACACCCTTCAGCAATCCATCGTACAGATAGCCGTAGGTCGCGAGCAAGAGGCTTGTGCCGAAGCCCAAGGCCATGACGGTCAGCAGGATTCCGATGAGCGGCAGGCCGTTCTCAACCTTGATCCACGCGTCGAAGAACCAGGCGAGCAGGAAGAAGACGAGAAAGCCGCCGATAATCAGCAGCAGCATGTCGAGAATGAAGCGGGCAATCACCGAATCGACGGGCTTCACCTGCTGGTAGTTGTAGAACGAATCGTTTGCGCCGAGCGCGGACGGAATGTCCTGAAGCGAGCGGCGCACGATCAGATAGGGTAGCACACCGGTGGCGAGGAACAATCCGATGTCGATGCCGGCGATCACGGTGCGCCCCGCCAGATACCACAGGGAGCCGAGCACCAAGATTTGCGTGGCGGGTTCGGTCACCACCCACACGAGACCCAGGCGTCCGTCGGATGTCTTGGACCGGAAATCCTTGAACACGAGGGCGAAGACGACGTTGCATTGGCGGCGGAAACCGGACCGCATCTCGTGGACGAACTGCGACCATCGCGTTCGCGGTGCGGCGGCGGCGGCGAGGCTCATGTGCGGCGTCTCGCGCCCGGCAGCGCCAGCAGCCGGCGCCAGGCAATGACGCCCCGGCCGGCCAGTGCCGCCAGCCGCGCCAGCCGCGAAGGCTCTCGGTCTTTCGATCGAGCGATCCGGTCGAGCGCCACTTGCGGCGGACAGGGCAAGCAGCGCTCGGGATCGAAATAGCGCGGATAAAGGATCAACGCCGCGGCCACGAGTTCGTCGAGGCTGCGCCGGCGGGTGCGGCGCGGACAAGGAACGAGATCCTCGGTCAGTCCCCAACCTGCATAGAAGGGCATGCCATGCGCCGTCACCGGTATTCCCCTGAGAATTGCCTCGAAGCCGGCCAGCGACCCGAAGGTTTCCACCCGGTCCACCGCGGCGTAGAGGAGTTCGAGTGAAAAATCGCGGGCAATCCAGTCGGCATCGCGGCGTTCCTGTTGCGCCGTCAAAGCGCCGGCGCGGCCTAATCTTTCAACATCGGGGTGTGGCTTGAATATGACGAGGCCCGACGGGTGACGGCGGCGGACCGCGGCGAGCAGCGACGCATTGACGTTGCGATCTTGGGACATGCCGTCCGGATGACCAAGGCGGACGGCTTCGTCATCGGCGACCTGGCCGACGGCCAGGATCTTCAGGCGGTCCTGCGGCAGGGGCGGCAGTCCGGTAGCGGCGGCCAGATTGTACTTGGTGATCTTGGCTTCGACCACGCTAAGCCTGAGTTGGCGGGCCTCGGCGAGGAGGACGGCATCGATTGCGCCATGATTCAGGATATCCTCGAGAGCGGAGGGCCGCGAGGCATCATAGTAGATACCGCGATCGTCGATGACGAGGGAGAGGGGCGGCACGAAAGCGGCACCCAGGCCGGCCGAGCGGATGAAACCGTCTTCAATGGTCAGGCAGGTCACGCCCTCCGCCTCGCAGCGGCCGCGGACGGCGCGGGCCCTGGCGCCCCAGGCAGCAATGGCGGCGCCGCGGCTCTTCGCTTGCCTGAGCGCCGGAGTCAGGCGGCCGACGAAGCGCGGCATTCCATGCGGACCATCGAGGAGTGCCGCCACCGCGCGGCGCTTCCAGCGCGGCATGCGATAGACGACGACAGGGCGATCGTTGGCGAGAAAGCGGCGGCGGAGAAAATCCAGCTGATCGATCGCCGTCAGGGCATCGACCGGCTGGCGGGTCCAAGCATCGAAATAATGACTGTAGCGCAGATAGACGGCGGCGGCGAGTTCGTCGCGGGTGCATCTTCGGTTGCGGCGGGGCGGCGCCCGCCGGTCATCGGTCAATCCCCAGCCGGCATAGAATGGAACACCGAAGCAGACGACGCGGCATCCGGCCATCAGCGCCTCGAAGCCGAGCTGGGAGGAGACGGTATAGATCTTGGGCCGGAGATCGAGCAGCGCCCAGGGGCTGACGTTCTCGGTCAGCACATGGATGCCGGACCGGCCCAAAAGGTGGCCGAGATAGCCGCGCTTGCCTCCGGCAACCACCTCCGGATGGAGTTTGGCGATCAGCGTGGCGCCGGGATTTTCGGCAATCGCCGCCTCGGCCATGCGGCCAAAGTCCGCCGCATCGGCAAGCGCCCCGGCAATCGAGGCATCGCGGAAGGTCTGATCGACCATAAGCACGATGCCGCGCTGCTTCGGGCCAAGCTCGATGGGGAGGAGGTCGCGGCCGTTGTTGTATTTGGACAGGTGCCTTACGGCGATGGCGCTGCGCAATCCGGCGGCGTCGGCCAGCTCTCCGTCGGAGAAGCCGCCCGTTTCAAGGGCGATCTCGAGATCGGAGGGTGCGCTTGCGTCGTAATAGATGCCGGTGCGGTCCATGATCATGGACGAGGGCCTGACCGCGGCACCAGGCTTCACCGAGCGCAGGAAACCGTCCTCGAAGGCGAGATAGGGAATGCCGCGGCGAGAGGCTTCGCGCCGCGCCCGGCTGGCGGTGGGCTTATGGCCCCAGCCGGCCACCGCGCCGGAGCCACCGGCGGTGAAAATAGCGCGCCGTGGCGTCAGGCCGGACATGGTTGCAACTTCGTCGCGCAGCCGCCACAAGCCGGCAGAAAAAATATGGACGGACGCGTTCATGACCGGGAGCCGAACATGGGCATCGCGCCGCACGCGGGAACGGTCACGTGCCGGTCTTGACTTCCGTCCGGCTTTCGGAGGCGGAGGACTTCAGGAAGGCTTCGAGCGGCACGGCGCCATTGATCAGCAAGTCACACAGGGGACCGAGAGCGACCTTGCGGCCGGCCTTGCCGTAATAGCTGCCGTTCACCTGGCAGGTGAGCCGGAGGAGCTTGACCAGGCGCTCATAGTGCTCAAGCCTGCCGACCGGCCGCATGCGGAAGAAATCCGCCAGCCGCATGCGCGGCACGATCTCCGGGTGATTGTAGACGGCCTTGCCGAGAACCAGCGTCGCAATGCCGCGGCGCAAAGACTGGTGACAGGCGGTGGAATTGACCGCCGTGACCGAGATCGCCTCGTGCAGCAGCGGCACCAGCTTGCCGGTATCGATAAAAAACACCCGGTCCTTGAGGCCGCTTCTGGCGGCCTCGTCGCGGATCAGTTTCGACAGGTTGATGACGCCGTTGTCGAGCGGATGATTCTTGAACACCAGAACCGTGTCGGTGCTGCCGGAGGCGGCGAATTCGGCGATGCAGAATTCGACGAAGTGACGGACCGAGCCGAAGCCGCTGTGGTCCTTGATCTGCGAATCGCCATTGAGCTGGAGCAGCACCATGTGAACCGGCTTGCCGAGGCGGGCGATGTGTTTCAACGCGCGCCGGGTTTCCAGCCGGCGCTTCGGCCAGCCGGCGAAACGGCCGAGCCACAGCGCCGCCTCGCCCAGAATGTCGAGGTCCCGGTGAGCCTCGTAGCGCGGGAAAAACGGTGTCAGGATCAGCGAGCAGAAATAATAGTTTATCCCGGCCAGCATGTAGCGAAGCTGAGAGCCGACGAAATCGGTTTCGGGAGCTGGCTCGCCGGCGGCAAGCACGGCATCGTCGATATCCTCGAGATCGAGATCGACGAAACGGGAATTGCCGTTGACGCCGTCGCGTTCGCAGGTGATCCAGTTGGGCCGCAGATAGCCTTCCTCCAGGACGTGGACGGCGACACCCAGGGGCCGCACGGCGGCGCCGGCGGTGCGATGGTAGGGACGGCAATCGCCGTAGAGCACGATGTCGGTGACATGTTCGCGCAAAACGGCCGCGGTCAGCCAGGCCGGCCAATCGGCGAAAGAACGGCGGAAGATCAGCCTCTTGCCCAAGCGCGCATCGACGAAATCGCCGCCATTGATCACCACGTTGGTGCAGACATGGCCGCGCGCCTCGAGCGCCTTCTGAAGGTCCCGGTAAAAGGCGCCGCATGGACCCTGCAACAACAGAAAATGCCGTTTTCCGGCGCGGTTCCGATTCATTGCCCCATCACTCATCCCCACCCGGCATCGCCTTTGGTTTACTTAATGCCGGACCGCCCCGCCCCTTTATGGCAATTTCTTAGCCACAAGTTCGGGTGCGCCGCAAGTGGTTGTTGAGAACCGGATTATCGTACATGATGGGTGCGCCAATTGCGCAACACGATCCCGCCTTGATGCTCGATCTTCTCATTCGCAATGCAACATTGCCGGACGGCCGCAGCAATATCGCCATCGGCTGCAAGGACGGGCGCATTGCGGCCTGCGGCGAAGGCCTGGCCGCCGAGGCGCGGCAAACGCTCGACGCCCGGGGCTATCTGGTGTCGCCGCCCTTCGTCGATGCGCATTTCCATATGGATGCGACATTGTCGCTAGGCCTGCCCCGGCTCAATATGTCGGGCACACTGCTGGAAGGGATCGGGCTGTGGGGCGAGCTCAAGCCGCTGCTCACCCATGAGGCGGTGATCGACAGAGCATTGCGCTACTGCGATCTTGCCGTTTCGCAGGGATTGCTGGCGATTCGCACCCATGTGGACGTCTGCGACGACCGGCTCCTGGGCGTCGAAGCGCTGCTCGAGGTGAAGAAGAAGGTGGCACCCTATATCGACCTGCAGATCGTCGCCTTTCCCCAGGACGGCTTCTACCGCTCCAGGACGGCCAAATCGAACCTTCTCCGCGCCCTCGACATGGGGGCCGATGTGGTGGGCGGCATCCCGCATTTCGAGCGGACCATGGCGGATGGCGCGGCGAGCCTGAAGGAGTTGTGCGAGATCGCGGAAAAGCGCGGGCTGCCGGTCGACATCCATTGCGACGAGACCGACGATCCCCTGTCGCGGCATGTGGAAACGCTGGCCTTCGAGACGCAGCGGCTGGGGCTGCAGGACCGGGTGGTGGGCTCGCATCTCACCTCGATGCATTCGATGGACAATTACTACGTCTCGAAGCTCATTGCGCTGATGGCCGAGGCGCAGCTTCATGCAACCCCCAATCCGCTGATCAACATCACGATACAGGGCCGCCACGACACCTATCCCAGGCGGCGCGGGCTGACGCGGGTGGCGGAGTTGCGGGCCGCCGGCATCAATGTGTCCTTCGGCCATGATTGCGTGATGGACCCCTGGTACCCGCTGGGCCAGGGCTGCATGCTGGAAGTGGCGGCGATGGGCATTCATGCGGTGCCGATGACCAGCCGCGAGGCGATGCGCTGGGCCTTCGACGCAGTGACCGTCAATCCGGCCAAAGCCATGCATCTCGAAGCCTATGGGCTGGAGAAGGGATGCCAGGCGGATTTCGTCATCCTGCAAGCCAAAGACCCGATCGAGGCGATCAGGCTCAGGGCCAACCGGCTCAAGGTGGTGCGCCGCGGCAAGGTGATCGCCGAGACGGCGGAGCGGGTGAGCACGCTGCATCTTGCCGGCCGGCCGTCAACGGTCAATGGCGCGGACTATGTGCCGCGGGCCGCCGGGTGAGGCTGCCATCGGTTGGCGCCGCCCACGGCGCCATGCTGCTGTTCACCGCCCTCGTCGCCACCACCTTCACGGTGGGCGGTCTCATCACCCATGAGCTGGCGCCGGAAGCGCTGAATTTCCTGCGCATGCTGCTGGCGGCGGCAATCTTCACAGTCCTGGTTGCCGCAACCGAGGGACTGAAACGGCCGGGCCTTGCCGATCTGGCGCGCTATTTTACCATCGCCCTCACGCTGGTGGTGTTTTTCGTCACCATGTTCGCGGCGCTGCGGTTGACCGATCCGGTCTCGCTCGGCGCCGTCTTCACCCTGGTGCCCTTGATGTCGGCGCTGATCGGCTGGCCGCTGCTCGGTCAGAGGATATCGCCGCGCGCCGGCCTTGGCCTGGCGATCGGCGCGGCTGGCGCGCTGTGGGTTCTCTTCGATGCCGACTGGCGGAGGCTCGCCGGATTTCAACTCGGCAAGGGCGAGGCGATCTTCCTTGCGGGGTGCGCCGTCTATGCCGCCTATTCGCCGGCGGTGCGCAAGCTGCACCGGGGCGAAAGCCTGGCGCGGCTCAACATGTGGGCGCTCGGCTGCGGCATGGTTCTGCTTCTAATCTATGGCGGTGGCGAGATCGCGGCGACGGACTGGGGCGCGGTGCCGTGGTGGACCTATCTCGGCATCGCCTATCTCGCCGTCTTCACCACGGCCACAACCTTCTATCTGATCAAGAGCGCCAGCCTGGTGCTGCCCGCGGCGAAGGTCATGGCCTATACCTATCTGCTGCCCGCTTTCGTGGCGCTCTATGAGGGCCTGATCGGCAATGGCTGGCCGGATAGCGGCGTGATCGCCGGCATCGCGGTGACGGCAGCGGCGGTGGCGGTGATCGAGACGGAAGGCTAGCGCGGCCGCAGGCCGTTCATGAACAGGGCAAGCAGGCTCATTTCGGCGACCTGCATGTGATTCCTGGCGCCGCCCAGGACGGCGCGGACCTGGACGTCGAAATCGGCATAGTGCTGGGTGGTCGCCCAGATGGCGAAGATCAAATGGTGGGGATCGACGGGGGCCAGGCGGCCGGCCTCGATCCAGGCGCGGATGATCGCCGCCTTGGCGTCGACGAGGTCCTTGAGCGGGCCTTTGAGGAATTTGCCGATCATCGGCGCGCCGTGCAGGATTTCGTTGGCGAAGAGCCGCGAGGCCGCGGGCCTTTCGCGCGACAGGCGCAGCTTGGCGGCGATGTAGCGCGACAGCTCCCGCAGCGGATCGCCGGCCGCATCGATGGCGCGCAGCGGTTCGAGCCAGTCCGCCAGGGTGCGCTCGAGCAGGGCGACGTAGATGTCTTCCTTGCGGCGGAAGTAATAGAGCAGATTGGGCTTCGACATGCCGGCCATGGCGGCGATCTGGTCGACGGTCGAGCCGCGGTAGCCATGGGCGGAAAACACCTCGAGCGCCGCATCGAGGATCAGCTCCTCGTTCCGCGCCTGGATGCGGGTCTTGCGGAGAGCGCCGGGTTTTGCCTGTGGCATCCCCGCATCCTCATAATTCTTGATCAAATGGTCAAGAGCGGATAGCGTTTACGGAAATCCCAAGAAACTCCCGGGGAGGGACCATGGCGGCCACGGCCGTGATCGAGGCCAGGGACCTGAGCCTCACCTTCGCGACGGCGGACGGGCCGGTCTATGCATTGTCCAAGATCGATCTTGCCGTGGCCGACGGCGAATTCGTCTCCTTCATCGGACCTTCGGGCTGCGGCAAGACCACGCTCTTGCGGGTGATCGCCGATCTCGAGCGGGCGAGCGAAGGGACGATCGAAGTCAACGGCATGAGCCCGGAAGAGGCGCGGCTCAAGCGCGCCTATGGCTATGTGTTCCAGGCGCCGGCGCTCTATCCGTGGCGCACCGTCGAGCGCAATGTCGGCCTGCCGCTGGAAATCATGGGGCTCGGCAATCGGGCCGAGCGCATCAGGCGCAATCTTGACCTCGTCAATCTCAACGGTTTCGACAAGAAATTTCCCTGGCAACTGTCGGGCGGCATGCAGCAGCGGGTTTCGATCGCCCGGGCGCTGGCCTTCGATCCGAAACTCCTGCTGATGGACGAGCCGTTCGGGGCGCTCGACGAAATCGTGCGCGACAAGCTCAACCAGCAGCTGCTGGAACTGTGGGACAGGACCAAGAAGACGGTGGTGTTCGTGACGCACTCGATTCCGGAAGCGGTGTTCCTGTCGACCAAGATCGTGGTCATGTCGCCGCGGCCGGGACGCATCATCGACGTGATCGAGGCGAATTTTCCGAAACGCCGCACCCTCGATTTCCGCGAGACGCCGGAGTTCCTGAAGATCGCGCACCGGGTGCGCGAGGGCCTGCGGGCGGGGCGCAGCTATGAGGATTGAGGCAACTACCCTGCCGCGCGCCATCGAGGCCCCGAAGGGTCATGCCATGCCGGTGGCCGCGATCTGCCTGGTTATTCTGGTGATCTGGTACATCGCAGCCATTCCGATGAATGCGGTGGTGGCGGAATCCAGGAACGCGGCGGCGGGCGGCGGACTGGGCAATGTACTGGCGGTGTCGTGGAGCCTCGACCGGCCGGTCATTCCGGCGCCGCATCAAATCCTTGTAGAGCTGTGGAACACGATCTTCTTGGTGGCGCCGTGGACAGTGAAGTCGCTCATCTATCATTGCTGGGTGACGCTGTCCTCGACGCTCCTGGGCTTCGTGCTCGGCACCATTCTCGGCATCGGATTGGCGATAGCCATCGTGCATTCGCGCCTGCTGAACCAGAGCCTGATGCCGTGGATCATCGCCTCGCAGACCATTCCGATTCTCGCCATAGCACCCATGGTCATCGTGGTGCTGGGGTCGGTCGGCCTCACCGGGCTGGTGCCGAAATCGCTGATTTCCATGTATCTGTGCTTTTTCCCCGTCACCATCGGCATGGTCAAGGGTCTCACCTCGCCGGAGCCGATGCAGCTCGATCTGATGCGCACCTATCACGCGAGCCTTGCACAGGTGCTGTGGAAGCTGCGCTTTCCCGCATCGATGCCGTTCCTGTTCACCTCGCTGAAAGTCGCCATTGCCATTGCCCTGGTGGGTGCCATCGTCGGCGAACTGCCGACCGGCGCCCAGGCGGGAATCGGGGCGCGGCTGCTCAACGGGTCCTATTACGGACAGACCGTGCAGATCTGGGCGGCGCTCTTCGCCGCCTCCTTCGTGGCGGCTTCGCTGGTGTGGGGCATCGGCGCGATCGAGCGCATCGCGGCGCGCGCCATGGGGGCAAAGCCATGAAGGGCTGGGGCCTGCGCGAAGTGGCGGCGCCGGCGGTATTCGGAATCGCCCTCCTCATCCTGTGGCAAATGGCTTGCAAGGGTTTCAATATTCCGCTGGTTCTGCTGCCGGCCCCCTCCGACATCTGGGCGAAATTGTCGACATCGCTGCCGACACTTTGGGCCGATTTCGTGCAGACCTTCGTGCGGGCGGTCATTCCCGGATGGGCCTTGGGCTCGCTCGCCGGATTTCTCACCGCCATCCTCTGCGACCGGGTGCCGTTTCTGCGCCGCGGGCTGCTGCCGCTCGGCAATCTGGCGGCGGCGCTGCCGATCGTCGGCGTCGCTCCCATCATGGTGATGTGGTTCGGATTCGACTGGCAGTCCAAGGCGGCGATGGTGGTGGTGATGACCTTCTTCCCGATGCTGGTGAATGCGGTGACGGGGCTGGCCGCCTCCGGGCATCTGGAGCGCGACCTGATGCGGAGCTACGGCGCCTCGTGGGGCCAGACGCTTTTCAAATTGCGCTTGCCCGCCGCCATGCCTTTCATCTTCAATGCGCTGAAGATCAACTCGACTCTGGCGCTGATCGGGGCCATCGTGGCGGAATTCTTCGGAACCCCCATCGTCGGCATGGGCTTCCGCATCTCGACGGAAGTCGGCCGTCTCGGGCTCGACATGGTTTGGGCCGAAATCGCCGTGGCGGCACTGGCGGGTTCGGCGTTCTACGGTCTGCTCACGCTCATAGAGCGGGGGGTGACCTTTTGGCATCCGTCCTACAGGTCGTAGGCGGGAATTCTGAAAACACAAGGAGGACAGGAGTAATGAAGAAATTTCTGATGACCGCCGCGGCGGCCGGCGCGCTTATGGCGACTTCGGTCGCGGCATGGGCCGAGAGCGTCACGCTGCAATTGAAGTGGGTGACCCAGGCGCAATTCGCCGGCTATTACGTGGCGCAGGCCCAGGGCTTCTACAAGGATGCGGGGCTCGAGGTCACCATCAAGCCGGGCGGACCCGACATCGCGCCCCCGCAGGTGATCGCCGGCGGCGGCGCCGACGTGGTCATCGACTGGATGCCCTCGGCCCTTGCCAGCCGCGAAAAGGGCGTGGCGCTGGTCAATATCGCCCAGCCCTTTAAGCGCTCGGGCATGATGCTGATCTGCCGCAAGGAAACCGGCATCACCAAGCCGGAAGACTTCAAGGGCAAGACGCTGGGCGTGTGGTTCTTCGGCAACGAGTATCCGTTCCTGTCGTGGATGAGCCAGCTCGGCATTCCGACCAGCGGCGGCGCCGATGGCGCCACGGTCCTCAAGCAGGGCTTCAACGTCGATCCGCTGTTGCAGAAGCAGGCCGACTGCATCTCGACCATGACCTACAACGAATACTGGCAGGTGATCGACGCCGGCATTGCCGCCAAGGACCTCGTGGTGTTCAAATACGAGGACCAGGGTGTGGCCACGCTGGAGGACGGACTTTACGTGCTCGAGGACAAACTCAAGGACCCGGCCTTCGTTCAGACCATGGCGAAATTCGTCAAGGCCTCGATGAAGGGCTTCGACTGGGCCCGCCAGAACCCGGAAGCTGCCGCCAAGATCGTGCTCGAGAACGACGCGACCGGCGCCCAGACGGAGGCGCACCAGGTGCGCATGATGGGCGAGATCAACAAGCTCACCGAAGGCTCCGACGGCACCCTCGATACCGCCGCCGCCGAGCGCACGGTCGATACCTTGATGAAGGGCGGTTCCGATCCGGTCATCACCAAGAAACCGGAAGGCGCCTGGACCTCCGCCGTCACCGACGCGATGAAGGCGATGTAAGCAAACACCGCCCTTCTCCCGGCTTCGCCGGGAGAAGGGTGAATTCTTGAAACGGAGGACATCATGTCAATCCTCATCCGCGGCGGCACCATCGTCAATCACGATCACTCGCGGCGTGCCGACATTGTGATCGAGGACGGCAAAATCGCCGCCATCGGCGAAAAACTTTCCGGCAAAGAGGTAATCGATGCCGGCGGCTGCTACGTGATGCCGGGTGGCATCGATCCGCACACCCACATGGAGCTCATGTTCATGGGCACCGTGTCGGCCGACGATTTCGAATGGGGCACCAAGGCGGCACTCTCCGGCGGTACGACGATGATCGTCGACTTCTGCATTCCGGCGCCGGGAGAATCGATGCTTGCCGCCTATCAGGCCTGGCGCCACAAGGCGGAGAAGGCCGCGACCGACTATTCCTTCCACATGGCGGTCACTTCGTGGAGCCCGCAGGTGCACGACGAGATGGAGACCGTGGTCAAGACCTACGGCATCAACACGTTTAAGCATTTCATGGCGTATAAGGGCGCGCTCATGGTCAATGACGATGAGCTCTATAATTCCTTCAAGCGCTGCGCCCAGTTGGGCGCGCTGCCCCTGGTCCATGCCGAGAACGGCGACGTGGTGGCGCGCCTGCAGGCCGATCTGCTGGCGCGCGGCGTCACCGGGCCCGAGGGCCATTCCTATTCGCGGCCGCCGGAGGTCGAAGGCGAGGCGGCCAACCGCGCCATCATGATCGCCGATATGGCGGGATGCCCACTCTATATCGTGCATACATCCTGCGAGCAGACCCATGAGGCGATCAGGCGGGCGAGGCAGGCGGGCAAGCGCGTCTATGGCGAGCCCTTGGTGCAATATCTGGTGCTCGACGACGGCGAATACCAGAACAGGGATTGGGACCACGCGGCGGGCCGGGTGATGTCGCCGCCCTTCCGCAACAAGAAGCACCAGGACTCGCTGTGGGCCGGATTGCAGTCGGGCACATTGAGCGTGGTGGCGACCGATCATTGCTCCTTCACGCTGAAACAGAAGCGCATCGGCGCCAAGAATTTCACCCAGATTCCCAACGGCACCGGCGGGCTCGAGGACCGCATGCCGGTGCTGTGGACGGCGGGCGTCAACACCGGCCGCCTGACGAAAGAAGAGTTCGTGGCGGTGACGTCGACGAACATCGCGCGCATTCTCAACATGTATCCGAAGAAGGGCGCCGTCGCGGTGGGCTCGGATGCCGACATCGTCATCTGGGACCCGAAGGCGGCGAAGACGATCACCGCGAAGAAGCAAGTGAGCCGCATCGACTACAACGTCTTCGAAGGTTATGAGTGCAAGGGCGCGCCGAGGACGGTCTTGTCGCGCGGGCGGATTGCCTGGGATCAGGGCGACATGCGGGCCAAGCCCGGCGACGGCGATTTCGTGGCGCGCCAGCCCAATGCCCCGGTGCATGTGGCGAACGCGATCTGGAAGGGGATTACACAGCCGCAGCCGGTGCAGAGGGTCGAGGTTACGCCGTAGACCGGGATGGGGTGGAGTTTGAAAATCATCGATCAGCAGCACCCGTTCTACAAGCCGCTGTGGCGGCGGGTGGCGATCGTCGCGGCGGTGGCCGCCTGGTTCGGCTACGAGGCGATTTTCACCCGCGATCCTTTATGGCTCGCCGTCAGCGGCGGCATCCTGGCCTATGCGGCATGGACGCTCCTGTGGACCTGGCCCAAGGGACCGGCTGGACCGGAGACTTGACGCCAAAGTATATACCGTCTATTCCTTTGGTATATACGGAGGCCGATCATGACGTTCTATGTGAAGGACCCCGCGACCGACAAGGCGGTGCGAAAATTGGCGAAATTGAAGAATACCACGCTGACCGAGGCGATCCGGCGGGCGGTGGAGACTGAGCTGCTAAAGGAGCGGCGAAAGACGCTGCCGCGGAGGCTGGACGCAATCGCGCAACGGCTGCGAAAATACCCCCGCACCGGACTGGACGCGGACAAGGCATTTTTCGACGATCTCTCCGGGGACGGTTGATGTTTGTCGATGCTTCGACGATCATCGCCGTGCTGACCTACGAGTCCGAGAAGGAATTTTTCGAGTTGACGCTCAAGAACGCGGAGGAGATCGTTACATCGCCGGTGGCTATTTATGAAGCTGCTCTTGGGGTTGCCCGGAAACTGTCTTGCAGCGTCCGGCAAGCGCAGTTGGCAGTTTCGGACTTTCTCAAGGAAGCGGAGGCGGAAATTGCCGTCATCGACGAGAAGATCGGAGTTGAAGCACTAGCCGCCTTCGAGAAATTCGGCAAAGGCCGCCACCGCGCCGCCCTCAATATGGGCGATTGCTTCGCCTATGCCTGCGCCAAGTCCCGCAATGTGCCGCTGCTGTTCAAGGGCGACGATTTCATCCATACCGACATTCGCATTGCGTGAAAAATCGGGTTCATCATGACAGCCAAATCCAATCTCATCATCAATCCGCAGCGGCTGTGGAACGCGATCATGGAGACCGCCAGGTTCGGGGCGACGCCGAAGGGCGGGATCAAGCGGCTTACGGTTTCCGACGAGGACAAAAAGGTGCGCGACTGGTTCAAGGCGCAGTGCGAGGCGCTGGGCTGCAAGGTGCAGGTCGATGCCTGCGGCAACATGTTCGCGACGCGGCCCGGCAAGCGCAAGGATGTGCTGCCCATCGCCATGGGCTCGCATCTCGACACGCAGCCCACCGGCGGCAAGTTCGACGGCGTGCTGGGCGTGCTCGGCGCGCTTGAAGCCATGCGCACGATGATCGATCTCGGCTATGAGCCCAACGCCCCCATCATGATCGTCAACTGGACCAATGAGGAAGGTTCGCGCTTTGCCCCCGCCATGCTGTGTTCGGGCGTCTATGCCGGCGTGTTCACGCCGGAATTCGCCTATACGCGCGAGGACCGCAACGGCATCAAGTTCGGCGACGAGTTGAAGCGCATCGGCTACATGGGCGCGGAGCCCGTGGGCTCGATCAAGTTTCAGGCCATGTTCGAACTGCACATCGAGCAGGGGCCGATCCTCGAAGCCGAGTCCAGGACGATCGGCGTCGTCACCGGCGTGCAGGGCATGCGCTGGTACGAGGCGACGGTGAAGGGCCAGGAATCGCACACCGGCGCCACCCCCATGGGCCTGCGCAAGAATGCGCTGCTCGGGGCCGCGCGAATGATCGAGGCGATTCATCAGGTGGGCATGCGGCATCCGCCGGGGGTCGCTTCGGTGGGCCTCATCGAAAATAAGCCCAACAGCCGTAACGTGGTGCCGGGCGAAGTGTTCTTCACCGTCGATCTGCGGCATCCGGAAGAGGCCGTGCTCGACCGGATGGAGCAGGAATATCAGGAGGCGCTGCCGAAGATTGCCGCCGAACTGAAGCTGGAACTGGACGAGAAGCGCATCTGGAAATCGCCGGCGGTGAAATTCGCCACGGAACTCATCGAGTGCGTGCGCAAGGGGGCAACGCAGGCCGGGTACTCGATGCGCGAGATGGCCTCGGGCGCCGGACACGATGCCGCCTATATCGCGCGCGCCGCCCCGACGACGATGATCTTCGTGCCCTGCCTTGGCGGCATTTCGCACAACGAGGCGGAATCGACCGCCTTCGACGAATGCGGCGCCGGCTCGCAGGTGCTCCTCAACGCGGTTCTCGAATTCGACCGGAATTTCGCCTGACCGCCAGCCGGGCGATTTTAATTCGCCTGAACATGCGCCAGAGTTCTATGCAGATGAGAAGAATCAATCACCCCGATATTCCGTCATCCCGGCGAAAGCCGTTATCGTGTGCACACATCCTTGGATCACCGGCGATTGCCAAGGTATTGTTATTGCATCACTTCACTCCGTCATCCCGGCGAAAGCCGGGACCCATTGATCCGCGTGACGCGATGCGCATCCCGTTTTGACATTTGCGTGGGTCCCGGCTTTCGCCGGGATGACGGTTTAGGGGAGGACGCGTCAACCCAAATGCAACCCGCTCTAGGAAAGCCGCCTCATTCAACGGGAGAGACACATGAGCATCAAGCGTATCGGCGCCGGCAACCGCATGAGCGAGGCGGTCATTCACGGCGGCAAGGTCTATCTGTCCGGCTTCGTGGCCGGAAAGACGGTGGGCAAGCCGGTCAAGGAACAGACCCGGGATATTCTCGCCCAGATCGACGCAACGCTGAAACAGGCGGGCTCGGACAAGAGCAAGATCCTCAAGGCCAATATCTGGCTCACCGACATCGAGACCTGGGCCGAGATGAACGAGGCCTGGGATGCCTGGGTGGTCAAGGGCCGGACGCCGGCCAGGGCGACGGTCGAATCGAAGCTCGCAGCCCCCGGCCTCGATGTCGAGATCATGGTGGAGGCGGCGATCTAGCCGGCCATGAAGGCACTCGTCCTCGGCGCCGGCATTGTGGGCATCACCACGGCCTATGAGCTTAACCGCGACGGCCACGATGTGACGGCGATCGAACGCGAAGCGGAGCCCGCCTCGTTCACGAGCTTCGCCAATGCCGGCCTGTTCGCGCCGGGCCATGCCTATGCCTGGTCGTCGCCGGCGGCACCGGGCATTTTGCTGCGCTCGCTGTGGCGGAGCGATCAGGCGCTGCGGCTGAAGCCCCGGGCCGATCCCGCCTTCTGGCGCTGGATGTGGCGCTTCTGGAAGGAATGCACGGCGGAGCGCGCGGCGCTCAACACCGTCCGCAAGGTGCGGCTGTGCAACTATTCGCAAAGCGTGTTCCATGAGACGCTGGCGCGGACGCAAGTCAAATATGACGGACGCGGCGGCGGGCTTCTCTATCTCTATCGCAGCGAGGCAACGCTCGCGGCGGCGGCGGCGAAATCGAAAATTCTGGCGGAGAACGGCTGCGCCATCGAAACCCTCGACCGCGACGGCGCAGCGCGCATCGATCCGGCATTGGCGCCGGTGAAGCAGCGTTTGGCCGGCGCGCTCTATGCCAGAAACGACGAGAGCGGCGATTGCCGCCTGTTCGCGCTCAACATGGCGGAATGGCTCAAGGGCCAGGGGGTCGCGTTCAAGTTCGGCACCACGGTCAAGGGATTCGAAATCGCCGGCGATCGCATCGAAGCCGTTGTGACGGAGAAAGGCCTGGAACGCGCCGATGCGATCGTACTGTGCCTCGGCGTCCATAGTCCGCACCTGGCGCGGCAGATCGGACACAACCTGCCGGTCTATCCGGTGAAGGGCTATGCGATGACGGCGCCGGTGGCGGGCCGCAACAATCCGCCGGCGATCGGCGGCGTCGACGAAGAGACGCTCGTGGCCTATGCCCCCTATGGCGACCGCGTGCGGGTGACGGCGACGGCGGAGTTTTCCGGTTACGACCTTGGCCATCGCCCGGAGGATTTCCGCACCATGCTTGCGACCATGCGGACGCTGTTCCCCGACGGCGCCGACTGGTCGCGTGCCGAATACTGGGCGGGCCTGCGGCCGATGACGCCGCAAGGAACGCCAATCCTCGGCCGCTCGCGTCTTGCCAATCTGTGGTTCAACACGGGCCAGGGTCACA
The DNA here is from genome assembly GCA_052386315.1 of Hyphomicrobiales bacterium. Lineage (GTDB taxonomy): Bacteria > Pseudomonadota > Alphaproteobacteria > Rhizobiales > Aestuariivirgaceae > Aestuariivirga. Next base: position 16,639 of record JBQTKG010000079.1, read on the forward strand.
TGGGCTGGACCATGAGTCACGGCGCGGCGCGGGCGACCGCCGATCTTATCGCCGGCAGGACGCCGCAAGTTCCGCTCGAGGGCATGACGGCGGCGTGAGCGCCACATTCTCGCCCCATCCGGCGTTATGGTGCGCTAAAATCAATAAAATGCAGAGGGATACTTAATGAGACATTTTTTTGCGACGCTGTACGCCTGCGCGCTGCTCATGGCCGGCATGGCCGAAGCCAAGACGACCACCGGCTGGGCCTCCTATTACAAATCGGGAAAACAGACCGCCAATGGCGAACGCTTCAAACCCATGGGCATGACCGCCGCGCATCGCACGCTGCCCTTCGGCACAAGGGTTGTGGTGACCAATCTCAAGACCGGCAAATCGGTTGTCGTGCGCATCAATGACCGCGGACCCTTCATCAAGGGCCGGGTGATCGATCTCAGCCTCGGCGCCGCGAAAATCGTCGGCCTGCTCCGGTCCGGTGTCGCAAAGGTCAAGTTCGACATATTGAATTAGGCGGCGCTGAGCCTTTGCAAAATCACCCTTCTCCCGCCGAAGGTGGGAGAAGGTGGCGCGGAACGCGCCGGATGAGGGCCAAGGACCTGGCAAGGATTTTCAATCGCTTGCCGTTGCAAGAGCTTGCCCTCACCCGCCCTTGTTCGCTTCGCTCACCCCACTCCCATGCTTCGCACGGGAGAGGGGCGATCCCGCTTGAGACATCAGATTGGCTTAACCAAAGGAAGTTAAGAATCGCCCGCCGCCGCCGGACTAAGGGGGCCGTTAACGGACGCGGTCATAGATTTCAGGCAAGGGCGGCAGGGAGGCCGATGACAAGCCTGGATGAATCAAATCGCGCTGCGGCGGCGGCGCGCCGGCGCGTTCTCGTCATGGACGATGACCCGCTCATGCGCGAAGCGATGGTGGCGCTGTTCGCGGATGCGGGCCATGACGTCACCCATGCCGAGAACGGCGAGGACGCCCGCGCCATCGCAGCACGTCAGGATTTCGACCTGGCGGTGATCGACCTCGGCATGCCCAAGCTCGACGGCTTCGGCCTTTTGCAATTTCTGCGGCAACATCCTAGATGCGCCGATCTGCCGGTCATCGCGGCGACCTTGCCGGACGATGCGCAATCGATCGAGCGCGCCTACCGGCTCGGCGCCTCGTCCTTCGTAACCAAACCGGTCAATTGGGCGCAATTCATCCACCACGCGCAATTCGTGGCAAGAAACGGCGAAATCGAGCGCGAGCTGCGCCGCGCCAGGACGGAAGCGCTCGCCGCCGTCAGGATGAAGAACGGCCTGTTTCAGGTCATGAGCCATGAGTTGAAGACCCCGCTCATCGCGCTGATCGGCCTGACCGGCGTTCTGGCCGCCGCGCTGAAGGGCAGGATCGAGGACATCGAGGCCGAACAGCTCGAGCATATTATCGATGCCGCGCAACGGCTGAACGGCATGGTGACCGATATCGTTCTGCTTTCCAAGGCCCTGGCCGGTCCCCGCCAGTTGTCGATCGCCGCCGCCGACGCCGCCGCCCTGCTCGACGACGGCATCGTGGGCCTGAAGCTCAAAGCCAAGCAAAGAAACGTGCTGATCAAGGTCAGCCTGCCGGCCCCGGGAATGACGATCGATTGCGATGCGCAATTGCTGCGCCAGGCCATCAAGAAGCTGGCCGACAATGCGATCAAGTACTCACCGGCCGGCGGCGCGGTGGAAATATGGGCCGAAGACAGGGACGACGGTCCTCTGATCGTGGTGCGCGACAACGGCCCCGGCCTGTCGCCCGCACGGCTTGAGCAGTGCCTTTTGCCGTTCGTGCGGGACGACATGAGCTATGCACGGCCGGCCGAGGGCCTCGGCCTCGGCCTGCCGATCGCCAAGGCGATCAGCGAAGCCCATGGCGGCCAACTCATCTGCCTGTCGGCGCCTGGCGAAGGCATGGCGGTCTCGATCCGGTTGCCGCCCCGGGCGCTGAGCATAGCGGGCGCTGTGGCCCAGTAATTCCACTTCGCCGGTAACCGCGCCGGCGCTCTTGACGAAACCTCCCCCCGTTGCTTGTCTTGCCCGCGGCGCGGGAGGCAATCCCATGAAAATCGTTTACAGCGACGAACACCGGGCGCATTTCCCGCAAGCTGAAATCTATGGCGGCGAATTCGTAACGCCCTTCGAGCGGCCGTCGCGCATCGAACATATCCTGCGCGAATTGCGGCGGCGGAAAATGGACGATGTGGTGGCGCCCAAGCCCCTCGACATGGCGGCGGTACGCAAGGTGCACGACCGGGGCTTTCTCGCCTTCCTCGAAAACGCCTGGAGCGAATGGCTGAAGGCCGGTTATCGCGGCGAGATCGTGGCGACCGCATTTCCGGCGCGTTCCATGCGGCAGCGCTGCCCCAGGCAGATCGACGGCAAGGTCGGCTATTACACCCATTCGGTCGAAACCTGCATCACGGCGGGAACCTGGCGGGCGGCGCGCGCCTCGGCGGCGGTGGCGCTGACGGGCCAGAAGATCGTGGCGTCGGGAGCCCGAGCGGCCTTCGCGCTGTGCCGCCCGCCGGGGCATCACGCCCATGACGATCTCTACGGCGGTTACTGTTTTCTCAACAACGCGGCGATCGCGGCGCAGGCCTTCCGCGACGCGGGCGCTGCGCGGGCCGCCATACTCGATGTCGATTTTCACCACGGCAACGGCACGCAGGACATTTTCTACACGCGCCGGGACGTGCTGTTCTGCTCGCTGCATGGCGCGCCGGAACAGATCTATCCTTTCTACCTCGGCTACAAGGACGAAACCGGCGCCGGCGAGGGCGAAGGTTTCAACTTCAACTTCCCCATGCCTCCCGGCACCGGCTTCGACGTCTGGGGCCGGGCCCTCGACGCCGCCTGCCGCAAGATCAAGGCCTATAAGCCCGACGTACTGATCGTGTCGCTCGGCGTCGATACCTTCAAGGACGATCCGATCAGCTTCTTCAAGCTCACCTCGGCGGATTTCAAGACCTATGGCGCGCGCATCGGCAAGCTGAAACTTCCGACATTGTTCGTCATGGAAGGCGGCTATGCCATCGAGGCCATCGGCATCAATACGGTGAACGTGCTGGAAGGATTTCTCAATGACTGAGGCGGGAGCGGAATGCCGCAGCCGGAGTGCGGCGGCGCAGTAGCGTTCAGGCTTGCGCCTGCAATTTTCGTTCCATGCGCCAATCGTAGAGAAGGCGGCCGAAAACGCCGGCCAGCACGATCGAGCCGCCGATGAAAGTCTCGGTCGCGGGCACTTCACCCACGCCGGCCCAGGCCCAGAGACCGCCGATTGGGGCCTCGAGCGTGCCGATCAGGGCGGAGAGTGTTGCAGGAATGAGCGCCGAACCTATCACGTAGAGCATCAGGCCGAGGGTCATGGGCACGAGTCCGAATCCGGCAGCGACAAGATAGTCGCGCGGCGTCAGATCGAACAGATGCTGGGCAAAAGGCAGGGCAATCAGCATGCTCACCAGGGTTGACAGCACGGCGACCGGGAGCATCTCGATGTGACGGCTGCGACGGATCGTCACCGTCAGCAGGGCCATGGCGATGGTGGCGAGGAGGGCGAGCATGTCGCCGAGGCGCGGACCGCCGGTCGATGGGCCCAGCATGATGACGATGCCGGCAAGTGCGACCGCGCTGGCGGTCATGGTCGGAACCGAAGGCCGCTCGCGCAGCCAAACCCAGGCGATTGCCGCGGTGATGAAGGGCATCGCCGCGTAGATGGTCATGGCATTGGCGACGCTGGTGTTCTGGAATGCGGGCACGAACAGGGTGATGGTTGCGGTCGAACACAGGGTGACGAAGGCGCCGGGCAATCCCAAATCGCGGATCATGGAGAGGGTGCTCCAGCCAAAGCGACACAGCACGAACGCGCCGATGAACAGGGTTCCGAAGACGCCCCGCCAGAAGACGATGGTCCATGGATCGAAGGGCAGCAGTCTCACGAAAAGTCCACCCGATCCCCAGGCGACGGTCGAGATCAGGACGAGAGCCACTCCGAGCCTATGCCGCGGGTCGTTAAGCGTTCCGCCAATCGACATATGTTTGCGCTCTGTCCTACAGCTTCGGCCGCTTCTGCCTGTCCGTATACCAGCCGCCAAGCGCTTTCTCATAGGCAAGGCCGGCGCGGAAACAGCGGGCGTCGTCCCAGGTGCGGGCGACGATCTGGATGCCGGTGGGCACGCCGTAAGAGGCGAAGCCCGAGGGCACGGCGAGCACCGGGCAGTTGTGCAGCATGTTGAACTGGTGGGTCATCACCCAGCCATACTCGGGATCGGCTTTCTTGCCGTTGACGGTGAAGTTCTCATCCCACGGATTGTGATCGGCCTTCACCGCGGGCAGATTGTTGGCCGGGCAGATGAAGACATCGTGGCTCGCCAGCACGGGTCCGAGCGTTCGGTACATTTCATGGATGCGGGCCCAGGGCTTGTGGATGTCGTCCATGGCGGAATTGCGCTCGACCGCATCGGCGAATTTCAGCGCGTAATCGGTCATGAGACTGGCGTGAGTTTTGCGATGCCAGACGGTCTGGCGGCCGAAATCCATCATGTTGTACCAGTGGAGGCAATCGCGATCGACATCCGCCGTCCAGCCGAGATCGACTTCTTCGACCCTGGCGCCGAGGCCGCGGAAGACCGCCATGGCGGCATGCGTGTTCCTTCTCACCTCGGCATCGACCTCGACGTAACCGAAGTCGATCGAATAGGCGATCTTCATGCCTTTCACGCTTTCCGCCTTCACGGGTAGCCTGATGCGGCTGCGGATCGAATCGTGATCGAGCGGGTGGGCCCCCGCCGTCACCGACTGCATCAGCGCGGCGTCGGCGATGGTGCGCGTCATCGGCCCGCAATGGTTGAAGCGGTCGTAATTCGACGGCGGGCCGTCGGGATTGCGGCCGTGCGGCGGCTTGAAGCCGACGATGCCGCAGGCCGCAGCCGGAATACGGATCGAGCCGCCGATGTCGGTGCCGGTGGCAAGGGTGGTGAAGCCCGCCGCCAGCGCGGCGGCCGAGCCGCCGGAAGAGCCGCCGGGACCGTAACCGCGATTCCATGGATTGACGGTATTGCCCCAGATGCGCGAGCGGGTGACGCCCGACAGGCAGAACTCCGGCGTTGTGGTGCGGGCGAAGACGAAGGCGCCCGCCTGTTGCAGGCTCTCGATCATCGGATCGGAATGGCCGTCGACATGGTCCTTGAAAATCAGCGATCCGTTGGTGGTGCGTTGGCCCTTGACGCGCTGGGCGTCCTTGACGGCGAGCGGCACGCCCTCCAAGGGCCGCAGCTTGGCGCCGCGTTTCATATAGCGGGCCTCCGCCGCCTTCGCCTCGGCGCGGCCTTCGTCGAAATAACGGTTGGCGAAGCAATTGATCGGCGGGTTGAGCTTTTCGGTCCGGGCGATGAGGGCCGCGAGCAGTTCAACCGGCGACAGTTTGCGCGATTTGAAAAGTTTCAGTGCCTCGCCGGCGGAGAGATAGCAAAGGTCGTCATTGGTCATGGACAGGCTCGGCGGGTTGGCGCTAGCGCATGTTCCGCCAAAGTGTACACACTTTGGCGATAAGAACATGCGCCGAATCATTAGCTTGGCGCGTTTTCCCGTCCGAAAAGCGATTCCACTTTTCGGGAAAACGCGCTAGGCAGTGCCGGACAGATTGAACCGGAATTGGGAGACAAGTCCATGGCCGGCAGGCTTCAAGGCAAGACGGCGATCGTCACATCGGCGGCGCAGGGAATAGGCCGCGCTTCGGCCGTCGCCATGGCGCGCGAGGGGGCCAAGGTTTATGCCACCGACATCCGCGAGGACCTGCTCAAGACATTGGAACGGGAACAGCCGGGGATCGAAACATTCGTCCTCGATGTTCTGAAGCAGGATGAGGTCGATGCCGCGGCGAAGCGGGTGGGCGTGCCCGACATTCTGTTCAACTGCTCGGGCTATGTGCATGCCGGCACCATCCTGGAGACCGACGACAAGGCCTGGGACTTTTCCTTCGATCTCAACGTCAAGGCGCATTTCCGCATGATGAAAGTGTTCATGCCGGGCTGGCTGGCGCGCGGCCGCGGCACCATCGTCAACATGGCATCCGCCGCCTCTTCGATCAAAGGCGTTGCCAACCGTTTTGTCTATGGCGCCACCAAGGCGGCGGTGATCGGCATGACCAAGGCGCTGGCCGCCGATTTCACTTCCAAGGGCATCCGCGTCAACGCCATCTGCCCCGGCACCGTCGAAAGCCCCTCGCTCGTCGAGCGCATGAAGGCGCAAGGCGATTTCGAGAAGACCAAGGCCGCCTTCATCGCCAGGCAGCCCATGGGCCGCATGGCGGAGGCCGTCGAAATCGCCAGCCTCGTCGTCTACCTGGCAAGCGATGAATCGGCTTTCGTCACCGGCCAGACCTTCGTCATCGACGGCGGCTGGTCGGTGTGAGGGGTGCGGACACCCCCATTGGCAAGGCCGGGCTATCCGCATAGAATATCAACTCGAACGCCCGGCAAGAGGCGCAAGGGAGAATTTGCGTGGCGAAATCGGGTGCGTCCGGTCGGCGGGCAGCGATCGAGGCGAAAGGCGTCTCGAAGGTCTTCCACGGTTCAGGACAGGACACCGTCACCGCACTCGACCGCGTGTCGGTGACCATCCTCGAGAATGAATTTTTCACGCTGCTGGGTCCCTCGGGCTGCGGCAAGACCACGCTGCTCCGCCTGATCGCCGGCTTCGATTTCCCGACCGAGGGCGAAATCCTCCTCCATGGCGAGGACATAGCACCCCTGCCGCCCTACAAGCGGCCGGTCAACACGGTGTTCCAGAACTACGCGCTCTTTCCGCACATGACGGTTGCCCAGAATATTGGCTTTGGCCTCGAAATGCTGGGCAAGCCGCGCGCCGAAATCGACGCGCGGGTGACCGAAATGCTGCGGCTGGTGCGCATGGAAGAACTCAGGAACCGCAAGACCAGCCAAATTTCCGGCGGCCAGCAGCAGCGCGTGGCGCTGGCCCGGGCGCTGGCGCCGGCGCCCAAGGTGCTGCTGCTCGACGAGCCGCTCTCGGCCCTCGACTACAAACTGCGCAAGGACATGCAGATCGAATTGAAGCGGCTGCAGCACGAGACCGGCATCACCTTCATCTTCGTCACCCACGACCAGGAAGAGGCGCTGACCATGTCGGACCGCGTCGCGGTCATGTCGAAGGGCAAGATTCTGCAAGTGGGCAGCCCGCACGACATCTATGACCGGCCGGCCGAACGCTTCGTCGCCAATTTCATCGGCGAGACGAATTTTCTCGAAGGCAAGATCGTCTCAACGGCCAAGGGCATGGCCAAGGTCATGCTCGCCTCTGGTGCCATGATTTCCGCCGGCCTGCCCGAAGGCTTCAATCCCGCCGGCAAGGTGACCGTGGTGGTCAGGCCGGAACATGCCGATGTGATGAACGGCAAGAGCAAGGCCACGGTCACGGGCAGGCTCGACAACATCGTCTATTTCGGCACCGATACGCATTATTACGTGACCCTCGAGGGCGGCGGCGAGTTCATCGTGCGGCGCCAGAACAGCCGGACGGGCCGCAAAGAGCTCGAGCCGGGCGCCGCGGTCGGCGTTGCCTTCGGAGCCGGTGCCGCGCAGGTGCTGAGGGACTAGCGATGGCAAGCGCCGCCGAAACCGCTCTCGCAGCCGAGCGTGCCGATGTGCGCAATCGCTGGTGGCTGACGGCACCGGCTCTGGTCATCATCTTTTGCGCCGCCCTCGGGCCGCTGCTCGTCGTCCTCGCCTATACATTCCTCACCAAGGGCGACTATGGCGGGGTCAAGTGGAACTTCTCCACCGAGGGCTGGTTCAGCGTGATCCTCGAGCGCGACATATTCGACGATACCGTGACCTTCGCCGATGCGCACCTGTCGATCCTGTGGCGTTCGGTCAAGCTGTCGTTGCTGACGACGCTTCTGGCGCTGCTGTTCGGTTTCCCGACCGCCTATTTCATCGCCACCCGGCCGGAGCGCAGCCGCGATGTCTGGCTGTTTCTCGTAACCATTCCGTTCTGGACCAATCTGCTGATCCGCACCTTCGCCATGATGGAGGTGATCCGCAACGAAGGCATCATCAATTCGGCGCTGATCGGGCTCGGCGTCATTGCAACACCCATCCAGATCATGTTCACCGACACGGCGATCATGATGGGCATGCTCTACGTCTACCTGCCGCTGATGGTCTTGCCGCTCTATGCCAGCATGGAAAAGCTCGACTTCCGCCTGGTCGAGGCCGGCTACGATCTCTATGCGACACGCTTCCAGGTGCTGCGGCGGGTGATCATTCCGCTGGTCAAGCCGGGCATCATCGCCGGGTCGATCCTGGTGTTCATCCCCTCGCTCGGCGCCTATGTGACGCCGCGCGTGCTCGGCGGCGGCAAGAACCTGATGCTCGGCAATCTCATCGAATTGCAGTTCGGCCAGGGGCGCGACTGGCCCCTCGGCTCGGCCTTGTCGATCACGCTGATGGTCATCGTCATGGCGGCGCTGCTGGTCTATGTGCGCCAGGCCTCGAAGGAAACAAGCGGTCATGGCTGAGGCGGCACGATTCTCGGTAAGGCGGCAGACCGGCTTCACGGCGGTCGCGGCGGTCTGCTTTTTCATGCTGTATGCCCCGATCGCCACGCTGATCTTCTATTCCTTCAATGCCGGAGCCTCGGTGGCGATCTGGGAAGGCTTCTCGTGGCGCTGGTATGAGGCGGCCTGGGCCAATGAGCAGATCAAGGAAGTGTCGTTGCGCTCGCTGCTGATCGCCAGCGTGGCGGCGACGCTGTCGACGATCGCCGCCACCATGGCGGCGCTGGCCACGACGCGGACCAGGCCGTTCCGCGGACTGACCGCCATCTATGCGGCGATCAATGCGCCGCTGATGGTGCCGGAAATCGTGACCGCGGTGGCGCTCCTCATCACCTTCGCCTCGATCAAGGTGGCGACCGGCTATACCGGGCTCGGCTATCTGCTGGCGGCGCACACCGCCTTCTGCATTCCCTTCGCCTATTTGCCGGTCAGGGCCAGGCTCGAAAACATGGACCTCACTCTGGAACGCGCCGCCGCCGATCTCTACGCCACGCCATGGAACACATTCCGCTACGTGACTTTCCCGCTGCTATGGCCCGGCATCATTGCCGGCTTCATGCTGGCCTTCGTCATCTCGCTCGACGACGTGGTGATCACCGAATTCGTCAAATCGGGCGGGCAGGACACGCTGCCCACCTATATGCTCGGCCAGTTCCGGCGCATCATGACGCCGGAAATAAATGCGATCTCGACCGCGTTTTTCCTGATTTCGGTCGCGATCGTGACATTGTTCTTTTTCCTCAGCCGGAGAAAGAGCTAGACTTCCGCATCCAGCACAACAGGGAGACATGCCATGAACTGGAAACTGACGGGCGCCGCCTTTGGCGCCGCGCTGATCGCGATGGCCGCACCGGCCGCCGCCGAGGGCGATCTCAACATCTTCAACTGGGGCAACTACACCAGCCCCGAGATGATCAAGAAATTCGAGGAAAAACACAGCATCAAGGTCAACATCACCGACTACGATTCGAACGATACGGCACTCGCCAAGGTGCGCGCCGGCGGCCACGGCTTCGACATCGTGGTGCCCTCGGCCAATGTCCTGCCGATCTGGATCCAGGAAGGCCTGCTGCTCGAATCGCGACCCGACCAGATGGAGAACTTCAAGAACATGGATCCGAAATGGGTGGACGTACCGTTCGATCCGGGCCGGCGCTATACGGTGCCGTGGCAGTGGGGCACGACCGGCACCTTTGCCATCAAGACGGTCTACAGCGGCGACGTGAACACATCGGCCATCTGGCTCGATCCGCCGGCCGAACTCGTCGGCAAGATCAACGTGGTTCCCGAGATGGGCGACGTCATGTCGCTTGCCATCATGTACATGGGCGGCGAGCCCTGTTCGGGCGACAAGGAACTGCTCAAGAAGGTGCGTGACAAGCTGGTCGAGGCCAAGACCAAGTGGCTGTCGATGGATTACGGTTCGGTCGAGAAAATTTCCAAGGGCGACTTCTCCGGCGGCGTCAACTGGAACGGCTCGACCTTCCGCTCCCGGCTGCAAAATCCGGACGTCGTATACGGTTATCCCAAGGAAGGCTTCGTCATCTGGATGGACAATGTGGCGGTGCTCAAGGACGCCAAGAACGTCGAGAACGCCAAGCTGTTCCAGAACTTCATCATGGATCCGGAGAACGCCGCGATGATCTCGGCCTTCGCCCGCTATGCCAACGGCATCAACGGCTCGGAAGCCTTCATGCCGGCAGACATGAAGACGGCGAACGAGATCGTCATCCCGGCGGCGCTCGCCGACAAGGGCAAATTCGTGCTCGCCTGCCCGCCGGAAGTGACGGAACTCTACACCAGGATCTGGACCGACCTGCAGAAGTAAGGCCGCTTTTCCGGCCCCGGCGGGAGACTGCCGGGGCTTTTGCGGCCAATTCAAGCAAAGGGAGAGACGTCCATGAAATACACATTTGCCGCAGCAATCTGCGGACTATCCATGGGCCTGGCAGCCGGGTTTGCCCATGCAGAAGGCGAGCTGCAAATCTACAATTGGGGAGACTACACCAGCCCCGAAATGATCAAGAAGTTCGAGGAGAAGTACAACGTCAAGGTTACCGTCACCGACTACGATTCGAACGACACGGCGCTCGCCAAGGTGCGCGCCGGCGGGCATGGCTTCGACATCGTGGTGCCCTCGGCCAGCGTCGTACCCATCTGGATCGGCGAGGGCCTGCTGTTAGAAACCCGGCCCGACCAGATGGAGAATTTCAAGAACATGGACCCGCGTTGGGTGGACGTGGAATTCGATCCCGGCCGCCGCTACACCGTGCCCTGGCAGTGGGGCGTCACCGGCATGCTGGTCAACACCAAATTGTACAAGGGCGACCCCAATACCTCCGCCATCTTCCTCGACACGCCGGATGAGCTGAAAGGAAAGGTCAATGTCGTGCCCGAGATGGCCGAGATCATGCAACTCGCCATCAAATATATGGGCGGAGAGCTGTGCACCGGCGACAAGGACATTCTCAGGAAAGTCCGCGACAAGCTGGTGGCCGCCAAGGCCAACTGGATTTCCATGGATTATTCCAATCCAGAGAAATATTCCAAGGAGGATCTGGCCGCCGGCGTCAACTGGAATGGCTGGTCGTTTCGGGCGCGGCTTCAGAACCCGGCGCTTGTCTTCGGATTCCCCAAGGAAGGTTATCCGATCTTCATGGACAATGTCTCGGTCCTGAAAGACGCCAAGAATGTCGAGAACGCCAAGCTATTCCAGAACTTCGTCATGGACCCCGAAAACGCCGCCATGATCTCGGCCTTCGCGCGCTATGCCAATGGCATCAAGGGGTCCGAGAAATTCATGCCGGCAGATATGGCGACCGCGCCGGAAGTGAACATCCCCAAGGAGTTTCTCGCCAAGGGCCAGCTTACCCGGACCTGTCCGCCCGAGGTGCAGGCGCTCTACACCAAGATCTGGACGGAGTTGCAGAAGTAGGGTCCGTATTTGGCGGCGGATGATTTGTGGGGAGGGGAAGCCGGCCGATCCCGCCCAACTAGCCCCTCCGCTTCCGCGCCGCCAGCGTGCGCAGCCTCAGCGCATTGAGGCGGATGAAGCCGGCGGCATCCTTCTGGTCATAGGCGCCGCGGTCGTCCTCGAAGGTGACCAGCGCATCGGAATAGAGCGATTTGGGCGACTTGCGGCCCACCACGACGGCATTGCCCTTGTAGAGCTTGAGCCTGACCGTGCCTTCGACATGTTCCTGGCTCTTGTCGATCATCGCCTGCAGCATCTCGCGCTCCGGCGAGAACCAGAAGCCGTAATAGACGAGCTCGGCATAGTGCGGCATGAACCCATCCTTCAGATGCGCCGCTTCGCGGTCCAGCGTCAGGCTCTCCATCGCCCGGTGCGCCACCGACAGGATGGTGCCGCCCGGCGTTTCATAGACGCCGCGCGATTTCATGCCGACGAAGCGGTTCTCGACCAGATCGAGGCGGCCGATGCCGTTGTCGTGGCCGAGCCGGTTGAGTTCGGCGAAGAGGGCGGCCGGCGACAGGCGCTTGCCGCCGATGGCGATGGGGTCGCCTCTGAGGAATTCGATCTCGATGTAGGTTGACCTGTCGGGCGCATCTTCCGGCGCGATGGTGCGCTGGTAGACGTAAGGCGGCGGCTCCACCCACGGGTCTTCCAGCACCTTGCCCTCGGAGGAGGAGTGCAGCAGGTTGGCATCGACCGAGAACGGCGCCTCGCCGCGCTTGTCCTTCGACACTTGAATCTGATGCGATTCGGCGAAGGCGATCAAATCCGTGCGGCTCTTGAAGGTCCATTCGCGCCAAGGTGCTATGATCCTGATGTCGGGGTTGAGCGCGTAAGCGGTCAGCTCGAAGCGCACCTGGTCGTTGCCCTTGCCGGTGGCGCCATGGGCGATGGCATCGGCGCCGATTTCCTTGGCGATCTCGATGAGCCGCTTGGCGATCAGCGGCCTGGCGATCGAGGTGCCGAGCAGATAGACGCCCTCATAGAGGGCGTTGGCCCGGAACATCGGGAAGACGAAGTCGCCGATGAATTCCTCGCGCAAATCCTCGATGAAGATTTCCTTGATGCCCAGCGTCTCGGCCTTCTTGCGGGCGGCTTCGAGCTCGCCGCCCTGGCCGAGATCGGCGGTGAAGGTCACCACCTCGGCGCCATATTCGCTCTGCAGCCATTTCAGGATGATCGAAGTATCGAGCCCGCCCGAATAGGCGAGGACGACTTTTTTGATTTTCTGTTTGGACATGGAAGTCTCCAATCTGCCTTCTCCCGCCGCAGGTGGGAGAAGGTGGCCGAAGGCCGGATGAGGGCCCTCACCCGCCCTATCGGGCACCCTCTCCCATGCGTGCCGCACGGGAGAGGGCGAAAACCCGAACAGTCCCAGATGTTCGACGAGAATTCCCTCGCGGCCTATCACGCCATTGAGGAGTGCTGCAAGTCCGCCGCCAGCCGCTCCCGCGCCCTAACCTTCTGGCTCTCGCTCTTCAATTGCCCGCAGGCCGCCATGATGTCGCGGCCGCGCGGCGTTCTGATAGGCGAGGCATAGCCCGCCTTGTTGAGCACTTCGGCGAAGGCCTCGATCGTCTCCCAATCGGAGCACTCATGCTGTGTGCCGGGCCACGGATTGAACGGGATGAGATTGACCTTGGCGGGAATGCCGGCGAGCAGTTTCACCAGGCGCTTGGCGTCGGCCAGCGTGTCATTGACGCCTTTGAGCATCACATATTCGAAGGTGATGCGCCGCGCGTTGGACAGGCCCGGATAGGCGCGGCAGGCGTCGAGCAGTTCATGAATCGGATACTTCCTGTTGAGCGGCACCAGCTTGTTGCGGATTTCGTCCGTCGTGCCGTGCAGCGAGATCGCCAGCATGGTGCCGATCTCGGCCCCGGCGCGGGGAATTTCCGGAACGACGCCGGCGGTCGAGAGCGTGATGCGCCGCTTCGACAGCGACAGGCCCTCGCCGTCGGCGGCGATTTGCATCGCGTCCTTGACATTGTCGAAATTGTAGAGCGGCTCGCCCATGCCCATCAGCACCACATTGGTGATGTAGCGCCCGCCCACGGGCGGTGTGGGATTGGCTTCGATCTGGTGCGGCCATTCCTCGAGGCGATCGCGGGCGATCATCACCTGGGAGACGATCTCGTTGGCGGTCAAGTTGCGCACCAGCTTCTGGGTGCCGGTGTGGCAGAACGAGCAGGTGAGCGTGCAGCCCACCTGGCTCGAAATGCACAAAGTTCCGCGGTCCTCTTCCGGAATATAGACCATCTCGACTTCATGGCGCTGGCCCCGCTCGTCCGGGGCAAAGCGGATGAGCCATTTGCGGGTGCCGTCGGTCGAGACCTGCTCGGTCACCACTTCGGGACGGCCGATTACGAATTCCCCGTCGAGCCGCTGCCGCAGCTCCTTGGAGATGTCGGTCATGTCGGCAAAATTCTGGGCGCCGCGATGGTAGATCCAGTGCCAGATCTGGCGCATGCGCATGCGCCGCTGCTTCTCCGGAACGCCGGCGCGGGAAAGCGCCTGCGCCAGCGCCGCGCGCGTCAACCCAATGAGCGACGGGCGCGGGTCGTTGGCCAGATAGCGCGGCGGCGCGGCCTGCGGAATATCGATGGCTGCGGTCATGGCGGGCTGCCATAGCACAGGCGGCGGGCCTCACGCTACTTGCAGGCCTCGTCGATCTTGGCGATGGCGGCGGCAAGGCCTTTGAGCGAATAGGTGTCGGTGGTGACGGTGCCGCGCCACGAGGTGCCCTTGACGGTGAGTGCGGCACCCGACTTCATGGCGGTGACGATTTTCTTCTCCGCCGCCGCGGTGTCGGCCCAGGCGCCGTCGGCATTGGTGAAGAGCGTGAAGGCCGCCCGATCGACCTTGAGTTCGACGGTCGTGTCCTTCTTGAAGGGATAGCCGATGATGGTCGAAATCTCGCCCTTGACCTTGCGGCCCGGCATGTGGGTGACGAGAAAGAAGATGGGATCGCGCTTGGCGGTCTTGGGCTCGCTCGATTTCGGCTGCGAAGAGACATAGCAGACCTTGGTATCGGCCGCCTTGTAGGCATAGGCCGCCCAATCGCCGGACTGGCCGAGAAGTTGGGGTTGGCTGCCTTGGGCGTAAGCCCCGGCCGCACCGCAAAATATCGCCATGAGGAACGCCAGCGTCCCCTGCCGCCTGATTGGAATCATGTCCGCGACCATAACCACACCGTCAGAGAAAATCCATTGGGCCGGATTGCTTGAGGAATCCGGCCCAATTGCGGCAAGGCGGGGCCTGGCGCGTTCTCCCGAAAAGTGGAATCGCTTTTCGGATAAGAAAACGCGCCAAGCTAATGATTCGGCGCATGTTCTTATCGCCAAAGTGTGTACACTTTGGCGGAACATGCGCTAGCCAGAGGTTCATATTGCGGTGCAAAAAGCCCTGCGGTAAGCCGGTTCCGGCGAGCCGGAGGGTCAAGCGTGGCGGCAAGGGAACGGACTGTGACAGCGGCGGGCTTGGCCGAGCAGGTGGATGAGGCGGCCGGCGCCACCGAGGCCCTGTGCGCCAAGGCGAGCCTGCGCCTGGCCGAGCGCTTGGTACCCGGGGCCAAGCTTTCGGCGGCGGCCCTCGACCTTAACCAGCATGCCGCCCACGGGCTTGCCTGGCTTGCCACCTATGCCACGACGCTGCGCGAACTTGGCGCCTATGGGGCGAGGCTCGCGGCGGATGGCCGGCTGGGCGAGACCGAGACCCTGATCGTGCGGATCGCGGCCGGCGAATATCTGAACCAGATTGCCGGCGGCATTCCGATGAACCAGGCGGAATTCGTGCGACCCCCCGATCTCGGCCTCGCCCGCGCCGATCTGGCGCCGGTCTTCGCCGCCAGACTTCTCGATACGGGCAATACGGCGGAGGCCCGCGCCCGTCTGGTCGAGCTGATCACCGCGCGGGAGAATTTCGGCGATGCCGGGCTCGATCCAACGCTCGCCGAGATGCAGGACACCATGCGCCGCTTCGTCGCCGCCGAAGTGGCGCCCCATGCCCATGGTTGGCACCGCCGCAATGAATATGTGCCGATGGAGATCGTGAGAAAGCTCGCCGATCTCGGCGTCTTCGCGCTGACGCTTCCGGAAGAATATGGCGGCATGGGCCTACCGAAGCAGACGATGTGCGTCGTATCGGAAGAACTTTCGCGCGGCTGGATCGCCGTGGGCTCGCTCGGCACCCGCGCCGAAATCGCCTGCGAGCTGATCCTCAACGGCGGCACGGAAGCGCAAAAGAAAAAATGGCTGCCGAAGATCGCCTCGGGCGAAATTCTCCCCACCGCCGTCTTCACCGAGCCCGATACCGGTTCCGATCTCGGCTCGCTCAAGACCCGCGCCGTGCGCGACGGCGATCATTACAAAATAACCGGCAACAAGACCTGGATCACCCACCCGGTGCGCGCCGATCTGATGACGCTTCTGGCCCGCACCGATGCGGGCCAGCCGGGCTACCGCGGCCTGTCGATGTTCCTGGCCGAGAAGCCGCGCGGAAGCGATGCCGATCCGTTTCCGGCCACCGGCATGTCGGGCTCCGAGATCGAAGTGCTCGGCTATCGCGGCATGAAGGAATATGAAATCCGCTTCGAGGATTTCGCGGTCAAGGCGGAAAATCTCCTCGGCGGCGTCGAGGGCCAGGGCTTCAAGCAACTGATGCAGACCTTCGAGTCGGCCCGCATCCAGACGGCGGCCCGCGCCGTCGGCGTGGCCCAGAACGCCCTCGATCTCGGTCTGAAATACGCGGGGCAGCGCCAACAGTTCGGCGAGCCGATCGTCAATTTCCCGCGCATCGCCGACAAGCTAGCGCTGATGGCGGCGGAAATCATGGCGGCGCGCCAGCTAACCTTCTTCGCCGCCCGCGAGAAGGATGCCGGACGCCGCTGCGATCTCGAAGCCGGCATGGCGAAACTGCTGGCGGCGCGCGTCGCCTGGGCCGCCGCCGACAACTCCCTCCAGATTCATGGCGGCAACGGCTTCGCTCTCGAGTTTCAGATTTCGCGGGTGCTGTGCGACGCCCGCATTCTCAATATTTTCGAAGGTGCCGCCGAAATCCAGGCCCAGGTGATCGCCAGGCGCCTGCTCGAAGGTGGCAATTGAGCGGCCGCGCCATTCTGATCACCGGTTGTTCGTCGGGCATCGGCCTTGCCAGCGCCAGGGGCCTGAAGGCGCTGGGCTGGCGCGTCTTCGCGACGGCGCGCAAACCCGCGGATCTGAAGCGGCTGGAAGCCGAGGGGCTCGAAGCGCTCTATCTCGACTATGCCGAAGCCAAGTCGGTGGCGGCCTGCGCGGCCGAGGTGGCCAAGCGCGGCGGCGGCAAGCTCGACGCGCTTTTCAACAATGGCGGCTATGGCCAGCCGGGGGCGGTCGAGGACGTGAGCCGCGCCGTGCTGGAGGCGCAGTTTGCCGCCAATGTCTTCGGCTGGCATCAGTTGACCCGCGCCTGCCTGCCTTTGCTGCGCGCCAATGGCGGCGGCCGCATCGTCAATTGCTCCTCGGTTCTGGGCCTAGTGGCGCTGAAATGGCGGGGCGCCTACAACGCCTCGAAATTCGCCGTCGAGGCGCTTGCCGATACGCTGCGCCTGGAGCTTGCGGACAGCAACATCCATGTAGTGCTGATCGAGCCGGGGCCGATCGCCACCCGTTTCGCCGAACATCCGCTCGCGGCATTTGATCGCAACATCGACGAGACGGCCTCGCACTACAAAGACGCCTATGCCCGCCAGCGGGCCAGGCTGGGCCGCGGCGGCTCCAGCCGTTTCAAGCTGCCGCCCGAGGCGGTCTTCGAAAAGCTCCTGCAGGCGCTGGAAAGCCCGCGGCCGCGGGCGCGTTACTATGTGACCACCCCCACCTATGTGATGGTCTGGGCCCGCCGCTTGCTGCCGCAACGGATGCTCGACCGGCTTGTGCAAATGGCGTCCGACCAATGAATATTTTCGACTATCTCGTGCCCATCTCGGTCGCCGCCGTCGCCGTGGTGCTGCTGCTCGGCCTGTGGAACATGCTGCGCGGCGGTTCCGCCAACCGCTCGCAGACCCTGATGCGCTGGCGCGTCATCCTGCAATTTCTCGCCATCCTGATCATAATGGCGGGCCTGTGGTTCATGAGCCGCTGACCTTGACGGCGGCGGCGGCGGACACCAGATACGCCTGATGGTTCCGAGCCGCCATGAACAGACCGTGAAGCAGGGTTTCTGGCCGAAGCTCGCCGGCGTCCTGGCGCGGGTTCCCTTCGCCGAAGACGCCATCGCCGCCTATTGTTGCGCCTTCGATCCGGCAACGCCCGTCAAGGTAAGGGGCATTCTGCTTGCGGCGCTTGCCTATTTCATTCTGCCGATCGACATGCTGCCCGATTTCATCCTCGGGCTGGGCTTCACCGACGACATGGCGGTGCTGTTCACCGCCATCGGACTGATCGGCAATCACATGACGCCGGCCCACCGCGACAGAGCCAGGGCGGTGCTGGAGAAACTCAAAAACGGCGAGCCGGTGTCCGCGTGACGCAATCGGTGGGTTGGGTTATCAATGACGATGCAATCCGGTCGCCCGATCATCGTCTCGCTGACGCTGGAAGCCGTGCAGCGCCTGTTCGCCGACGAGGCGATCCCGCTGGCCGGCAACATCGCCTTCCGCACCCTGTTCTCGGTGTTTCCGTTCCTCATCTTTCTGACGGCGCTGGCCGGTTTCTTCGGCAACGCCGATCTGGCCGAGGGCATCGTCGTCTATCTCCTGAGCGTCGCGCCCGAACAACTGGTGCGGCCCCTGGCGCCGGAAATCCGCTCGATCCTCCTGGTGCCGCGCACCGGCCTGCTCAGCCTGTCGGCATTGCTGACCATCTGGAGCGCCATGGGGGGAGTGGACAGCGTGCGCGTCGGCCTCAACCGCGCCTATGATCTGAAGGAACACCGCAATCTCTTCCGGCTCTACGGCCAGAGCATTGTTTTCGTCATCGGTTCGGCGGCGGTGCTGCTCGCCGTGTCGCTGCTGATCGTCTTGGCGCCGGTCTTCCTGGCATTCCTCGATACCCATGCGCCGGAGTTCCGCCGCAACCTGGCCACCCTCGACCAGTTGCGCTATCCGATCGCCGTCTTTCTTCTGGCGGGCGGCCTGCTGATCTGCCATCGCGTGCTGCCGGCCAAGCGGCTCGGCGTCGTCGAGCTGCTGCCCGGGGTGCTGTTAACCGTCGCCGTGTGGATCGCGCTGTCCGGCGCCTTCTCCTACTACCTCGTCAGCTTCAACACCTTCGCCTCGACCTATGCCTCGCTTTCCGGCCTCTTCGCGGCGCTGTTCTTTCTCTATCTCTCGGCTCTCGTGCTGATCTTCGGCGGCGAGGTCAACCGCGTGCTGGCGGTGCGAAGGATTACGAAGTCGGCCGAGTAAGCGGTTTGGCACCCACCCTGGAAGCGGGAGTAAAGCGCCTGACTTTGATCGACTTGCGCCGCTGGCGCGCCTCGGCGAGGTCGCAGGCCGATTGCAGCCCGATCCACATCTCGGCCGAAGTGCCGAAGGCCTTTTCCAGACGGATCGCCATTTCCGGCGAGATCGCCGCCTTTTCGTTCACCAGATTGTTGAGGGCCTGCCGCGTCACACCCAACACTTTCGCGCCCTCGGTCACCGTGAGATCGAGGGGCTTCAGGCATTCTTCCCGGACGATTTCGCCGGGGTGGGAAGGAGTCATCATTGCCATCGTTCTGTTCCTTGCATGTCAATGGTATTCCACGAGATCGACGTCTGCGGCGCCGTTGATGGAAGCATCCGGCGAGGAGGCCGCGGAAATTTTGAATGACAAGTGTCGCTTGTCAACGGTGTTTGGACTTCCGTGAAGCCTCGGTTTGTACTCCGGCTTTCCCCATCCTCATCCTGAGGAGCCCGGCGCAGCCGGGCCTCGAAGGGTCATTCCGCCAATCCGGTGGCCATCCTTCGAGGCTCGCCGGACGCGCGTTCCGCGCATCCAGCGAGCGCCTCAGGATGAGGGTGGAGGGGAATGACAACTTCAATCAGAAATATAGCATGCCCTTCACCGGCGCAGCCTGCGAGTCGCGACGATGAGCGCGTCCTTTTCTGCCGCCGTCAGCTCGCGCCAGTCGCGGTCCTCGAGTCCGGCGGCGATGGCCCACAGGAGATTGAGCGAAGCCGATTTCGGCCGCAGGGACTTGACCCGCAAATAGGCGCGCACCGCTCCCAGCGCGCGCAATTCGCCGGCGGTGCGGATGCCCGCCTCCGCCAGCATCGTCGCCGATTTGGGGCCGAGATTGCGCAGCGAAGCAACGGGTGAGCGATTCATGCTATCACTATACTCCGTCAACCCGGCGAAAGCCGGGATGACTGTATTATTGATAGCACACGGCGATTTTTCTTATCATCGACGCGACGCCGCCGTAAAATGATCCAGGTCCCGCGGCAATTGGCAACCGCGACGGAACCGGGCCCTGTGCTGCGTCTTCCAGGACATGAGTATGCGAAAATTCCTGCTGGCCATTGCGATCCTCGGCGTTCTCGGCGGGGCGGGATATCTGGCCGAGCGTGGCGGTCATCTCGACTCCCTCGTTGCCGCCATGTCGCCGGGCAAAGCCGTAGCCCCGGCGCAGACCGGGGCCGCAACGGGTCAGCGGCAGGCGCAGCCCGTCGAAGTGGAAAAGGCGAAGCTCCTCGCCATGACCGATACCCTCTCCGCCATCGGCAGCCTTCTGTCCGATGAATCCGTGCAAGTCTCGGCGGAAACCAACGGACGCATCGCCGAAGTGGGATTTCGCGAGGGCGATCGGGTCGCCGCCGGGCAGGTGCTGTTCAAGCTCGATGACCGCATCATCGCGGCCCAGCGCGCCGACGCCGAAGCCCGGCTGAAGCTTGCCGAGACCAATTATGAACGCTACACAACGCTGCGGGCAACCGGGACCACCGCCCAGATCAACCTCGACACCGCCATCTCCGATCTCGCGGTGGCCCGCTCGGCCCTCGACATCGTCAACGCCCAGGCCGAAAAACTTCTCATCACCGCGCCCTTCCCGGGCGTTGTCGGTTTCCGCTCGGTATCGCCAGGAGCCTATGTCACGGCGGGCGCGGCCCTGGTCAATCTCGAAAAGATCGACGTGCTCAAGGTGGCCTTCAGCGTGCCGGAGCTCGCCCTCGCCAGCCTCGCGGCGGGCCAGAAGGTCGAAGTCGCGGCCGATGCCCTGCCGGGTGAAAGTTTCGAGGCCACGGTTTCCGCCATCGATCCGGCCGTCGACGTGAACGGCCGCGCCATCCGTGTGCGGGCGACACTCGACAACCGCGACGCCAAACTGCGGCCCGGGCTTCTCGCCCGGGTGCGGGTCCTTGGGCTGTCGCGCCAGGCGGTTGTCATCCCGGAAAGCGCGCTGGTGCCGCGCGCGCAGGGCAGCGTCGTGTTCGTGGTCGAAGACGGCAAGGCCTTCGAGCGCGCCGTCGTCACCGGCGCGCGCCGCGACGGCCTCATCGAGATCGTGCAAGGCATCGCGGAAGGCCAGCCGGTGGTGACGGCGGGCCAGCAGCGGCTGCGCAACGGCGCCGCCGTCGAGATCGTGCAGGCGGCCGCCATGTCGCAAGGCTGAGCGCCGCCATGCCGATTTCCGAATTCTGCATCCGCCGCCCGGTTTTCGCTACCGTGCTCAGCCTCATATTGCTGCTGGTCGGACTCGTCGCCTTCCAGCGCCTGGGGGTGCGCGAGTATCCCAAGGTAGACGAGCCGGTGGTATCGGTGTCGACTTCCTATTCGGGGGCCTCCGCCGCCCTTGTCGAAAGCCAGGTGACCCAGGTTCTCGAGGATTCTCTCGCCGGCATCGAGGGTATCGACATCATCGAATCCTCGAGCCGGGCGGAATCGAGCCGCATCACCGTGCGCTTCAAGTCAAACGCCGATGTCGACGCCGCCGCCAGCGATGTGCGCGACCGCGTCAGCCGGGTCCGCCGCCGGCTTCCCGAGGAGACTTCCGAACCGGTCATCGCCAAGGTCGAGGCCGATGCCCAGCCCATCATCTTCATCACCTTCCGCGCCCAGCGCATGAGCGCCATCGAGCTCACCGACTACGTCAACCGCTTCGTCATCGACTCGTTCAAGAATCTCGAAGGTGTCGCCGATGTTTCGATCTTCGGCGAGCGCCGCTACGCGATGCGCATCTGGCTCGACCGCGACCGGCTGGCGGGCTACGGCCTGGCCGTGCAGGATGTCGAAGCGGCACTGCGCACCCAGAATGCCGACATTCCCGCCGGCCGCATCGAAGGCTTTGCGCGGGAATTCACCGTCCTGTCGCGAACCTCGCTGGCCACCGCCGAGCAGTTCGGAGAAATCGTGCTCAAGCAGGCGGGCGGCCTGCAGGTCAAGCTCCGGGACGTGGCGCGCGTCGAACTCGGCACCCAGGACCAGCGCCGCATCGGCCGTTACATGGGCGAGGTGTCGATCACCGCCGGCATCGTCAGGCAGGCGGTGGCCAATCCGCTCGACGTATCGAAGGCGGTGCGCGGCGTCATGCCGGGCGTATCCCAATCGCTGCCGGAAGGGGTGATCGCCGAGATCGGCTATGACAGCACCCGGTTCATCGAGAGTTCGATCGACTCGGTGTTCACGACCATTCTCGAGTCGGTGGCGCTCGTCATCCTCATCATCGTCTTCTTCCTGCATTCTCTGCGCGCCGCGGCTATCCCGATCGTCACCATACCGATCTCGCTGATCGCCGCCATGGCGCTCATGCATGCCTTCGGATTGTCGATCAACACGCTGACACTGCTCGCCATGGTGCTGGCGATCGGGCTGGTGGTGGACGATGCCATCGTGGTGCTGGAGAACATCTTCCGGCACATCGAGAAAGGCATGAATCCCTTCGATGCGGCGATCCGCGGCATGGGCGAGATCGGCTTCGCGGTGATCGCCATGACGCTGACGCTGGCTGCAGTGTTTGCGCCGGTGGCCTTCATGCCGGGCTCCACCGGGCGCCTGTTTCTCGAATTCGCCCTGACGCTGGCGGGTGCGGTGATCATCTCGGGCTTCGTGGCGCTGACGCTGACGCCGATGATGTGTTCGCGCTTCCTCAGGCGCGATGCGCGGCCAAATCTCGTGGCCCGGAGCATCGAACGCCTGCTGCATGGCCTCGAACGCGGCTATCGTTCGCTGCTCGCGCTGGCGCTGCGATTCCGTTTCCCGGTTCTGGCGCTGGCTCTCGGCGTGGGCGGGCTCGGCTATGTCTATTTCGGCCTGCTCAAGTCGGAACTCACGCCGGCGGAGGATCGCGGCGTGATCGCCATCTCGGGTTCGGCGCCGGAAGGATCGACTTTGGCCTTTACCGCCCGTTACGCGCTCGAGGTGGAGAGGCTTCTGGCGGCACAGCCGGAAGTGAGGAGCTATCTGCTCAATGTCGGACAGCCGGAAGTCAACCAGTTTTCCGCCATCGGCCGCCTCAAGAATTGGCAGGAGCGCGGGCTCAGCCAGCAAGAGATCATCCAGAAACTGCAACCGGGCCTCCGCAAGATCGCGGGCGTGCAGGCCGCCGGCCGCTCCATGGGCGGCTTCGGCCGCAGGGGTGGCGGGCGCCCGGTCGAATTCGTGATCCAGACGCCGGGAACCTACGAGGATCTCGCCCGCTACGGCGATGCCATGGTCGAGCGCTTGTCCCAGGACGTGGGCCTCACCGACGTGCAGACCGATCTCGAACTCAACAAGCCGCAGCTCGAAGTGAAGATGAACCGCGACCGCGTGGCCGATCTCGGACTCGATATCAGCACCATCGGCCGCACCCTCGAAACCATGCTGGGCGGCCGCCAGGTCACCCGCTTCGAACGCGGCGGCGAACAGTACGACGTCATCGTGCGCCTCGACGACGGCCAGCGCCGCGATCCCGAGAGCCTGTCGCGGATCTTCGTGCGGTCGCCCTCCGCCGGCATGGTCCAGCTCTCCAATCTGGTGACGCTCGCCGAAACCGTCGCACCCAAGGAATTGCGCCGCTTCAATCAGCTCCGCGCCATCACCGTCTCCGCCAATCTTAGCCCCGGCAACACGCTGGGTGCGGCACTCGCCGCGGTGGAGACTGCGGCGGCCGAAGTTCTGCCCGCCGACGCCCGCACCGACCTTTCCGGCCAGAGCCGCGAGTTCCGCGAGTCGAGCGGCAATGCCGCCTTCACTTTCCTGCTCGCCCTGTTGTTCATTTACCTCGTGCTCGCCGCGCAGTTTGAAAGCTTCCGCGATCCGCTGATGATCATGTTGACCGTGCCGCTGTCGATGGCGGGGGCGCTGATGACTCTTTACTACACGGGCGGCACGCTCAACATCTATTCGCAGATCGGCCTCGTCACGCTGGTCGGCCTCATCACCAAGCACGGCATCCTGATCGTCGATTTCGCCAACCGCCTGCAGGCGGAGGGCCGCAGCCGGGCGCAGGCGGTGACCGAAGCGGCGGCGTTGCGTCTGCGTCCGATCCTGATGACCACGGCGGCGATGGTGCTGGGCGCGGCTCCGCTGGCGCTGGCCGTGGGTGCGGGCGCCGAAAGCCGCCAGCAGATCGGCTGGGTCGTCGTCGGCGGCATGCTCGCCGGCACACCCTTGACACTTTTCGTGGTTCCGGCGGTCTACAGTCTCATCGGGCGGCGCTACTCCGCTGCCGCGGCGCGGGCCGTGCCGGTTCCGGCGGAATAGAGCGGGCAAATCCCTGCATTTCCGGGATGACGAATGGCGGCAGCCCTATCGCGCGGCGGCTTCGATGGCATCGTCGAATGTGCGCAAGCCGGTGCGCGGGGCCGAGACCAAGACCGCCATGTTGCCGGGGCGGTGCTCGTTCTTCCACATCTTCATGTGCGCCTTGGGGATGTCGCGCCACGAATAGACTTCCGACATGCACGGATCGATGCGCCGGGCGACGACCAGCCGGTTGGCGTTGGAAGCCTGCATGAGATTGGCGAAATGCGAGCCCTGCACGCGCTTCTGGTGCATCCACAGATAGCGCGCATCAAGCGTGAGATTATAGCCGGTGGTGCCGGCGCAGATCACCACCATGCCGCCGCGCTTGACCACCAGGACCGAGACCGGGAAGGTGGTCTCGCCGGGATGCTCGAACACCATGTCGACGTTTACGCCCTTGCCGGTGAAGGCCCAGATCGCCTTGCCGAACTCGCGGGCGCCTTTAAGCCAGTCATTGTATTCGGGTGTCGCGACCTTCGGCATCTGGCCCCAGCACTGGAAATTCTTGCGGTTGATGACGCCCTTGGCGCCGAGCTGCATGACGACATCGCGCTTGTCGTCGTCGGAGATGACGCCGATGGCATTGCCGCCCGCCGTGGCGATGAGCTGCACCGCCATGGAGCCCAGGCCCCCGGAGGCGCCCCAGACCAGCACGTTCTGGCCGGGCTTCAGCGTATGCGGCCGGTGGCCGAACAGCATGCGGTAGGCGGTGGCCAGCGTCAGCGTGTAGCAGGCCGCCTCCTCCCAGCTGAGATGCGGCGGCCGCGGCAGCAGTTGCCGGGCCTGGACGCGGGCGAACTGGGCGAAGGAGCCGTCCGGCGTCTCATAGCCCCAGATGCGCTGCGAGGCCGAGAACATCGGATCGCCGCCATTGCACTCCTCGTCGTCGCCGTCGTCCTGATTGCAATGGACCACGACCTCGTCGCCCGCTTTCCAGCGCCTGACCTTGGCGCCCACCGCGTAGACCACGCCCGCCGCGTCGGAGCCGGCGATGTGATAGGGGTTCTTGTGGCCGTCGATGGGCGAGACGGGTTTGCCGAGGGCGGCCCACACGCCGTTGTAGTTAACGCCCGCCGCCATCACCAGAATGAGACATTCATCCTCGCCGATCGTCCAGGTCGGCACCACTTCGATCTGCATGGCGCTGTCGGGGGCGCCATGGCGCTCCTGGCGGATGCACCAGGCATGCATCTTCTCCGGCACATGGCCGAGCGGCGGAATTTCCCCGATATCATAGAGATTCTTCAATGGCCGGTTGGCATTGGCGGGGCTGGCGACGGCTTCGGCGGCGGCGGTCATGGCTCTCTCCCCAGGCAGGGCAATTGGCTGAAGACTAGCCTATTGCAACGCCTAGTGCACTGCAACAAAAGTCCGGGGCGAACCGGCCGGCCGGGAGGCGGAGAGTTGCGGCAATTCCGGGTTTTCACCGAAAGATTCGATTCACGATTAACCCAGCCTTTCGTTGGTTAAAATCGTAAACAGAGTCATAACAGTCCCCGTATCGCCAGACTATGAGACATTCGGGAGTGACTGCGATGCTTCTTCAAGACCTGGTGACGATGGATCTTCCCAGCGTTTCGAATCTGATCGACCTCAGCGTCCTGCCGCCGGAGTCCGTATCGATGTCGTCGCTGTTCAGCGGCGCCGGCACGATGATTTTGGGCAAGTTCACCAGCGGCGTCGGATACTTGACGATGCCCCTCAACTATTTCGCCATGTTCGCCGGCGCCGTTGCCGCCAACTGGTTGCTGGGCGGCATCGAGCTGCCGATGGATCAGCAGCTGCAGCAGCCGCTGCTGATCACCCTGGGCGGCATGCTGATCGGCGCCTTTGCAATGTTGTGGTGGATGCACAGCGCCCACGCGGAAGTCTGATCCCGGCTTGACAGGGCGGGCGGCGGCCAGCTTGCCGGCCGCCCGATGACCAAGTCCGAAAACTAGAAATCCAAAGTGCCGTGCGATGCTATCGCGCGGCGCTTCAGTCTCATCTGGCGCTTCGCAGCGATCGCATTCCGATACTGTTGCCCTGCAACAAGGGCCGTGCTTCCATTGCCGCCATGAGCACGCGCGACACTCCCTGGCTGTTCCGCACCTATGCCGGTCATTCGACGGCGGCCGAAAGCAACAAGCTTTACCGGGCCAATCTGGCCAAGGGGCAGACGGGCCTGTCGGTGGCCTTCGATTTGCCGACCCAGACCGGCTATGACTGCGATCATCTCCTCGCCCGCGGCGAGGTGGGAAAGGTGGGCGTTCCCATTTCCCACCTGGGCGACATGCGCGCGCTGTTTGACGGCATTCCGCTTGCCACGATGAACACCTCGATGACCATCAACGCCACCGCCGCCTGGCTGCTGGCCCTCTATGTGGCGGCGGCCGATGAACAGGGTGCGGCCCGCGCCGGCCTTTCCGGCACCACCCAGAACGACATCGTCAAGGAATATCTCTCCCGTGGCACCTATGTGTTTCCGCCCAAGCCTTCGATGAAACTCATCACCGACACGATCGCCTTCTCGGCGCGGGAATTGCCGAAATGGAATCCGATGAATGTCTGCTCCTATCATCTGCAGGAGGCGGGGGCGACACCGGTGCAGGAACTTTCCTTTGCGCTCGCAACCGCCATCGCCGTGCTCGACGCGGTGAAGGCGTCCGGTGAAGTGAGCGAAGAGGAGTTTCCCCAGATCGTCGGACGCATCTCCTTCTTCGTCAATGCCGGCATCCGCTTCGTGACCGAGATGTGCAAGATGCGGGCTTTCACCGAGCTGTGGGACGAAACCTGCGAGGGACGCTATGGTGTCACCGACGAGAAGCTGCGCCGCTTCCGCTATGGCGTGCAGGTCAACTCGCTGGGGCTGACCGAGCAGCAGCCGGAGAACAACGTCTATCGCATCCTCATTGAGATGCTGGCCGTGGTGCTGTCGAAGAACGCCCGCGCCCGCGCCGTGCAACTGCCCGCCTGGAACGAGGCCTTGGGATTGCCGCGGGCCTGGGATCAGCAATGGTCGCTGCGCATGCAGCAGATCGTCGCCTACGAGACGGACCTTCTGGATTATGGCGACATTTTCGACGGCTCAAGTGAGATCGATGCCAAGGTCGCGGCGCTGAAGGCGGCGGCAACGGCCGAGTTGAAGTGCGTCATCAAGCTTGGCGGGGCCACATCGACGGAAGCCATCGCCTACATGAAGCGCGCCCTCGTCGAAAGCAACACGGCGCGGCTCATGGCCATCGAAGCGGGCGAGACGAAGATCGTCGGCGTCAATGCCTTCACCACGACCGAGGCCTCGCCGCTTTCCGCCAGTGGGGCGGAGGCGATCCTCACCGTCAAGGACGATGTCGAATATGAGCGGATCGAGAGGCTCAAGGCCTGGCGCGCGGGGCGCGATGCCAAGGCGGCGAAGGCGGCACTCGCGGGTTTACGCGAAGCCGCGGAGCAAGGCCGCAACATCATGGCGCCGTCGATCGCCTGCGCCAAGGCAGGCGTGACGACCGGCGAATGGGGCGAGACGCTGCGCCAGGTGTTCGGCGAATATCGCGGCCCCACCGGCGTGCGCCTGGTGATGCGCGGCGACGATCCGGCAACCCCGGAGGAACTTCGCGCCCGGGTGAAGCGGCTGGCCGCCAAGCTCGGCGTGACACCCAAGTTTCTGGTCGGCAAGCCGGGCCTCGACGGGCATTCCAATGGCGCCGAACAGATCGCCGTGCGCGCCGCCGATTGCGGGCTCGAGGTGATCTATGAGGGCATCCGCCTGACCCCGGACCAGATCGTCGCGGCGGCGAAGGAGCAAGGCGTCCACCTGATCGGCCTGTCGATCCTGTCCGGCTCCCATGTGGCCCTCGTCCGCGATGTCATGCACCGCCTGCGCGCCGCCGGCCTCGCCCATGTGCCGGTGGTGGCCGGCGGCATCATCCCCGCCGAGGATGTGCATGTGTTGAAGCAGTTGGGCGTCGCCGCGGTCTATACGCCCAAGGATTTCGAGCTGAACCGCATCATGGGCGAGCTCGTAGGATTGATCGAGAAGAAGGCGGGGGAAAATCCCAGCTCCGTCACCCCGGCCCCGGATCGGTGTCCGGGGTAAACTCCAGTCGGGGACCATCCCTCAGCGTGATGCAATGCTGATCCGCACTGGCTTTGCCATGGGTCCCGGCTTTCGCCGCTATCGTATGCACACATCTTTGTTGACCGGTGATGTGAGGGCTGACTCCATGGTGGAAGTGATTCGTCATGGAGGATGGTGTGGAGATCGGTTTCGAGCTGGGGCGGTTTGGCGACCGCCGCCTGGAAAAAGGGGGGCGCTCTTGCACCGCGCGCTGGTGGAAG
>JBQTKG010000080.1:0-13670 GCA_052386315.1 Hyphomicrobiales bacterium
ATCCTTGATTTTGTTATCAAAATTCCGTCATCCCGGCGAAAGCCGGGACCCATCCATCAGCTTGACGCGATGCGCATCCGTTTTGATTTATCCGTGGGTCCCGGCTTTCGCCGGGATGACGGAGTGAGGTGATGCAACAACAATAGCTTGGCAATCGCCGGTGCGGGACCCATCGACCCAATTCCTGTTGCACGCCGCTTAGGGAAGACGCTCAGGGTTCCCGGCTGTTACGTCCGTTCCACGAATGAATCGAGCACCCGCTTTTCGCCGGCCTTTTCGAAATCGATGGTGAGCTTGTTGCCATCGACGCTGCGGATGCTGCCATAACCGAATTTCTGGTGGAAGACGCGCTCGCCTGTCGCAAAGCCGCCACCCTCGGTTTCGCGCGCCGTCATTTCGCCCTCGATGAAATGCGGTGTCGAACGGGCGCTGTCGCCCTTGGCCCAGCGTTGCTGGGCGCGCTGCCAGCCGGGTGTTGCATAGGTGTTGGCGAAGGGCTGGCGCTCATCGAAACGGCTGGCGCCATAACTCCCGAGCCCATGGCCGCCATAGCTCGTCGACATGGGCGCTACCGCGACGAAGCCTTCCGGCAATTCATCGACGAAGCGCGACGGCAGGCCCGACTGCCACATGTTGTGGACGCGCCGGTTCTGGGCGAAGGAGATGGTGGCGCGGCGCTTGGCGCGGGTTATGCCGACATAGGCAAGGCGGCGCTCTTCCTCCAGGCCGGCGCGGCCCTTGTCGTCGAGGGCGCGTTGGTGCGGGAACAGGCCTTCCTCCCAGCCGGGCAGGAATACGCTGCCGAATTCGAGACCCTTGGCGGAATGCAGGGTCATGATGTTGACCTTGTCCTCGGCGTCGCCGCTCGCGGCATCCATGACCAGCGCGATGTGCTCGAGAAAGCCCGCCATGTTCTCGAACTCGCCCATGGAGCGGACCAGCTCCTTGAGGTTTTCGAGCCGCCCCTGGGCTTCCGGGCTCTTGTCGTTCTGCCACATCCCGGTATAGCCCGACTCGTCGAGGATGATCTCGGCAAGCTCGGTGTGCGGAAGACCGGCGAGCTTCTCGCGCCAGCGGCCGAAACTTTCGAGCAGCGCGCGGAGCGCGGTGCGGGTCTTGTTGGGCAGTTCATCGGTGACGATCAGCGCCTCCGCAGCGCGATAGAGCGAGACGCCTTGAGCCCGCGCGAATTGATGCATGCGCTTGACCGAAGTATCGCCGATGCCGCGCTTCGGCACATTGACGATGCGCTCGAAGGCGAGGTCGTTGTCGGGCGCGGCCGTCACCTTGAAATAGGCGAGGGCATCGCGGACTTCGGCGCGCTCATAGAATCGGGGGCCGCCGACCACGCGATAGGGCAGCCCCAGCGTGATAAAGCGGTCTTCGAAGGCGCGCATCTGGAAGGAGGCGCGCACCAGGATCGCCATGTCGTCGAGCTTCTCGCCCTTGCGCTGCAGGCTTTCGATATCGTCGCCGATGGCGCGGGCTTCCTCGTCGCCGTCCCAGTGGGAGCGCACGGTGACCGGCTCGCCATCGTCGCGGTCGGTCGTGAGCGTCTTGCCGAGGCGGCTTTCGTTCTTGGCGATGAGTCCCGAAGCGGCGCCCAGAATATGCGGCGTCGAACGGTAATTGCGTTCGAGCCGGATCACCCTGGCGCCGGGAAAATCCTTCTCGAAACGCAGGATGTTGTCGACTTCGGCGCCGCGCCAGCCATAGATCGACTGGTCGTCGTCGCCGACGCAGCAGATATTCTTGTGGCCCTGGGCGAGCAATCTCAGCCAGAGATACTGCGCCACATTGGTGTCCTGGTATTCGTCGACCAGCATGTATTTGAAGCGGCGCTGATAGTCCTTGAGCACATCGGGATGCTCCTGGAAGAGGCGCAGGACTTCGAGCAGCAGGTCGCCGAAATCGGCGGCATTCACCACCTTGAGGCGCTGCTGGTATTCGCCGTAGAGCTTCGCCCCCATGCCATTGGCGAAGCCATGGGCCTCGCCGGCGGGCACGCGGTCGGGGGTGAGCCCGCGATTCTTCCAGCCGTCGATCTGGGCGGCCAACTGGCGGGCGGGCCAGCGCTTCTCGTCGATGTCATGGGCTTCCAGCAACTGCTTGAGCAGGCGGATCTGGTCGTCGGTGTCGAGGATCGAGAAGCCGGACTTGAGACCGGCAAGTTCCGCGTGCCTGCGCAGGATCTTGACGCCGATGGCGTGGAAGGTGCCCAGCCAGGCCATGCCCTCGACCACGCCGCCGATCAGCGCGCCGATGCGCTCCTTCATCTCGCGCGCCGCCTTGTTGGTGAAGGTGACGGCGAGAATCTGGCTGGGCCAGGCCTTGCCGGTGGCGAGAATATGGGCAAGCCTGGTGGTCAGAACTCTTGTCTTGCCGGTGCCGGCGCCGGCCAGCACCAGGAGGGGGCCGTCGGTGGTTTCGACCGCGGCGCGCTGCTCGGGGTTCAATCCCTTGAGATAGGGCGGCCCGGCATTGGCAAGCGCGCGCGCCGACAGGCTCCCCGGCTTGACCGGCGGGGGTGCCGCGTCGTCATCGAAATCGCCGATATCGATCGGGTTCACGGGCATCGGGTTTTGCGAATCCTTGGAGCCCAATATAGCAAGTGTCTCGCGTCAGATCAGGGCGATATTCGTGATTTCCGTGACGGCACGCCTAAGCTTGCCGTCGCGCGTCAGAAGCGGCGCTTTCAGGCTTCGCGCCAGCGCAACATAAGCTGCATCATAGGCGCTGAAGTTATTGCGGAGTTTCCAGATGTTGCGGACGAGATCGTGCGCCGGAAATCGCTCGATTTGAAGCAAGAGAAAATGATCGACCGCTCGATCCGCGACTTGCCGTGAAATGCGCCGGAGATTCTCCAGCCGCCGCAATGCGCTGATCATCTCGACATCGATCAAATCGGGAGCTGCGAGGCTCTCCGCTCCCCCGATTGCTGCACCAACGGAATTATTGCCCTCGGGATCGAGCAAAAGGGCCAGGACAGCCGAACAGTCAATGACGATCACTTCCGCCGCCGGGCAATCGACCGCTCAATCTTTGCGTCATGCTCCTCGCGCCCAGCATGAATTGCCTCTAGTATTTCTTCCGGAGAAATCTTGAGCGGCTCCTGCTTTCTGACCATGTCCGCCCACTCCTGCAAGGTGGGCAATTTTGCAATGCGTTCCATTTCCGAACGCAAGTAATCCGACAGTGTCGTTCCTTGCCGCATTGCCTTGATTTTCAGGCGGCGGTGCAATGGTTCCGGGACATTGCGGATCTGGATATGCTTGTTCATGTGCTAAACATGACTTCATGTGCAGCACATGTCAAGCCTGTTAATGCAGGTCAAGCCGCGAGTTTCGGCCTGAAATTGCGGATCGTCCGCTGGACGTTGCGCCAGATTTCCGCCGTCTCCTCGTCACCGGACTTCTCGCAGAGTGCCGCGTGCAGTGCCGCTTCCGCCTCGGCACGGGGACCGTGGACAAAGACAAGCGCTTCCGCGAACCGGTCATAGCCGCCGTTCAACATGTTCCGCCTCCTTCGTTTCTGCCGACTTAAACCATGGAGACGAAATGCGCCTTGATTATTGCGGCGGTGTGACGATCAGGGGGCTATTTGGCGCGGGGAATCCCGATTCTGTGGCCCACTTGCGGCGGCACCGGCAGCGATTTGTGGGCCTCGTGCATGGCCTTGACCTTGCCGAGCACCTCGGGCGGGAAGGCGGCGGATTTCTTGGCCGTCATGTCGACGTGCATGACGATCAACTCGCTGACACAGGCGAGCCAGCCTTCATCCGCGTGGAACATCTCCTGCACATAATGCACGCGCTTGGCGTCGTAGTCGAGGAACCGCGCTGTCACCCGCACCCGGTCGCCGGCATGCAGTTCGCGCACATAGGTGACATGGGCCTCGAGCGTGAAGAAGGAACAGTTCGCCGCCTTCACATAATCAGGCCCGAGGCCCACGAGCGCGAAGACCTGGTCGCCGCAGCGGTCGAAGATCACATTGTAGTAAGCCATGTTGAAATGGCCGTTATAGTCGATCCACTGGTCCTCGACCTTCTGGATCGCCCCCACGAAGGGTGCCGGAAATTCCATCGCAAATTCCCCTGTTCCTGCTAGTTTCCGGCCATGACTACACCAGACCGCAAGAACAGCACAATTCAGGCGATCGCCGAAATCCGTGAGCTTCTCGTCGACCGGTTGTCGACGGTGCCGGCGGTGCGCGACAGCCACGGCAAGGACCAGACCTGGAATCCGGGAGCGCCCCCCGATGCTGTCGCCTTCGTGCGCGAGACGGCGGAGGTGCAGAGAATCGTGCGCGTCTGCGGCAAGTATCAGACGCCGGTCATCGCCTACGGCACCGGCACGTCGCTGGAAGGCCATTTCTCCGCCCCCTTCGGCGGCATTTCGGTCGATCTGTCGCAGATGAACCGCATTCTCGAAGTGAACGCTGAGGATCTCGATTGCCGGGTGGAGGCCGGTGTCACTCGTAAGACACTCAACACCCATCTGCGCGACAAGGGCTTGTTCTTCCCCATCGATCCCGGCGCCGACGCGAGCCTCGGCGGCATGGCGGCGACGCGGGCGTCCGGCACCAATGCGGTGCGCTACGGCACCATGCGCGAGAATGTCCTCAATGTCACCGCGGTGATGGCCAATGGCGTGGTGATCCGCACCGGCTCGCGCGCCCGCAAGTCCTCGGCCGGCTACGATCTCACCCGGCTCCTGGTCGGCTCCGAGGGCACGCTTGGCATCATCACCGAAGTGGGTCTCAGGCTGCATGGCATCCCGGAATCAATCGTGGCCGGCGTATGTCCATTCCCCAGCGTCGAAGCCTGCTGCCAGGCGGCCATCCAGGCGATCCAGATGGGCTTGCCGGTGGCGCGCATCGAACTTGTCGACGACGAGCATGTCAAAGCCTTCAATGCCTATTCGAAGATCGACCTCAAAGTGGCACCGACGCTGTTCCTCGAATTCCATGGCAGCGAGGCCTCCACCAAGGAACAGGCCGAGACCTTCGCCGTCATCGCCGGTGAACTCGGCGGCGGGCCGTTCGTCTCCGCCGCCAAGGAGGAGGAGCGCCAGAAGCTGTGGCAAGCGCGGCACGATGCCTTCTGGGCCACCAGGGCGCTGATGCCCGGCAAGGAATCCTTCTCCACCGATGTCTGCGTGCCGATCTCGCGGCTCGCTGAATGCGTCAGCGAAACCCAGAAGGACCTGGCGCGGAACCGCCTCTATGGCCCGATTGTCGGCCACGTCGGCGACGGTAATTTCCACGTGGTGCTCTATTGCGACCGCTCGGACCCCGACGAAGTCGCCCGGGTCAAGGCGGTCTATGACCGCCTGATCGAACGGGCAATCGCCATGGACGGCACTTCGACCGGCGAACACGGGATCGGCGCCGGCAAGATCGCCTATCTCGAAGCCGAGCACGGGCCGGCCGTGGCCTTCATGCGCGCCATAAAGCGGGCGCTCGATCCCCTGAACATCATGAATCCCGGCAAGAATGCCGCCATCTGATTGACGCAAAGCCTTGCTCTTGCAGCATGGCGGAATATTGTGACGGCCCATGCCTGTCTGGAAATCGCCTGTTTTCTATATCGGGGTACTCTTGGTACTGGCCGTGGCCGGTGCGCTGCTGGCGCCATTCGTCGTGGACCTCAACGCCTATCGCGCCGGTCTCGAGGATTATGGGAAGAAACTCACCGGCCGCACCGTCACCATCGGCGGCCCCATTTCGGTGCGCCTGTTCCCCTGGCCCAGGCTGGCCGCCGAGGATGTGCATCTGGCCAATCCGCCGGGCCCCGGGGAAGTCGAGTTCGCAACTGCCGAGCGCATCGTGGTGCGCATGGCGCTCGCCGGCTTGTTCAGCGGCAGCATTCAAGTGGAGAGTATCGACATCGAAGAACCGGTGATCACGCTCGAAAGGCGGGCCGAAGGGCAAGGCAACTGGAGTTTCGAGCCGGCCGGCGATCTTGCCGAAAACCGGCTTCTCGATCGCGTCAGGCTCGACCGCATTTCGCTGACGAACGGCGTCTTGCGGCTGATCGACCGGCGCCGCGGCGGCGAGGCCAGGCTTGAAAACCTCAACGCCTCGCTTGCCGCGCCCGGCATTGCCGGGCCGTGGCGCTTGCGCGCTTCCGTCGGCTATCGCGGCCGGCCCCTCGATATCGCCATCAGTACCGGGGCTTGGAAAACCGGCGAGGCTTTGCGTTTCGGCTTCCGCATCGCGCCCGGCGATAATTCCGGCCTCGTCTACAATTTCGACGGCGCCAATGACGGAAAGAAGATCGCGGGCACGATGCAGATCGAGCCCGCCGCCGATCGTGAAGGCAAGGAAGATGTCGAAGGCCGTATCCGGCCGCTTATGTTCAAGGCGAAGGTTACGGCCGATTTCGACCATGTTGCGTTCGACGAGATCGAAATCGCACCGCGCGATCCCGCGAGTGGGGGGACCCTGGTGAGCGGCAGTGCCAGGCTTGCCCTCGGCGCGACAATGTCGGCGGAAGCGGAACTTTCGGCATCCAGGATCGATCTCGACCAATACGCAGGAGCGGAAGCGCGGCGGCTGCTGCGCGAAGGCGGCGGGTTCGCCGTTGCCGACGGCCTGTTGGCCCTCCTGCCGGAGGCGGTTTCCCTCAAAACGGCGTTCAAGGTCACGGCTCTCGAGAGCGGCGGCGCGACACTGGAAAACGTATTGCTCAAGCTCGAAGCCGCCCACGAGGCCATCCGGGTGCACGAGCTTTCGGCGTCTCTGCCCGGCCGCTCGCGGGCGCGTTTCGAAGGGGTGTTCTTTCCCGGAAGCGCCGGCGCCGAACTCGCCGGAAATCTTGCTCTCGAAGCCAACGATCTCCGGCAACTGACCTTGTGGGCCTGGCCCGAGGGCAAGGAGACGATCGGCAAATACTGGACCGGCAGCCGCGGCCGCCTAAAAGTGAAGACCGAGGTCAATGTTACGCGCAATCGCATCGGCTTCGCCAAGACCCAGTATGAAATCGACGGGGTTGGTGGCAAGGCGGCGTTCAGCCGCGAGACCGGCGGCCGCATCGCCAGCGGCCTGCGGCTCGAAGCGGCGGAGATCGACATCGACAATTTCGCGCCGGGCGGTTTCGCCGCGATATCCCCGGGCGGCGCGGGCGGGTTGGCCCAACTCCTCTCCATGCTGCTGCCGTCGAAGGAGGCGGGCGATCTACGGCTGTCCGTCCAGACCGGATTGCTGCGGCTCAATGGCGTGGAGGCGAAGGAGGTGACGGTCGATCTCGCTTCCAGCGCCAAAGGACTCGATCTCAAGACCCTGGCGATCGCTTCGGTGGAAGGCGCGAGGCTCGAGGCGAGCGGCCTCATCCTCGATACCGGCGAGGGCCCCGACGGCAAGATTGAAATCGAATCCAGCGCCGAAGATCCGCGCGGCCTGTTGCGCCTGCTCGGCCTGATGCCCGGCGACCGGGAACCGCTCTGGGCAGCGGGGCTGGGCGATACAAGGATCAAGGGGGAAATTGCGGTGAAACCGGGAGAGACGGGCAGCGCAGCTTCCATCACCTTCAAGGGCAGGACCGGCGTGCTTGAGATCGCGGCCGCCGGATCGCTGCTGGGCGGCCGCGACATTGCCGGCACGGCCGATATCGAAAGCCCCACAAGTTCCGCCATCGTCCGGCTCCTGGGGCTTACCCCGGCGGCCGCCGATCTGTCGCCCGGCCGGCTGGCCGCGACAGTCGAAGGCAATCCCGCGCAGGGCTTCAAGACCGGAATTCAGGCCCAGCTCTTCGGCACCCGCTTCGATTTCGACGGCCGTATCGGTGGCGGCGGGGATCGCTTGGCGGTCGATGGCAAGGCCTCGGCGCGCAGCACCGACATGTCGCTGCTCATGGCCGTTTCGGGATTGCCGGCCGCCATGCGGCCATCGGGCATCCTGGTGCTCGACGCCGAGATCGAAAGCTATGGCGGTGCCGGCATTTCCGCAGCGATCGACGGCCGCGCCGGCGCTTCGCGGCTGGCCGGCAATCTGGCATTCGGCCCGGATGGCAAGATCACCGGCAATCTCGAAACCGGGCATCTGCAATTAACCGATGTGCTGGCGGCGGCCTTCTTTCCCTGGATCGGCCGCGCGGCGGAAATCGACACGGCCTTTGCCGCGGGTCTGCCGCTTGGGCTCACCGGTGAAATATGGATCGCGCCCGACTCGCTGCGGGTGCACGAAGGCTTCGATGCCTCCGATGTGCAGATCGGCATTACCGCAACGGCGGAGGAAACCCGAATGGCGGTCTTCGGCAAGGATGCGGATGGACGCAAGGCCATCATCGAACTTGCCTCGCGGCCGGGCGGCGGCGGCCGGGCGCTCGACGGCACTATCGTGCTGCCGGTCGATCTCGCCCGGCAATTGCGGCTTGCCGGCGGCGAGCCGGTCGCCAGCGGCGAGGGCTCGATCGAGTTGCGCTTCGCGACTCGCGGCCGCAGCCCCGGCGGCGCACTGGCGGCGATCAGGGGATCGGGTTCCTATTCCTTCGAGGATCTGCGCCTTCTCAACATCTCGCCCGAAACCTTCACGCGCCGCATCGCCGAAGTGCGTGACGCCGTGGGGCTCGATGCCGCCTTCGCAGGCCTTTCCAGCGGCGGCGAACTGGCGGCCGGCGATATCTCCGGTTCCGTCACCATCGACAACGGGGTTGCCGCCTTCCTGCCGTTTCAGATCAAGACGAGGGACGCCGATGCCGCGGTGAAGACCGTGGCCGAACTGGCGGAAGGCAAGATCGATACGTCCGTCATTCTCGATCTCAAGGCGATGCCAGGTCTGCCGTCGATGGAGATCGCCTATGCCGGCGCGCCGTCGACTCTCGCCCGCAGCGAGGACAATGCCGCACTTGCGGCGGCCTTGGGCTTCCAGATCCTGCAGAAGGGAGTGGATGAACTGGAGCGGCTGCAACGGGAACAGCAGCGTCTGGCGGCGGAAGAGGAAAAAGCGCGCAAGGAAGACGAAGCGCGGCTTCAGGCCTACTATGCCCAGCGCGACGAATTGCGACTGCGCCAGCGCGAATTGAAGGTGCATGAACGGGTGCGGCGGCAGGAGGCTGAACGCGCCAGGCTGGAGGCGATTCGGCTCAATGCCGAATTTGTCAAGTTGAACCGCGCCGAAATGGCCATGCGAGTGCGCGAGCTCCGCCTGCACCGGCGCTTGGCGCGCCTGGCACAGCAGCAGTTTCGCCAGCAGCGCGCCAAGGAGGAGCCGGAAGCCGGGGTGCCGCTCATCCTGGTGCCGCCGGTACCCTACAAGCCGCCGGAACGCAAGCGCCGTAGCCTCTTCGACTTCGATTGAACCACCAAAGCGGCCTTGAGGATTTGATGAACTAGCGGCGCGCCGATTCCAGCAGCCAGACGCGGATGGCGCTGGACAGATTGCGCCGGCCGCGCGACTTGTCGATCTCGGCGACAAGCGCTGCGAGCGGCTTCTGTTGCTGGCTCGCGGCCTCTTGCAGAGCGGACCAGAATTCGGGTTCGAGCGACAAGGATGTGCGATGCCCGGCGATGGTCAGCGAGCGTTTCAGGTCGCTCGGCATTAATCGTCCAGCTTGTGGCCGTCGAGCTCTTTGGCTTTGCGCTGGAGCTCGGCCTCGGTGTCTTTGCGTTCGCGCTTCGCCCGGCCGAATGCGGCACGGCTGCGCGCGGCTTCCGCCTGCTTTTCGGCTTCCGCCTTGCGCTTGCGGGCGAGTCTGAGATTGACGATCTCGGCCATCACGCGGGTCCAATCATGTTCTCAGGCCTTACGATCGCATCGAAATCTTCGGCCGGAATGCCTTCCCTGATCGCCTCCTCGCGCAGCGTCGTGCCGTTCTTGTGGGCGGCCTTGGCGATCTTGGCGGCGCGATCATAGCCGTATTTTGGGGCAAGCGCCGTCACCAGCATCAGCGAACGTGCCAGCGCCGCGCCGATATTGTCATTGCGCGGCTCGATGCCTGCGACACATTTGTCGGTGAAGCTCACCGCCGCATCGGCCATCAGCCGCACCGACTGCAGGAAATCATAGGCCATCACCGGATTGAACACGTTGAGCTCGAAATGGCCCTGGCTGCCGGCAAAGGTGAGCGAGGCGTGATTGCCGAAAATCCGCACACAGACCATGGTCAGTGCTTCGCACTGGGTGGGATTGACCTTGCCCGGCATGATCGAGGAGCCCGGCTCGTTCTCGGGCAGGGCCAATTCGCCGAACCCCGAGCGCGGCCCCGAACCGAGAAAGCGGATATCGTTGGCGATCTTGAACAGCGAGACGGCGGCCGTGTTGATGGCGCCGTGACTCATCACCATGGCGTCATGGGCGGCCAGCGCCTCGAACTTGTTGGGGGCGGAGGTGAAGGGCAGGCCGGTGATGGCGGCGATGCGGGTTGCAACTTTTTCCGCGAAGCCCTTGGGCGCGTTGAGGCCGGTTCCCACCGCGGTTCCGCCCTGCGCCAGTTGCATCAGCATCGGCATGGTCTGCTCGATGCGGGCGATGCCGTTTTCCACCTGCTTGGCGTATCCGGAAAATTCCTGGCCGAGGGTGAGGGGCGTTGCATCCTGCGTATGGGTGCGGCCGATCTTGATGATGTTCTGCCACGCCCTAACTTTGGCATCGAGCGCCTTATGCAGATGCCGCAGCGCCGGAAGCAGATCGTGATGAAGCTGTTCGGCGCAGGCGATGTGCATGGCGGTGGGGTATGTGTCGTTCGACGACTGGCTCATGTTGACGTGATCGTTGGGATGCACCGGCTGCTTCGAGCCCATGACGCCGCCCAGCATTTCGATTGCCCGGTTGGAGATCACCTCGTTGGCGTTCATGTTCGACTGGGTGCCCGATCCCGTCTGCCAGACGGCCAGCGGGAAATGTTCGTCGAGCTTGCCGTCGATCACTTCCTGCGCCGCCTTGACGATGACCTCGCCCAGCTTCGGATCGAGGCGGCCGAGCGTCATGTTCACCTCCGCCGCGGCGTGCTTGACGATGCCCAATGCCCGCACGATGGACTTGGGCTGCTTCTCCCAGCCGATCCTGAAATTGCCGATGCTGCGCTGGCTTTGGGCGCCCCAATAGCGGGTCGCGTCCACTTCAATGGGGCCGAATGGGTCGGTCTCGGTGCGGGTTTTTGTCATGGGCTCAGTGGTTTTATGAATGTCGGGCGCGGTGCTTATCATGGCAACGCCCGCCCCGCCAGCCGGATGAAATTTCTGCTTGTGCCTTACTGAATGAGGCTGGCGGCGGGGGGCTTGGCTATGGCGATTTCACGGCCGGCACGCGTGATGGCAAAGGTCCAGGGTTTGAAAGGCCTAATGCGGTAGGCGAGCACATCTTCAACGGTACGGATGGCGCGTCCATCGAGGCCGCGGATGATATCGCCCGCCTCAAGGCCCAAACGGCCGGCAGCCGAGGCGCGGCCAACCTCCAGAACCACCACACCCGAAAGGCCGCTGTCGAGACTCAGCTCCTCGGCGAATGCAGGCGAGAGGCTCGCCACCTTCGCGCCGCGCAAGGGGTTCAAGGGAGGAAGTCGCGTTTCATTACGGGGCGGTACGCCGGGCGGCGGCAGGAGCGTCACTGCAAGCTCAGTACGACGGCCTTGGCGCATGACTTGGAGAAGCACGGAACCGCCGGCCTGTTGGGTGGCGATGCGATAGCGCAACGCTTGTGGATCGTCGACGGGAAAATCGTCGACAGTCAGGATCACGTCGCCAAACCGGAGGCCTGCGATTTGGCCAGGTCCACCTTCATAGGTTTCGGTCACCAGCACACCACGGGTACTGGCAAGGCCCAGCATGGCTGCGGTCAGGGGCGATAAGCTGCGGCCCGATACTCCGATCCATGGCCGTACCAGAGGCTTGCCTTGCACGGCACTTTCCACGACAATCCGCACCATGTTGCTGGGAATGGCGAAGCCCAGGCCCTGGGAGCCGCCGGAGGTTGTGAAAATGGCCGTGTTGATGCCGGAGAGCTTGCCTTCCATGGTGATCTGGGCGCCGCCGGAATTGCCGGGATTGATCGCGGCGTCCGTCTGGATGAAGAAGCGGAAATCGCCGATGCCGAAGCTCGTTCGCGCCACCGCCGAGACGATGCCGCTGGTTACCGTCTGGCCGAGCCCGAAGGGATTGCCGATAGCGATCACCGGATCGCCGACCTTGAGGCGGTCGGAATCGGCGAATTCGATGAAAGGCAGAGGTTCGCCCGCGGCGATCCGCAATACCGTCAGATCGGTGCGCTTGTCGGACAGCAGAACCTCGGCCGCATAGGCGCGGCTGTCGACCAGCGCAACGAAGATGCCGTCGGCGTTTTCCACGACGTGGGTGTTGGTGACGATGACACCGTCGGGCCTGACGATTACGCCGGAACCCAGCGAGTTCTCGATGCGGTCGCGGCCATAGCCGAACAGGAGCGTGTCGCGGAACAGCCGCCAGAAGGCCGAGCCGTCAAGAAACCTGGTGGCGGAACGGGTTTGGACGATTTTGCGGGCATAGATGTTGACCACCGCAGGGGCGGTTTTTTCGATGAGGGGTGCGAAGGATTGGGCAGGCGGCGCAGGGGCTTCCGCCAGGGCGGCCTGCCAACCCAGCAGAATTGTGAAGGCGATGGCGGCCAAGCGGCACATGGGCCGGTTCTACTCCCAGGGGAAATAAAGCGGCAGCAGGATCATGGCGATGACGATCCAGAACAATCCCACTGAGTAATAGGCGGCGGTCTTGAAATGGCCGGTAATGCGGCGGTCGGCGGGGAAGTCCTGATCCTTGAAGTTGCTATAAATCTGCTGCCAGAGGTCGGCTTCCGAAGTGGCGCTGATCGCCTCGCATTTCTCGATGAAGGAGCGTTCCGTATCGCCCCTGGGCCTGCGGCGCAGATAGTCGCGGTAGAAGTCATATCCCAAGACCAGTTCGAGGAAGATGATGCGCGGATAGAGGATTACTACGCCCCGGTCGATGGTGAGAACCACGCGATAGGCAAATAAGATGATCACCGAGGCGGTGAAGCCCGTGGCAAACAACATCGGACGGCTGGACAGGTTCAGGCTGAGCATGAGAAAGAACCAGAAATAGGCATGGGCCACGACGTGGCCGAAGGCATACCAGATATTATAGGAACGGATGACCGCCAGCCGCTGGTCGTGGATGACTCTGTATTCGGTCTCGTGCGTGGCGGAGGCCTCATGCCGCCGCATGGAATTCTTCCTCGGTCTGGCGTTCGTCATGTCCACCGGCGATCCTCGCGCGATTGCCGTACATCGTTGAAGGTTGATCCCTTTTCACCTGTCTGGCAAGGTCCGGACGCTGGAGCAACATGGGCAAAATTCCCCGCGGTGTCTGGGTTCTGGGCTTCGTCAGCCTGTTGATGGACGTCTCGTCCGAAATGATCCATGCGCTGCTGCCGGTGTTCCTGGTGGTGACGCTCGGCGCCAGCGCCGTGACATTGGGGGTGATCGAAGGCATTGCCGAGGCCACGGCGCAGTTCGTGAAGTTGTTTTCCGGCCTGCTCAGCGACCGCTGGCGCAACCGCAAGGGCCTGGCGCTTCTGGGCTATGGCCTGGCGGCTATCGTCAAGCCGCTGTTTCCCATTGCAGTGACACCGCTCGAGGTGTTTGTGGCGCGTTTCGCCGACCGCATCGGCAAGGGCATCCGGGGGGCGCCCCGCGATGCGCTGATTGCCGATATCGCGCCGCCGGAATTGCGCGGCGCCGC
>JBQTKG010000081.1:0-31571 GCA_052386315.1 Hyphomicrobiales bacterium
TCCTGCTTGTAGGCGCTTTCGTGTTCCTCATCGACGACGATCAGGCCGAGCTTCTTCCATGGCAGGAACAGGGCCGAGCGCGCACCCACCACGATCCGCGCATCGCCCGCCGCCACGCCGCGCCAGACGCGCTCGCGCTGGCGCGGGCGGAGATCGGAATGCCATTGCGCCGGTTCGGCGCCGAAGCGGGCCTCGACGCGCGACAGGAAGGTGGCGGTGAGCGCGATTTCGGGCAGCAGCAGCAGCACCTGGCCGCCCGCCGCCAGCGCCGCCGCCATGGCCTCGAAATAGACTTCCGTCTTGCCCGAACCGGTGACGCCGTCGAGGAGCGTGACCTTATGCGACCGCGCGGCAATGAGCGCCCGCAAGGCCCGCGCCGCCTCTTCCTGATCGCCCGACAGGCTGAGCCCTCCGCCACTGAGGTTTGGCGGCGGAAAAGGCTTAAGCGCCGGAAGTTCCACCGCCGCTAGCGCTCCGTCCTTGACCAGGCCCTTGATCACGGCGGCGCTGGCGCCGGTCAGTTCCGCCAGCTCCGCGGTGCGCAATGCCGGGCCCTCACCGGCGATTTGCAGGATGCGTTGGCGCTGCGGCGTCATGCGCTTGGGCACAAGCCCGGAAGCGCGGTAGGCGATCTGCTTGCGCGGGCCTTCGAAGGCGCCCGGCGCCCTGAGCACCATGCGCAGCACATTGCCCGCCGGTTCGAGATAATAGGCGGCAAGCCAGTCGATGAATTTGCGATGCGCCTCGGGCATGGCGGGAACGTCGAAACGCCCCGTCACATCGCGGAGCTTCGGTCCCTCGGGAGCCTCGCTCTTCAAGGCCCAGACCACGCCGATCAGCGAACGCGGCCCCAGCGGCACCTCGACAAAATCGCCGGGCGCCAGCCGCAACTCCGCCGGAATGCGGTAGGAAAAGGGGCCTTCGAGGGCCAGCGGCAGCAGCACATCCGCAATCGACAGAGAATCGCCGGTCATCGGGCCTGCAATAGTCTTGGACGCGCGCAGCCGCCAGTCCTATATCGGCTCCCGCCATGAAGCATGCCGCCTTCGATAACGCCGCGCCTCGCGTCCGCGAAATCGTTTATTTTGAGCCATCGGCGCTGGCGCTCCGCCTTGCCGGCGAGAAGCATCTGACGCTGCTCGAAAGCTCCATGCGACAGGAGCGGCTGGGGCGCTATTCCTTCCTCGCCTGCAATCCATCCGCCACGCTCACGGCGCAAGGTGGCCGGGCTTTTCTCGACGGCGTTCCGCAGGACGCGCCGCCGCTTGCCGTGCTCGACCGGCTCATCGCCCAGAACCGCTGCACCCATGTGCCGGGCCTGCCGCCTTTCCAGGGCGGCCTTGCCGGCTATATCGCCTATGATTTCGGCCGCTGGCTCGAACCCCACGCCCGCATCCCGGCCCTCGATCCCTTGTGCCCCGACATGATCCTCAACCGCTATGATGCGGTCGCCGGTTTCGATCACATGCAGGAACGCGCCTGGATCGTCGGCACCGATGAAGCGCAGGCCGATCGTCTCGAAGGGCTTCTGCAGCGCAAGCCTTCCGCATCGGGCTCGCATGTCATCGAGGGGTGGAGTTCGAATTTCACCCGCGCCGAGTATGAGCAGGCGGTGGCGCGCGCCATCGAATACATTCTGGCGGGCGATATTTTTCAGGCCAATATCTCCCAGTGCTTCTCCGCCGCCATCCCGCAAGACTTCGACGCGCTTGCCTTTTACCGGCGCTTGCGAAGCCGCAATCCGTCGACCTTCGCGGCCTTCCTCGATTATGACGGTGTTGCGATCGCGTCGAGCTCGCCCGAGCGGCTGTTCAGTTTCGACGGCAAGACGGTCGAAGCCCGGCCGATCAAGGGCACCAGGCGGCGCGATGCCGATGCCGCGCGCGATGCCGCACTCGTCGCCGAGCTCGCCTCGAGCCGCAAGGATCGGGCCGAGAACGTGATGATCGTCGATCTGTTGCGCAACGATCTCTCCCGCGTCTCGGCCCCCGGCAGCGTGCGGGTGCCGGTGCTGTGCGGGCTCGAATCCTATGCCTCGGTGCATCATCTCACCTCGGTGATCACCGGCGAGCTCAAGCCGGAGAAGACAGTAGGCGATCTTGTCGCCGCGATTTTTCCCGGCGGCTCGATCACCGGCGCGCCGAAAATCCGCGCCATGGAAGTGATCGCCGAAATTGAAGGCCAACCCCGCGGCGTCTATTGCGGCTCGATCGGCTATTTCGGTTTCAGCGGCCATGCCGATCTCAGCATCGCCATCCGCACCGCCATGTTTGCGAACGGCACGGCGCGCTTCCAGGGCGGTGGCGGCATCACGGCGCGCTCCAGTTCCGCCGCCGAATACGAGGAAACGCTGACCAAGATCGGCCGCATCATGGAGGCTTTCGCGCCATGATCCTGATCGTCGATAATTACGACAGCTTCGTCTACAACGTGGCGCGCTATTTCGAAGAGCTGGGGGCCCCGGCCCTTGTGGTGCGCAACGACGCGGTCGCCGCCGCCCACCTCGAAGCCTCGGCAATCGTCATTTCCCCCG
This sequence comes from Hyphomicrobiales bacterium, assembly GCA_052386315.1. GTDB lineage: Bacteria > Pseudomonadota > Alphaproteobacteria > Rhizobiales > Aestuariivirgaceae > Aestuariivirga. Next base: position 2,534 of record JBQTKG010000081.1, read on the forward strand.
GCCCCTGCACGCCCACTGAAGCAGGAGCCTCGCTCGACATCGTCCGGGAATTTTCCGGCAAAGTGCCGATCCTCGGCATCTGCCTCGGGCACCAGGTGATCGGCGAAGCCTTCGGCGGCAAGGTGACGCGGGCCAGACGCCCGATGCACGGCGATTCCTCGGAAATCCTCCATGACGGCCAGGGCGTCTTCGCCGGCTTGCCCTCCCGCTTCAGCGCCGGGCGCTATCATTCGCTGATCGTCGATCTCGACGGCCGCGATACTCCGCTCGCCGTCACCGCGACAAGCGATGACGGCGAGATCATGGGGCTGAAACACCGCGGCCATCCGACCTTCGGCGTGCAGTTTCATCCCGAGTCGATCCTCACCGAACACGGCTACGACATGCTGCGCAATTTCCTGGGCTACGTGGCATGAGTCCGGTGTGGTTCAACGGCAGGATCGTCGAGGGCCCCCTGCCGCTCGATCCCGCCGACCGCGGGCTTCTGCTCGGCGATGGATTGTTCGAGACCGTCGCCGTCATCAATGGCAAGGCGCTGTGGCTCGAAGAGCATCTGGCGCGGCTTGCGGCTGCCGCCGCCGAACTCGGCATTGCCGCCGATCTTGTCTCGATCCGCAAGGCCATCGCCGCGCTTCCCGGCGAGGCCGGCGCGCATGCCCTTCGCGTGACCTTGACGCGCGGCCCCGCGCCACGTGGACTTGCCTCCGGTGGCGAAAGCCCCAGCCTCATCGCCACACTCGATCCCCTGCCGCGCGGCTTCCTCATGCAACCTGTAAGCCTCGCCACCTCCGCCGTCCGCCGCAATGAATTCGCGCCCTCGTCGCGGCTCAAGACGCTCTCCTATGCCGATGCCATCGCCGCCGCCCGCGCCGCCGTAGCCTCGGGCGCCGATGATGCGCTGATGCTCAACACTTCGGGCCGGGCCGCCTCATCGACGATCGCCAATCTCTTCCTGCTGAAGGGGAACGAACTCATTACTCCCGATCCGTCGCAGGGCATTCTCCCCGGCATCATGCGCCGGGCGCTGCTCGATCTGGCGCATCATCTCGGTCTCGACGCCGTCGAGCGCGCGGTTGAACCTGAAGAAATGGCCTCGGCCGATGCCGTCTTTCTCAGCAACAGCCTGCGCCTCATCCGCCCGGTCACGTCGCTCGACGCAAAACCGCTCGGCCAGCGCCCGCTGCAGGCGATCGTCGATGCGCTGTGCGCCCGCGCCGAAGCTCAATGCGGGCGCGATCCGCGTTTGCTTTGACCGGCACCCGGCGATAGGTTCCGCGCCCGCAACAGGAGTTCCGCCCCCATGAAATTCTTCGTCGACACCGCCGATGTCAAGGAAATCCACGAGCTTGCCGATATCGGCCTTCTCGACGGCGTCACCACGAACCCATCGCTGATCGCCAAGTCGGGCCGCCCGTTCAAGGAGGTGATCGCCGAAATCTGCGCCATCGTGCCGGGCCCGGTCAGTGCCGAAGTCACCGCGCTTGATGGCGAAGCCATGATCCGCGAGGGCAAGGAACTCCGCAAGATCGCCAAGAACGTGGCGGTCAAGGTGCCGCTGACGCTTGACGGCCTCAAGGCCTGCAAGGCGCTGACCTCGGAAGGCACCATGGTCAATGTGACGCTGTGCTTCAGCGCCAATCAGGCGCTCCTCGCCGCCAAGGCGGGCGCCAGCTTCATCTCGCCCTTCCTCGGCCGCCTCGACGACATCCATCTCGACGGCGTCGAACTTATTGCGGAAATCCGCCAGATCTACGACAATTACGATTTCGCCACCGAGATCCTCGCGGCCTCGGTGCGCACCGCCTTGCATGTGAAGCAGGTGGCGATGATCGGCGCCGATATCGCCACCGTCCCGCCCGCGGTGCTCAAGGGCCTGGTCAAGCATCCCCTGACGGATAAGGGCATCGAGATGTTCCTCGCCGACTGGAAGAAGACCGGCCAGACCATCCTGTGATTGTCGATACTGTCGCAAAATTCATCCCTCTCCCGTGCGAAGCATGGGAGAGGGTGCCGCGTAGCGGCGGGTGAGGGCCCTCATCCGGCGCGTTCCGCGCCACCCCGGATCAGGTCCGGGGCAGGCTCTTCTCCCACCTTCGGCGGGAGAAGGGTGATTAAATTGAAAGAGCCGGCGGGTGCACCGCCGGCTCTTCAGTCTGACCGGGGTTGCCGGTGACTATCGGCGAATTTAGTCGATAATCATGACTTCCGTCTTTGAGTTGATATTGCTGTATCCGGTGACAATGGGGGCAATCGCCCACTTGCTGGCCGATCTGATCTCCATGGAGTTGACCACAACGTTTGCATTCCACGTCCATTGTGACGCGGCCTCGATAACAGCATCCCACGTTGGCAAGTAGACGATGCCGGTCCAGTTCTGATTTTGGACGTTCTTGATCCTAATGCCGGCCCCGACCTGTCCATCGGTATTGAACATCAGAATGTCTTTGTATCGTCCGGATGTGGGCGCCGAAAAAGCGGAACCTGTCACGGCGTCCATTGAAATCGAAGGAACCAAAGGGTTTGGATCGGTGAAGTAGAATGTTACCCCGTTGCCGGTCATGGATTTTCCATTAAGGACAAGCGCACCGCCGCCTTGGAAGACGTACAAACCTGGACTAAATACCGCCGTCTGGACGGTTGATGCGATTTGCGTGACGCCGCAATAGGTGCCAGGGCTCAGGGTAACGTTTGCACTGGAGAAGATTTTGTTACTGTAGTTGCAGGCGCCGGTTGTGACCTTGGGAAGCCTGCCCGCGAACGGATCGTCGGCCACCTGGCAAAACTCCTCGAGATTCCCAATAGGCGTTTTCGTTCCGCCTTTCAGACACACACGTTTGAAGTCGATTGAAGTGGAACCCCTGAACCCGGCAGAAGCGTCAATGCGGTCGGAATGAACATTGACTTCACATCCGCTGCCGACAAACTGTGACGAATCCTCAAGCCTAAGCCCATACCATTTGCGTGGATCGAGTGCCAACATGCACGGGACGTTACCGGGTAATTTCTTGGCCGTCGCTTTGGCCTGAACCGACATAGAATCGACGCCGAAGACGCCGGCAAGGGTTGTCTTTATAGTTCCGGACACAGTGCCTGTATAGGTTCCATCGCCATTGGTCACGAAGTTAAGACCGGTCAAGGTCACCGAAGACGCCGCAAAGTTATTGTTGAAATAGGCTGTGGACGTTTGATCGCGTTCATGCGGAGGAGTTACAACGCCTGCCAGAACAGCGCTGTCCAGTGCATGCTGAAGTTCTTGTTTGCGCGTCGAGGCGGTTCCATAATCGACGGCCACTCCCGCTGCGACGATAATAACTGCGATGCTAACACCGCTGATAATTGCGATGGATGCGCTCTCATCTTTCCGCCAGTGGCGCATGGCGCGTGCTAGATTTTTCATGATCGGTCTCCGAGTGTCCGAAAGCGGTTGATGGACCCAATCAGGGTTCCTGTACTAGCCTTCATTACAGCCCGGCGCTTAAGATACCGTGCCGATATCGGTGTAAATTTTAGTAAAATTTTAGTAATGACTGCTCCCCATCGCCGCGACGCCCCGCAATCCGTCATCCCGCTCAGGACTCGTCAACCATTGCGCTCTAGCCTCCCGCCATGACCGCGATTACCTTTCGATTTGCCGCCGATGCGGCCCATGCCGCAAGCCTGTGGCTGCAATCGCTCAAATCCGAGCGCCGCCTGGCGGCCATGACGCTCGAGGCCTATGGCCGCGACATGGGCCAGTTCGCCGCCTTCCTCCAGGATCATCTGGGCGTCCCCGCCCGCCTCGCCGATCTCGAAGCGCTGACCCTCGCCGATTTCCGCGGCTTTCTGGCCCGCCGCCGCGGCGCGGGCGTGGAAAGCCGCACCCTTGCCCGCCAGCTCTCTTCCATCCGTTCCTTCTTCCGCTTCGGCGACCGCCACGGCCTGTTCCGCAATGCGGCGCTGGCGCTCCTGCAATCGCCGAAGCTGCCGCATGCGCTGCCCAAGCCTTTAAGCGTCGACAACGCCAGGCGCGTGGCGGCGATGGATATTCCGTCCACGGATGAAGTGCCGCAATGGCTGCCGGCCCGCGACCGCGCCGTGCTGACGCTGCTCTATGCCTGCGGGCTTCGCATTTCCGAGGCGGTGGGGCTCACTCTCCGCCAGTCCGAGGCCGATCCCCTGGTCATCGCCGGCAAGGGGGCCCGGACGCGCATCGTGCCGGTGTTGCCTGAGGCGCGGGCGGCACTCGCCGCCTACAGATCGCTTTGCCCATTCCCGCTCGCCCCCGATCGACCGATGTTCCGCGGTCAACAGGGCGGGCCCCTCAATGCCCGCAACATCCAGCTGCTGGTCGAACGCCTGCGCGGCGCCCTCGGTCTCGCCGAAACCGCAACCCCGCATGCGCTCCGCCATTCCTTCGCCACCCATCTGCTCGGCAACGGCGCCGATCTCCGCGTCATCCAGGAACTTCTCGGCCACGCCAGCCTGTCGACCACCCAGATCTACACCGAAGTCGACCGCTTCCATCTCCTCGCCCAATATCGCAAGGCCCACCCGCGCCCCTGATACTTGCGGAAGTTCGCCGGACTTCGTAGCGTGGCGCTTCCGATTTGTGCGAGTCCGCTGCTTGCCCGTCATCGACACGATCCAGCCCGATAGTGAGTTGCCCAAGCAAACCGCCGTCGCCATCATCGGCGGCGGCATCGTCGGCGTCTGCACCGCGCTCGAACTGGCCGAGCGCGGCATCGCTGTCGCGCTCTTCGAAAAGGGCGAGATCGGCGCCGAGCAATCGGGCCGCAATTGGGGCTGGTGCCGCCAGGCGGGCCGCGACGCCCGCGAGATTCCGCTGATCCTCGAATCGCTCAAGCTGTGGCGCGCCATGAATGCGCGGATCGGCGCCGAAACCGGCTTCCGCCAATGCGGCATCGTTTATCTGTGCGCCAGCGACGCGGAGCTCGCCGCCAGGGAAAAATGGCATGCCGAAAATGCCCGGCCCTTTGGGCTCGATACGCGGCTGGTTTCCGGCGAGGCCGCCGGACTGCTGCAGCCCGGTGCTGCGCACCAATGGAAGGGGGCGCTGCATTCACCGGCCGACGGCCGCGCCGAGCCTTTTATCGCCGCGCCCGCCATCGCCCGGATGGCCCGGAAACTTGGCGCGAGGATTTTCACCAATAGCGCCGTGCGCGGCCTCGAAACCGCGGCGGGCCGCGTCTCGGCGGTGGTGACGGAGAAGGGTGCCATTGCCTGCGATAATGTGGTGCTGGCGGGCGGCGCTTGGTCGCGGCGCTTCTGTCACAATATCGGCATCGAGTTCCCGCAACTCTCCGTGGTCAATTCGGTGATGCGCACCGAGCCCATCGAAACCGGCCACACGCGTTCCTGCTCGGGCGGAAAATTCGCCTTCCGCAAGCGCCTCGACGGCGGCTTCACCATAAGCCACCGGCATCTCTCGGTCGCCGACATCGTGCCCGATAGTTTCCGCCAGTTCTTCCGCTTCCTGCCGGCGCTGCGCGTCGACTGGCAAGGCATCAGGCTGCGCATCGGCCGCCGCTTCCTCGACGAAGCGAAGCTCGCGCGGCGCTGGCGGCTCGACGAGCCCTCGCCCTTCGAGAAAGTACGCCTGCTCGATCCGGCACCGGTCGATGCCGTTCTCGACGAGGCGGCGGCAAGCCTGAAGGAGCACTTTCCCGCCTTCCGCGACATGAGGATCGCCGAGCGCTGGGCCGGAGTGATCGATGCCACCCACGACGCGGCGCCGGTCATCTCGGCGATCGACAAGCTGCCCGGCTTCCATCTCGCTTCGGGATTTTCCGGCCACGGCTTCGGCCTGGGTCCGGGCGCCGGCAAGCTCATGGCACAACTGGTGACGGGCGAGACCCCTTGCGCCGATCTAACGCCCTTCCGCTATTCGCGCTATTTCGACGGCAGCAATCCGAAACCTACGACCGGATTGTAAATCGCCATGAAAAAGCCTTCCCTCGACCCGTGGGGGCGGGGGTGGGGGCCATTGCGGCACGCAATGGGAGGATGGATGCAAAAAAGCATTACGGTTGTTCATCCCGGCCCCGGATCGGTGTCCGGGGTAAACTCCAGCCGCAACCCATCCCTCAAGGTTTAGATCTGACAGAATCTCGGCGGTTTTTCCATGGATCCCGGCTTTCGCCGCGATGCCGGAAAAAGTAAGCTGTAGATCCCGAATGCGAAATACGGGAGAATCGCGCCATGGACCTTGACGACTTGCCGAAAAAGCGGCCCGACATTGTGGTTGGCGAGAATCTCGAGCTGATGTCGGTTGCCGAATTGGAACACCGGGTTACGGTTCTGGAGTCGGAAATCGCCCGGGTAAGGGCGGCGATTGCCCGGAAACAGGCTTCCAAGAGCGCGGCGGATGCATTTTTCCGGTCTTGAGGCGGCTATTTCAGGCTTTTTTGGCGTTACCGCGCCGTTACGTTAACCATTCGGTAACGGATTCGGTATAATTTTACCAATTGCAATCCAGTCATCTGGATTCTCGAGTGGCTCCTGTCCACTCTGTTTGACGCCTCCCTGTTAAAACTCAAAGCCGCGCTTTTGTGCGGCTTTTTTTGTTTGGCCCCGGTCTTGCTCGGTGAAATCACAATGAAGACTCGCTGTGGGATATTGACCGGAAATGAAGCAGGCTTAATGATCCGCCTCCCGGTCCGTGCAATTTTAGGTAACCGAGTAAGGGGTGAGTAAGCATGTCCGGCCTTAACGACAACCCGACCACCATCGATTTCTTCGCCAAGTTCACCGCCTCGGAAACCTTCGACAAGGTCTTCAAGGAGGGCATGGGCCTAGTCGAGGAGACCGCCAATTATCTCGATGGGCCGGGCCGCCAGGACGCCCGGCTGCTCGACCGCCACGGCGCCATCGCCTATGCCACCGAAAGCATGCGGCTGACCACCCGGCTGATGCAGCTCGCTTCCTGGCTCCTCCTGCAGCGGGCGATCGCGGCGGGCGAGATGACGACCGAGGAAGCCCGCAAGGAAAAGCACCGCATCAGCCTCTCCGACATCGGCCGCGGCAACGCGCTCACCGGGTCCGAACAAATGCCCGAGGCGCTCACCGAACTGGTGGAGCGTTCGCTCCGGCTGCACATGCGCGTGCAGAAGTTCGACGCCATGCTGAACGTGCAAACCAAGTCGGAACACCCGGCCCAGAGCCCGATGAGCCAGCAGCTCGACCGCATCGCCTCCGTCTTCAAGGTCGCAAGAGGCTGAGTTTAACACGAATTGACAAACTTGCCGGGGCGCATGTACTGATGAATTGGGAAAAGACCGCCCGCACGACACCGGGTGGCTTTTCTTCCAAATGCCCGCAATCCCGGAGGTGACCCGATGTTTCGCCACACAGTATTGCTCGCAGCCGCAGCATTTCTCGGAGTCGTCCCGGCGTCGGGCGCATTTGCGCAGAGCCCGATTGCCACGGCCGATGGCGAGACGACCGGCACGCGCATCGAGATCACCGAGCTGTCCCGCACCAGCGGCGAGACGGTGACGCTGAAATTCCGGCTCACTGTCGACAACGGCGTTGAAGCCGCCCCCTATGGGCTGATGGAGTACAATGATCTCCGGGAGGTCCATCTGATCGACGCTGCCGGTAAGAAGAAGTACCTGGTGATCAAAGATTCCGACGGCAAATGCGTGTGCAGCGGCGGACTGACGCAGCAGTCCATGTCGGGCAAATCCATTAACCTTTGGGCGCGGTTTCCGGCCCCGCCCGCCGAGGTGAAGGAAATCAGCGTCGTCTTCCCGCACTTCATCCCGACCGACGCGCCGATTGCCGACTAGGCGGAGGCGGCAATGCGCCACGCGCCGGGACTGACCATTTTCGCCGCCGCGACGTTCGCCACCGCCGGCCCGGCCGCGGCCCAGACGGCGGTTGCAGGGATGGTGCTCGACATCGCGGCGGAAACCCGCGATCTGGCTTTCACGGCAAAGGACCTGCTCTTTCAGGCCGAGGATCTGGGCGGCGGCGTCCAGTCGCTGGAAGCGGCGACGAGCGGGCTCGAGGTAAAGGAGAGCGCGACGGAGATCCGCATTGAGCTCGCCGCCGACGTGCTCTTCGACTTCAACAGCGCCGATCTCCGCGCCGAAGCCGAGCAGGCGCTGCACAACGTCGCGGAAATCATCCGCGGCCAGCAAGGCGCCGGCGTCCGCGTCGAAGGCCATACCGACGCCAAGGGCTCCGACAGCTACAACCAAAAGCTCTCCAAGCGCCGGGCCGAGTCCGTCCGCGACTGGCTCATGTTCACCGAGGGGCTGCACGATACGGATTTCGCGATCGCCGGCTTCGGCGAGAGCAAGCCGGCCGCTGCCAACGAGAAGCCGGACGGCTCCGACGATCCCGAAGGTCGCCAGAAGAATCGCCGCGTCGAGATCGTCGTCGAGAAGCGCTGAAAAGACCGGGTGCCGTAGCCCGGCCGTTCCTTCGCACAAAAAAGCCCGGCGCAACGGCCGGGCTTTCGATTTCCGGATGCGCGGCTTACTTGTTGAGGAAGCCGAACTTCTGCTTGAACTTGGAAACGCGCCCCGCCCGATCGACGAGCGTCTGCTGGCCGCCGGTCCAGGCCGGATGCGACTTGGGATCGATGTCGAGGGAGAGCGTGTCGCCCGGCTTGCCATAGGTCGAACGGGTGACGAATTTGGTGCCGTCGGTCATCACCACGTTGATGGTGTGATAGTCGGGATGGATGCCTTGCTTCATGGCAAAATCTTTCGTTCTGGCGCCATGCGCCGCGCGCCGGGATGACTGTGTTGTCTGGTTTCGGGCGGAGCCTATACAGGAAGCCAAAAGGGGAGGCAAGTAGCGCGCAATGGCCGATAATTTCGAAGACGATGCCCGCCGCCGTCCGAAGGGCAAAAGCCTCAGGCCGCTGGCCCGGCTCACTCCCTTCCTGTGGCGCTACCGGGGCCGGGTCGCGGTGGCGCTCATCGCCCTTCTCGTGGCGGCCAGCGCCACCCTGATCGTCCCCATCGCCGTCCGCCGGGTGATCGACAACGGCTTCACGGCGGAAAATGCGCAACTGGTGAACCGGTATTTCTCGGTAATGCTCGCGGTGGTCGCCATACTTGCGGCGGGCTCGGCGGTTCGCTTCTACTATGTCATGTGGCTGGGCGAGCGGGTGGTGGCGGATGTCCGCGACGCCCTGTTCGGCCATCTCCTGACTCTCAGTCCCGGTTTCTACGAGACCCAGAAGACCGGCGAAGTGGTCTCGCGGCTTACCGCCGACACCACCCAGATCAAGTCCGCCTTCTCGTCCACCGCCTCGATCGCGCTCCGCAATCTAGTGATGTTTGTGGGCGCCATGATCATGATGGTGGTGACCAGCCCCAAGCTTTCCGGCCTGTCGCTGCTCGCCATTCCCCTGGTGGTTCTGCCGCTTGTCGTTTACGGGCGAAGGGTGCGGGCCCTGTCGCGGCTGGCCCAGGATACGCTGGCCGATTCCGCCGCCTTCGCCCAGGAACGGCTTGCCGCGATGACGACCGTGCAATCCAACTTGCAGGAAGGCTTCACCCGCAAGTCCTTCGGCAAGGCCACCGGGATCGCCTTCGGCGCCGCCGCCCAGCGCACCATGGCCCGCGCCGTGCTCACCGCCGCCATCATATTTGTCTCGCTCGGCGCCATCGTCGGGCTCTTGTGGTTCGGCGCGCGCGAAGTAATGACCGGCAACATGAGCGGCGGCACGCTCGGCCAGTTCGTGATTTATGCGGTTCTCGCGGCGAGTTCGCTCGGACAGTTGTCGGAAGTGTGGGGCGAAGTTCAGCTCGCCGCCGGTGCCGCCGAGCGGATTTCGGAACTGCTCGACGAGGTGCCAACCATTGCCTCTCCCGCCCGCCCGGTGGATCTGCCCACCCCCGCGAAGGGCGAAGTCGCCTTCGACAAGGTGACCTTCAACTACCCGCAGCGGCCCCGGACTTCGGCGCTGAAGGCTGTGAGCTTCAAGGTGGCGCCGGGCGAGACGGTGGCGATCGTCGGCCCCTCGGGAGCGGGCAAGACCACGATTTTCGCGCTCATCCAGCGCTACTTCGATCCGCAGTCGGGAAGTGTTAAGATCGACGGCGTCGATGTGCGCCAGGCCGATCCGCTGGCGGTGCGGGCCCGCATCGCCGTGGTGCCGCAGGAGACGGTGATCTTCTCCGGCAGCGTGCTCGACAACATCCGCTTCGGCCGGCCGGAGGCTTCCGACGAAGACGTCAAATCCGCGGCCAGGGCGGCGCGTGTCGATGAGTTCGCCGAAAGGCTTCCGCAAGCCTATGACACGGAAGTGGGCGAACGCGGTGTGTCTCTCTCCGGCGGCCAGCGCCAGCGCATCGCCATCGCCCGCGCCATCCTGCGCGATGCGCCCATCCTGCTGCTCGACGAGGCGACCAGCGCGCTCGATGCCGAGAGCGAGGCGCTCATTCAGGAAGCGCTGGAAAAGCTCACCGCCAACCGCACCACATTGGTGATCGCCCACCGGCTCGCCACGGTGCGCAACGCCGATCGCATTCTGCTGCTCGATGGCGGCCGCCTGACGGCCGAGGGCAGCCACCGCGACCTGATCGGGAAAAGCCCGCTTTACGCGAAGCTCGCCAAGCTGCAGTTCACCGCTCCGTCAACTTGAGTTCGATGCGGCGGTTGCGCGATTTGGCCTCTTCCGTCGTGCCCGGATCGATCGGCTGGAACTCGCCGAAGCCGGCGGCCACCAGATGCTTCGGCGTAACCCCGCTTGCGATGAGGAAATTGACGACCGCGATGGAGCGGGCGGCGGAGAGGTCCCAGTTCGATTTGAACGATGCCGACAGGATGGGGTCCACATCGGTGTGGCCGTCGACCCGCAGCACCCAGGCGATATCGGAAGGGATTTCGGTTTCGAGCTGCTTCACCGCTTCGGCAAGCTTCAGCATCTCCTGCCGGCCTTCCTCGCTGAGAACCGCCGAGCCCTTGCCGAAAAGCACTTCCGACTGGAACACGAAACGGTCGCCCACCACCAGAATGTCGGAGCGTTGCGCCAGGATCTGCCGCAACCGCCCGAAGAACTCCGACCGGTAGCGCGACAATTCCTGCACCCGCTGGGCCAGCGCCGAATTGAGCCGCTTGCCGAGGTCGGCGATCTGGGCCTCCGACTGCCGGTTGCGGGTTTCGGAGTCGGTGAGGAGGTTATTGAGCTGCGATAGCTGGCGCCGCATGGCGGCGATCTGCTGGTTCAGCAGCTCCACCTTGGCCAGCGCCTCGGCGGAGATCGTCTTCTCCTTGTCGAGTTCGGTCCGCAAGCCGCTGATCGCCGAGCCGGCGGAACTGCCCTTCTCGCTCTCGGCCGCCAGCATGGCGGCGAGACCCGCATTCTTGGTCTTCTCGGCGTTCATATCGTCGGTGAGCGCGATCAGCATGGCATCGACGTTTTCCTTGGCCGATTTTTCCAGCGCCAGAAGTTCGGTCAGTTCGGCGATCTGCGAGCGCAATTGGCCGAGTGCCGAATCCTGGCCGGTGATTTCCCGCGCCAGCAGGAACTGCGCCACCATGAATACCGACAACAGGAAGGTGATGACCAGCAGGAGCTGCGCCATTGCATCGACAAAGCCCGGCCAGTAGGGCGCGCTTTGTTCCTGGCGGCGGCGCGACTGGGCGATTGCCATGGTCTATTCCTCGTCCTCGACCCGGGCCCGGCCGCGGGCCGGCGTCTGTCCGGTGGCGCGGATCAACAGGCGCTGGATTTCGTTCTGCTGGACCTGCTGCGACTGGGCCCATTGCCGCACCATCTTCTGCTCCTCGCGCATCTGCTGCACGAGGCCCGCCACCGCGTCGGCCAGTTGCTCGATCGCCTGCTGGTCGCCGGGCCCGGCACCATTGCCGCCCTTCACCCCCTCGAGCGTGGCGCCGATCTTGTCGAGCCCGCGCTGCAGGTTCTGCATATCGAGCTTGAGATAGGGCGAAACCGCCGTCTGGCTGCCGCTGCCCGCGGCAATGTCGGTGATGGTGGACAGCCAGTCCTCGAGGTCGTTGTAGAAGCGGTTCTGCGCCTGAGAAGCCTTGAGATCGAGAAATCCCAGGATCAGCGATCCGGCCAGGCCGAAGAGCGAGGACGAGAACGACAGGCCCATGCCGGCCAGGGGCCGCTCCAGCCCGGATTTCAGATCCTCGAACACCGTGCTCGACTGGGCGGCGGCGACATCGAGGGCGCGGATGGCGTCGCCCACCGAGGAAACCGTCTCCAGCAGGCCCCAGAAGGTGCCGAGCAGGCCGAGGAAGATCAGGAGCCCCACCAGATAGCGCAAGAGGTCGCGCGATTCATCGAGCCTGGAGGCGAGCGAATCGAGCAGCGATCGCATCGACAAGGGCGACAGCACCGTGCTCTGCCGGTTGCGCAGCAGCGTCGCCATGGGGGCGAGCAGCCGCGGCTGGCTTGCCGTAGCGGCGCCGGGCTCGGAAATGCGGAAATCATTGACCCAGCCGATCTCCGGGAACAGCCGCCACACCATGCGGTAAGAGTGGAACATGCCGAACAGCAGCGTGGCGATGATGAGCGCGTTGAGTCCCGGATTGGCCAAAAAGGCCCGCTGCATGGGCGCATAGAGGACGGCCGCCAGAATCGCCACCACCAGGGTGAACACCATCATGTGGACGAGATAGACGCGGGGCGGCTCGAGTACCGTATGTTCGCTGGATTCAGCCATGATTCGCCTGTGTCCCCCAGGGCGGCAGCGGTTCTGGCGGCAAATCTAGACGATTACGTGGCGGAGCGGGAGGGCCTTGGCAATCCCTCGCAGCCACCGGCAACTTCCCATCGCATATCTTGCACCCAAAATGGGAGCATGCTAGTCTGAATCATGCGGATCATTGCCCGGCGCACGCTGCGCGAGTTCCTCGCCGGTCGCAAAGGCCACAAGGACCAGGCGGCGTTGAAGGCAGCCGTCGATTCCTGGTTCTCGGAAGTCAGCAGGGCGCGCTGGGGCGGCATGGACGATGTGAAGCGGCTCTACGCGGCGGCCAGTGTTGTCACGAGCGAGAGAATCGTCTTCAACATCAAGGGTAACGACTATCGCCTGGTCACCGCGGTTGATTTCGAAAAGGGTATCGTGTGGATCAAGTGGATCGGAAGCCATCGCGAATACGACCGGATCAACGTCAAGGAGGTAAAGTATCATGGCTGAAGTCAAGCCGATCCGCACACTGGACGATTACGAAGCTGCCCTCAGCGAAGTCGGGACGCTTTGGGGCGCGCCCAGCGGCACGCCAAAGGGCGACCGGCTCGATGTTCTGGCGACGCTGATCGAAGCATGGGAAGCGCAGCACTATCCCATGGACCCGCCAGATCCCGTGGAGGCCATCAAGTTCCGCATGGAGCAGCAGGGCCTGACGCGCAAGGATTTGGAGGGAATCATCGGCTCCCGCGCCCGCATCGCCGAAGTCCTCGACCGCAAGCGCGGGCTGTCGATCGCGATGATCCGCAGGCTGCACGCGAAACTGGGGATTTCGGCGGAGGTGTTGATCAAGCCGTCAAGGAGAAAGGCGGCGTGAGGTTTTCTTGGCATCGCCGAACAGCATCATGGCGTTGTCGCGCCAGCGGCCGGCCATTGCTGCCGCGGCGGATTGATGGTATGATGGCGCCATCATGCCATCACGAACACAGGTCACCATCGAACCCGAATTGCGCCGGCGCGCCCTCAAGAAGGCGGAACGGCAGGGCATTTCCTTCGCCGAATATGTGCGGCGCGCCATTGCCAAGGACCTGGGAGGCGAGCCGCAGCCCTTGCCGGTTTCTGCGGTTTTCGACCTCGGCAGGTCGAGGACCGCAACCGACATCGGCCGCGACAAGCACCGGATGATCGCCGAAGCCCTCGAACGGGAAGGCAGGCGGAAGTGACGGTCTTTGTCGACACTTCGGTTTGGTATGCCGCCGTCGACCGGGCGGATGCGGGCAACAAACGGGCCAAGGCAATTCTCTCCGGGGCGGCCGGCCTGCTGACATCGTCCTTTGTCTTGCTTGAGACCTGGCTTCTGGTTCGCAACCGGCTCCATTGGCGCGCCGCGGAAGAATTCTTCTCGGCAATTCTGTCGGGCGCCGCCTTTCTGGAACCGGTAACGGCACAGGATTTGGAAATGGCTCGCCAGATAGGATTACGTCATTCGGATCAGCAATTCTCGATCACCGATCGCACCAGCTTCGCCATGATGGAGCGTTTGGGAATCGGCACCGCCGCCGCCTTCGACAATGATTTCGCCATCTACCGCTTCGGGCGGCGGAATATCGAAGCTTTCAAGGTGCTGCGCTGAGCCCCTCACATCGCCTTGTTGATCTCTTCCGTCATCTTCTTGGCGTCGCCGAACAGCATCATGGTGTTGTCGCGCCAGAACAGGGAATTGTCGATGCCGGCATAACCCGACGACATGCCGCGCTTGATGAACATCACCGTATTGGCCTTCCACACTTCCAGCACCGGCATGCCGTAGATGGGCGAGGCCGGGTCTTCCTTGGCGGCGGGGTTGGTGACATCATTGGCGCCGATCACGAAGGCCACGTCGGCCTGAGCGAATTCCGAATTGATGTCCTCGAGCTCGAAGACCTCGTCGTAGGGCACATTGGCCTCGGCGAGCAGCACGTTCATGTGGCCGGGCATGCGGCCGGCCACCGGGTGAATGGCGTATTTGACCGCAACCCCCGCCTTCTTGAGATGATCGGCCATTTCGCGCAGCGCATGTTGCGCCTGGGCCACGGCCATGCCGTAGCCCGGAACGATGATCACCGAGCCGGCATTTTTCATGACGAAGGCGGCATCGTCGGCCGAACCCTGCTTGACCGGTTTCGTCTCCTTAACCCCCGCGGCGGCCGCCGTCTCCCCGCCGAAGCCGCCGAGGATGACCGAGAAGAAAGAGCGGTTCATGCCCCTGCACATGATGTAGGAGAGGATCGCACCCGAGGAGCCGACCAGCGCGCCGGTGATGATGAGCGCGGTGTTGCCCAGCGTGAAGCCGATGCCGGCCGCCGCCCAGCCCGAATAGGAGTTGAGCATCGAGATCACCACCGGCATGTCGGCGCCGCCGATGGGCACGATCAGCAGGAAGCCGAGGGCGAAGCTGATGGCGACGACAAGCCAGAAGTCGATTGCGCTCTGGCTGTCGAAAAAACCATAGATGAAAAACAGGAGCGCCAGGCCGAGCGCGATATTGATGACATGGCGCTGCGGTAGAAGGATGGGAGCTCCGCTCATCCGCCCGTCGAGCTTGAGGAAGGCGATGATCGAGCCGGTGAAGGTGACGGCGCCGATGGCGGCGCCCAAAGACATTTCGATGCGGCTTTGCCGGTGGATTTCCCCACCCGTGGCGATGCCGAAGGCATCGGGAGCGTAGAAGGCGGCGGCGGCCACGAAGACGGCGGCAAGACCCACCAGCGAATGGAAGGCGGCGACCAGTTGCGGCATGGCCGTCATGGCGATGCGCCGCGCGGTCACCACGCCGGCGGTGCCGCCGATGGCGATGCCGCCGATGATCAGCCCCCAGACGAGCGCGCCCGTGGGCCTGGCCAGGGCAAGCGTGGTGAGGATGGCGAGGCCCATGCCGGACATTCCGTACATATTGCCGGCCCGCGATGTGGCGGGCGAGGAGAGCCCGCGCAGCGCCATGATGAAACAGGCGCCGGCGACGAGATAGAGAAGGGCCGCGAGATTGGCGGACATCGCTCAACGGCCCTTCTTCTTGTACATGGCGAGCATCCGGCCGGTGACGAGGAAGCCGCCGAAGATGTTCACGGAAGCGAGGGCGAGCGCGAGGAAGCCGAAGATCATGGCCACCGTCGAGCCCGAGGCAAGGGCGCCCGCCCCCACCGCCAGCAGCGCTCCCACCACGATCACCGAGGAAATGGCGTTGGTCACCGACATCAGCGGCGTGTGCAGCGCCGGTGTCACGTTCCACACCACATAGTAGCCGACGAACACCGCCAGCACGAAAATGCCGAGCAGCGAGATGAAGGGATCGATGGTGTGGGCGAGCTGTTCCATTTGATCAGGCCTTGAACATGGGATGCACCAGAGCGCCGTCCTTGGCGATCAGCGTGCCCTTGATGATTTCATCCTCGAAGTCGATCTTGAGACTGCCATCCTTCTGGATCAGCGGATCGAGGAAATTGGCGAGGTTCCTGGCATAGAGCGGCGAGGCGTTGCCCGCCAGCCTGCCCGCGAGGTTGACTGTCCCGATGATCGCAACGCCCTTGTGGACGACGATCTGGTCCGGCTTCGACAACGGGCAATTGCCGCCGCGCTCGACGGCGAGATCGACGATCACCGAACCCGGCTTCATGGTTTCGACCATTTCCCTAGTGACCAGCACCGGCGCCGGCTTACCCGGAATGAGGGCCGTGGTGATGACGATGTCCTGGCCCTTGATGTGCTCGGCGATCAGGGCCGCCTGCTTGGTCTTGTCGTCGGCGGATAACTCCTTGGCATAGCCGCCGGCGGTTGCCGCATCCGCGACATCGGCGAAGACGAATTTGGCGCCGAGGCTCTTCACCTGCTCTTCGGTGGCCTTGCGCACGTCGGTTGCCGAAACGATGGCGCCGAGCCGCCGCGCCGTGGCGATCGCCTGCAGGCCGGCAACCCCCACCCCCATGATGAACACCCTGGCCGGCGGCACCGTGCCCGCCGCCGTCATCATCATCGGAAAGGCGCGGCCGAAATGCGCTGCCGCGTCGATCACCGCCTTGTAGCCGGCGAGATTGGCCTGGGAAGAGAGAATGTCCATGGACTGGGCGCGGCTGATGCGCGGCATGAGCTCCATGGCGAACAGCGTGAGGCCCGCCTTGGCCAGGGCATCGAGGCCCTTGCGGTCGCCATAGGGATCGAGCCCGCCGGCCAGGATGGTGCCCTTTTTCAGCGTCTTGACCAGCTTGTCGGAAGGCCGCCGCACGGTGAGCACGGCATCGGCATCCTTGAAGTCGGCTTCGCTCTTGATGATCTTGGCGCCGGCCGCGGCAAAGGCGTCGTCGGCGATATGGGATCCGGCTCCCGCACCCGCCTGCACGCTGACTTTGAGGCCCTTCTTGACATAGGCCTTGACGGTATCGGGGCTCGCCGCGACGCGGGCTTCGCCCGGATGTGATTCAGTCGGGATGGCGATCAGCATGTCCTGGCGGCCGCCTCAGGACACGCTAACGGCGGTGACCAGTCCGAACAGGACGAGCAGCCCCAGCGACAGAAACCAGCGCGAGCCGATGCGGGCATCGATCGCCACGGCGGCGCAGCCGAGGACCAGCCCGGCAAAGCCCGTGAACACGCTGAGCGTTTGGCCGAAGCGGAAGCAAACCAGCGCCACCAGAACGAAGGCGCTGATCAGCGACAGCACGATGGCGCCCTTGACGAAGCCCTGATAGGTGCTGCGATGGTCCTCAATGCCGTGGGCATGCGTCTCTGACGGCGGATGTTCGGCCATGTCTTTCCCCTGTAGCCCGTGCTGCCTGTGCCGGGTTTCTAGCCAACCCCGCCCCATGCCGCAAGCCGCACCCCCCGGCGCGGCGATCAGTCACGGAAAACTTAGAGATACTCGGCCCAGTCTTGTTTGCCATGAAGGATGCGCACGATTTTGATCGTCTGTTCTTCAACCCGATAGAACACCACGTGACTCTTGTATCTGATGAGGCGGAAAGGTCCGTTGTACTCTGGCCTGATCCGGGCCATGAAAGGATTGGTTGCGATCATGTCGAGAAGATTGAACAAACCAGCCGCATAACTGTCCGCCAGCCTCGCTCCAAAATTCGCACGGCTTTGCGCGAAAATTGCCTCGATGTCGGCCCAAGCGAGCCTGCTGATCTCAAGCTGCATCTTGAGCGGTCGAGTCCTTCAACTTCCGCTCAAGCTCTTCGCGCGAATAACGCGTGTAGCCGCTGGCTTCGCCCTCATCCAAGCGTTCCTGAATCTCCAGGATGGTCGTTAGCCGGTCCTGTTCCCTGCGAATGAGATCGCGAACATAGTCACTGACATTGCTGTATCGGCCCGACCCGACACGCGACTCCGCCCATTCTTTCAGGCTGTCAGGCAGGGAGATGTTCATCGTTGCCATGGCCGTTCTCCTTTGCGGTCAAGATAGGCGAAATGACAATCTTTGTCAATGTTTGCCAAACAGGAGGCCATCATAGATCCATCCCCTCCAGCTCGTCGATCATGCCGGAGATGACCGACAGTCCCTTCTGCCAGAAGCCGGGGTCGGTGGCATCGAGGCCGAAGGGCTTGAGGAGCTCGGAATGGTGCTTGCTGCCGCCCGCCTTGAGCATCTCGAAATACTTCTCCTGAAAACCCGTCTCGCTCTCGCGGAAGCGGGCGTAGAGCGAATTCACCAGGCAATCGCCGAAGGCATAGGCATAGACATAGAAGGGCGAGTGAATGAAGTGCGGGATGTAGGTCCAGAAGGTTTCGTAGCCCTCGCCCATGACGATGGCGTCGCCGAGGCTTTCCTTCTGCACCTCGAGCCAGATGGCATTGAGCCGGTCGGGCGTCAGCTCCCCCTCCTTGCGCGCCGTGTGCACCTTGCGCTCGAAAGTGTAGAAGGCGATCTGCCGCACCACCGTATTGATCATGTCCTCGACCTTGGAGGCGAGCAGCGCCTTGCGTTTCTTCGGCTCCGTGGTCTCTCTGAGCAGCGCCTGGAAAGTCAGCATCTCGCCGAACACGCTCGCCGTCTCGGCCAGCGTCAGCGGCGTTGCAGCCATCAGCGCCCCTTGGCCACCCGCCAGCACCTGGTGCACGCCGTGGCCCAGCTCATGGGCGAGCGTCATCATGTCCCGCGTCTTGCCGAGATAATTGAGCAGCACGTAAGGATGCGCCGAGGGCACGGTGGGATGGGAGAAGGCGCCCGGCGCCTTGCCGGGGCGCACCGACGCATCGATCCAGCGCTTGTCGAAGAAGCCCTTGGCGATCGCCGCCATCTCGGGGGCGAATTCGCCATAGGCCTTGAGCACGATCCGCTCGGCGTCGGCCCATGGCACTTCGCGCGTATCCTCTTCCGGCAGCGGCGCATTGCGATCCCAATGCATCAGCTTGTCCTTGCCGAGCCACTTGGCCTTCATGCGGTAATAGCGATGGGAGAGCTTGGGATAGGCGGCGCGCACCGCCTCGATCAGTGCCAACACCACTTCGGGCTCGACCCGGTTGGCCAGATGCCGCGCATCGGCGATATCCTTGAAGCCGCGCCAGCGATCCGAGATTTCCTTGTCCTTGGCCAGCGTGTTGGTGACGAGCGTGAATAGCCGGAGATTTTCCTCGAAGGTCTTGGCCAGTGCCTCGGCACCCGCCCTGCGCTTGGCTTCGTCCTTGTCCTGCAGAAGATTTAGGGTGGGCTCGAGGCTGAGCTTTTCGCCGTTCACCTCGTAGCGCAAGGCCGCCATGGTTTCGTCGAACAGCCGGTTGAAGGCGGAAAAACTCGTCTGCGATTTTTCGAGGAGGAGTTGTTCCAGCTTGTCGTCAAGCTGATAGGGCTTCTCCTTGCGCAGATTTTCGATCCACGGGCGATAGTGATTGAGCGCGGGAGTCTGCATCGCCAGTTCGAGCGCCGCGTCGTCGATGCGGTTGAGCTCAAGCTCGAAGAATAAGAGCTCGGTCGAAATGTCGGTGAGCTTGGCGTTGACATCGCCATAGAATTTGGCGCGGCCGGCATCGGTGGTGTCGCCCACATAATAGAGTTGTGCATAGGACCCGGTGCGGCCCAGGAGATCGGACAGCGCTTCATAGTCATTGAGCGCCAGCGCCAATCCCGCCCCATCAAGCGCGGCAAGCTTCCCGCGATACTTTCCCGCAAAAACCTTCGCCTCAGCCTCGCCCCTCTTCATGTCGGCGGCGAATTCCGGCGCTTCCGGCGAGGCGTAGAGATCGGCGAGATTCCATTCGGGAAGATATCCAAGCGCGGCGGCGGTCATGTCAAATCCTTTGCATCGGGGCCACTCATATGGCGCAACGATTTGGCAACCGCAACGCCCCGCCCGATTGTCCCCAAACGCGCTAACCCGTTAAGCCCGCCTTTACCCTTCCCTGCCACATTGGCACCGCGATCCATAAGGGAATGACATCGGTGTACAACCGGGAAACGGCGTCGGCGGTCAGACCTGCAATCCTGACCAGAACAGAAAGTTGTTAGTTGAGCATGGTTGCCCGCGTCCTCATCGTCGAAGACGATCCCGCCCAGCGCCGCATTCTCGAAGAACTGGTGAAACGATCAGGCTTCGACGCCGTTTCGGTCGATGGCGGAGCCAAGGGCATCGACACGCTGAAAAGCCCGTCTGGCGGCACCATCGAATTGGTGATTCTCGATCTCAACATGCCCGGCATGGACGGTCTCGAGTTTCTCGAAAGACTGCAGGGCGTGCGCGGCGACTTGCCGGTGATCGTGGAGACCGCGCAAGGCTCCATTGAGACGGTGATCAAGGCGATGCGGGCCGGTGCCGACGATTTCGTAGTCAAGCCGGTTTCGCCCGAGCGCCTCAAGGTCTCGATGCAGAACCTGCTCAAGGTCAATGCCCTCACCGAAGAAGTGAGGCGCCTCAACAAGAAGGTGGGCGGAACCCTGACCTTCGGCGATCTCATCGCCTCATCGCCGGCCATGGCCAATGTCATGCGTCTCGGCCGCCGCGGCGCGCAATCGAACATTCCAATCCTGATCGAGGGCGAATCCGGCGTCGGCAAGGAAATAATCGCCCGTGCCATTCAGGGCGAGAGCGACCGGGCCGGCCGGCCTTTCGTCGCCGTGAATTGCGGCGCCATTCCGGAAAATCTCGTCGAGTCGATTCTCTTCGGCCATGAGAAGGGCGCCTTCACCGGCGCCACCGGCCGCCATGCCGGCAAGTTCCAGGAAGCCGATGGCGGCACGCTGTTCCTCGACGAGGTGGCCGAGCTGCCGCTCGACATGCAGGTGAAGCTATTGCGCGCCATCCAAGAGGGCGAGATCGATCCGGTGGGCGCGCGCAGGCCCATCAGAGTCAATATCCGGCTGGTCTCCGCCACCAACCGCAACATGATCGACATGGTCAAGGCCGGCCAGTTCCGCGAGGATCTCTATTACCGGCTCAACGTCTACCCGATCATGGTGCCGCCACTGCGCGACCGCAAGGAGGATATCCCCGCCCTGGTCGAGCATTTCATCATCCGCTTTGCCGCCGAAGAGGGCCGCAAGGTGCGCGGCGTCGATCCCCAGGTGCTGGCCATGCTTCAGGCCTATGCCTGGCCGGGCAATGTCCGGCAATTGGAGAACACCGTGTTCCGCGC
Organism: Hyphomicrobiales bacterium; assembly: GCA_052386315.1. GTDB lineage: Bacteria > Pseudomonadota > Alphaproteobacteria > Rhizobiales > Aestuariivirgaceae > Aestuariivirga. The sequence goes on from JBQTKG010000081.1 coordinate 23,752, forward strand.
CATTGTCCTGTGCGAAGGCGACCGGCTTGAGATCCAGGACTTTCCGCAGATTGCCGCTCTCGTCGAAGGCTACGAGATCAAGATTCCGGCTGCCCCGCCCACGCCACCCAGGCCCGTGCTGCCGCAAGGCGCTGCCGCCATTGCCGGCGGTTCGGGTGTCGCCCGCTCGGCCGGCGCCGCGGTGAGCGACGGCATGGCGCTCGGCATTCCGGCGGTGACCGATGGCGGCCACATCCGCAAGCTCGAGGAGGTCGAAGCCGACATGATCCGTCTGGCCCTGCATCGCTACCGCGGCCAGATGTCGGAAGTTGCGCGCAAGCTCGGCATCGGGCGCTCGACGCTCTACCGGAAAATGAAAGATTTGGGCCTCGAGGAGGTAAACGGGTAACACCTTCCACATATTATGTGATGGAACCAATCCCCAGTTGAATTGCTTTAAGGGGAGCATTAGCTTTCCCACTTCAGGCAGGAATCGGCGTTAATGAAGACTTTCGTGGTGCGGGTTGCGGTTGCAGCGGCAGCCCTCGTGGTTGCGGCATCCATGGCAGTTGCCGACGGCGAGACACTGAGGAATCGTAAGAAGGGGTTATTCTACGAGCTTTTCGGCGACGGGCCGCAGTTCCGCAAGTTGCCGCGGCGGCAGACGAATTATGAATGGTGGGATGATGATGGCGGCATCCGCTTCTTCTCGGATACGCCACGCCGCAAAAATTACAGCCTTGCCGAAGTCGATGGCGATGTCGATCCGGGGTTCGGCATGGGCAATCTCACTTATGTCCCGGACAAGCTTGTCTCTCTTGCCCAAGTTAAGCTCGCACAACCGCGCCCCCCTGAAGCCTCAGCCGCTGCGATCTACGATGCGCTGACCGATCCCGACCTGGCCATCCGCATCGAAGATGAAGAAAGGCAGGCCATTCTCGATCACTATGCCGCGACCGGCTTCCGGCCGGTGTGGATCGACGGCGGCAAGCTGGCGCCGCGCGCCGAAGCGGTTCTGGCACTCTTTGCCGCGGCCGGCGATGAGGGACTGGAACCGGCCAACTACCAGCCTCCCTCGATGGCCGGTTTCGACGCCGCATCGCGGCCCATTCCAGGCGATATGCCGGCCCTTGCACGCCTCGATCTCGGCCTCACCGCCATGGCCGTCAAATATGCCCGACATGCTTCCGGCGGCCAGTTCGATCCGCGCCGCCTGTCGCGTTACCACGACATCACCCCGGAGACCGTTTCCGCCACCCAGGCGGTCAAGGTTCTGGCCTTTTCACCTTTCCCGGACGCCTATTTGCGCGATTTGCAGCCCAGGCACCCCGTTTATGCGGCGATGAAATCGGCGCTGTCCGAGCTTCGCCGGGAACTGGCGGGCCGCGAGTTCGTGCCGGTCCCGGAAGGCAAGCGGGTCAAGCCCGGAAAGAGCGATGCCCGCATCGTTGCGCTGCGCGCCCGGCTCCACGACATGGCCCTGCTGCCGCCGGAAGCCCTCCTTGACGCCGGCAGCGAAACCCTCGATGCCGCAGTCTCGGCCGCACTGAAGCGGTTCCAGAAGCAAGCCAAGATCAAGCCGACCGGCACCCTCGACGGGGCCACCGTCGCCGCCCTGAACGATCACGGCAGCGACCGCGATTTGCGCCGCCTCACCTACAACATGGAGCGGATGCGCTGGCTGCCGAAGAATCTCGGGTCGAAATTCGTCTTCGTCAACACCGCCGCCTTCCAGGTCTCGGTGATGGAGCGAGGCAGCGAAATCTGGCGCAGCAAAGTGATCGTCGGCAAGCCTATGAACCAGACGTCGGCCTTCCACGACGAAATCGAAACCGTGGTGTTCAATCCGTCCTGGGGCGTTCCGCCCTCGATTATCGCCAATGAATACCTGCCGAAGCTGTGGGAGGACCCGAGTTATCTCGACCGCGAGGGCTTCCGGGTGATCGATTCGAGCGGCGAAGTCATCCCTTCCTCCTACATCGACTGGAACGCCTATAGCGGCCGGGTGCCTTTCGACATCGAGCAGCCTCCCGGTGACGGCAATGCCTTGGGCCAGCTCAAGTTCCTGTTCCCCAACAAGCACAATATCTACATGCACGACACGCCGACCAAGAAGCTGTTCGCCAAGGATGAACGCGCCTACAGTCACGGCTGCGTCAGGGTGCAGAACCCGCGCGAATACGCCATGGTGCTGCTCGGCTGGAGCCGGGTGAAGGTCGACCAGAACACCGACAGCGGCGTGAGCCACACGGTCAAGCTGCCGGCCAAGGTGCCGGTGCACCTCACCTATTTCACCGCCTGGCCCGACGAAAATGGAAAAATCTTGTATTTCAACGACATCTATGGCCGCGACCAGACCATGGAAAAAGCCCTCTCGGCCCAAACGCTGGCTCTGCGCTAACTGCCGCCGGCCCCATGACGGGCGCTTAAGTGCCTGTTAATTATACTGTTGCAGATTGGCATCGGACTTGCGGAAGTAGCTGCCTTGGGGCTGCCGCATTCCTTGTTTCAAGTCCGGATTGGGTGTAAGCGGGTTTCGGACCTGCTGGTTGAACCCGAACGGGTAACCAGAGGGAATCGGGGAATAATCCCGGTCGCGTGTGGGGGTATGTGGGGGTATGAGTTTGGAACGCAGGGAATCCGGACACCGTCGGCCATTGATAGCGCGTTGTAGAAAAGCCTTGGCGTCGACCGCCATCGCCGCCCTGCTGGTTGCCGGCGTCTGGACGGCCATGGGCCAGCCGGCATTTTCCGGCGGCGAGACCCGCACACTTTCCCTCTATCACGTCCACACCCGCGAAAGCCTGACCGTCACCTACATGGTCAAGGGCAAGTACGTTCCCTCCGCCCTCAGGAAGATCAACTATCTGATGCGCGACTGGCGGCGCAACGAAGTGGTCAAGATCGACCCCGAGACCGTCGACCTGATGTGGGAGCTTCACGCCGACCTCGGCTCGCAGCGCCCCATTCACATCATTTGCGGTTATCGCTCGCCCAAGACCAACGCATTTCTGCAGCGCATCGGCCGCAGCGTGGCGCGCAAGAGCCAGCACGTGGTCGGCAAGGCCATCGATCTCTATTTCCCCGATGTTCCGACCGAGAAAATCCGCAATAGCGCGCTGGTCCGCAAGGTGGGCGGCGTCGGCTATTATCGTACCGCCGGCGGACCGACCGGCTTCCTCCACATCGATTCCGGCAATGTGCGTCAGTGGGGCCCGCCGATCACCTCGACGCAGATGGCCAGGATTTTCCGCGACTACCCCAAGACCGTCGGCGCCCGTCTCGGCCGCAAGGAGCGGCTGCTGATCGCCGCCGTCGACAACAATGAGCCGCCGCCCATTGTCGAGGAAGGCGGCGAGGATGATGTGGCCGAAACGGCGAGCGGCAGGTCGCCGGCGCTTCCCAAGGCCAAGCCCGTCAACATTGCGCCGCGGGAACTGGTCAAGGGCTATCCGATTCCCAAGCCGCGGCCCAAGCCGATCGAAGTGATGTTCATGGCGGCGGCCAACATGAAGATCGAACCGGCTTCGGCCCCGCCACCCTCTCTCGTCTCCCACCCCAAGACCTCGCCGGTCGAGGACAACATCGGCACCGTCGAAGCCGCGGCGACCATGACCGAGCCAACCACCTTCGAGCAAACGTCGAATGCCGCCGGCAAGGGAAGCCTTGCCGCCGCGTTGCGCGACGGCACCGCCGACGGCCTGCCGACCATCAGGGCGATCGCGGCCTCGGCGGCGGGCGAGGATCTGTTCTGGTGGCCGCGCCAGATTGTCTTCAGCCCGGATCAGGCGGTCCGCCGCGACGGCGCGCCGCAGCAGTTCAGCGACACCTCCGCCACCCTCCTTCCCGGCGGCGCCGAAGCTGCCGAACCAGTCGCCGCCGATACGCTGGCACTCGCAGGCCTGTTCCAGTCTTCGGTACGGACGGCTCCGGGCAAGGACGACAGGCTGGTGGTCAACCGCCAGGGCAAGGGCAGCCTTCCCGCCACATTGGCGGCCGGCGTCCGGCAACTGGGCCTTGTGAAAGCGGAATAGGCCGGCGCGTTTTCCCGAAAAGTGGAATCGCTTTTCGGACAAGAAAACGCGCCAAGCTAATGATTCGGCGCATGTTCTTATCGCCAAAGTGCGTACACTTTGGCGGAACATGCTAGGCCGCCGCCTCGCGTTCGCCGGGCAGCATGCCGAGCGCCTGCATGTAGAGATCGAGCATCGCCTGCTCTTCCTCGCGCTCGTTGCGGTCCCTCCTGCGCAGCGAAACCACCTTGCGCAGCACCTTGGTATCGAAGCCGTTGCCCTTGGCCTCGCCATAGACTTCCTTGATGTCGGCGGCGATGGTCTTCTTTTCTTCCTCCAGCCGCTCGATCCGTTCCACCAGGCCGCGCAATTGTCCCTGTGCGAAACCGGTCTTGTTATCGGCCATGAAAATCTCTCCGGATTTCAGTGTTTGTGGCTTTTTTCGAAAGCCGCGTTGTGCTCGGAAGCGGCCTCGCGCTGATACTTGGTTTTCCATTCGTCCTGCGGCATTCCGTAAACCATGTCGCGGACCTCCTCGCGGGTCACCGCGAAGCCCTTGGCCCTCGCCGCTTCCTCGAACCAGTTCGCCAGGCAGTTGCGGCAGAAACCGGCGAGGTTCATCATGTCGAGGTTCTGCACATCGGTGCGCTTGCGCAGGTGATCGAGGAGCCGGCGGAAAGCCGCCGCTTCCAGTTCGGTCCTGGTCCTGTCGTCGATCTGCATGGCCGTCCTCGGTGGTGTTCGATCCGATGGATCGCCGGGTCATTCATAATCGCTTCGATGGCCCGCGCCAGCCGCCCGGCCCGTTCATCCACACCTGATTTGGGTGGCCTGTATGCCCATCGTAACGCCTTCCAGCGCTCCCGAACAGGTTTTGCACGCGCCATATGGACGCGCCATGCGGATGGCGCTAAAGCCGCAGCCATCTTATTGCCAAACTTGCCAGCCGGATTAGTCGTTGCGGTTGACGGCATCCGGCCTTGAAGGGAATGTAATGACCGATTCGCGAACAAGATGGGGAAACGGCAACATGGTTCGGGCAATGGCGGCAGGCGTTGGCGCGCTTCTCGGGCTCGCAGCCGCCACCCTGCCGGCGAAAGCCGATCTCAAGATGTGCAACAACACGGCCAGCCGGGTCGGCGTGGCGATCGGCTACAAGGACAAGGAAGGCTGGGCCAGCGAGGGCTGGTGGACCATCGACTCGCAGAAATGCCTCGTCCTTCTCAAGGGCACGCTGATCGCCCGCTACTACTACGTCTACGCCGTCGATTACGAGGAGGGCGGTTCCTGGGGCGGCCCGGCGATCATGTGCATCCGCGACAAGATCTTCACCATCCGCGGCCTCGATAACTGCCTCGAGCGCAGCTACCAGAAAATGGGTTTCTTCGAAGTCGATACCGGCGAGGAACCCGACTGGACGGTTTCGCTGTCCGGCGAGAAGACCACGCAGGGTAAATAGCCGGCGTGCGCCGCAACCGGAAGGTCAAGATCGTCGCCACTTTGGGGCCCGCTTCGGCGGCGCCCGAGATGATCGAGAAGCTGTTTCTGGCCGGCGTCGATGTCTTCCGCATCAACATGAGCCACACGGAGCACAAGCTGCTTGAAGAGCTGCACGGCCACATCCGCAAGATCGAAACCAGGCTCAACCGTCCGATCGGCATTCTCGCCGATCTGCAGGGGCCGAAGCTCAGGATCGGAACCTTCCGCGGCGGCCAAGCCGCGATTGAGCCGGGTAGCGGCTTCATATTCGATCTCGATGCGGCGCCCGGCGACGCGACGCGCGTTCACCTGCCGCATCCGGAAATCTTCGCCGCCGCCAAGCCGGGCGACAATCTTCTCCTCAACGACGGGCGCCTCAGGGTCGAGATCGTCAAGGCAAGCCCCTCGCGGCTCGAGACGCGGGTGATTTTCGGCGGCACGCTGTCCGACCGCAAGGGCGTCAATCTTCCCGACACGGTCATCCCCATTGCGGCGCTGACCGCCAAGGACCGCGCCGATCTCGAGGCCGCCGCCGCTGTCGGCGTCGACTGGATCGCGCTCTCCTTCGTGCAGCGCCCCGACGACGTGGCCGAGGCGCGCCAACTGGTGCGCGGCCGCGCCGGCGTCATGGCCAAGATCGAAAAGCCCTCGGCCATCAACAGTCTCGCCGGCATTCTCGAGATTGCCGACGGCATCATGGTGGCGCGCGGCGATCTCGGTGTCGAGCTGCCGCTCGAAACCGTGCCCGGCCGCCAGAAACAGATGACCCGGGCGGCGCGCCGGGCGGGAAAGCCGGTGGTGGTCGCCACCCAGATGCTGGAATCGATGATCACCGAACCGGTGCCGACCCGCGCCGAAGTCTCCGACGTCGCCACCGCCGTCTATGAGGGCGCCGATGCCATCATGCTGTCGGCGGAAAGCGCCACCGGCAAATGGCCCGACAAGGCGGTGGCCACCATGGACCGCATCGCCCAGACCGTCGAGCGCGACTCGCTTTATCACGGCATTCTCACCGCCCAGCGCAACGAGCCGCAGCCGACCAGCGCCGATGCCATTTCGGAGGCGGCGCGCTCCATTTCCGAACGGCTGAATCTCGCCGTCATCGTCTGCTATACCGGCTCGGGATCGACCGGACTTCGCGTGGCACGCGAGCGGCCGGAAATACCGGTGATCGCGCTGACCCCGATTGCCGCGACGGCGCGCCGCCTGGCGCTGGCCTGGGGCCTGCATTGCGTGTTGACCGATGATGCCCAGGACCTCGACGACATGGTGGCGAGAGCCTGCCGCATCGCCTTCTCGGAAGGTTTCGCCCAGCCCGGCCAGCGCATCATCATTACCGCCGGCGTGCCGCTGGGAACCCCTGGCGCCACCAATATGCTGCGCATCGCCTATGTCGGAGAGGACGGCGCGGCGGGGAATTAGGGCATGACCATGTTGATTGAGTGATCACCCCTCTCCCGTGCGAAGCATGGGAGAGGGTGCCGCGTAGCGGCGGGTGAGGGCCATCATTTGGCGCTTCGCGCCACCCCGGATCAGGTCCGGGGCAGGCTCTTCTCCCACCTGCGGCGGGAGAAGGGTGATACTGAATCCGCCATCGCTTCGACTTGAAGTGATTTGATTTAGCCTTCGTCGATGGTGATGACGCGGAGGATTTCATCGCTCTTGAAGCCGAGGGCGGACGGGTTGCGCACACCGGATATGAAGGCAACGTCGTAGAGTTCGCGCACCACGCCTTCGAGCCGCACCCAGGCGATGGTATCGCCTTTCCTTGTATCGACGACGATGAGGCCGCAGCGGGCCTCGGCGCCGTTTTTGGCCAGTGCCGCATCGAGCGGCAGATCCTGAAACGTCCGGTTTTCGCGGGCCAGCGACAGTCCGGCGATGGCGTGATCGCCGGCGAAGGCGAGCCCCCTGACGTAGCCCGGACAGAAGGCCCGCGCCTCGAAGCGCTTGCGCTTCACATCCACAATGCCAAGCTCGCCGCTGCCGGAGTTGAGAATCCACAAGCTCCCCTTGTGCAGCCGCGGCGAATGCGGCATCGACAGACCTTCGCAGACCGCTTCATCGGTCGTCACATCCATGGCGATGCCCCCGTCGCCGCGTTTGTCGCGCCAGCCGTCGGCGACATTCGACGCCGACACCATGGTGACATAGCGCGGGTTTCCCTTGTCCATCGCCAGCCCGTTGAGATGGCAGCGGTCTTCGGGCGCCAGCTTGCTGACGAAGGGCGGCCGCCACAGCGGTTTGAAACTCCAGCCATCCGAGGCGGCGGCCACACATGAGAACAGCGTGTTGATGAAGACCGGCCTGCCGTCGCCGCCAAAGCCCACATCGTGAATGTCGAGATCG
>JBQTKG010000082.1:0-9409 GCA_052386315.1 Hyphomicrobiales bacterium
AATTGCGCGATCCCTCGCCGTTATTCTCAACCGCCTATTATCTGGATGCCAATCCCGATATTCAGTCGGCCGCGATAAACCCCCTCGTGCATTATCTCCAGAACGGGCGCGGCGAAGGGCGCCAGCCCCTGCCGTTCACTCACCGGCTGGACGAAGCGGACTATGCGCCTCTCGTCTCGGTCATCGTGCCCAACTACAATCACGAGAAATTCCTGGCCCAGCGCCTCGATTCGATCCTCGACCAGACCTATCGCCACGTCGAGCTGCTCATCCTCGACGACGGTTCCAGGGACGGCAGCGTCCGCGTCATCCGCGACTACGCGAAACGATATCCGAACAGAATACGTTCGATTTTCAACGCCAGGAACTCCGGCAATGTCTTCGCCCAGTGGCGCAAGGGCATCGAGAACACGACGGGCGAGCTGATCTGGATCTGCGAGAGCGACGATTTCTGCGAGCCCGATTTTCTCGAGAAGCTGGTGCCGCAATTCGCCGATCCCGCCGTGCTCCTCGGCTTCGGCCGCATCCAGCTCGCCGATCGGGCGGGCGGTTACCAGGAGGGCATGGACGGCTACCGCGAGTATGCCGAGCCCGGCATCTGGGACCGGGTGCAAGTCCGTCCGGCGGCGCAATGGTTCAACAACGCTTTCGGCGTCAGCAATGTCATGGCCAACGTGGGCGGCTGTCTCATGCGGCGGCAGAAGCTTCCGGACGAGGTCTGGCGGGAAGCGCAAGGCTACACGGTGCTCGGCGACTGGTTCCTCTATATCATGATGGCGAATGGCGGCCGCATCGCCTATGTGCCGGAGGCGGTCGCCTATTTCCGCCAGCACGGCGGCAACACCTCGGTCAAGGGATTCCAGCGCAAGGCGTTCTACAGCGAGCAGGAGCGGGTGTTGAAGCTCCTGCGCCGGCGCTGGGGCGTCTCCGACGATGTCGCCCGCCGGTTCCACGCCCGGATCAGCGAAACCCATGCTTGGTCGAAAGCCGAGCCCCATGTGGGCAAGCTGGAAAGGCTCTTCAGCCTCGACCGCTGCCTCAAAGTCCGGCGCAGCGGGCGCCATGTGCTGGTCGCCTTCCTCGGCTTCCATCTCGGCGGCGGCGAGCTGATGGCCATTCACCTCGCCAACGCGCTGCTGCGGAAGGGACTCATCGTCTCGGTCATGTGTCTTTCGACCGCCAACGAGAATGAAGCAATCAAGCGGCTGCTCGATCGGCGGATCGCGGTCTACGACGCGCAATCGGTCAAGGAGATGGGGATCGCGCGATTTCTCGAAAGCGCCGGCATCGACGTCATCAACTCGCATAATGTCGGCGCGGAATATTTCTTCTTCGTCAACAGCGCCGACCGGATTTCCATCCCCTATGTGGTTACCCTGCACGGGTCCTACGAAGTATCGAATGTCGGCGGCGATGCCATGCTGAAATTCCTGCGCGGGGTCACCCATTGGGTCTATCTGGCGGAGAAGAACCTGGCGCATCTGCAGGGCATTCCGCTGGCGCAAGGCGCGGTGTCCAAGATCGGCAATGCCATGCCGGAAGATGCCGCGCCGTTTCCGAAAACCCGCAAGGAGCTCGGCATCGCGCCCAAGGATTTCGTCTTCGCCATCGCCTCGCGGGCGATCCGCGAGAAGGGCTGGGAGCCCGCCATCCGGGCGCTGGCGGAGGCGCAAAAGACCACCGCACGCAAGCTTTTCCTGCTGCTGTGCGGGACGGGGGAGGAAGAAGCGAGGCTGAATAACCTCTACGGCAAGAACAAGCGTATCAAGTTCCTTGGCTTTCAGACGGAGATCGCCGGGCTTTACCGGATCGGCGACTGCGCCCTGCTGCCGAGCCGGTTTCAGGGCGAGTCGTTTCCGTTGAGCCTGATCCAGGCGATGCAGGCGGGATGCCCGATCGTGGCGACGGGCATCGGCGAGATTCCGGCGATGATGACGATGGGAAAGCGCTCGGCTGGCCTGCTGATCGCGCCGCAGGACGACGACGGCGCTTTCACGGCGGCGCTTGCCGATGCCTTGGTCGGGATGCTGGACGACGGATTCAGGAGCCAGAGAGCGGCGGATGCGAAAGCCATCGCGGCGCGCTACGACATGGCGAAAATGGCGGACGAGTACGTGGCACTGTTTGACAGGCTGATCGCCGCGGCGGGCCGTGTCGGAGTATCAAATTAAACGGAACCGGCAACTTTAGGATCGGAAGGAGTCCTGTCGATGACTATGGCCCGGGTCTTGCCGAACGCTGCGGCGGCAAAATGCCGGATAGAGATCGTTAGAAAGCTGCAAGTCACGAGGCGATTGCATGACCGATAATATCTACAGTGCCCGCTGGGATTACTATGCGGGCAGGGTCAAGCGCTCCGGCGACTGATGGCCCGGCGACGAATGCGGGACGCCGGAATTTTGGACAGTCTATTTCAAAAGATGTTTGTCGGCAGCGGGGTGGCCGGTTGGGAGCGAGGTGTCGAGATTGGTCCAGGCTCCGGCAAGTACACGCTCAGAGTGCTGGCTAACTCGCAGTCCCACGTTATGGCCGCAGATATCTCGGCAGGCTATCAGGATCATTTCAAGTCTCGCATCGGCGAAGCGGGGCTGTCGGCGCGTGTCACCCCGATCCTCCTCCATAGCGACAGCGCCACGCTGCATCGAGCCATTCAGGCCAAGGGATGGAAAGGCAGTCTCGATGCCGTCTATTCGATTGACGCCATGGCGCATGTCGACCTGCAATACCTCATCGCGTATCTCGTGACGGCCGCAGCATGCCTGAGAACCGGTGGAAAATTGGTGATGACACTGGCGAATTGCTGCAGCGATGCCGGCTTCGACAAACTGATTTCGGATACCAAAAGGATATTCTCGCGGCTTGGAACGCATCGCGCCAAGTTCGAATGGATGTCTCCTGACGCAGTCAAATCGATCCTTCCGCGGCTGGGCTTTTCCATCGACATGCTCGATACGAACGGCCGCGACATTCTTGTGGTTGCGACGTTGTTGCGGCCTTTGACGGATGAGAAATTGCTGAAAAGCATAGAATCCAGTCAGACATCCTAACAACCTTCGCCTATCTCGAGAGACTATGGGTCTTTCGCATTGCCGGACCTTCGGAAAATGTACGGCACTTTCCGCCGCATTCCGCCCGTATCGGCCGGAAACCGGCTTTAATCATATCAGGCCGATGACCTTGCCGCGCATGGCCGAAGAATAACTGCTGACGCTCGGTCTCTGCGGATGGGCCGTCGATTTGTGCACCACAACCATGTCTGGAAGCACGGTCATGGCGCTTATCCAAGGCGTACAAGTGGTCAAGAGAGTCAGCTCGAACACCAGATTGGTGAGCGCCGGCTTGCGGAACCAAGGATGGGTGTCCTGTTGATAGGGAGCCTTGTGAGCCCAGGACCAGTCTTCGATTATGTACAATCCGCCGGCATTGAGGTGCGGAAAGCAAAGTTCAAAAGATCGTTTTGTCAATTCGTAAAGGTGCGATGCATCATCGACGATCAGATCGATCCCATTCGGGAATTTTTGGCGGAGAAGGGGATCGAGCGCATCGTCGGATTGCGACAGACCATAGTGAGTTTCTACGTGAGGGCGTATTTTGCGGTACTCTTCAAGCGGTTCGATAGGCTGACGCCGGATATCGATTCCAACGATTTTGTCCGGGTGAAAGAGCTTATCGAAGTATACGAGCGAGCCTCCTTCGAACATCCCTAATTCAAGAATGGCCGAAAATTTGCGGGTCGCAAGGTTACGGTAAAAGGACACGAACTCCGGCGTCTTTACCAGCACAAAGCGGTTGGCCGACGACTTGCCCCGGTCCTTGCCGGGGCGGTTATCCAGGACAAATTCGATTCCTTCGAGGGCAATGACTTCCAGTTCGCCGCCGGTCATTTCCTGACACCCCGCTTCGACAATCCGTAGATCAGGCTGGCGACGAGTTTCCACTTCTGCCGCTCAAGCTCTTCCGCAGTGAGTTGAACATAGCCGCCGGCATGCGGGGGAGAAAACAGTTCGCCTTTATGCTCGGGAAAGTAGTTGTCCTTGACCCACGAATTGGCGGACCGGTATTTCTGCAAGATCGCCTCCCTCTGTTTCAGGGAGACGATCGACTCCTTCGGATTCTTGAGGAATCGTTCCCCAGTCAATTCCCGGACGAGATTGTAAAATCCGTTGTCATGAACGCCGCTGAACACCAGCTCATTACCCTTGACGAGATCAACAACACACTCGGCGAAACCGGGATTGATGTCGCCGGCCGGAAAACTGAATTCGTCCTTGTGCGGGGACAGACCCAGAATGCCGATGAAGTCAGCGATCACGTCGCGGCCTTCGAGGCGGTCGCGCTCGAAAACGCGCACGGTAATTTGATCGCGGGGGACGACGGTTTCCCAGTCCTCGATACATGCCCGCCAGTTTCCCCACTGACCAACGGCGGAAATCACCCAGGCCCAGAAGTCATCGGAAATCTTGCTGTTCCACTGCTGCCAGGATGAGAGGAGATATTCGTCCTGCCGCCGGATGTAGAGAACGACGCGAATTTGGAATTTCTTGGCAAGACTTGCGAACAGCAGGTGGCCCGACGTTCGATTGGCGAGATTCTCGGCGCTCATAATCAGGCGTGAGCCATCCGGCAGCCCCGCCAAGAGGGCTTCCATTCGTTCCTCCATAATCCGCGCTCCGGCCTGGATGTCGGCCAGGAGCGACTGAGTGAACCATACATGTTCACCGGTGATTTTCCCGCCTGTGGTAAGGTCGGAAGGAGCGACCTCAACCGCATGATTCCTCAGAGCCGCGGCGTTGGTCTTCAGGAAGATCTGGATGGCGGAACTGCCGGTCTTATTGGCTCCAATATGCAATACGATGAACGGCGCCATATGTCTTCAACGCCCACGGGAGACTTGCAAGGCAGTCGCCCCATCGCGCCGGTTGGGGGATCGCACCCCGTACTTCATGTGGCCCGACAATCCAGCACCCATCCATGTCTTCATTCGGCCAAACACCCAAGCGCACGACCGAAGGGCATCGAAATATGAGCTGCCGGTCCAGGTGAAGTTGATTTGTTAGAGTAAAACCGCCCTTGCCACAAGAGACTTCGACCCGTTTCATGTCGACCGCCGCGAACGGCCAGGGCAACGAATTCGGGTTAACGCGGCCACCACAATTGAGATAGCTTCACCAGCCGACGCTCACCATTCCTTGTTCGTTGCTAGTCCGCGTTCGGAGCCCTGGCGAAGGGCGCCGGTGCTTGCTCCCAGTCTGGTCGTCTGATACAGTTCCGCCCGATGCGCCTGCGGAAAATATTGTTATGAAGCCGGCAACGGGCTGGCGGTTCTCGCGATGACGCTGCGAATCTTCTTTCACTCCGTGCCGTCCACGGTATTCAAGCCGGCGCACGGCATCCCGTCTTCATCGGGCACTCCGCCAACGGCCGAGTCCACGCTCTCCTACCTGCGCAAATCCTTCGCGTTGACCGGCAACAAGGGCAACATGATTCATTCGCAGGCGCCGCTCAAGCTATTGAGCCACGATCACTCCCGTTCCGTCGTGGCCGGCATTCATGCGGTGCGTCAGGGAGTCAAGGGAGACTTTCCAGGCTACATGCGCAGCATGTTCGACTGCATCGTGCTGAGTCTGGCGAACGTCGCCAGAAGGAACCTCGATCACACTGAAATGGTTGCGGCTCTCGCCGCTACGGATCTGCCGATCTACGCGTTCGGCGCGGGCATCCAAACCGCTCTACCTCCGCGGCTCGACGTGCTCACGCAGTCGACCCAGGCGCTGCTGCGTCTGCTGGGCGAACGGGCAAAACTCTTTGCCGTACGCGGTCAGGCTACGGCCGAGTGGCTCAACTCCGTCGGCATTAAGAATGTCACGGTTCTCGGCTGCCCCAGCCTCTACGTCTATCCCCGGCGCATTCTTTCGATTCCCTCTGTCAGTGAGGCGGCCGGCAAGCGCGTCGTGACGGCCGGATACGTCAATCCCGCGAATCTAGCCGTAAAACGCTCCGCACCGACTCGCGGGCGGGATCTCATCGAGCTCATGGAGGGACGGGCGGCGGATTACGTGTTTCAGGACGAGCCGTTCAAATTCGACGGCTTGCAAGACATTCCGTTAATGTATGACGATTCACTTGGCGAGCTCGATGAACAATCGATCAATTCGCATGTCAGCAAGACTTTTGGTGTCAACCTTCCCTTCCGCCGTTATTACATGTTTCACGATGCAAGTGCGTGGCGGCAGGCCGTCAGAAACTACGATCTATATGTCGGCGACCGGTTCCACGGCGGTGTTGTTTGCATGCAGGCAGGCGTCCCCGCTCTTTTCATCGCCAGCGACGATCGGGTATTGGAATTGACGCGATTTTTCCGGCTTCCTCATACGACCTTCACCGAACTCCGCGAACACGGCCTTGACCGTGTCGTCCGCAACCGCCTTTCGGAGGAGCACATCGACCAGTTCCGGCAGTTGTATAAGCAGCGGCTCCGGGAATTCAGCGACGCCATGAGTTCTGTCAAGTTGCAATTGGCGACCAAGGCGGAAATCGACTTCGTACTATCGGGCGCCGCCATCCCGGCGCGGCATTCCAGCGCTGCGTGACTTCGCCAACCGTGGCAACTCACTTAGTCCGGCGGGCCCAGTCAGGGACATTCCGCTCCGGGGATTGGCCCCGATAACGCCGTAAGGCACCATCGGACGACGATCGCTTGCACCGGTGACGGTTACGTGCTTCGCAAGGACAAGGCAGACAGGAGGCACCACTGAAACCGCTCCGGCAAGTCCGCAGCCTGTGGCAGCGCTACGGTACCTGGCAGGCGATGCAGGCCGCCCACCGGCGGGGCGCCAACATGCTGGGCGAGGCGGCAGCGTTCACCGGCCCGGCGGGGCAGCGGCTGACGATCGACCGCATCGCCGCCGCGGCCGGGGGCACCTGCGTCGAGGGATCGCTGACCGGCGCCGGGGCGGCGGCGCTGAGCATTGGCATCGAGGCGGGGCCCATCGCGCAATACCGGCCGGCCAGGATTTCCGACGGACGCTTCATGGAATGTTTCGCGCTGCCGCCGCTAACCCAAGGCCGCGCCACATTCTCGATCGATAGCGGCCGGCCTCAGTCGAGCTGGACGGCGGCGGCGCAATTCGACGTGCGGCACTGCGTTGCGCCATGGCGGCGGCTTTTCGGATTTTACCGGTTTTTCTGGACGGCAATCGTCCCGCGCGCCTTCGATTTCATTGTGCCCGCACGGCGGCAGGCGGCGCGGCAGGCCATCTCGAAATTGCTCGACATTGCCCGGTTCGGGGCGCCAGAGGGCCCGATCGACGCCAGGCGCTGTTTCGCGGCGCGGGCAGCGGCGGCACTTCCCGCCGATTGCATGGCGACCGTCATCGTTCCGGTTTACAACGGCCACCGGCATGTCAAGGCGCTGCTCGGCGATCTGCGCCGCAGCCTGCCCGCGCCGCACCGGCTCGTCATCATCGACGATGCCTCGCGCCAGCCGGAGATCGCCAGGCTGCTGGCGGCGGCGATGCGTGGCAAGGAATTCGCCGGGCGCATCGACATCCTGCGCAACCAGGAAAACCGCGGCTTCGTCGCTTCGGCAAACCGCGGTCTTGGCCTGGCCAAGGGCCATGCCATCCTGCTCAACAGCGATGTGCGGCTGCCGCCCGCCTGGATCGACAGGCTGCTGGCGCCGATCCTCGCGGATTCTTCGGTGGCCTCGGTCACACCCTTCTCCAACGCGGCGACGATCTGCAGCTTCCCGAAGATCGCTGCCGATAATGCGCCCCTCGCCGATATTGCGCTCGACCGGATCGACCGCCATTTCCGCGCCCTCGATCGCGCTTGCATTGAATTCGACATGCCGACCGGCGTCGGCTTCTGCATGGCGATGAACCGGCGGTTCATCGATGCGATCGGACTCTTCGACGCCGCCGCCTTCGGGCGGGGCTATGGCGAGGAGAACGACTGGTGCCAGCGGGCGATCGCGGCCGGCGGACGCAATGTCATGGCGCCCGATCTCTATGTGCTGCACGCCCATGGCGGCTCCTTCGGCAGCGCCGAGCGCCAGGCGCTGATCGCCCGGAACCTGCTTGTGCTGGGAGCGCGGCACGGCAATTACCATGCGGACGTGCGGCGCTTCTTCGCCGCCGACCCCGCCCGGACGCTCAGGGCCATGCTGTTGTTCCGCATTCTCGCCCATGAGGCGGGGAGCGATTTCGAAATCATCGTCGACCACGAGATGGGCGGCGGCAGCAATCTTTACCGCGAGCGGCGGATCGCGGCCAGGGCCGGGCGCAAGGCATCCTCGGCGCTGGTCACAGGCGCGGCGAAAGAACAAGGTGTTTCGATTTCATTCCGGCACGGCGGCAACGATTATGGCTTCCGTCTGCCGGCATGGGATCATTTCGACGTTCTGCTGCCGGACCGCGCCCGCATCCACTGGGTGCTCAACAGCGCGGTGGGGATGGCGCGGCTCTCCCAGTGCCTGGATTACATGGCGGCACGCACCGGGCGCCATGGCAACCGGCTCACCATCTGCCTGCACGACTATTATCCGGTGTGCCCGTCCTACAATCTGCTGGACCGCGAGGGGCGCTATTGCGGCGTGCCCGATCTTGCCGTCTGCGCGCGCTGCCTTCCCTCCAACAGCCATGCCCATCATGCGGCGGTCATTTCGGACCGGGGAGAATGGCGCGCCGCCTGGTCCAAGGCGCTCGCGGCGGCCGACGAGATCACCGCCTTTTCGGCGGCGAGTGCGGCGATTTTTCTGAAAGCCTATCCCCGCTGCAAGGACCGGCTCGCGGTCAGGCCGCACGGCAAGCCCAAGGGAAGCGGCAGGCTTGCGGCGTTGCCGGCGCGGCTCAAGCCCGGCGAGACGGTCAAGATCGGAGTGGTGGGGGCGATCGGCTACAGCAAGGGGGCGGAAGTGACGGTCGCGGCGGCGAAGGCGATCGCAGCCGGGCGGCTGCCGGCCAAGATCGCGGTGATCGGCAAGCTGGCGCCGGGCTATTCCCATCCGGGCATCGAATTCCACGGCGCCTTTCGGTCAAGCGATCTGCCCGCCATACTCCGCCAGCGAGGCATTCATGTGGCGTGGGTGCCATCGATCTGGCCCGAGACCTATTGCTATGTGGTGGACGAGCTGATGGCGGCCGGGGTGCCGCTCGCCTGCTTCGATCTCGGCGCACCGCCGGAGCGTGTGCGGACCTACAAGCGCGGTCTGGTGCTGGCCGACTTGGATGCGTATCACGCGGTCAACCAATTGATCGCCCACGCGCGGCGCTTCATGTGACGGGAGGTGCGGCGTCGACGAAGCGGTCGCGGCACAGCGCCGGGCCATCGAACTCGAGGCCGGCGATCCGCTCTACCGCGCCGCGCTCGACGCTCTCCTCAAGCGGCGGCCGTCATGAATGCTCGCGGA
>JBQTKG010000083.1:0-14461 GCA_052386315.1 Hyphomicrobiales bacterium
GCGCCCCATATAGCCGAAGGCCGCCGCCCGGTGCAATGCCGGAGCCGCCAGCGCCGGACTGGCCCCGGCCGCCGCCCAGTGGCATAAGGCTCCCATGCCCAAATCCCAAGCCCTGAAGCCCGGCGACCATCTCTATCTGATCGATGGCTCCGGCTATATTTTCCGCGCCTATCACGCGCTCCCGCCCCTGACGCGGAAGTCCGACGGCCTGCCCGTAGGCGCCGTCTTGGGCTTCTGCACCATGCTGTGGAAGCTTCTCAAGGAGACCAACGCAGGCCACAAGCCCACCCATCTCGCCGTCATCTTCGACAAATCCGCCAAGACCTTCCGCAATGCCATCTATCCCGCCTACAAGGCCCAGAGGCCCGAGCCGCCGGCCGATCTCCGCCCGCAATTCGGCCTGATCAAGCAGGCGACCCGCGCCTTCAATGTGCCGGCGATCGAGCAGGACGATTACGAGGCCGACGATCTGATCGCCACCTATGCGAGGCAGGCGGCGGAGGCGGGTGCGACCTGCCGCATCGTCTCCTCCGACAAGGACCTGATGCAGCTGGTCCGCCCCGGCGTCAGCCTCTACGACACCATGAAGGAGAAGGAGCTGGGCGAGGCCGAGGTCCTGGAGAAATTCGGCGTGGCGCCCCACAAGGTGATCGACGTGCAGGCGCTGTCGGGCGATTCGGTCGACAATGTGCCGGGCGTTCCGGGGATCGGCGTCAAGACCGGCGCGCTGCTCATCAATGAGTATGGCGATCTCGAAACCCTGCTCGCCCGCGCCGCCGAGGTGAAGCAGCAGAAGCGCCGCGAAAGCCTCATTGCCTTCGCCGATCGGGCGCGCCTGTCGAAGCGGCTCGTCACCCTTGAGGATCATGTGCCGGTCGAACACGATGCCGGCTCCTTCGCCGTCGATCTGCCCAAGGCCTCGCAGCTCGTGGGCTTCTTGAAGGCGCTGGAATTTTCCAGCTTCACCAGGAAGGTCGCGGGCGAACTCGATGCCGACATGGCGGCGATCGATCCGGCGCCGGTCGAAGTCAAATACTGGCCGCCTGAAGGTGATGAACAAGCCGCTCAAGATTCGTCATCCCGGCGAAAGCCGGGACCCATCTCTCAATCGGACGGAACCGTAACCGTCGAAGCTCCGTCACGCGGTGACATGGGTCCCGGCTTTCGCCGGGATGACGGAAGTGAGGAGAGCGTGAAGCGGCAATACGAAGCAGCCCTCCTCGCCATCCCCATCCGCCACGCCGATTATGAAACCGTGCTCAGCCTCGAAGCCCTCGATCGCTGGATCGCCGCGGCCTATGACGAGGGCGCCATCGCGGTTGACACCGAGACCGACGCGCTCGATGCCATGCAGGCGGGGCTGGTCGGCGTCTCGCTGGCCCTGGCGCCGGGCCGGGCCTGCTACATTCCGCTGGCCCACAAGTCCGATGGCAGCGGCCTCTTTGGCGGTGAACCCATCGCCGGCCAGATCAAGCTCGAAGACGCCATCCCCCGGCTCAAGCCTTTGCTCGAAGACCCGTCGATCCTCAAGATCGGCCAGAATCTCAAATACGATATCCTGGTCTTCGCCCGCCACGGCATAGAGTTGGCGCCCCTCGACGACACCATGCTCATCTCCTATGTGCTGGAATCGGGCGATGTCGGCCACGGCATGGATGAATTGTCGGAGCGCCATCTCGGCCACAAGCCCATCGCCTTCAAGGATGTGGCGGGCTCCGGCAAATCCGCCATTTCCTTCGACCGCGTTGCGATCGAGCGCGCCACTCCTTATGCCGCCGAAGACGCCGATGTGACGCTGCGCTTGTGGAAATTGCTGAAACCCCGGCTGGCCGAAAAGGGCAAGCTCACCGTCTATGAAACGCTCGAGCGCCCGCTGGTGCGCGTCCTCTCGCTGATGGAGCGCCAGGGCGTGCTCGTCGACCGCGCCGTGCTGGCCAGGCTCTCCGGCGAATTCGCCGCCGCCGCCGCCCAAATCGAAAAACATGTCTATGAGCTGGCCGGCGAGCCCTTCAACATCGGCTCGCCCAAGCAGCTGGGCGACATTCTCTTCGGCCGAATGGGATTGCCGGGCGGCCGCAAGACCGCGACCGGCGCCTGGAGCACCGACTCGGATGCGCTCGAGGAGTTGGCCGCCCAGGGGATCGAACTCGCCCGCCGCGTCCTCGACTGGCGCCAGCTTGCGAAACTGCGCTCGACCTATACCGATGCGCTGCCCGGCTTCATCAACGAGAAGACCGGCCGGGTGCACACGAGCTACGCGCTCGCCTCGACCTCGACGGGCCGCCTGTCATCGACCGATCCCAATCTGCAGAACATTCCGGTGCGCACCGAGGAAGGCCGCAAGATCCGAGGCGCCTTCGTGGCGCCCAAGGGCTCGAAGCTGATTAGCGCCGACTACAGCCAGATCGAGCTCCGCGTGCTTGCCCATGTCGCCGACATTCCGCAACTGAAGAAGGCCTTCGCCGACGGCCTCGATATCCACGCCATGACGGCGAGCGAAATGTTCGGCGTGGCCATGAAGGGCATGGACCCCCTGGTGCGGCGTAGGGCCAAGGCCATCAATTTCGGCATCATCTACGGCATTTCCGCCTTCGGTCTTGCCAACCAGCTCGGCATCTCGCGCGACGAGGCGGGCGACTACATCAAGACCTATTTCAAGCGCTTCCCCGGCATCCGCGATTACATGGAGGCGACGAAGAAGGCGGCCCGCGAGCAGGGCTATGTCGAAACCATCTTCGGCCGCCGCTGCCATTTCCCGCGCATTAATTCGCCCAATCCCTCGGAGCGCGCCTTCCTCGAGCGCGCCGCCATCAATGCGCCGATCCAGGGGGCGGCCGCCGACATTATCCGCCGCGCCATGATCCGCATGCCGGGAGCGCTTGCGGAGGCCAGTCTCTCGGCCAGGATGCTGTTGCAGGTGCATGACGAATTGATCTTCGAGACGGCCGATGTCGAGGTCGAGAACACCATGGCGCTGGTCAAGCGCGTCATGGAAAAAGCCCCCGAGCCGGCGCGGAAACTCACCGTGCCCCTGCAGGTCGACGCCCGCGCCGCCGATAACTGGGAAGCGGCGCATTGAAGCTCCCTTTCGCCGGGATGAGCGGATGTAGCTTGACTTCCAATCAACCTTATGGTTGACTATCAACTTAAAAGTTGACCAATGACCGCCAAACCCGCCATCGCGAGATCCGCCGCTCCGGCCTCGCTCGCCGAGGCCAGGCTCGATCTCGTCTTCGCCGCGCTCGCCGATCCCGTCCGCCGCGCCATTCTCGAGCGCCTCGACGGCCGCGATCTCCTCGTCTCGGAGTTGGCGGAGCCCTTCGACATTTCGCTACAGGCCGTCTCCAAGCACATTCAGGTGCTGGTCAGGGCGGGGCTCGTCGCCCAGGAGCGCTCGGGCCGGGTGAGCCGCTGCCGCCTCGATGCCGGGCCCATTTTCACCGCCGCCGTCTGGCTCAACCGCTACAGCAAATACTGGCAGACCCAGTTCGACGAACTGTCGGGCTGGCTCGCCGAAATCGGGGCCAAGCCGTCTCGCAAGCGGAGGACACGCAGATGAAATACCAGGCCACCGCCAAAAAATTGGAAGACCTCAACAAAGAGCTCGAGGCGCTGCGCCAGGAAATCGTCAAGGTGCGCCGCGCCGCCGAGCCGCAGCCAATGAAGGATTACTCGTTCACCCGCTCGACCGGCAAGACGGCGAGCTGGACCGATCTCTTCGGCGGCAAGGACGATTTGATCGTCATCCACAACATGGGCCGCACCTGCCCCTATTGCACCCTGTGGGCCGACGGCTTCAACGGCGTCTACGATCACCTGGCCAGCCGCGCCGCCTTCGCCGTCGCCACCCCCGACAAGCCGGAGGCGCAGAGCGAATTCGCCGCCGCGCGCGGCTGGCGCTTTCCGATGATCAGCTATCGCGGCACCAGCCTCGCCGAGGATACGGGCTATGGCGGCGATGGCGGCTATTATCCCGGCGTCTCGGTGTTCCAGAAGCGGAACGGCAAGGTGGTGCGGGTCTCCGACACCTCCTTCGAGCCCGGCGATCTCTATTGCGGCATCTGGCATCTCTTCGACCTGATCCCGCAAGGGCCCGCCGGCTGGCAGCCCAAATTCAAATACTGAGTGGGCGCCTCTCCCCTGCGGCACGACATCGTCTTTGCATCGCGGCCACGCCCCGGCTAAAAGCGGCGCCATCCGAACCACGCGGGACGGGACAACGTGACAGCTTCGAATTCCGGCGCGCTCATCACCATCATCGGCGGCTCCGGCTTCA
This sequence comes from Hyphomicrobiales bacterium, assembly GCA_052386315.1. Lineage (GTDB taxonomy): Bacteria > Pseudomonadota > Alphaproteobacteria > Rhizobiales > Aestuariivirgaceae > Aestuariivirga. Next base: position 4,277 of record JBQTKG010000083.1, read on the forward strand.
TCGGCCGCCATATCGTGCAGGCCCTGGCCAAGCGCGGCTATCGCATCCGGGCGGCCAGCCGCAGGCCCGACCTCGCCGGCCACCTGCAGCCGCTCGGAACCCCCGGCCAGATCATGCCGGTGCAGGCCAATGTGCGCTATCCGGCCTCGCTGGCCGCGGCCTGCGACGGCGCCCATGCGGTGATCAACCTCGCCGGCATCCTCTACGGCGCGCGCGCCCAGAGTTTCGATGCCATCCATGTCTTCGGCGCCGAGGCCTCGGCCAAGGCGGCCAAGGCCGCGAAAGCGCAGCTGTTCATTCAGGTGTCGGCGATCGGGGCGGATGCCGCCTCGGCCAGCGAATATGCCCGTTCCAAGGCGGCAGGCGAGATCCGCGCCAGCGCCGCATTTCCCGGCGCCATCGTCATCCGTCCGTCGATCGTGTTCGGGCCGCAGGACGGCTTCTTCAACAGGTTCGCAGCCCTTGCCCGTTTCGCCCCCGCCCTGCCCTTGATCGGCGGCGGTACCACGAAGTTCCAGCCGGTATACGTGGGCGACATCGCCGAAGCGGCGGCCCGTCTCATCGATGCCGGCGAGGCCAATGGCCAGACCTATGAATTCGGCGGGCCGGAAATCTTGAGTTTCAAGGAACTCATGCAATTCACCCTCGATACCATCGGCCGCAAGCGCCTGCTCGTGCCGCTGCCATGGGCCATTGCGAAAATCCAGGGCATGATCCTCGGCCTTTTGCCGAAACCCCTGCTCACCGCCGATCAGGTCGAACTGCTCAAGACCGACAACTTGGTGAGCGAGGCGGCGGTGCGCGAAGGGCGCACCCTCGAAGGCCTCGGCATCGCGCCGCGCGGCATCGAGGGCATCGTGCCCACCTATCTTTACCGCTTCCGCCGCGCCGGTCAGTTCACCCCGCCCAAGGGCACGCCGGAGTAGATCAATGCCAGCAGTGCCGCACCGAGCAGGACACGGTAGATGGCGAAAGGCAGGAAGCTCATGAACTTCACCAGGCGCATCAGAACCGTGATGCTGCCGAGAGCGACGAAGAAGGTGAGGACCGCGATGAGCAAGGCTGCGAAGGAAATGGCAATGCCCTGTGCCGGCGCTTCCGTGAGCTTCAAAACGCCCGCCGCTCCGATTGACGGAATGCCGAGAAGAAAGGCGAAACGGGCAGCCTCCGGCCGTTCGAAGCCCAAGGCGCGGGCGGCGGTCATGGTTATCCCCGAGCGGCTGGTGCCGGGAACGATGGCGAGCGCCTGGGCGGCGCCGATGATCATGGCGGAAAGCAGGCTCATGTGGGCCAGGCGCCGGTTGACCAGCCCGTACCGGTCGCAGACATACAACAGTATGCCGAAGATGATGGCATTCCAGGCGACGATCTGCGGCATGGTCCGGAACGACTCCATCAAGCCGGCCATGTCGAGGAACAGCCCGAACAGCACAGCCGGAATCGTCGCGGCGACGATCAAAAGCGCAAGCTTGCCCCAGGCCGACGATCTTCCCCGCAGCATCTCGATCGCGCCGGCGGCGAGATTGACGCAGTCGCGCCAGAAATACACCACCACCGCCAGGAGCGAGCCCACATGCACCATGACATCGGTCATAAGACCCTGGTCGCGCCAGCCGGTGAGAAGCGGCACCAGCAGGAGATGGCCCGAGGACGACACCGGCAGGAATTCGGTGATGCCCTGGATCAGCGCCAACACAACGATTTGCTCAAGCGGCATAACTGCTCAATTCCCCTCTCCGCCGCAGGCCGGCGCCGAATCGCTTGCCGCAATGGTGGGCGGCTTTTATAGATCGAAGATGGGTGGGGCAATTGCGGTGCCGCGGCCGTTTCGCCGGATGATTAACTTGCATTAGGACCGTGTCCTTCCATCATGCCGTCGCTCATCCATTTCGCCCTCGATCCCTACAGCCGCCGGATGCGGCTGGCGCTCGCCGAATATGGCGTCGCCACCGAGCTGATCGAAGAAAGCCCGTGGAACCCCCAGCCGGATGTCCTGGCGCTCAATCCGGCGGGCACGCTTCCCATCTATCTGGAGGACGGCGGCGGCGCCATCTGCGGCGTCGAGGCGATCGGCGAATATCTCGAGGAGACGCGCAATCAGAAATCGCCGCTCATTCCCGGCAACGCCGCGGCCCGCGCCGAAGTCCGCCGCCTCACCGGCTGGTTCGATACGAAATTCTACACGGAAGTGTCGGAGCCGGTGGTAAGCGAGAAGATCGTGCGCCGCTTTATGACCCGCGAGGCGGGCGGCGGCGCGCCCGACATGGCTCGCCTCCGCCAGGCATCGGCGCGGCTGCGCAATCATCTCGACTATATCGGCATGCTGGCCGACGGGCGGAGCTGGCTGGCCGGCGATCGCCTGTCGCTTGCCGATCTGGCGGCGGCCGCGCATCTGTCGGCGGTCGACTATGCCGGAGACATTCCGTGGGCGGATTATCCAGCCGCCAAGGCCTGGTACCAGCGGATCAAGTCGCGGCCGTCGTTCCGGCCGCTGCTCGCCGATACGGTGCGCGGCACGGTGCCCTCGGCCACTTACGCCGATCTCGATTTCTGACCATGACCTCTCTTGCGGACCGGCTCAGACAGCGCGCCGCACAGGAAGGCTTCAGCCTCGTGCGCATTGCCCCTGCGGCGGAATTCGCCGGTGCCGGCGCAAGATTACGGGAGTTCGTCGCTTTGGGCCGCCACGGCGATATGGACTGGATCGAAGCGACCCTCGAGCGGCGCGGCGATCCCAGGCGCATGTGGGCTGAGGCCCGTTCGGCCGTCATGCTGGCGGCGAGCTACACGCCAAAGATCGATCCCATGGCGCGGCTCAAGAAGCGCGGCACAGGCGTCATCTCCGTTTACGCCATGGGGCGCGACTACCACGATGTGGTCAAGGGCATGCTCAAGCGCCTCGGCCGGTGGTTCGCCGATGAATCGGGTGCCGGGATAAAGGTGTTCATCGACACGGCGCCGCTCATGGAAAAGCCGCTGGCGCAGGCAGCGGGATTGGGCTGGCAGGGCAAGCACACCAATCTCCTGTCGCGCGAACTCGGGTCGTGGTTCTTCATCGGCGCCATTCTGACCGCGGCGGAACTGCCTTTCGACAGGCCCGAGACCGATCACTGCGGCGCCTGCCGGGCCTGTCTCGACATCTGCCCGACTCACGCCTTTCCGGCCCCCTACCAGCTCGATGCGCGGCGCTGCATTTCCTATCTGACCATCGAACACGAGGGCCACATCGCCCGCGAGTTCCGCGAGGCCATCGGCAACCGCATCTATGGCTGCGACGATTGCCTGGCCGTCTGCCCGTGGAACAAATTCGCCAAGGCGGCGGCGGACGCCAGGCTCGAAGCGCGAGACGACCTCGTGGCACCGGCATTGGCCGAACTGGTTGAACTCGACGATCGCGCCTTCCGGGCGAAGTTCGCCGGCACCGCCATCAAACGCACCGGCCGCGACCGCTTCGTGCGCAACGTACTCATCGCGCTGGGCAACAGCGACGATGCGGAGCTGGCGTCGGTTGCCGAGCGCCGGCTTGGCGATGCTTCGCCCCTGGTGCGCGCCATGGCCGTGTGGGCCCTGTCGCGTCTGGCACCACCCGGCCGGTTCAGCGCGCTCCGCCAGCAGCACCTCGCCGGCGAGACCGACCCCGGCGTGCGAAGCGAATGGCTGCCGGCATGAATCATGTGCTGTTCTTCGGGCTCGGCTACTCGGCGCGGACCTTGGCGGCGCGGCTCCATGCCCGCAACTGGACGATCGGCGGCACCAGCCGCAGCGAGGCGGGCATCGGAGAAGTTGGGCTCCTGGGCTATCGCGGTCTGCGCTTCGACGGCCGGACACCGCTTGCAGCTAGTGCCTTCGAAGGCGTCACACATTTCGTGATCTCCGTCCCTCCCGACGAGCCCGGAGATCCGGTCATCAATCAGCACAAGCGCGACTTCGCGGCGCGGGCGCCGAACATCAGATGGCTCGCCTATCTGTCGACCACCGGCGTCTATGGCGACCGCGGCGGCGACTGGGTGGACGAAGATTCGCCATTGTCACCCACAACCGAACGCGGGCGGCGGCGGCTGGCGGCGGAGCGGCAATGGCTCGCCCTCCATGCAAGCCACGGCCTCCCGGTTCACATCTTCCGGCTCGCCGGCATCTACGGGCCCGGCCGCAACCAGTTCATGTCGATCGCCGGCGGCACGGCCAGGCTCATCGTAAAGCCGGGGCAGGTGTTCAGCCGCATCCATGTGGAGGATATCGCCACGGTCCTCGAAGCCTCGATGGCAAGACCCAATCCGGGGGCCGCCTACAATGTCTGCGACGATGCACCCTGCCCGCCGCAGGAGGTGATCGCCTACGCGGCGCAATTGCTCGGCCGCCCCTCGCCGCCGGAAATCCCTTTCGAAAAGGCGGAACTTTCGCCGATGGCGCGCAGCTTCTATGCCGAATCGAAGCGGGTATCGAACCGGCGCATCAAGACCGAGCTCGGCGTCAGGCTCGTCTATCCCGATTATCGCACCGGGCTTCAGGCGTTGCGCAAGGATTTCACACCATGATGCCGTCGGCGCGCTCGGCCAGACGCAGCACGGTCTCGCGAATGAGCATGAGATGGGCGGGAGTCGACAGCCGATGATCGCCGCCCTTGATCAATGTGAGAGTTACATCCGGCGCCGAGATCGCTTCGAAAACCTTGAGCGCATGGGCGGGGGGCACGTCGGGATCGGCCTCGCCCTGCAGGATGCGTATCGGGCAGGTGGCAGTCATGCCCTTCTCAAGGACCAGGTGTGCGGCGCCATCTTCGATGAGTTTCGCTGTGATGGGATAGGGCTCACCATAGGCGGCGGGCTTCATCCAGATACCTTTGCCGCGAAGGGCATCGCGCGCCTTGGGCGAAAACGTGTCCCACATCAGATCGGCGGTCATGTCCGCAGCCGGGGCGATGAGCACCATGCCGGCGATGCGATCGGCGGCTTTCGGCTGGCTGTGCCGCAACGCCTGCACCAGAAGCATGGCCAGCCATCCACCCATGCTCGAGCCCACCACGATGCGCTTGCCCGGCGCCCGGGTGGTAAACATCTGCAGCGCCTGGGCGAGCCAGCGCGAGATCGTTGCATCGGTGAAGACGCCGCCGGACTTGCCGTGACCCGAATAGTCGAAGCGCAAAGAGGGCCTGCGGGTTTCCCGGGCCAGCGCCGCAAGGGCCTCGGCCTTGGCCCCCTCCATGTCGGACTTGAAGCCGCCCAGCCAGAAAAAGCCGCAGCGGCCGAGGTCGTGGCCGCCGCCATCCTCCAGATAGGCGAGCTTCTCGCCTTCCGGTCCGCGATCGAATTGAACCACCGCCATGGCTGCTTGACGAGCCCCTCGTTTCTAAGGTCTAAAGCGGTCCTTGCAACCGGCGACGGCTGGATTCGTCAAGCCGAATTCGACCATCGCCCCGAACAGGAGCTACCGGCGACTTGAGCATACCACCCAGGAGGCCTTCGATAAACCACGGAGCCGCCCCCCCGCAAAAGGAAGAGGGACACAGGATCAATCATCGCATAGAATCACGCGACGTGCGCCTGATCGGTGCCGACGGTGAAAACCTTGGCGTGGTGCCGACCCGCCAGGCGCTGGCCATGGCCGAAGAAGCCAATCTGGATCTGGTCGAGGTTTCGCCGGATGCCAAGCCGCCGGTCGCCAAGATACTCGATTACGGCAAGTTCAAGTATCAGGAACAGAAAAAGGCGGCGGAAGCCCGCAAGAAGCAGAAGGTCATCGAGATCAAGGAGATCAAGATGCGCCCGGGCATCGACGATCACGACTACGACGTCAAGAAGCGCGCGATGATCCGGTTCCTCGAGGAGGGCGACAAGGTCAAGATTACGCTTCGCTTCCGCGGCCGCGAGATGGTGCACAGCGAGCTGGGGGCACGGGTGCTCGAGCGCGTGCGCACCGACCTGGCCGAGTTCGCAAAAGTGGAAATGTCGCCGCGGATGGAAGGCCGGCAGATGACGATGGTCGTGGCGCCGAAATGATCGAGAAGACGGCGCGAGCGCAAAGGACTGTCCTGCGGCCTCATAGTAGATTCGAAGAGCTGACGCGGTTTAGAGTCGCCCTGCGGACCGTCAAGCCTGTAGAGTAGCGAGTAGTACTAAGCCTTTTTACAGCTTGCGAGCGAGTTTATTTGCGGTAGTTTTTCACGCTCGACCCGCAACACGGACTCCGCCCGCAACGACCCCTCTCACCTAAAAGGGAGCGCCCGGATGCCCCGACTGAACCACGCCCGTCGGGAGAGAGAATTCCTCGACGAGCCGGATCCCGTCGACATCCATGTCGGCAGCCGGGTCCGCCTGCGGCGCACGCTGCTGGGCCTGAGCCAGGACAAGCTCGCCCGCGCCATCGGCGTGTCGTTCCAGCAGCTCCAGAAATACGAGCGCGGCACCAACCGCATTTCAGCCAGCCGCCTCTATGCGTTGAGCAAGGTGCTCGGGGTCGGCATTTCCTGGTTCTTCGAGGACGCCCCCTCGACCGCCAAGCGCCGCACGCCGGCGATGGAGGCGCGCGCGGCGGCCAACGAGGGCAACGCCGAGCAGGACCCAATGACCGCCAACGAAACGGTCAAGCTGGTCCGGGCCTATTACATGATCGAGGACCCCAAGGTCCGTAAGAAGATCCTGCACATGGTGCGGGCGGTTTCCCCGATCTCGTCCGGGCGCAAGGGCCGCGGCTAGCGGCTGCACGCCAGGGCCGATCGAGGCCAGAGGGCGGGCGTCGAGCCCGCCCTTTCCATTTGAAATCATTGGGTGGTCCGGCGCCCGCGCGCGCCTTGGGCCGGCCTTGCGCGGGCCCGCCCGGCTCTGTATAACCGCGCGTCGCGAGCGGCCACGGCCGGGCTCCCACGAGCCTCGTCACGGGCATGCCTAACCGCTCGATCCGGGCACCGGCGATGCCGGCGTCCTTCAACCGCAAGGAGAAACAAATGCCCAAGATGAAGACGAAATCGAGTGCCAAGAAGCGGTTCAGGTTGACCGCATCGGGCAAGGTCAAGGCGCCGGTCGCCTTCAAGCGGCACAACCTGCGCAAGCGGCCCAAGCAGATGAAGCGCAAGGCGCGCGGCACGATGCTGCTCGCTCCGGGCGATGCCAAGAAGGTCATCCGCCACTTCCTGCACAAATAGCCCGGCCTCAAGGAGCTTGAACGATGGCACGCGTCAAACGGGGCGTCACCGCGCACGCCCGCCACAAGAAGATCCTCGGCGAAGCGAAGGGCTATGTCGGCCGCTCGTCGACCACCTTCCGCCCGGCGCTGGAGCGCGTCGAGAAGGCGTTGCAATACGCCTATCGCGACCGCCGCAACAAGAAGCGCGATTTCCGCGGCCTGTGGATCCAGCGCATCAACGCCGGTGCGCGCGAGCAGGGCCTCACCTACTCGCAGCTCATGAACGGCATCAAGAAGGCCGGCATCGCCGTCGACCGCAAGGTCCTCGCCGATCTCGCCATCACCGATCCGGACGGCTTCAAGGCGCTGGTCAGCCAGGCCAAGGCCGCCCTCGCATAGCCTTCGCGCCCCGATGCCGGGCGCGACAGTCGCAACGGGAAGGGGCCTGGCCGCCGGTCAGGCCCCTTTTCGTTTCGAGCCCGAAGAGACTCTCGCATGAACGACGATCTTGAATCCCTGCGCAGCGAAGCTTCCGGCCGCATCGGCCAGGCGGCGTCGGCCGACGCGCTCGACGCGCTGCGCGTCGAGCTGCTCGGCAAGAAGGGCCGCGTCACCGAGCTGATGAAAACGCTGGGCACGCTGGCGCCCGAGGCGCGCAGGGCGCGCGGCGCCGCTCTCAACTCCCTCAAGGACGCGATCGCACAGGACATCGACGCACGTTCGAGATCGCTCGCCGACGTTGAGCTCGACCGCCGCCTCGCCGAAGAGCGCATCGACGTGACGCTGCCGGCGCGGCCGTGGCCCGAGGGCCGCATCCATCCGATCAGCCAGACGATCGACGAGATGGTGGCGATCTTCGGCGACATGGGCTTCGTCGTCGCCGAGGGGCCGGACATCGAGGAGGATTTCTATAACTTCACGGCACTGAACATCCCGCCCGAGCATCCGGCGCGCCAGCAACACGACACGTTCTATCTGCAGAGTGCCGGCACCGGCGCGCCCAAGGTGCTGCGCACGCATACGTCTCCAGTGCAAGTCCGGACCATGCTGTCGCAGAAGCCGCCGATCCGCATCGTCGTGCCCGGACGCACCTACCGCTCCGACCACGACGCGACGCATTCGCCGAACTTCCATCAGGTCGAAGGCCTGGTGATCGACCGCAGCACGCATATGGGCCATCTCAAGGGCTGCCTGATCGAGTTCGCGCGCACCTTCTTCGAGGTGCCGGAGCTGCCCGCGCGCTTCCGCGCCAGCTATTTCCCCTTCACCGAGCCATCGGCCGAGATGGATATCGGCTGCTCGCGCGCCGGCGGCGAGCTCAAGATCGGTGCGGGCGGCGACTGGCTCGAGATTCTCGGCTGCGGCATGGTGCATCCCAAGGTGCTGGCGAATTGCGGCATCGATCCCGCCGCCTACCAGGGCTTCGCCTTCGGCATGGGCATCGAGCGCGTGGCGATGCTGAAATACGGCATCCCCGACCTGCGCACGTTCTACGAGGCCGACCTGCGCTGGCTGCGCCATTACGGCTTCCTTGCGATCGACCTGCCGACATTGAGCGGAGGGCTGGCGCGATGAAGTTCACGCTCGGCTGGCTCAAGGCGCATCTCGACACCGATGCGCCGATCGAGAAGATCACCGACACGCTGACCATGATCGGCCTCGAGCTCGAGAGCGTCGAGGATCGCGCCGCGAAGCTCGCGCCCTTCAAGGTCGGCTATGTCGTCGAGGCGAAGCAGCATCCCGACGCCGACCGCCTGCGCGTCTGCATCGTCGACACCGGCAGTGGCAAGGTCCAGGTCGTGTGCGGCGCTCCCAATGCGCGCACCGGCATGAAGGGCGTGTTCGCCGCCGCCGGCACGATCATCCCCGGCACTGGCGCCGAGCTCAAGCCAGGCGTCATCCGCGGCCAGGCGTCGAACGGCATGCTGTGCTCGGCGCGCGAGATGGGCCTCGGCGACGATCATGACGGCATCATCGAGCTGCCTGACGATGCACCCGTGGGCGAGCCCTTCGCCAAGGCGATGGGCCTCGACGATCCGGTCATCGACGTCGCGGTGACGCCCAACCGCGCCGACTGCCTGGGCGTGCGCGGGATCGCGCGCGACGCGGCCGCCGCCGGGCTCGGCCGGCTCAAGCCCCGTTCGGTGCAGCCAGTGCCGGGCAAATTCAAGAGCCCGATCGGCGTGCGCTTCGACCTCGGCGCAGCACCCGAGGCGTGCCCGCTCTTCGTCGGCCGCCATATCCGCGGCATCAGGAACGGCGCGTCACCGAAATGGCTGCAGGACCGCCTGACTGCCGTAGGCCTGCGGCCGATCTCGGCGCTGGTCGACATCACCAACTTCTTCACGCTCGACGTCAACCGGCCGCTGCATGTGTTCGACGCCGACAAGATCGCGGTCGGCATCGTCGTCCGCCTTGCCAGGGCCGGCGAGACGATCGCCGCACTCAACGGCAAGGGCTACACGCTGTCGGGCGAGGAGACCGCGATCGCCGATGCCGACGGCGTGCTCGGCCTCGGCGGCGTGATCGGCGGCGAGCCGTCGGGCTGCACCGAGAGCACCGTCAACGTGTTCGTCGAGGCGGCGCTGTTCGATCCGATCCGCACTGCGCTGACCGGACGGCGCCACCAGATCGTCTCCGACGCGCGCTACCGCTTCGAGCGCGGCCTCGATCCCGCGGCCGTCGCCGAAGGGATGGAAGCCGCGACGCGGATGATCCAGGAGCTGTGCGGCGGCGAGGCGAGCGAGCTCGTCGTCACCGGTGCGCCGCCGGCCTGGCAGCGCAGCTACACGCTGCGCCCAGGCCGCATCCATGCGCTCGGCGGCGTCGACGTGCCGCTCAAGGACGCAACGCGCATCCTGTCCGATCTCGGCTTCGAGTCCAGGCCGTCCGCCGACGGCAACCTTGCCGTGACACCGCCGTCGTGGCGCGGCGACGTCCAGGGCGAGGCCGACCTGGTCGAGGAGGTCGTGCGCATCTGGGGCTATGACCGCATCCAGGCGGTACCCCTGCCGCGCGAGACCGCGACCGCGGCCGCAGCACTGTCGCCTTCGCAGCGGCGCGTGC
>JBQTKG010000084.1:0-13316 GCA_052386315.1 Hyphomicrobiales bacterium
TTGTTATTGCATCACTTCACTCCGTCATCCCGGCGAAAGCCGCTATCGGATTCACACATCTTTGCGCGTTTGATATCGTTGATTTTGTTATCAAAATTCCGTCATCCCGGCGCAAGCCGGGACCCATTGAACACCCTCATGCGGCAGAATGCCAATGGGAATAGCCCAGTGGGCCCCGGCTTTCGCCGGGATGACGGAATTTGGGTGATTGATTCTTCTCACCTGCAAAGCGCTTTATCCGTAACGGAGCATGTCGTCGCGCCAGCTCTGCGGAACCTCCCCGCCGCAGAACTCGTCGGCGAAGCGATAGACTTGGGCGAATTCCCTGTAGACGCGCCTCCGCATGCCGTCGCTCATGTTCAGCTTGACGGCCGTTTCCTTTCTCGGCGCGAGGTCCGGCGCGAGATGCCGGACGGACAGGAAGTCGCAAAAACGGCGGATACTCGCCTCTCCGAACAGGCGCTCATGGAATTCGACAAAGACATGGGCGCGCGGCACGGCGGCCAGCAATTCCTCGATCGTCCGCGCATAATCGCCGCGCAGCCGGTACTCGGGCCGGTCGAAACCCGAATCGAATTCGCGGACGGTATCGGTCTCCGGTATTTCCTGCGCCACGTAGCGGACATGCGACCAGTACCGGTCGGCGGGATTGCGCATCAAGAAGACGAAGCGGGTCTCGGGCGCGATGCGCGCCATCGCCGCGAAACCGTTCTTGTCGAGCAGCGCATAGGAAGGCGTGAATTCCGCCCACACGTCCTTCGCCCCGGCCCTTCTGGCGAAAAAGTCGTAATAAGCGGCGGTATCGGTGCCAATCGCCACCCGCTCGCTCAGGTCGCCAAGATGCCGGGCCTCCCGCTGGGCCAGCTTCAAGCCGGCTTCCTGGCGCAATTGCAGCTTCGCCAGCCTGACCTTGAAGCGCCAGTCGAAGGGAGCCTCGTCGCCCTGATAGTATTTCGTGTCCCAGAAATGCATTTCCTTGAGCGGCGACATGAAAATGTCCGGATGGCCGCGCATGTAGTTCGCCAGCCAGGTCGTGCCGGCCTTCTGGGCCCCGATGCCGATCAGGAATATCCGCGGCTGCTTCACGCCACGCCGAGCTTCTTCTGCAGGCTCGAGCTCGAAGTGGTGTACTGGAACAAGAGCCGCTCGCCGGGATTCTTGATGTGAAAGGCCTCCTGCGCCATCAGCGCCGCCTCATGGAAGCCGCAGAGGATGAGCTTCAACTTGCCCGGATAGCTGTTGATGTCGCCGATGGCGAATATTCCGCGCACGGAGCTTTCGAACTTCGCCGTGTCGACGGGGATGAGATTCTCGTGCAGGTTCAAGCCCCAGTCGGCGACCGGGCCGAGCTTCATGGTGAGGCCGAAGAAGGGCATGAGCGCATTGGCTGCGATGTCGTAAGCCGACCCGTCATTGCCCTTGACGTGAACCGTGGACAGCATCCCGTTGTCGCCGCCAAGGCCGGTGACCTGGCCGAGCTTGAACTGCATCTTGCCCGCCGCGACCAGCTCGCGCATTTTCTTGACGCTGTCGGGGGCGGCACGGAATTCGTCGCGCCGGTGCAGCAGCGTCAGGCTCTTCGCCAGAGGCTGCAGGTTGAGCGTCCAGTCGAGGGCCGAGTCGCCGCCGCCGACGATCAGGATGTCACGCCCGCGCAGCGCCTCCATCTTCTTGACCGAGTAGTGGACCGATTTGCCCTCATAGGCATCGATGCCGGGAATGGGCGGCTTCTTCGGCTGGAACGAGCCGCCGCCCGCCGCGATGACCACGACCTTGCAGCGGAGGGTGAGGCCGCCATCGGTCTTGAGCTCGAACCCGGCATCGCCGAGTTTCTTCAATTCCGTGACCATCTGGTTGAAGTGGAATTCCGCCTTGAAAGGCTTGATCTGTTCCATCAGCCTGTGGGTGAGCTCCGCCCCGGTTACGATGGACAGAGCCGGGATGTCGTAGATCGGTTTCTCCGGATAGAGCTCGGCGCATTGGCCGCCCGGCCTGTCGAGAATGTCGACCACCTGGCATTTGATATCGAGCAGCCCGAGTTCGAACACCGCGAACAGGCCGCACGGCCCCGCGCCAATGATCGCCGCATCGGTGGAAATCGCATCGGACATCGCTGAACTCCGGATACTCAGAATTGCTTTTCGGGAATGCGGACACGCAACCCGTCGAGCCCGTCGGACACCTTGATCTGGCACGACAGCCGGCTGGTGTCGCGCACGTCGAAGGCGAAATCGAGCATGTCCTCTTCCATCGGGTTGCGCGCGCCGGTCTTTTGCGACCACTCCGGCTCGACATAGACGTGGCAGGTGGCGCAGGCGCAGGCGCCGCCACAATCGGCGTCGATGCCGGGAACCATGTTCTTGATCGCCGTCTCCATGACCGACAGGCCAGGCTGGCCCTCGACGGTCTGTTCCGCTCCATTGTGCTGAATGAAGGTAATTTTCGCCATTTCGCCTGTCCGGTCCGGATCGTTCGTTATTCCGAACGGCTATCTAGGGGATTGTCCGGGGAAAGACAACTGCCGCATGCAGGATGAATCAGTGGCCCTGGCCGGCCTCGCGCACGGCGGCGATCTCGGCATCGAGGGCGGCAAGCAGCGGCCGCCGCGCCTTCCCATCGGCGATATCGAGCTTCTCCAGTTCGGCTGCGATGCGGGCGATCCGCCCGGCCCCCACCGCCATGGCCGATCCCTTGAGCGTGTGGGTTGCGAGCTTCCAGTCTTCCGGGCTTGCAGCGCTCCGCAGCATGGCGAGGGTCGAAGGCATTTGGACCAGAAACAGGCCGACGATTTCGGCCGCCAGCTCCTCATCGTCCATGGTGTATTGCGACAGGTGCTCCCAGTCGAGCACGGCCGCCCCTTTGCCGGCTGTGCTCAACGCCACAACCCGTTTCGGACTTCGGCCCATCGGCAGCTCTCCTCGACCGCTTTGCTGGCCGCAAGTCTAGGCCGCGACGGCCTAGAACGGCGTAAAGCCGCACGGTAAAGGAGCAGTTTTCTGATTCGATTCAATTCGATCCACAATTTTAACCAAAACTTAAGTTATTCGCGGCTGGCGCGCGGCATTGGGTTCAAGCGGGACTCCCGATAGGCTATGGTGAGGCCGAGCGGCCGGTTTGTGGGCGAGGCCAATCCTGTCCTTGGGTAATCGCGTTTGTCGAAACGCCCATGTCGCCAGGATCGAACGCAGGACGGAAAGCAGCGACGGCAGGGACGGTTGCTGACAAGTAGTTTGGTGCGGGTAACGGGTATGGCAAGCAATACGATGGATCCACGGCGCCGCGACAAGCGCCCCGGCGGGCCGGACGCGCCGGCACGGCGCGACCAATCGGCTCAGGCGCTCGAGCCGGCGGCGCTGCGCTCGCGCCCCGCCAATGAGAACGATCCCGGCACCTCCATGATGCTGGCGAAGCTCCGGCGCCAGCCGTCCTTTGCGCCCTATTACGTCGCCTTCATCCTGTCGCTCGGCTGGATTGCCGGCTGGTTCTTTATTTTCTCGAACAGCGTCATCGCCGTGCCCGATCCTTTTGGCCCGCGGCTTCTGGCCGACACCATGCGGGCTTTGGCCCTCCTGGTGCTGCCCATCGGCGTCGTCTGGGTCACCGCCTATTTCCTCTGGCGGGCTTCGCAGTTGCGCCAAGTCTCGGAAGTGCTGATGCAATCGGCCATGCGCCTGATCCGGCCGCAGGACATCGCCACCGAAGGTCTCACCTCCATCGCCCAGGCGGTGCGTTCCGAAGTCGATCTCCTGGTCGGCGGCGTCGAACATGCCGTGCAGCGCGCCACGGCGCTGGAGGAAATCGTCCACAAGGAAATCTCCGCCATCGAACGCGCCTTCGGCGGCAATGAGGAACGCATCCGCGGCCTGGTCACCGGCCTGGAGAACCAGCGCGCCGCCCTGCATCAGGCCAGCATGGTGCTCGCCAGCGAGGCCAATCCGGTGCTCGCGCGCCTTGAATTCAATACCGAGAATCTTGGCGGCATCATTGTCAATGCCCAATCGACGCTGGTGCAACTCGAAGAGGGCCTGAAGGAGACCTCGGCCGGTCTCGCCCGCACCATCGACGAGGTTGCCTCGCGCGCCGCCACCGCCAGCGGCCAGATCGGCACCCAGACCGCCCAGATTGAACGGGTTTCCGGCATTCTGACCGGCGAATTGAGCGACTTCTCGCTTCAACTTCAGGATCGGATCGAATCTCTTTCGCAGACGGCGGGCCTGCTCGATTCGGAATCGACGAATTTCGGCCGCAGCGTGCAGGCCATGGAATCGAGCGTGGTGCAGCTCCTGCGCCAGAGCGCCGACCAGCTCAGCGGCGTCAATCAGGATATCGGCCGTACCATCGAAGACGCCACCGCCGCCGCCGCCGGCGAGATCAAGCAGGCGGCGGCGGGACTGACCGAAGTCATCCAGGGCGCCGGTGGCAGCGTCAGCGGACAATTGAACATGGTGTCGAATGAAGTGGCGGCGCTGATGGAGCGCGCCACCGCCGCCTCCGCCGGCGAGATCAAGCAGGCGGCGGCGGGACTGACCGAAGTCATCCAGGGCACCGGCAACAATATCGCCTATCATCTGAATGCCACGTCGAATGAAGTGGCCTCACTCATCGAGCGCTCCGGCATCGACGTCAGCCAGCAGATCGAGCAGAGCCGCAATCTCGTGACCCAGGGGCTGGAGCAAGTCGCCACCGGCTACCTCGGCCGCATCGGCCAGGCCCAGGACAATTTCTCCGGCCTGCTCGATCGCGCCACCGGCGAAATGGCCGGGACAATCGAGCGCACCGCCTCGGGAGTTGCCGGGGAATTGCAGGCGGCGGGCTCGGCCGTCAACGAACTCCTGGTCACCACCAGCGGCACCATCACCGCCCACCTCAAGGAAACCTCCGGCATCGTCGGCCGTCAGATGCAGGATTCGGGCTTGGCCCTTGCCCAGAACATCGAGGGCTCCGGCGGCCTCGTCACCGACCGGCTGATTTCGGTCTCCGGCGAATTCGTGCAGAACGCGGCCAGGGCGCGCGACGATCTCCTCGCGCTCTTCGACAGTTCCGCCAACGAGATGACGGCGCGCCTCGATCGCACCGCGGGAGACATGACCGACCGGCTCGAATCCTCCGCCACCCGCATCCACGATCACATTAACGCCACGGCGGGCGGCGCCGTGAGCCGGATGGTCGGAGCCACCGATAAGCTCACCGTCCAGCTTGATCAGGCCTCGACCGAACTTGGCGGCCTGTTGGATACGACCACCAGCCGCCTTGACGCCCAGCTCGGCGAAGCCGTGACCGGCCTCACCGAACTGTTCAGAACCAATACCGGCATGATGACCGGGCAGTTGCTGAAAACTTCCGGCGAGGTCGCCGCCCAGCTCGACGCTGCCGGCAGCACCATGTTCACCCGCCTCGATGCGACGGCACGCGATCTGGGCGAGCGCTTCGATGTCGCCTCCACCCTGCTGGAGCGCGTCACCGGCGATATTTCCGGCCGCCTTGCCAGCACCGGCACCAAATTCGCCGAGATTGTCGGCACCGCCGGCACCCAGATGATCAGCGATCTCGACAAGGCCAGCGTAGCCCTGTCGCACGGCTTGGGCGAAACGACGCTGCAGATCACCGGCCGTTTCGAACAGAATACCGGCCTGCTCGCCGGCCGCATCGACCAGGCCGCGCGCGAATTCGATTCCGCCACGACCGCCACCTCCGCCAAGCTCGACGACGCTCACCGCAAATTCTCCAAGCATGTCGAGACCGCCAACATCTATCTCGCCGACCAGCTCGCCGGTGCCGCCGGCGCCCTCGACGAGCGCCTGGAGGGCATCTCCATGCAGCTCACCGGCAAGCTCGAGATGACCGGATCGCGCATCTCCGAGCGCCTCGAGGACGTCTCGGCGCTGGTCGAAAAATCGCTCGACAAGTTCAACGGCGACATGGAGCGCGTGCTGGTCAATCGCCGCGACGCCCTCGACCAGTTGCTGTCCGACGCCAACCGCAAGGCCCAGGAGATCGATGCGGTGATGACCGGCTACATGAACCTGATCGAGGAATCGCTTACCGCCTCCGAGACGCGCTCCAAGGATATCGGCCGCATCGTCTCCGAGCAGACCGCCGCCGCGGCCGCCAACCTCGAGCAGGAAATCAAGAAGCTCGAAGCCAGTTCCGGCGGCCAGATCGGCCAGGCCGCGCGCATCCTGCGCGAACAGCACGAGCGCGCCATGGCGTCGATGAACGAGATGCTGTCCGCCACCGCCAGCGATTTCCAGCAGACCGCCCAGGACATGCGCATAACCGCCCAGCAGGTGGTGAAGGACATCGACACCGCCCGCAGCGAGCTGAAGCGCGCCATCCTCGATCTGCCGGAGGAAACCCGCAGCAATGCCGATGCCATGCGCCGCGTCGTGGCCGACCAGATCGCCGCCCTCAATGCGTTGGCCGAAGTGGTCAAGCGTCAGACCGGGACTCTCGATGTCTCCGGCCCCGGCGTCACGTTGCCGCGAATCGCGAGGGACCCAAGCCTGGGAAAATCTGAGGGCGCCGCGCACCCCGCATCGCAAAGCGCCGGCGCCCTGGACAAGAGCCGCGATCGCAACGAAGCGGTGGAATCCTCGATTGCCCGCAGCATGGCGGTGCTTCTGCCGCGCCCGGCCGGACCGGCCGAAGCCGCGCCCGATTCCGCCGGCATTCCGCGCGAGATGGAAAATCTGGTGCAGAAGCTCAATGCCGCCGCCCGCGATCTGGTCGAGGCCATCGATGGCTCACTGCCGCGCGACCTCGAAAAGAGCTTCAACGCCGGCGAGCGCCACGTCTACACCCACCGGCTGTACGAGGCCCGCGGCAAGCGCTTCGTCAAGATGATCGTGGACCGCTACGGCAGCGAACGCCTGGTGCGGGGCCGCGTCGATGCCTATGTGCGCCTGTTCGAGCGCCTCCTTGATACCGTCTCGGAAGTGCCGCAGGGTGCCGGCATGGTCGAAGCCTGTCTCGCCTCCGAATCCGGCAAGCTCTATGTGACGCTGGCCGAAGCGGCGGGCCGCATCCCGCCGCAATAGCGGAGTCTTTCTTGAGGCAATTGACGATCGCTCATGAGAGCTGGCCGGTCGCCGGCCATTTCACCATCGCCCGCGGCACCCGCACCGCCGCCGATGTGGTTGTCGTCGCGCTCGCGGAAGGAAGCGCGCTGGGCCGCGGCGAATGCGTGCCCTATCCGCGCCATGGCGAGACCGTGGCGGGCGTCATGGCCGAACTCGAAGCGGCGCGCACCCGGATCGAACGCGGGCTCGCCCGCCAGGACGTTCCCCGCCTCATCTCCCTGCGCGCCGCCCGCAACGTCCTCGATTGCGCGCTCTGGGACCTCGAAGCGAAAAAGGCCGCAAAGCCCGTGTGGCGGCTTGCCGGTCTCGATCCGCCGCGGCCCTGCGTCACCGCTTACACGCTGAGCCTCGATACGCCGGAAGCGATGGCAACAGCCGCCGCAGGCGCCGCCCATCGGCCGCTGCTCAAATTGAAGCTCGGCCGCAACGGCGATGCCGATCGCCTCAAGGCGGTCCGCCGGGCGGCGCCTCGCAGCCGCCTCATCGTCGATGCCAATGAAGGCTGGACCGCCGCGGCTTTGCCCGCCCTGCTGCAGGCCTGCGCCGAAGCGCGCGTCGAGCTGGTCGAGCAGCCGCTGCCCGCGGACCAGGATGAAATTCTCCGTGGCCTCGCCCGCCCGCTGGCCATCTGCGCTGATGAATCGGCACTTGGCCTCGATAGTCTCTCAACTCTCATCGGCAAATACGATGCCATCAACATCAAGCTCGACAAGACAGGCGGCCTGACGGAGGCGTTGGCGCTCGCCCTCGCCGCCCGGGCGAGTGGGCTCAAAATCATGGTGGGCTGCATGCTGGCAACTTCGCTGGCCATGGCGCCGGCCATGCTGGTTGCCCAGTATGCGGACTATGTCGATCTCGATGGCCCTTTGCTGCTGGCGCGCGACCGCCATCCCGGCATCGCCTATGACGGCAGTCTCATGACGCCGCCGCCGCCGGCTCTCTGGGGCTGAGCGTTGCAATATTACCCTTCTCCCGCCGAAGGTGGGAGAAGAGCCTGCCCCGGACCTGATCCGGGGTGGCGCGAAGCGCCGGATGAGGGCCAAGAACGCCCCAAGGAGAATCGATCGCTTGCCGTTCCAAGTGCTGCCCTCACCCGCCCTTCGGGCACCCTCTCCCATGCTACGCACGGGAGAGGGGCGAATTTGAAACGGTTTCCCACGGGGAGAAGGGTGATAGGGCGAACTCGATTCTATCAAGGACGGTCATGCTCTAAACCAATCATTCACCAGTTTCCACAATAGTGGCGGACGGAGACGTCTGCGCCGTGCGCAGACCTGTGTGTGGAGTATGCGTATGACCAATGCCATCGCGGGCCGGAGCCTCGATTTCGGATCCGGGGATTACGATGCGATCGAGCGGGCGGTCATGGAGACCCCGCGCGGCCGCTGGTTTCTCGCCCAGCGCGACCAGCGCCAGCGGATGGGCGAAACCCAGCGCATTCTCGATGCCCTGAAGAAACTGGAAGGGGTACTGGCCGCCATTCCGGCGCATCCGCCGCCGGCAGATGGAGGCGAAGCGCCCGCGCCGGCATTGGCGGCGGCCGCAACGGCCGCCCAGGCCCTGTCGATGAAGAACCTGAAATACTTCAAGCAGGACGAGGCGGTCTTCGCGCCCGCCGCACCGGCCGCGCCGAAACTGGCCGCCGTCGAGACCGCCAAACCGGCCGAGCCGGAAATCCCATTGGCGCCCATGCCCGCAACGCCCGAATCCGGCGACAAGCGCCGCATCGTCATCATCCGCCGTGCCGCCACGGAGCCCATGGATGTTCCCCCACAGGCCGAACTGGCCGCCAGTCCGCCATCCTGACACTACCTACTACTCGCTACTCGCTACTCGCTACTCGCTACTCACCAGCTTTTGCCGCCGATGATCCCGGCGAAAACCGCGGCATCGACGTTGCCGCCCGAGGCGATGACGCCGACATTGCGGCTTCGTGTCTCGATTCTGCCGGTGAGAACCGCGGCAAGCGCCACGGCGCCCCCGGGCTCGATGACCAGCTTGAGTTCCTCGAAGGCAAAACGCATGGCTTCGCACGTCTCGGCATCGCTCACCGCAAAGCCCTCGCCCAGCCGCGCCCGATTGATGGCGAAAGTCATCTCCCCCGGCATGGGCGACAGGAGCGCATCGCAGATCGAGCCGCTCATCCGGGCATTCCGCTCGCGCTCGCCCGACTTGAGCGACCGCGCGTGATCGTCGAAGCCTTCCGGCTCGACCGTATGAACGCGGCTCGCCGGCGACTTCGCCTCCATGGCGAGAGCGATGCCCGCCGCCAGTCCGCCGCCGCTGCACGGGACCAGCACATCGTCCAGAATTGCTTGCCTCTCGGCGGCCTGTTCGGCGAATTCGAGCCCCGCCGTGCCCTGGCCCGCGACGATATCCGGATGCTCGAAAGGCGGCACGATGACAGCGCCCCGCTCCGCCGCGATGCGGGCGGCGATTTCCTCGCGGCTTTCGCCGGTCCGGTCATAGGTGACGATTTCAGCGCCGTAACGCCGCGTATTGAGCAGCTTGTTCGCCGGCGTATCGGCAGGCATGACGATCAGCGCCGCGAGACCTTTCAATTGCGCCGCCGCGGCCACCCCCTGGGCATGATTGCCCGATGAATAAGCGGCCACGCCGCCCTTCGCGGTTCGCGCATCGAGGCGCGAAATGCAGTTCCACGCGCCGCGGAACTTGAACGAGCCGGTGCGCTGCAGGCATTCGGCCTTGATCAGGATGCGCCCGCCCGTGAGCTCATTCAGCCGGTGCGATTCGATGACCGGCGTGCGCGCCGCGAAGCCGAGAAGCCGCGCCGCGGCCGCCTCGATATCGCTGAATGCCGGCAGCTTCACCAGTCGATGGCGGCCGAAGCCGAGACGATGTCGATCGACTGCTTGAAGGTCGCATGGAGCGGCGTGACCGGCCCGCTCAGCGCCACATCTCCGTCCTCGACGAAAGCATGGCTGTAGGCAAGATTGGCCTTCAGCCAGTTATTGACTTGATAGGTCGCGCCCACCGAGACCCAATAGCGGTCGTTGTCGGGAATGCGCGGGGTGCGTGTCGAGTCCGGTACGCCTGAATCCTCGTAAGCCAGCCCGGCACGCAGCGTCAGCGTATCGTTGTAGGCATATTCGGCGCCGAGCGAGACGAACCAGGAATCCTTCCAGTTCTGCTGCGTGGACGTGAGCGTCACCCCGCCCGGATCGCTGTAGGTGGTGAGACTTTCGAAGCGGCTCCAGTTGGTCCATTCGGCTCCGGCCATCGCCGTCCAGCGCTCGCCAATTTGCTGGCGGATGCCGATTGTGACGATTTCCGGCGTATCGAGTGGCGTCGTCATCCCACCCGTATAGTACCCGGCGAAGCCGTCGCCTTCCAGCTCATGTTCGATCGTCGACCGGAAGCCGATGCCGATCTGCGTGGTATCGCCGGGCGTGAACAGCAGGCCGGCGGTGAAGCCCACGCCGAAATCGTCGCCCTCCACATCGGAAATACCTGCGCCGGTCACCGGATCGGCTGATTCGAGATCGGCGTTGGCATATTGAATCTGCACCCCGGCGGCCACCGAGATTTCGTCGCTGAGCTTGTAGGCGACATTCGGATTGGCGTTGATGGTCCATAACGAGGACTGCGACCCATGGACCGAGCCCGCCCAGTCATTCGCCTCGGTATCAAGGCCGAAGGGCGAATTGAGGTTGAGCCCGGCGAACAGCCGGTCGTTCACCTGGTAGACGTAATAGGAGGCGGCGGCGAAAGCCAGTTCGCCGATATCGCCGCTGTCGTTGAGGCCGGGTGCCGGAACGCCGGGCGCGAAGCCGCCGTCCTTCGCCCGCATGTATGGCAGGGTCAGCGAGTAATTCGATTCGCTCTGTAATCCCTCATCCTCGTGCAGCGTCATGGTGGCCGGGTTCCAGAACATCGAGGAAAGTCCGTCGAGCCCCGCCGCGACCCCGGCAAAACTCGCCCCCAGCCCTTCCGCCGATTGTTCGCGGATGGCAAATCCCGCCGCGCTTGCCGCCGTCGCGCTGCAAGCTGCCAGCACCGTTGCCGTCACCAGTTTCCTCAGGAGATATGCCATGACCCAGTCTTTCCAAAAGCCACAAAGGCTGCAACCGGAAATCGCCACGCCACTTGATTATTCATCGGCCGTCACCATTCCGCAACAGCCATATTGCACTGCGGCATAGCCCCATGGCGCTGGCTCAAATCTCCCTGCTAGACGGAGGAGAGCCATTGAGGAGCCGCCCATGTCCCGCGATCCGCGTTACGATATCCTGTTCGAGCCGGTCCGCATCGGTCCGGTCACTGCGCGCAACCGTTTCTACCAGGTGCCGCATTGCAACGGCATGGGCTGGCGCGATGCGACCGCACTCGCCGCCATGCGCGGCGTCAAGGCCGAGGGCGGCTGGGCCGTGGTCTGCACCGAAATGGTGGAAATCCACCATGGCGCCGACGTATCTCCCTATGTGGAATTGCGCATCTGGAGCGACCAGGACGTGCCCATGCTGGCGCGCATCTCGGACAAAATCCATGAGCACGGCGCGCTCGCCGGCATCGAACTCTGTCACTCTGGCTATACGGCGGTCAATCTCTGGTCGCGCGAAGTGCCCATCGCCGCCAGCGCCATGCCCGCCGCAAGTTATTTCCATGATCCGGTCCAGGCCCGCGCCATGGACAAGGACGACATCCGCAACCTGCGCCGCGCCCATCGCGCCGCGGCCCTGCGGGCGAAGCAGGCGGGATTCGATCTCATCTATGTCTATGCCGGCCACGGCCTCGGCATATTCCAGCATTTTCTCTCGCGGGCCACCAATTGGCGCACCGATGAGTATGGCGGCACACTCGCCAACCGGGCGCGCCTGCTGCGCGAAGTGATCGAGGATACCAAGGAGGCCGTGGGCGCCGCCTGCGCCGTGCCCGTGCGCATCGCCATGAACGAGTTCCAGGGTGCGGCCGGCCTCGAGCCCGCCGAAGTGGAAGACGCCATCGCCTTGATGGCGGAGCTGCCCGATCTCTGGGACCTGTCGCTGTCGAGCTGGGCCAACGACTCGCAAACTTCGCGCTTCTCCGAGGAGGGATTCCAGGAACCCTACATCAAGGGCGTCAAGAAACTGACGTCGAAACCCGTGGTCGGCGTGGGCCGCTACACCTCGCCCGACGCGATGGTGCGGGTCGTCAGGCAGGGCATCATGGACATGATCGGCGCGGCGCGGCCGTCGATCGCCGATCCCTTCCTGCCCCGGAAGATCGAGGAAGGCCGTCTCGACGATATCCGCGAATGCATCGGCTGCAACATCTGCGTGACCGGCGATTATTCCATGACGCCGATCCGCTGCACGCAGAATCCGTCGATGGGCGAGGAATGGCGGCGCGGCTGGCATCCCGAGCGCATCCGTCCGAAGGACAACGATTCGCATGTGCTGGTGGTGGGCGCCGGCCCCGCCGGCCTCGAGGCCGCCCGCGCCCTCGGTGCGCGCGGCCACAAGGTGACGATCGCCGATTCCGCGCGCGAGGCGGGCGGCCGGGTGGCCCGCGAATGCCGGCTGCCGGGGCTTTCCGCCTGGGGCCGGGTGCGCGACTGGCGCCTCTCGCAGATCGGCAAGATGGCCGATGTCTCGCTCTATCTCGAAAGCGCCATGACCGCCGATAGTGCCGCCGAATTCGGCGCCGATCATGTGCTGGTGGCAACCGGCTCGCGCTGGCGCCGCGACGGCACCGGCCGCCGCCATGTCCGCCCCATCGCCATCGATCCTGCCGCCGATGTTCTGACCCCCGACGATCTCATGGACGGCCTGCGCCCCAAGCGGGGACCCGTCGTGCTGTTCGACGACGACCACTATTATATGGGCGGCGTGCTGGCCGAACTTCTGCGCAAGGAAGGTTTCGATGTCACATTGACGACCCCCGCCTCGCTGGTCTCGATCTTCACCCGCGCCTCGCTGGAGCAGGCGGCGATCCAGTCGCGCCTCATCGATCTCGGCGTCGGCATCGAGGCCAATACGGCGGTATCTGCGATCGGTGCCGCGGGCGTGACATTGGCATGCGTATTTTCCGGCAGGATGCGCCAGATGGCGGCGGCGTCCTGCGTGCTGGTCACGGCGCGCGACGCGATCGACGATTTGTTCCGTGAACTGACGAAGAACAATTCGGGCGTATCGCGGGCGGGCGATTGCTACGGCCCCGGCACCATCGCCGCGGCGGTCCACGCGGGGCGCAAATTCGCCGAGGACTTCGGCGGGCCGGAGCGGGATTTCCTCGACC
>JBQTKG010000085.1:0-29926 GCA_052386315.1 Hyphomicrobiales bacterium
GCCGTTATCGTATGCACTTATCTTTGGATCACTCGGTGATTACCAAGCTATCGTTATTGCATCACTTTACTCCGTCATCCCGGCGAAAGCCGGGACCCCCTGAGCGCTTCCGGCCGGCAGTCTGCCGCAGGACATCGTTCAATGGGTCCCGGCTTTCGCCGGGATGACGGCATTTTGATAGCAAAATCAACGATATCAAACGCGCAAAGATGTGTGAATCCGATAGCGGCTTGCGCCGGGATGACGGTATATGGAAGGGTGGGTCAACCCAGGCGCAATCTGCTCTAACCGACGGTGTGCTCAATGGCGGGTAAACGCGGCACGGTGAAGACCCCGTCAAGATCGCCGCAAGCTATTGAATGGATGCAAGTTTTTGCCAACGCGCCGGGCCCGTCAGGGACGCCGCTTCATATCCCTTTAATCCTGCCGCTTAACCCGCCGTTGCATGGCGCGGGCCAAGATCGCGGTGGGCGGCAAACAGAGGGGAAGATAGATGGCGAAAGCGCAATTCACGGAAGCGGCGGCAACGCCTCATGCAGCGACGGCGGATGCGCTGTTCGAGCTCGGCATGATGTACTGCATCGGCCGCGGCGCCAGGCAGGATTATGTGACGGCGCATAAATGGTTCAATCTCGCGGCGCTGAAGGGCAGCGATGCGGCCCGGCAATACCGCGGCGAACTGGCGCGCGAAATGACGGCGGCGCAAGTGGCGGAAGCCCAGCGCCTGGCGCGGGACTGGTTGACTGTGCACTGATTCAGTAGTCGAGCGAGTAATCGGCGCCCGAGCTTTCCTGGGACGAGATGAAGCGGTTGAGGAAGCTGGTATCGGCGCGCTGGCTGCGCTCCTCGACATAGATCTCGGTCTCATAGATGTCGGTCTGCAGATTGATCCGGTCCCGGCGGCTGTTGATCGCCGGCAGGGCCTGCTCGTCGGGCGAATAATTATGGCCGAGAGGGATGAAATTCTCAAACGCCATGGCCGATGCCGGCCACAGAACCGAAATCACCGCAAGAACCGCCAATGTGCCACGCATCTCGATACTCCCTGGCCAAGTGACTTAGCGGAGTTTCATTGGAAAGGCATCAAGAAATAGTTACCCACATGGATGGCGGAATCTGGAGGGGCTTGGGCTTGGGTTGGTGCGACCTTTCACACATCGTCATCCCGGCTTTCGCCGGGAGACGGAATTTGGGAGAGCTCTAAAGGCGCAGGTAGTCGGCGGTGGCGAAGGCGTCCACTTGAATGGCGGCGTCCTGGGCCTGCGCCGCCGCGCGGCTGCGCTCGCCCTCTTCGGCAGTGATGATGCCGCCCGTGACGGCGCGGTCGATCAATGTGGCGCTTGGTTCGGCGGCGAGCCTGCCGCCGCGGGCGGCGTCTTTCAATTTCAGCTGTGCGGCGCGCGCCCGCATGACGGCGGCAAGGGCCGCCTCAAGCTGTCCCAGTCCCGCTTCATTTGCATCGGGTACGAAAATGTTGCGGGTGAGCCGCCGCCGCATATCGCCGTCGTCGAGGAGGGCGCGCGCCAGCCCCGCGCCCAATTTGTCGCGCGGCGGCCGGAAGCGGGCGCCAAGCGGAAAGATCAAGGCGCGGAGCAGCCAGGCAATGGGCCGGTTCGGCAGATTGTCGAGGACGCCGGCGAGCGCCTTCTGAATGTTCCACAAGGCGAGATCGCAGCACCAGTCGAGCAATGGCCGGTCGGCCTCCGGCATGCCATCATCGTGAAAGCGCTTGATCGAGGCCGAGGCGAGATACATCCAGGCCAGCGCGTCGGTGAGCCGGCCGCTGATCTTCTCGCGCCGCTTCAAGGCGCCGCCGAGGGTGGCGAGCGCCGCATCGGTGACCAGCGCGAAGGCGGCACTCAGGCGCGTCAGGTGGCGGCAGTAGTGGGCAACCGCTCCGGTTCCCGGGACCTGCGCCAGCCTGGCGCCGCTGGCGGCCAGCACGAAGGATCGCACCGCATTGCGGATGGCGAAGCCCGCATGCCTCAACAACACGCTGTCGAAAGCCGCCGCATCGTTCGCTGCGATGGCGCGCATCTCGCCGCGCAGGAAGGGATGGCAGCGGATCGAGCCCTGGCCGAAAACGATCAGCGAGCGCGTCAGGATATTGGCGCCCTCGACGGTGATGGCGATGGGGGCGGCGGTATAGATGCGCGACAACACGTTGCGAGGCCCGCGGCAGATGCCGGCGCCGGCCGCCACATCCATGGCATCGGAGACGCGGGCGCGCATGGCGTCGGTGAGGTAGGCCTTGACCACGGCGGAGAGCACCGCCGGTTTTTCCCCGGCATCGACGGCGCCGCAGGTGAGAACCCGCGCCGCCTCCATCAGATAGGCATGGCCGGCAAGGCGGGCGAGCGGCTCCTCGATGCCCTCGAAACGTCCGATCGGCATGCCGAATTGCTCGCGGAGCGTGGCATAGGCGCCGATGTAGCGCACCGCCACTTCGACCGCGGCAACGGCGAGCGACGGCAGCGAAATCGAGCGGCCGGCGGCCAAACATTCCATCAGCATGCGCCAACCCTGGCCGATGCCGGCTTGGCCGCCGATCACGAAGTCGAGCGGCACGAAGACGCCTTTGCCGGTCACCGGTCCATTGGGGAAGGGCACGCCCATCGGATCGTGCTGGCGGCCAATTTCGATGCCCGGCGTATGGCGCGGAATGAGGGCGCAGGTGATGCCGGGATTCTTGTCGCCACCGAGCAGTCCTTCGGGATCGTGGAGGTCGAAGGCAAGGCCGATCACGGTAGCCACCGGGGCAAGGGTGATGTAGCGCTTGTCGAGATCGATGCGGATGCCGGGCACTTTCTTGCCCTTATAAGCGCCATGGCAAACTACGCCGCGGCTGCGGCTTGACGCGGCATCGCTGCCGGCGTGGGGCTCGGTCAAGGCGAAGCAGGGGATTTCCTCGCCGCTGGCCAAGCGCGGCAGATAATGCTGGCGTTGCGCATCGGTGCCGTAATGCAGCAGCAGCTCCGCCGGCCCCAGCGAGTTGGGCACCATGACGATGCAGGCGGTGGGGATGCTGCGGCTCGCCAGCTTGGCGACGACGGCGGAGTGGGCGAGGGCGGAGAAGCCGAGGCCGCCATACTGCTCCGGAATCACCATGCCGAAGAAGCGCTGGCGCTTGATGAAATCCCAGACGGCTGCCGGCAGTTCGCGCGTCTGCGCCACCTGCCAGTCGTCGATCATGCGGCACAGTTCCTCGACCGGTCCGTCAAGGAATTTCCGCTCGCGCTCGGAAAGCGGCTGCGGCTTGAAATCGAGAAGCTTCCGCCAATCGGGCTTGCCGGAGAACAGCTCGCCGTCCCACCAGACGGTGCCGGCCTCAAGCGCAATCCGCTCGGTGTCGCCCATCCGCGGCATGAAGGAGCGGGCGCGGCGCATGATCGGGGCCGACACCAGGGACTGACGGAGCGCCGGAACGAAGATGAGTGCCGCAAGCGCCAGCAGGGCGGCGAGCAAGAGCGCGGTCATGGTCAATTCCTCAGCGGCTTGCCGGTGCCGATCATGTGGGCGACACGGGCGATGCTCGCTTGGTTGCGGGCGAGGGTCAGGAAGGCGCCACGCTCGAGGGCCAGCACGTCTTCCTCGCCGAGCGATTGAGTCATGTCGGTGCCGCCGCCGCTGAGAACCTCGGCCAGTTGCCGCCCGACCACGGTGTCATGCGGCGTTGCCTTGCCGAGCTTGCGAAAACCCTCGAGGGCCAGCGACAGCGCGGCCTTCGCCGTCCTGCCGGGGAGGGAGAACCGCGGCTCAACCGGCGGCGCATAGGAAGGCGCCAGCGCCAGAACCCTGGCCTTGGCATCGGCAAGCAGGCGGTCGCGGTTCATGGTGATGCCATCGGCCTCGCGCAGGAACATCAGATCCTTCGCTTCCGCCGCGGATTTGGCGACGCTCGCCATGGCGATGGTCTCGAAGGTCTTGATGACCGGCGGCATCGGCCCGAACGGCGGCTTCTTCACGGCGATGCGGCGGAGCAGCATTTCCTTGCAGCCGCCCCAGGCGGGCACCAGGCCGACGCCGGTTTCGACCAGCCCCGCATAGGTTTCGACATGGGCCTGCACGGCGCTGGAATGCAGCAGCACCTCGCAGCCGCCGCCCAGCGCCAGGCCGGACGGTGCCGCGACCACCGGGAAGGGCGCATATTTGAGGCGGGTGAAGACCTTCTGGCCATGGCGCACCAGGGCGCTCACCGCGAACCAGGCGCGAAGCCGCGCGGCGATGAGCAGGAGGCCGATATTGGCGCCCACCGAAAAATTGCCGGCTTCATTGTGGATGACGAGACCCTTGTAGCGGCCGGGTATCAACCGGAGCGCCTTGCCGATCATCGCCAGGGTCAGCGGATTGAGCGTGTTCATCTTGCTGTGGAATTCGAGGCAGACGACGCCGTCGCCCACATCCCACAGACTGGCGGAGCGATTGCGCGCCAGGGCCGTGCTGGCCCGCTTGATGTCGGAGAGAAGCACCACACCCTCGGTGCGGACCACGTCGCGGTAATCGCCGGTCACCGTGAGATACTGCAGCCGCCCGCCCTCGGTCCTGTAGAAGCTCCGGCCTTTCGCCAGTTGCAAGAGCGGCGGCACGGGGAGGCCCTCGGCGCGCAAGCGCTCGGCAAACCAATCGACGCCCAGCCGGTCGATCATCTCAAAGGGGCCATATTTCCAATTGTAGCCAAGCCGCATGGCGGCATCGATGGAGACGATGTCGGCGGCGATCTCGGGGACCAGTTGAGCGGCGTAGGCGAGAAGCCGCGACATCACCCACCAGCCATAGCGGCCACCCTTGTCTGGATGCTCGAAGAGGGCGCGCAGGCCGCCGCTTTTGGCCTTGGCGACGCTCTCCAGTTTCGGCTTGCGGCTGGCGCGATAGGCGCCGGTCGCCAGATCGATCGCCTCCTTGACCCTGTCGCGGCTGTCCGGATTGAGGCGGTAGAAACCGCCCTTGCCCTTGCGCCCGGTCATGCCCTTGGCGATCATCTCCTTGATCAGGGTGGGCTCGCGATTGACGGCGTGGAAGGCGTCATTCTTGGCCAGCGTCGCCGAGAGGCTGCCGAGCACATGCGGCATCAAGTCGAGGCCGACCATGTCGAGCAGGGCGAAAACGCCGGTCTTGGGCGCGCCGATGGGGGCGCCCAGCACGGCATCGGCTTCCTCGACGGTCAAGCCTTCGTCCATCGCCCGCGCCACGGCGCATTGCATCCAGTAGATGCCGAGCCGGTTGGCGATGAAGCCCGGCGTATCCTTGCAGCGGATCGGCGTCTTGCCGAGACGGAGATCGCCGAAGTTCTCGATGGCGGCAATCGCCGCGGCGCGGGTTTTGGGTCCGGTGACGATCTCAAGCAGCCGCAGGTAACGCGGCGGATTGAAGAAATGGGCGATGAGGAAGTCGCGCGCAAAAGCGGCGGGCAGGCCCTCGACGAGCGTTGCAAGCGGGATGGTCGAGGTGTTGGAGGAGACGATGGAGCCCGGCTTGCGGACGCGCTCGATCTTCTTATAGAGGGCGCGCTTGGCATCGGTACGTTCGACGATGGCCTCGACGATCCAGTCGCAATCGGCGATTTCGGCCATGTCGTCTTCGATGCAATGGGGCGCGATGAGGGCGGCATTATTCCGGTGCATGAGAGGGGCGGGATCGGTCGTCAGCAATCGGGCGATTGCGGCGGTGGCGATGGCGCGCCGGTCCTTAGCCCCGCCGGGTGCGAGGTCGAAAAGCCGCACCGGCACGCCGGCATTGGCGATCTGGGCGGCGATGCCGGCGCCCATGACGCCGGCGCCGAACACAGCCACCTTGCGGATTTCAATCATGCGATGGCCTCGAGCACCGTGGCGATGCCCTGGCCGCCGCCGATGCACTGGGTGGCGAGTGCGAATCGGCCGCGCTCGCGGGCGAGCAGGCTTGCGGCCTTGCCGGTAATGCGGGCGCCGCTGGCGCCCAAAGGATGGCCGAGCGCAATGGCACCGCCGTCGAGATTGACGCGTGAGCGGTCGAGGCCGAGATCGCGCAGTACCGCCAGGCTTTGCGAGGCGAAGGCCTCGTTGAGTTCGGCAAGGTCGATGTCGGCGATGGTGAGCCCGGCCCGCTCAAGGGCCTTGCGCGAAGCGGGCACTGGACCGATGCCCATGATCTCCGGCGCGCAGCCGGCGACCGCGATGGCGCGGATGCGGGCGAGCGGCTTCAATCCCTTCTTCTTGGCATAATCCTCGCTGCATACCAGCACCGCGGCGGCCCCGTCGGTGAGCGGCGAGGAAGTTCCGGCGGTGACGCTGCCCTTGGCGTCGAAGGCGGGCTTCAAACCGGCGAGGCCTTCGGCGGTGGTATCGGGTCTTATGCAGCCATCGGCGCGGATCGTTCGACCGTCCTGCTCGATCGCCACGATCTCGGCGTCGAAATGTCCTTTGGCTTGCGCGGCGGCGGCGCGCTGTTGCGAGGAAATCGCAAAGGCTTCCTGCTCGGCGCGCGCAATCTTGTATTTGGCCGCGACATTCTCGGCCGTCTCGCCCATCGCGATATAGGCCTGGGGCATGCGTTCATAGAGGCCGGGATGAGGCATCGGATTGAAGCCCATCATCGGCACCCGCGTCATCGATTCAACACCGGCGCAGATGAAGACCTCGCCCGCATTCATCTGGATGGCGCCCGCCGCCATGTGGATCGCATACATGGACGAGCCGCAGAAGCGGTTGACCGTGGCGCCCGCCACCGATTGCGGCAGCCCCGCCAGAAACACCACGAGGCGCGCCACATTGAGCCCCTGTTCGCCCTCCGGGAAAGCGCAACCGAGGATCAGGTCCTCGATGTCGCCCGCGGCGATACTGGTTCTGGCGAGCAGACCCTTCACCACCTGGGCCGCCAATTCGTCGGGGCGCACGCCGCGCAATTCGCCCTTCGCGGCGGGCGTGAAGGGCGACCGGGCATAACCGGCAATCACGACATTCTTCATGGTTCCGACTGGCCTTCCGGTTTCCTATGCTTCGACTTTCTGGACCGGGACTTCCGCCGCCGGTTCAGTTTCGAGTTCCTTCTTGGAAATCTTGCCCATGAAGGTGTGCGGCAGGCTGGAGCGGAACTCGATCCGGCGCGGCAGTTCGAAGGGCGCCAGCCGGTCAATGAGGAACTCGCGCATTTCTGCCACGGTCAGCCCCGCGCCATCGTGCAGCCTTATATAGGCCTTGACGATTTCACCGCGATGGCTGTCGGGGACGCCGCGCACGGCGGCCTCGGCCACGGCGGGGTGCTCGAGAATCGCATCCTCGATCTGGCGCGGATAAACATTGAAGCCGCTCGACAGGATCAGGTCCTTGATGCGGTCGACGATAAAGAGATAACCGTCTTCGTCGAGATAGCCGACATCGCCGGTATGGAGCCGCCCGCCCCGGAAGGCATCGACATTCTCCTGGGCGCGGTTGGCATAGCCGGCCATGACCTGCGGACCGGTGACGCAAATCTCGCCCCGCTCGCCGGGCCCGAGAAGCTTTTGCGGATCCTCCAGCGAGACGATTTCGATCACCGTACCGGGCAGCGGCAGCCCGACGGAGCCGGGCTTGCCGCCGTCGAGCGGGTTTACCGTGCACACCGGACCCGCCTCGCTCAAGCCGTAGCCTTCGATCAATTTGCAGCCCGCGAGCTGTTCGAAGCGCTGCTGGATGCCGGCGGAAAGCGGAGCGCCGCCGGAAATGCAGAAGCTGAGGCTGGAAAGATCGTACTTTGCGATGTCGCGGTGATCGATCAGCGCCGAAAACATGGTCGGCACGCCGATGAAGATCGCCGGCTTCTCGCGGTCGATGGTTTCCAGCACATCCACCGTCTGGAATCTGGCGAGCAGCAGCAGTTCGGCGCCGATCCACAGGCCCAGATTCATCACCGCCGTCATGCCGAAGGCGTGGAACAGGGGCAGCACCGCCAGCGATTTCTCCCGGCCATGGACCAGATTCGGCGCCCACAGGGCAAGTTGCGCCGCATTGACATAAAGATTGGCGTGGGTGAGCTGGGCGCCCTTGGAAAGCCCGGTGGTGCCGCCGGTATATTGCAGCACCGCGACCTCGGTCATGGGATCGATGGCGACCGGCTTGTAGTTGCCGTCATTGGCGAGCAGGCGCTCGAAAAAAATATGGCGGTCGTCCTCGGCGACATCGGCGGTCTCGCCGTTCCTGAAGAAGCCGTAGACCAGCTTTTCGGTAAAGCGCAGCACGCCCTTCATGCGGCAGACGATGAGCCGCTCGAGACAGCCGCCTTCGAGGCTGAGGCTTGCAACCTTGCCGTAGAGGGCCTTGACGTCGAGGCTGACGAGAATGCGGGCATCGGCGTCGATCACCTGGCGTTCGATCTCGACGCGCGAATAAAGCGGATTGATGTTGACCACGGTGCCGCCGGCCTTGAGCACGGCATGGAAGCAGATGACGGCATAGGGGCAATTGGGCAGGACGAGCGCCACCTTGATGCCGCGGCGTACGCCGAGCGCCTGAAAGCCCCTGGCGGCCCGGTCCACCAGCCGCCCGACCTCGCGATAGCTGTAATGTTTGCCGCGATAGTTCAGGCATGTCTTGTCGGCGTGGGCGTTCACCGCCTCGTCGAAAAGCTCGGTGAGCGGCCTGGCCACGATGGCGGCGCGCCAATCGACGCCGGCGGGATAGGATTTCTCCCAAGGATAAGGCTCGCGTGGCGGCGGCGGCGCTGCCTGGCGCGGCCGCAGCCGGCTCAGGAAAAGCGCGAGGACGCGGGCAATGGCGGCGCCGATCTTCGGCAATGGATTGGCGATGGGCATGGCGGGCAGCGGCGCCGGTTTGGGAAGCGCCGCAAACGCACCGAGCAGCGAAACGACAAGCGACTGGGCGCCGCCCAAGTCCTCGTGCAGGATGCTGTGACGGTTCGAGGCGATCATGTGCAGCGACTTCTCCGCAGATCCGATCCTGCCGTGGACGATGCGGGCGCTGTCCGGATCGACGATCGGATCGTCCGTGGCCTGAACGATATGCACGGGACAGGCGATGCCGGGCAGGCGCTGTTCCAGCTCGTCCGCCGCCCGGCGCAGCTCGACCAGGCCGCGCACCGGCATGTGGCGGTAACGGATGTCCGGATAGTCCGGTTCAATGATGTGAAACGGCTTGATGCCGTCCTCGGCATAGACCCATTCGGCGAGGCGGTTGATGCCGTGAATGAGCGGCGCATAGGTGAGATTGCGATCGCGGAATTTGATCGGCGCCGAGACCGCCACGACGCCGGCAAGGCCCGGCGGCCGCGCGGCCGCCACATGCAAGGCCATCGAAGCGCCGGTTGCAAATCCGGCCAGCAGCACGTCGTGGCCGAGAAGCGCCATGATCTCATAGCCGCGCTTGACCGAGGCAAGCCAGTCCTGCCAGTTGCGCTCGCGCAGGTCCCAGGGCGACGTGCCATGGCCCTTGAGCCTGACGCCGAGGACCGGATGGCCCTGACCGGCGAGACGTTGCCCGAGCGCCTTGAGCTCGGCCGGCGAGGCGAGGAAGCCGTGGACGAGGACGACGCCGGGTTTGCCGGGCCGCTCGGGGAGCAGCAGATAGGGTTCGCCGTCGCGCATCGTTTCCACGCCGTTGACGGCGGCGTGACGGGCTTGCGCATGCTTCTGCTTGGCCTGGGCATGGGCACGCAGCTCATCGTCGAAGAGGAGATGCGCCAGTTCCGGGCCCGCGGCGGGCCGGGCCCGATCGACGATCCTGGTGACGAGACCGAGCGAAGCGATTTCGTTGGCATAGACGCGCACGACATTCTCGAGGCGCGGATCGCGGCCGCCCTTGCCGCCGGCAAGCGCCGGCAACAACCGGTAGCTGTCCGCCTCGGCCGCGATGAGGCCGGAAACGGCGGCGGTTGCGAGGAACTCGGCGAACAGGCCATTGCTGCCGTCATGAACGCCGTCATAGGTCTCGGGATCGGCGAGGCTGCGGTGCAGATGAATTCCGGGCAGTTTCTGCACATCCTTGAGGATGCGGTAGAGCAGGCGGTGAAAGCGGCCGCGGGCGATATCGATTTCGCCGCTATCGTAGAGTCGCAAGATCAGGCGCGAAGCGAGATGATTGAGATTCACGGTGACATGGGCATACATCTCGGCCATGCACAGGTCGCGAAGCTGCCGCGTCTTGCGGCGCATGGTGACGGCGGCCATGCGATCGATCCAGCGATCCGCCTTGTCCTTGAGTCCGAAGAGATCCGGCAGGCTGTCGACCTGCTCGAAAGCCCGCGCCAGAAGCATCCGGTCGGCCGGGTTCCAGGTGAGATGGGGATCGACGGGCCGGCCGAGGCGGATGTCCATGTCGGTGTGGCGGAGGATCAGATTGCCTTCGATCAGCAGTTCTTCCCTGACCTGTTCGCCGATGCCGCCGGTGAAGAATTCCGCCATCTTGCGCAGGATGTTGTCGCCGGTATGGATCGGATAGAAGGTAATGTTGCCGGGCACGATCAGGGTCGGCTTGCGCGCCGCGGCGAGCAGGGTTTCGACATCGCCAAGTCCCAGTGCCGCGACCCAGCGGCCGAGCCGCGCGGTGTCGCCCGATTCGTGCACGGAGAGGATGCGCCTTTTGAAGGCTTCCAGAACCAGCGCCAAGGCGGCGGCTCCCTGGCGATGTCGGGCGGTCGCGCGCAGCACCGGCCATATGCCGGAGGGCGCGAAGATGCGGCGATCCTTGATCATCGAGCCTTCCGGAAAGAAGATGACCTTGCGGCCGCGCAGGATTTCGGCGGCGAGGAAGGGCAACAGCCCCGGATGGGTGTTGGGAACCGCGCCGCAGCTCTTCAGGAATTTGGCGAACTGGCCGCCGCCGGTGAATAGCTCGTGAGTCGCCACACAGCGGCAATAGGCGCCGGTGGCTTGATAGATAAAATACTGCGGAATGATGGTTTCGAAGCGGGCGAAATGGTTAAACAGGAAAATCTGGCCGGCCGCGATCCGGTCCTCGCCGCCATGCAGCTTGATGTCGATGCCGAGACGGCGGCGCAGCAACGAAAAGGCCCGCACGCACCATTGATAAAGCGCCTCGTTGATCAGGAATTCGGGGCTGCCGGTCATGGCTTGGATGTCTGGTCACCTTTCCTTAATAGTCTAGGGCAAGTGTGCTAACAGTTCATTGCCCAATTTGAGGCGTCGGCCAGGGCCTGCCGGCTTTGCGCTGGCCCGGCGGCGGCAGGGAGAGAGATGCCACCCCGGCAGCCCATTGCGGTTTTCGACAGCCATGAGGTGACCAACCAGCCGCCGCCGCTGGTGGATTACAATCTCTTCGACAGCGACCCCATCCTGGGCGCCGCCGTGGCCCGCGAGGGGGCGGGCTGGGCGGCACAGAAGCTCCATGCCTTCGGCGCCGTGCTCGGCAGCGAGCGCGTGGCGGAACTGGCCGAAGCGGCCAACCGGCATCCGCCCGAGCTTCGGGTTTTCGACCGGTCCGGCTGCCGCATCGACGAAGTCCTTTACCATCCCGCCTATCACGAACTGATGCAGCTCGCCAAAGCCCACGAGGTTCATTCGATCGCCTGGACGGCGGCGGAGCCCGGCGGGCATGTGGCGCACATGGGGCTCGAATATCTGCTGATCCAGGCGGAAGCCGGCGTGTGCTGTCCCATCACCATGACCTATGCGGCGGTGCCGGCGCTCGCACATCATCCGCAGGCTGACGAATGGCTGCGGCGGGTGACCGCCGCGGCTTACGATCCGCGCTCCATTCCGGCGGCGGAGAAGGCGGGCCTCACCATCGGCATGGCGATGACCGAGAAGCAGGGCGGCTCGGACGTGCGCAGCAACGCAACCAAGGCGCGGGCCCTGGGCAACGGCTGGTTCGAATTGACCGGCCACAAATGGTTCTGCTCGGCGCCGATGTCGGATGCGTTCCTGACGCTCGCTTACACCGATGCCGGGCTTTCCTGCTTCCTGCTGCCGCGCTGGCGACCCGACGGCAGCCGCAATCCGTTCCTCATCCAGCGGCTCAAGGACAAGCTCGGCGACCGTTCCAACGCCTCGGCCGAAATCGAGTACAAGCAAAGCTGGGCCGAGCTCATCGGCGAGGAGGGGCACGGGGTCCGCGCCATCATCGAGATGGTGCATCACACCCGCCTCGACACCGCGGTGGCGGCGGCTGGCATGATGCGGGCGGGGGTCGTGCAGGCGGTGCATCATGCGGGCCACCGCGTGGCCTTCCAGAAGCGGCTCTTCGATCAACCGCTGATGCGCAATGTGCTGGCCGATCTGGTTATCGAATGGGTGGCGGCGACGCTCATGGCGGCGCGGGTCGCCCGCTGTTACGGCGAGCCGGGCTCGGAGCCCTTGGCGCGGATCGCCGTGGCGATCGCCAAATACTGGCTCAACAAGCGGCTGCCCGGCCATGTGTGCGAGGCGCTCGAATGCCACGGCGGCTCGGGTTATGTGGAGGAGTCGCCGATGCCGCGGCTCTACCGCCAGGCGCCGGTCAACGGCATCTGGGAAGGCTCGGGCAATGTCATTTGCCTCGACGTGCTGCGCAGCCTGGAGCGCGAACCCGCCGCGGCGGAGGCGCTGTTGGCGGAATTGGCCGCAACGCGCGGCGGCGACCGGCGGCTCGACCGCGCCGTCGAGCGGCTGAAGGACGAACTCCGCGATCCGGCGGATCGGCAATCGCGGGCCCGCCGCATCGTGGGGTGGATGGCGGTCGCCTTGCAGGCGTCGCTTCTGGTGCGTCACGGACCGGCCACCGTGGCCGACGCCTTCTGCGCCTCGCGCCTCGACCATGACTGGGGCGGCGCCTACGGCACGCTGCCGGCGGGCACCGCCTTCGAGGACATTGTCAGGCTCGGACGAGTTTCCGGCTAAGCCTCAATCGTTGAACTGCACCTCGTCGACGAGACGGGCGGCGGCGGGTTCGAGCCTGGCGATCTCGGCGACGTTGAGCGTATCGGGCGTGAAGCTGCCCCAGGAGCGGACGAT
This sequence comes from Hyphomicrobiales bacterium, assembly GCA_052386315.1. Classification (GTDB taxonomy): domain Bacteria; phylum Pseudomonadota; class Alphaproteobacteria; order Rhizobiales; family Aestuariivirgaceae; genus Aestuariivirga. The sequence continues at coordinate 12,917 of JBQTKG010000085.1, forward strand.
CTCCGCCGCCGGCACCGCCGGATTGACGGGATATTCGAAATTGCCGTCGGCATAGAGGCGCTGCGCCTCGTCGCCGGCCAAGAATTCCATGAGCTTCAGGGCATTGCCGCGGTTCGGCGCATGTTTCGCCATGAGCATGCCGGAAATGTTCACGTGCGTCCCGAAACCGGCGGAAGACGGGAAGACGATGCGCAGCGCCTTGGCCCATTGCTTCTGCTCGGGCTCTTCCTCGTTGGTCAGCATCTTGCCCATGTAATAGGTGTTGGCGATGGCCAGATCGCATTCGCCGGAATAGACGCCCTTGGCCTGGGCGCGGTCGTTGCCGCTGGGCTTGATGGCGAGATTGGCCTTGAGGCCCTTGAGCCAAGCGCGCGCGGCGTCCTCGCCGTGGTGGGCGATCATCGCCGCGATGAGGCCGAGATTGTAGGGGTGATCGCCGGGGCGGATGCAGATCTTGCCCCGCCATTTGGGATCGGCAAGTTCCTCGTAGGAGATCGCTTGCTGGCTGACGCGGGCGGTGGAGGCATAGACGACGCGGGCCCGCATGGTGAGGCCGAACCACAGGTTTCCGGGATCGCGCAGATTGGCGGGAACATGATCGAGAATGGCGGCGCTTGCGACCGGCTGGGCGGCGTCGCGCGCCGCCGCCTCGACGAGGCGCCCGACATCGGCGGAGAGCAAGACATCGGCGGGGCTGTTGCGGCCTTCCTGGACCAGCCGCTCGACCAAGCCGTTCTCGGCGAAGATTGTCTTCACCTCGATCCCGGTCTTGTGGGTGAAGGCTGCGAACAGCGGATCGATCAGGGTGGGCTGACGGTAGGAATAGACATTGACGGTGCCCGCGGCACGGGCCGCCGGGATGGCGGCGAGGGTTGCGGCGGCGGCGCCGAGAAAGCTGCGGCGGGACAGTGGCATGGCGGGTTCTCCTGGGGCTGATTTCCTGTGGCGGGCAAGCCCTATCGGCGATTTCAAAGCGCCTGTCAAGAAAAACCGACTAAATTACTCGGATTTAGAATCGTTCGAAACCATGGCCCGCAATCGCGGCTCTTCCGGCATCCACCGACCAGCGCTTGCATGAGCATCGAAATCGCGGCAAAAGCCCGATCACCGGAGACGTGGCCGAGAGGCTGAAGGCGGCGGTTTGCTAAACCGTTATACGCTGTAAAGGCGTATCGAGGGTTCGAATCCCTCCGTCTCCGCCAGTTCGCGGAAGCTTGCTCCTAATTGCGCGTTTTCGCTCGGACGCGTAGTCTCCCGGCTCCTCCGGCCATGCCTTTGCGTTGGGCAGACCCGGTCGCCATATGACGCCCATGGCAGTTCTTGCTGAGTGAGTCATATGTCGCGGACGCTGATCGTCATCGGGCTGGTGATCGTCGCAATCGGCGTATTGTGGCCGTGGCTCTCCCGGCTCGGTCTCGGGCACCTGCCGGGCGATATCGTCATCGAACGCGACAATTTCACCTTCTATGCGCCCATTACGACCGGCATACTGATCAGCCTGGCGCTCTCCTTGATCCTGTGGCTGATCAATCGCTGAACCGCCGCCATTGTCAATCGCCCGTCCGGTGCTATCTTCCACTACGCCGATGCACGACTCCCGTGAGGTCGTCCGGCCGGACAAAGACACGTGCAAGAATTTCTTGAAAGCCTGTCGGATCGCGGCCTGATCACGCCGCAGCAATTGTCGCGTCTGGTCAAGTCCGCCGCGGAAGACGGGGGCACGGCGGTCAAGGCGATTTCGCGGCTCGGCTATCTCGACCAGCAGGTGCTGGTCAGCGAGCTTTCCCGGTATTTTCGCATCCCCGTGCTTGACGATAAGGAATGGCCAAAGGCGCAGGTTTTGCCGGACCGGATTTCGGCCCGCTTCATGCGCGAGCATCACGTGCTGCCGCTCAGGGCCGATGCCCAGCGCGTCACCGTCGCCGTCGCCGATCCGGCCGACGCCGCGGTCAGGGCGGCGATCGAAGTCGCCTGCGAGCGGCCGGTGGAGTTGCGCCTGGCGCCGGAAGGCCAGATCGTGTCGCGCATCGAAAAGCTTCTCGACGGCGTCTCCGGCGGCGCGGCACCGGAAGGGGCGATCGGCGTTGCGGGCGCAGAGGACGAGGAACACCTGAAGGACATGGCGCTCGATGCGCCGGTCATCGATCTGGTCAACCGGCTGTTCCGCGAGGCCTCGGCGGCGCGCGCCACGGACCTGCACATCGAACCCGCCCGCGGCCGCGTCGTGGTGCGCCGCCGCGTTGACGGCATGCTGATGGAGGCGGGCGTCTTGCCGCCCGATATCGGCAAGGCGGCGGTGTCGCGCATCAAAATTCTCACCCAGCTCAATATCGCCGAGCGGCGCCTGCCGCAGGACGGCCGCGCCCGGGTGCGCATCGGCGGGCGCGAATACGATATCCGCGTCGCCACCATGCCGACCATCCACGGCGAGAGCATCGCCATCCGCTTTCTCAGCGCCACCACCCAGGTGCCGGAGATCGGCCAGCTCGGCCTGACCCAGCGCGACATGCGGATACTCAAGGAGCAGGCGTCCTTCTCGCACGGCCTCATCGTGGTCACCGGCCCCACCGGCAGCGGCAAGACCACGACGCTGGCGGCGGTCCTGTCGTTCCTCAACGATCCCAGCCGCAAGATCCTGACGATCGAGGATCCGGTCGAGTACCAGGTGGAAGGCGTCAACCAGATTCAGGTGCGGCCCGATATCGGCCTCAGCTTCGCCAGCACGCTGCGCTCGCTCTTGCGCCTCGATCCCGACATCATCATGGTGGGCGAGATGCGCGATGCCGAAACGGCGCGGATCGGCGTCAACGCCGCTCTCACCGGGCACCTGGTGCTCACCACGCTGCACACCAATTCGGCGGCCGCCGCCGTCACCCGCCTGCTCGATCTCGAACTTCAGGCCTATCTCATCGCCTCGACCCTGCGCTGCGCCGTGGCGCAACGCCTGGTCAGGCGCCTGTGCGGCAATTGCCGCCAGGAATATCACGGCTTTCCCGATGCGCTCGCGGCGGTTGCGGCCGATGCGGGGCTCGCCAGGGGTGCGAAAATGAAATTGTGGAAGGCGGTGGGCTGCGATCATTGCGGCGGCACCGGCTATCATGGACGCGCCGCCATCTTCGAAATCCTGGTCGTCGACGAGGCGATGCGGCGGCTGATCCGGCCCGATGTCGACGCCGATGTCATCGCCAAGGCGGCGAAGAGCGCCGGCATGATTCCGCTGATCGCCGACGGCCTGGCGAAATGCCGCCAGGGCCTCACCACGATCGAGGAACTGACGCGCGTGGCGCTCGAGGCCTGATCCCCATGGCGAAATTCCAGTATTCGGCAATCCGGACCGACGGCGAGCGGGTCAGCGGCATCATGGAGGGAAGCGACCGCTCCGCCGTCATCCACAAGCTCGCCGAGCAGGGCCAGCACCCGATCGACGTCGCCGAGGCGGAAACGGCGATTTCGACCGCCCGCATCTTCAGTTTCGGCGGCGGTGCGGCGAGCGCGGCAGAAATCTCCACATTTACCCGCGAGCTCGCCTGGCTCTTGCGGGCCGGCATGACTCTCAACAGCGCCCTCGAAATCCTGAGCAAGGAGACGTTTTCGGCGGGCTTCTCAGGCCTGATCGCGACGCTGCGCACCGACATCCGCAAGGGCCGCAGTTTTCACGAGGCGCTCGCCGGCAGCGGCATTTTCTCACGCTATCTTGTAAGCATGGTCGAAGTGGGCGAAGCCAGCGGCACGCTGGCGCAAGTGCTCGAACGGGTCGCGGCGACGCGCGACAAGGAACGCAAGTTGCGCGGCCGGCTGGTTTCGGCGCTCACCTATCCATCGCTGCTGGTGCTGCTGGCGGTGGGGGCGGTCAGCTTCATCCTGGTTTCGGTGGTGCCCAGCATCAAGGACATGATCCTGGGGGCGGGGGCGCCGGTCCCGGATTCGGCGCGGGCCGTCATCGCCATGTCCGACTGGCTGATTGCCAATGGCCTGACGCTGCTCGTCGCCGCCCCCCTTGCCGCCCTCATTCTCGTTCTGGTCTTCGGCGGCCCGCGCATGCAGGAGCTTCTCTACCGCATGGCGCTGCGGCTGCCGCTCGTCGGCTCGCTGTTGAAAAAGACGGCGGTCATTCAATTCTGCCGGGTGCTCGGCACGCTGCTCGCCGCCGGTGTCAGCCTGCCCGACAGCCTCAAGCTGATGCGGCCGTCGATGGGCAACCGCGAGTTGGCCGCGGCCATCGGCGAGATGGAAACGGCACTCCGCCGGGGCGAGGACTTCCTCGTCCCGCTGGAGCGCACGCGCATCTTTCCCAAACTCCTGGCCCGCATGCTGAAGGTCGGCAACGAGACCGGCAACCTGACGCCGAGCGTTCTTCAAGTCACCGACATTCTCGAAGAGGAGCTCGAGCGCGCCGTGGACCGCAGCCTGACGCTCCTTGAACCCGCCATAATTTTGATGCTAAGTGCCGTCGTAGCCTTCATAATTGTATCTTTGATGGGTGCGATCATCAGCATCAACGACCTGACTTTGTAGCAGTGGCGCAGCATACCATGAGCGGCAATGACGGCAGGAAGCGGGCGGGTTGGCGCGCGCCCAGGCGGAGCGATGAAGCGGGATTCACGCTCGTCGAACTGCTGGTGGTTCTGGTGATCCTGGTGCTGCTCGCCTCGATCATCGGGCCCCGCGTCATCGGCTATCTGGGCGCCTCGCGCACCAAGACGGCGAAGGTGCAGATCGAGAGCCTGGTCACCTCGCTGGAACTCTTCCACATCGATGTCGGCCGCTATCCGGCGACCTCAGAAGGGCTTACCGCGCTGGTCAAACCGCCCACCAAACTGGCGGGCTGGAGCGGCCCCTATATCACCAAGAGCAACATCCCGGCCGATCCCTGGGGCCGGCCTTATCGCTACCAGGCGCCGGGCAAGAAGGGCGCATTCGACCTCTACACCCTGGGCCGGGACGGCAAGGAAGGCGGGACCGATGAGGATTCCGACGTCTCGAACTGAGCGGCGGCCAGGCTCCGCCGCCGGATTCACGCTGGTCGAACTGCTGGCGGTTCTCGCCATACTGGCCATCGCGGTGGTTGCCATTTCCTATGGCGGCAACCGCTCCGTCGACAGCGCGCAGTTCCGCGCCCTGATGGTCAGGACGGCGGCCATGATCCGCGAGGCCCGCTCGCAGGCGATCCGGACGGCGGACGAAAGCGTGTTCATCGTCGATCTCGGCCGCCGCCGCATGGGCGATCGCGATGGCGGCGATGGACTGGCGATCCCGCGCGATGTCGATGTCACCGCCGAGGTCGCGAAATCCGAACGGTACCGCGACGGTTCGCTCGGCATCCGCTTCTACGGCAATGGCAGTTCCACCGGCGGCACCTTGCGTTTCGCCTGGCGGGGCCAAACCTACCGCATCCTGGTCAATTGGCTGACCGGCAATGTCTCGATGGGCCATGGCTGAGGACCGCCCCCAGGCAGGTTTCACCCTGGTCGAGGTGATGTGCGCGCTGGCGATCGCCGCCATGGCGCTGGTGTTCCTGTTCCGTGGCATGACCGGCAGCCAGACGGCCGCCCATTATCTCGAACAACATCTCGGCGCCCGCATTCTGGCCGAAGCCATACTCGACGATCAGGTGCGTGAGACCGTCATTGTTCCCGGAACGCATTCGGGAACGTCGGGCATCTACCGCTGGGAGGTGACGGTCGAACCCGCCGGTTCCGGCGTGGCGCGGCTGGCGCCACGCGGCTGGCGGCTATATCGCCTGGCGGTAGACCTGCAATGGCAGCCGCGCGGGCATTTTCAGCTCGATGTTGTGAAGCTCGGGAAATAGGCCATGGCAGCGCCCAAGCGGAATCCTGACGCCCGCGACGCCGGCTTCACCCTGCTCGAAATCCTGGTCGGGCTTGCCATTTCATCGCTGATCATGGTGGGTCTCACCGCGGCGATGCAGACCATCGATCGCGGCTGGAACAGGACGACGGAATCGGTCGGGCGGCAGGGAACGCTTGCCACCGGTTTCCATGTGCTGGCGGGGGACATTGCGCGGATCGAACGGGCGACCGCGGGTGAGGCCGGCGAACCAGGCTTCCTGTTCGCGGGTACCGCCTCCGAGGCCGTCTACGTGCTCGCCGAAAGGCCGGGCAACAACCGGGCTGGACTCTATTGGGTGCGGCTGCAGGTCCGCGAACGCGACGGCGCCACCGAGCTCGTCAGGATGCGGGCGCCTTTTGTATCCGGGCGGCAGAATGTCTCCACCCTCGCCTGGGCCGACGAGGTGATCCTGATGCGCGGCAACATCGCGGTGGAGATGACCTACCGCTCGCCGCGGGCAGAGTTGCCGAACTGGTCGGCAAGCTGGCCGGCCGGCAACCGCCTGCCGGAGCAGATCAAGATCGAAATCACCGACCGGCAGACCGGCCTGTGGCTCGCGCCCGCCATGGTGCTGGCACTCGAGATCGATGCGGAGGCGGCCTGCTTCACCGCCGATTCACCTTCCTGCACCATGCATACGGAGGGCGCCCTGACCGGCAACACGCGGCAATGAATGAGGCCGACCACACAGCCGCTGAGCGCGGCATGATCCTGGTGATCGTGCTGTGGGCGGTAGCGCTGATGACCATCGTCGTGGTGGCGCTCGGCACCTATGCGCAGCGCAGCCTGTCGCTGGCCGGAGTCGAAACGGCGCGGCTGCGCACCGAAATGGCGCTCAAATCGGGAGTGGGAGCGGCGGGCGCCATGATCCTCGGCAGCGAGGCGAAGCAGCGCATCTTCGCCGACGGCAGCCCGGTTCGCGTCGATCTCGGCGGCGGGCGGCTCGTCGATGTCGCCATCCGCGATGCGACCGGCCTCATCGACATCAACCGCGCCGCAGCTCCGCTGCTGGCCGGCCTGTTCGCGCGCGTATCCGGATCGGAGGCCGATGCGGCCGAGTTCGGGGAGTTGATCGTCGCGTGGCGGGAGGAAAATGGCGGCGGGGAAAGGAAGCCAACTGCAACCGCCGTGGTTGAGGAAGAAGGCGACAAGAAGGAGAATGAGCCGCCGCCCGCGTTCTTCTCGCTGGCGCAGCTTTACGGCATTGCCGGAACCGAACCCGCGGCGATCGACAAACTGCTGCCTTATTTGGCCCTCTATAGCCACGGCGGCCGCATCAATCCGATGGCGGCCCCGCAAGCGGTCCTGCACAGCGTGCCCGAAATGGAGGCGGCCGACATCGCCATGCTGCTCGAGGCCCGCACCCGCCGCAATATCGATAATCCCGACGTGCAGCGCATTCTGGCGAAATATGAGAACTATTTAACCCTCTCGGAAAGCTCCGTTTACCTTGTGACGGTAAAGACCATCTCGGGCGGCGGCCTGATTTCCGGCAGCCGCCTGCAGGCCACAATTGTGCTGGATGCTGGCGGGCCAGTGCCTTTCCGGGTTCTGGCCTGGTCGTGGTAAGTAGGATTCGGTGATGAATGAGCGACGTACCGGCCATCGATCGATACGATAATTCCGCAACCCGGCAGGTGCTGGCATTGGGCGGGCGGCTGGCGCGGCGGATCAGGACCTACATCGATGCGCTCATTGCCGATCTGGCCAATGAGGGCGGCACGGCCCCCGCCTGGCGGCAACTCATCCATCTCGGCGGCGGCAAGGCCCAAATCTATGGGCGCAATAAGGCAGGCGCGCCCGAACTTATCGGCAGTTTCGAAGGCGCCATTCCGGCAAAGCTGAGGACGAAGCTGGCCAGAGGCAAGCGCATTCACCTGCGTCTCGGCCGCGAGCGCGCCGTGGTCCAGACGCTGTCGCTTCCGGAGGGTGCGCGCGAGGTGCTCGCCGCCGTGGTGCGCAACAAGGTGGAAAGCTTGGCGCCGTGGCCGCTCGAGGAAGCTGTGTGGGGCTATCGCGAGACGGCCGAAAGTCAGCCCGGCCACATCGGCGTCGAAATCGGCATCGCCAGCCGGCGGACGGTCGAAGCCCTGCTGGCGGCGCTGGCCGCCAGCGGCATCAGGGCGGATCGCCTCGACATCGGCGCCAATGCGCCGGCCGAGGACGGCATCGCCATCGACTTTCACAGTGCCGCCCGCCTCGAGCGGGCGCGGAATTTGCTGAAGACGTCGCTGGCGGGAGCCGCCACGGTGGCGGCGGCCGTGTTCGCCGCGGGCCTTTATATGGCGCTCTCGGCGCAGGCGGAGTTGACGGCGGTCGAGCAGCGCAGCGAAGCGCTGTCGCGCGCCCTGAAGCAGGGGCCGGCCGGTGCCGCTGCGGCAGGCAAGCTGGCATTCGCCAACTCGATCCACGAGCGCAAAAAAAACGAACGTCCGTTGATTGCCGTCCTCAATACCCTGACGGCCCTGGTGCCCGACGGAATTTTTCTGAATGCACTCGACTATGAGGACAATGCGGTGACGCTGACCGGACGCGGCACCGGGGCTTCCGGGGTGATCGGTCTGCTCGAGGCCTCCGACGTTTTCGCCGCAGCCGCGTTCTCCTCCGCCACCCAGCGCGATCCCAACAGCAACGCGGAGGTATTTTCGATCTCCGCTACCATCGAAGCCCCGGGAGCCGCACCATGACGCGCCGGCGCGCGCGGTTGGCCTTGTCGAAGGCCGGTGCCATGGGGCTCGCCATCGTGATCGGCGCCATCGTGCTTTTGGCGGTTACCGCAAGCCTGCCGTATTTCTGGCACGCGGCTGTCGCGGCGCAATTGGCGGAAAGCCGCGATCTCCTGACGCTGATCGAGGCGAAAACCCGCAATGCCGAGAGCCGCAAGGGGGCGGCCTTGACGTCCGCCGACGATATCGCGTCCCTCTTCGCCGCCGGCGGCACACCGGGCCTGGCGATGGCCGAGCTCCAGCGGCTGGCGGGAACCATGGCGGAACGGAATGGACTGGTGCTGGAACGGACGCAGCCCCTGCCCACCGAGGAGAAGGACGGACTTGCCGTCTTGCGGATGGAAGTCGAAACCAGCGGATCGATCGAGGGCTTGCGCGGTTATCTGCATGCGATCGAGACGGGAACGCCGCTGATCTTCGTGCGCCGCGCCCACATTTCCACCGGTCCCGCGGAAAGCGAGAGCGGCAAGGGCCTGCCGTCCGAGCACCTGTCGGCGCGGCTCGAACTTGAGGCTTTTGCTTGGTGGGAGAGCCCGCAGTGAAAAACCGCCGGCTGCTTCTGCTCCTTGCCTGTGCCGCGGCCCTCGCCGCCTATGCCGTCTGGTCCGGCTCGGCGGGCAGCCTGCTGACGCTGGCGGGCGGCGGCGATGCCGCCGCCGTGGCGGAGGCGCCGACGACGGCAGCGCAGATTTCGCAAGGCAATGGGCCCGCCGCATCAGTGCCGCTCAATCCGCTGTCGGGTATTGCGGTCGAGCAGTTCGCCGAAATCGTCAACCGGCCCCTGTTCAATCCAACCCGGACGCCGCCGCCTCCGCCGGTCGAAGATGTTGCTCCTGTGGAGGTTGCGGCGCCAGCACCGGCAGCGCCGCAGGATACCGTCAAAGCTGAGGATTTCACGTTGCTCGGAGTCGCCATCGACGACGACGCCAGGATCGCCATGCTGCGCTGGAACAAGACCAACGAGGTCTTTCACCTGAAACAGGGCCAATTTTTCTCGGACTGGGAGCTGCGCTCGGTCGGCGAGAGGGAAGTCACCATCGGCCGCGACGATGTGTCGTTCTCGCTCAAACTGTTCGAGCGGGCCCGCCGTGTCGAAGCCCCGCCAACGGCGCAGGGAGACGCGGAAGAGTTGCAGAACGAACCCGGCGGCGAAATCATGGCACCGGAAGAAACCCGCGAACCGGACCCCGCGCTCAATTCCAATTGAATGATTTCATCTTGGCGCGCAGTTCCTGCGACACGTCGCTCGCATCCTCGACATTGCGGATGATCTGCGGGGTGATGAAGATGATCAGTTCGTTGCGTGTGGCGGAATTGTCGGTCCTGCCGATCAGGTCGCCGAGAATCGGTATTTTGTTGATTCCGGGAACGCTGTCCTTCTCGCGGCTCTCCTGGCCGCTGATCAGGCCGCCGAGAACCACGGTCTGCGCGCTCTGGACCGAGACCGTGCTGCTGACCGTCCGCTGCGAGATTGTCGGGTTCGTGCTTCTGGTCCCGGCGCGGCCGCCGGCCGCGACACCGGCCACGACAGAGGACAGTTCCTGAGCGATTTCCATGGTGACCATGCCGTTCGCACCGACGCGCGGCTTGACCTTGAGAATGACGCCCGTGTCGCGGTATTCGAAGGTCTCGGTGGTGGTCTGCCCGACGGTTTCGCCGGTCTTGATGGGGACCTGGTCGCCGACCTTGATGGTGGCGGATTGGTTTTCGAGCACGGCGACCGACGGCGAGGATACCACCCTGACCCGGGTGATGGCCTCGAGCGCGTCGAGAACCAGTCGCGGATCGCTGGTCTTTCCGAGGAAGAAATTAAGGCCCGGAAAGCTGGGCTTGAGGACCAGGCTGTTGCCTGTGAAAACACCGCCGGAAACGTCGTCGCTCTTGAAATAGGCCTGGACGCCGTAGCGCAGCTTGTCGTTCAGCGAGACTTCGGCGATGGTGGCGTTGATCAGCACCTGGATCGCCGGGCTGTCGATGCGGCGGAGCATCGCCAGAATCTTGCGGTACTCGCGCGGCGTGGCGCGGATCACCAGGGTGTTGTTGGCGGTATTGGGCGTGATGCGGATGCCCGACGACAAGTCGGTCTCGGGGATGGCGGCGGTTGAGTCCTCGGGCTTGGTTGTGGGCGGTTGCAGGTCAGACTTGCCGCGTTCATTGCCTTGTCCTTGCCCGGTATCGTCCGGCTGGCCTTCCGGCGGCGTAGGTGTGGTGGACTGCTCGAACTTCTCCTGCTCCGGCGCCACCTGCGAGATCTTGTCCGCCGCGCCGCTCTTCTCGAGAAAGGTGGAATTCAGGATCTTGGCGAATTCGACGGCGCTGCCGTTCTGGACCGCATAGACGTAATAACCGGTCTCGTTGGTGTTCGATTTGTCGAGACGCCCCACCCAGGACAGCGCGCGGCGTACTTTCGCCGAGCTGTTGGCAATAATAACGACGCCATTCAACCGTTCCAGAGGGATGAAACGCGCCTTGTTGGCGCCGGAGGCCGCGGTGTCGTCGGCGAACACCGCCTCAAGCTGCGCCACCATGTCGTCGGGCGTGCTGTTGGCGAGGATGGCGATGGCGGCGGTCTGGCTCCTCATCCAGTCGACATCGAAGGACAGCACCACATCGACCAGCGCCTGGCGTTCGGCCGCCGTGCCGCGCAGCAGGATCATGCTGCCGGCATTGGAGGCGCGCACGGTGCCGGAGCGGGCGATGAAGCTGTCGAGCAGCTCCAGCATATTGATGACGCTGATATAGCGCAGCGGCACGACGCTCACGCCATAGCCCGGCGATGCCGCGCCGCCGGCCGTGCCGAAATCGGCGGCCCCCATCTCGCCGTCGATCACCTCCTGGCTCGCCACAACCTTGACAAGGCCATCGCTGTGCACCAGCACGGCGCCATTGAGGCGGAGTGCCGCTTCGAAAGCGTCGAGCACCTCGCGGCCGGAGAGCGGCCTGCTGCTCGACAGCGTGATGGTGCCCTGCACGCGCGGATCGACGATGTAATTGAGACCGAGGCTGTCGCCGAGGATCAGCTTGGCGGCCTGCGCCATATCCGCGCCGTCGATGTTGATGGAAAACTTGCCGCCCTCTTCGGTGACGCCGGGCGCGGGGAGCGTGCCGCCATCGCGGAGCGTCGGCTGGCCTGGAAAAATCTGATAGCTGCCGCGTTGCGCCTTGGGTCCGGCTTCGGTTTCGTTGCGCGGGATCGTTTTCGGTTTCTTCGCGCCAAGGTCAAAATTGCCGGGGCCGGGCAGATTCGATTCCAGACCGTCGAGCCGGGCATTGCAGCCTGCAATTGCAACAGCCATCAGACAGGCGAGCAAGAGAAGACCATGCCGCCCTATGTGCCGGTAGAAATCAATCACGCCTCGGACCCGCCGCTTTACCCCCACTGTGAACATGACCCGCAAAATGAGGCAAGTAAATGTCGAGAAACATCAACCACATGAATAACCCGATTCGGGGGGACCGCAGACCCGGAACTTTGCGTGTCATCAACCGCTATTGGTAACCGGCGCAACAGGAGGGGCGGTTTAGCCCGCCGCGGCGGCAAAGTCGCGCGAAATGTGTGGTGGCCCGCGGTAATTGACAGGCGCAGGTTTCCGGCAGCACTCTGCCGTGGGGGCCTTGTGTCAGCGGGAAGAATGAGGAGAAACCGCATGAGGAAATACGTGCCGGCCATTCTACTGGCCGCCACGGTCTTTTTCTCACTGCCTTCCCAGGCCGATGACTTGATCACCGTCGAGGGCGAGCTGGTCAACATCGAGATCGCCACACCCGTTCCCGTCGATGAGGCATTGCAGCGTCTCGGCGCGGCAATGAATGTTGCGGTCGCCGGCAGCGCCGGGCCGGGCAATGCGGGTCCCCTCCGGTTGCGGCGCGCCGGCCTCATGGAAGCCCTGCAGAAGCTGGCGCCGGGGCGGTCCTTCGTCATCGAAAGAACCGGCAATCCGGCGCGGGTGGTGCGTATCGTGTTCAGCGGCAGGATTGCCCCTGGCACAGTCCGGCTCGAAGCGGAAAGCGCGCCGGCAGCCGCGGAGGAGAGCGTTTCCGCCGAGCTGCAGGACATTGCCAGGCTCAGCTATACGCCAGGATGGGTTTCTTCGCGGCAACTCGAGGCGATCGCCCGCCGCAACAAGAGCACCAAAATCCGTATCGCCGCGCTCCTGGCGCTCGGGCAATTCGCCCGCTACGGCGCCATCCCGATTCTCGGCCAGCGGCTTGCCGCCGATCCCGATCCACGGATCAGGCTGGCGGCGGCGGAGGCCCTGCGGATCGCCGGCAGCGATCGGGCGCTGGGCCTCATTCGCGCGGCGATCGCCAGCGAGCGCGATCCGGGTCTCCGCCGCAGGCTTGCCGAACTCGCCGGAAACTGACGTTCAAGCCAGAACTTGCCAGGCGAACCAGACGATCATGATGCTGGGCGCCAGAAAACTGCCGAACGGCACGGCGGTGTGCGGTGTCATTTTTTCTTCCCAGGGCCGGAAGGTCCGTAGCAGAACCGCGGTAAGCGCCGCTCCCGTGGCCACAAGCAGGGTTACCGGCAGCGGTTCAATCCCGAGCCAGGCGCCGGCGGCGGCGGCGAGCTTGACATCGCCGAAGCCCAAGCCCTCGATGCCGCGCAGGTTACGGTATGCTATGCGGACCAGAAAGAATACGCCCGCCGCAATTGCGGCGGCGGCAAGATGATTTTGCAGGACGGCGCGCCAGTCCCCCGGAAAGGCAGATAGCGCCGCGACGAGCCCGAGCGGAATCGCCGGCAGCGACAGGGCGTCCGGAATGATGAGTTTGCGGTGGTCGACGAGGGCGATGGCCAGCACGGTGAAACCCATGTAGCCGGCAGCCAGCGCGGCCGGCAGCGGAACCAGTGTCCAGGCATAGGCGGCGACCGGCAGCGCCGCGCCTGCGCAAAGGCCGATCTCCTTGCGACTCAAGCCGTACTGCCGCAGCATGCAGCCACCCCCCGCAGGGTCTTAACCCTAATGGCGCGCCGGGCCAAATGCCGCAGTCGGTTTCGCGCCAGTTCCGGCCGCCAAACTCAGCGGCTGGAACCTGGCCCATGAGCGCGGTTCTTCGGCGGGCACAATTCCGCCGCGATTAACCACTCCCATTCCGGGCCGAAGCGATTATATAATTAACCCATGCCGATCCGGGATTCCGACAAGGACGACAATCAGACGGGTATCATCACCCGGACGAAAGTCCGCACCAAGAAGCCGTCGCTGTACAAAGTGCTGCTTCTGAACGATGATTACACGCCGATGGAATTCGTGGTCCACGTCCTGGAACGGTTTTTCGGCAAGGGCCGGGAGGAGGCGACCCGCATCATGCTGCATGTGCACCAGAAGGGGGTCGGCATTTGCGGGGTTTATACGTTCGAAGTAGCGGAAACGAAAGTAACCCAAGTAATGGACTTTGCCAGGAAGCACCAGCATCCGCTACAATGCACCATGGAAAAGGAATAGGTGCGGCATGCCGACATTCTCCCGCAGTCTCGAGAAGGCCCTGCACCGGGCGCTGGCGATCGCCAACGAGCGGCATCACGAATATGCCACGCTCGAACATCTGCTGCTGGCGCTCACCGACGACAAGGACGCTTCCGCGGTAATGCGCGCCTGCAATGTCGATATCGGCGCCCTGCGCCGCAGCCTCGAGAGCTACATCGATAACGATCTGGTAAATCTCATTTCCGATGCCGGCGAGGACTCGAAGCCAACCGCCGGCTTCCAGCGCGTCATCCAGCGCGCCGTCATTCATGTGCAGTCGTCGGGCCGCGAGGAGGTGACCGGGGCCAATGTGCTGATCGCCATTTTCGCCGAGCGCGAGAGCCACGCCGCCTTTTTCCTGCAGGAACAGGACATGACCCGCTACGACGCGGTCAACTACATTTCGCACGGCATCGCCAAGCGCGCCGGGCTGTCCGACACGAGGCCGGCGCGCGGCGTCGACCAGGACCAGCAGCAAGGCGGAGGCGGCGGCGGCGATGACGAGCGCGAAGGACCGAAGAAAAAGGGCGATGCCGACGCGCTCGATGCCTATTGCGTCAATCTCAACAAGAAGGCGGCCGAGGGCCGCATCGATCCGCTGATCGGCCGCGAGGCGGAAGTCAACCGCACGATCCAGATTCTGTGCCGCCGCCAGAAGAACAATCCGCTGTTCGTCGGCGACCCCGGCGTGGGCAAGACGGCGATCGCCGAGGGGCTGGCCCGCAAGATCATCAAGGGCGACGTGCCTGCCGTGCTCAAGGACTGCACCGTGTTCCAGCTCGACATGGGCGCGCTCTTGGCCGGCACCCGCTATCGCGGCGATTTCGAGGAACGCCTCAAGGCGGTGATCAAGGAAATCGAGGCCCGGCCAGGCGCCATCATGTTCATCGACGAAATCCACACGGTGATCGGGGCGGGCGCCACATCGGGCGGCTCGATGGATGCCTCCAACCTCCTGAAGCCGGCGCTGGCGGGGGGTGCGCTGCGCTGCATCGGCTCCACCACCTACAAGGAGTACCGCCAGCATTTCGAAAAGGACCGGGCGCTAGTCCGCCGCTTCCAGAAGATCGACGTGAACGAGCCGTCGATCCCGGATACGATCGCCATCCTCAAGGGTCTCAAGCCCTATTACGAGGAGTTCCACAAGGTCCGCTACACCGATCAGGCGATCGAGAGCGCGGTGCAGCTTTCGGCCCGCTACTTGAGCGACCGCAAATTGCCGGACAAGGCCATCGACGTGATCGACGAGACCGGCGCCTCGCAGATGCTGCTGGCGGAAGAGAAGCGCCGCAAGACCATCGACGTGCCCGAGATCGAGGCAACCGTCGCCACCATGGCGCGGATTCCCGCCAAGACCGTGTCCAAGGACGACGCCACGGTTCTGCGCAATCTCGATACCGAATTGAAGCGGCTGGTGTTCGGTCAGGACAAGGCCATCGAAGCGCTGACCTCGGCGATCAAACTGTCGCGGGCAGGCCTTCGCGAGCCGGAAAAGCCCATCGGCTGCTATCTGTTCTCCGGCCCCACCGGCGTCGGCAAGACCGAGGTGGCCAAGCGGCTTGCCGAAGTGCTCGGCGTCAACATGCTGCGCTTCGACATGTCGGAGTACATGGAGCGCCACTCGGTGTCGCGGCTGATCGGCGCGCCGCCGGGCTATGTCGGCTTCGATCAGGGCGGGCTCTTGACCGACGGCATCGACCAGCATCCCTACACCGTGCTGCTGCTCGACGAGATCGAAAAGGCGCACCCGGACCTGTTCAACATCCTGTTGCAGGTGATGGATCACGGCAAACTCACCGATCACAACGGCAAGTCGGTCGATTTCCGCAATGTCATCCTGATCATGACCACCAATGCCGGCGCCCAGGACATGGCGCGCGAGGCCATGGGCTTCACCCGCAATGTGCGCGAGGGCGACGATCAGGAGGCCATCAAGCGCATGTTCTCGCCGGAATTCCGCAACCGGCTCGACGCAACCATCGCCTTCAGCCATCTCGGCCCCGATGTCGTGCGCAAGGTGGTGGAGAAATTCGTGCTCCAGCTCGAGGCGCAGCTCTCCGAGCGGCAGGTCAATATCGAGCTGTCGACCGAAGCGGCCGACTGGCTCGCCGCCAAGGGCTACGACACGCAGATGGGGGCCAGGCCATTGGCGCGCCTGATCCAGGAACAGGTGAAGAAGCCGCTGGCCGAGGAAGTTCTGTTCGGCAAGCTCGTCAAGGGCGGCACGGTACGCATCCTGCTCAAGGACGATGCACTCACCTTCCAGTATCTCAGCCGCGACGAGGAAAAGGCCCTGCCCAAACCCGTGGAACGCAAGGCCCTGCCGCGCGCCAAGGCCAGGCCCGCCCCGCGCAATCCGGCCAAGGCGAAATAGGCATTTTCCTGCGCTTGACTTAGGGCCGCAACCCTTGCATATAGCGCCAACTCTTGGGCCCGGGCACAACCCGGGCTCGATGGCGTTTGGCTCAAGCAACGGTTTTGCCCACTTTTCGAGGGCGATTCGGGGGAGTGTCCCGAGCGGCAAAGGGGGCGGACTGTAAATCCGCTGGCTTCGCCTTCGTAGGTTCGAGTCCTACCTCCCCCACCATCGGGGATCAGAGGTCAGACGTCAGAAGTCAGAGGTCAGGTATCGGAACTCGAGCGAAGGCGTTTCTGATACCTGATCACTGATTCCTGAACACCGACGCGGGTGTAGCTCAATGGTAGAGCAGCAGCCTTCCAAGCTGAATACGAGGGTTCGATTCCCTTCACCCGCTCCAGCCTTCGCTGCTTCGCAGCTACGGTTCGGCAGGCCAAGGAAAAGAAAAGTAAAAGACAAGACGAGGTTTAACGGCGATGGCCAAGGAAAAATTCACCCGCGACAAGCCGCACTGCAACATCGGGACGATCGGGCATGTCGACCACGGCAAGACGTCGCTGACGGCGGCGATCACCAAGATTCTGGCGGAGACGGGGGGAGC
>JBQTKG010000086.1:0-4171 GCA_052386315.1 Hyphomicrobiales bacterium
AATGGCATCCACATCGTCGACCTGGCCCAGACCGTGCCGCTCTTGCATCAGGCCCTCGTCGCCGTCACCGAGACCGTGGCCAAGGGCGGCCGCGTGCTCTTCGTCGGCACCAAGCGCGCCGCCCAGGTTTCGTCGCCGACGCCGGCCAACAGCATCGACACAGTCGGCAAAGGCTACGTCGTCGCCAATGATGTTGCCATTCCGACAACCAATCTCTGGATTTTTCCGGTCACCGGCCCTGCCACCGGCCTGCCAACTTTATTGGCCGCCGGCAAGATCACCATTCCGACCGCCGCTATGCCGGCGGGCGCCAGGCAACCGGCCTCTTCGCAGCTGCTCGATACCAGCGATACCCGCATGACCCAGGCGGTTATGGCGCGCAATCCCACCCAGTCCAAGGCCCTGTCGCTGTGGACCCAGCACACGGTCAGGAACACGGCGAGCAGTTCGAGAATCCAGTGGTACGAAATCGGGCCGACTGTGTCGCCGCCGGTCCTTCTCCGGTTTGGAACAATTGCGGGATCTTCGACGGAATTCTTTTTCAACGCCGCCATCTCGCCGGACCGCCGCGTCGACGGCACCACCGCCGCCAAGGGCGGCAGTTTCGTCATTGGCTACAATGTCTCGAGTCCGTCGATCTTTCCGCGCATCGTGATGGGCTCGAGCGTCAACGGCGCCGGAGTGACCTACAAGGTGGTCAAGAATGGTGGCGGGCCCTATCGCGACTATTCCTGCCCGAGTCCGGGGGATACATGCCGCTGGGGCGACTATTCCGGCGCCGCGCCCGATCCCCGGCCGCAAGGGGGTGCGGCGCGGGCGGTGGGCCTGACCAACCAGTTCTCGCCCAGCGGCGCGACATCGACAAGCCAGTCGAACTGGCGCACCTGGATCTGGCATGCGGCGCCGTAGAATGATATGTGGCAACCCCGAGGGCACCAGCCTGAATTTCGGAACATGAGTGTCGAGCGCCGCCGTGTAGCGGAGGAAAGGGCCGAGGGCAAAAGGGCGCGCGCTATTTTTTGCGGACAAGGACCGCCGCGGGTATGGTGCCCCTGGCGGGAAGCGTGAGCCGGTCGCCCTTAAGGGCTCCCGATTTGAGATGGGCCAAGGGATCGATGAGATCGAGCGGCAACCGCACTTGATCGCCCGCGCAGGCCATCTGGCCGGACATGATGCTGGAGGGCTGATCGAGTTGGCCGGCGAACCGATTGCAGCCGTCAAAGCCGGAAATCGCCCCTCCCTCGATCATAAAATACGGCTGCTGTCCGGTTTCTGCTGTGGTCAGTGGCGTATCGCCGATTTGAACCAACTGCCAGCGTCCTTGCAGATCGGTGGCCATCATGGCTTTCGCGTATATTACCGCCACCGGCGCAATTGCAATGACCAGCATCGCCATTAAGATGCGCAACGACATGGTTCGGCTCCCGAACATGATCGAACTCTCATCGCCAAAGAATGAGACGGATTTGTGGAACCGGCAGGCACATGATCAATAGGGCCGAATGATTTTGATGCCGCCGCCCCGGCTATAGACCCGTACCAAGAGCCTGGCCCCATAACGCCACCCCGAGAAACTATGATACCGGCCACCGCAGCGCAGCGTCGCCACATGCCGGAAGCCTTCGGCGATGAGCAGGCTGCGTGCCTTCCTGCATCCAACCCTGGCAATCTCATGTCGCGGCGGCAAATAATAGCCGGGATAGCCATCGGCCGGAGGCGGCAGGTAGTATCCGGGATCGCCTTGATCCGGCGGCGATGGCTGCGGCTCGCAGACCTGGCCGGGCGGACAGGGCCCGCCGGGAACGACATTGCCCGGGTAGCCCGGCCAGTTCGCTTCGTGGGCGCGCGATGGGTTCGCCGCGCCTGCAATGATGAATGCGGCAAGAAGAGTTGCCAGGATTTTTGTATTGCGCGTCATTGTATCCACTCCACTGTTACGTCCCCAAGGACGCAACGAACGCATATAGCAGCTTGAAACTGAACGACGGCGACTTCCCGCGTTCATTGGCGGTTCATCGGCGGCTCAAAGCGGCATCGGCAGTGGATCGGGCTCCGGCGGGGGGAATACGACCGGCAATTCGTTGGTGAAGCCGCCGTTATCCACGGGCGCGGGTGCGTCGATTGGCGGCAAGTCATTGGCCACCGTGCCGTCTTCGGTAATCGCGCCCGGCGGCCCGGTCACGGGATCGGCAGCGGCGGAAGGTTCTTCACGCGTCTTTAAGCATATGTAGACTTGCCGGGCCATCGTCTCGCTGTTGCGGTATGGTGGTTCGGTATCGCGCGGAAAACTTGCGTCGCGCTGGTGCCGAGCGGGCATGAAATTAGCGGCAGCTACATTGAAGGCCGTTGAATGGACTCCGAAAAAGGATTAGCGTTGCACCGCTCGACTTCGAGTATTCAGAGAGGGTCGTCATGTACAGAAAAGGAAATGCCATGCGAAAGTTAAGTTCTATCTTGCTTGCGAGCTTGGGAATTCTGTTCGGCCACGCCATGCTTGATGTGGGCGCGGAGGCTGCGGATGTCACGTCCTACAGGCTTCCCAACACCGTGCCAATGTCGGCGGAAGCCGCCGCCAAAGCCAAGCCGGTCCTTCCGATGCTTAAGGATGCATCGCAACTGCCGCGGGCCGAGTTTGTCAAGATCCGTGGCGCTTCGGCCACGCAAGGCTCGGCGGGTTCTCGATCTGCGCCCAAAGCTGTCTCCCACTCGGGAGCAAACGACGACGTTGCGCCGATGGGCTTCGGCACGGCCAACCATCCGTTTACGACGAAGGGCGCCTTCTCGACGTTTAGTAGCTCTCCGACAAATCTTCATCCGTGGCGGCCGACCGGCAAACTTCTGTTCACGCGTAAAGGGCAGAACTTCGTCTGTAGCGCGTCCATGATCAAGAAGGGTATCCTGGTTACCGCGGCGCATTGCGTCGTTGACTTCGGCGGCACACAGACCTTCAACTCGGCGACTTCGTTCCAGCCGGCTCGTTTCGACGCTACGACGCCCTTCGGTACTATTGTTGGGGTCCAAATCTTTGTCCCGACGGCCTACCGCAATGGCACCGACACATGCACCGTTGCCGGCGTCGTCTGCGAAAATGACGTCGCCGTGGTCGCATTGGCCTCGAATATCGGCCTCACTACCGGCTTTTACGGTGTCGGCGTCAACGGCTTCGGCTACACCGACTCATTGTTCCTGGGCAAGAACGCGGCCTTGATCAACCAGCTCGGTTACCCGGTTCTTTTCAACTCCGGCCTGAGAATGATACGCACCGACTCGCTTGGTTTTTTTGCCACCCCCAACAATGTCATCATCGGATCGGATCAGACGGGTGGATCGAGCGGCGGCCCTTGGCTGGTCAATTTCGGTGCGACGCCCGTATCGGGCAACACGGTGCCGTTGGAAAACACTTCGAACGTCGTCGTGGCGACCACCAGTTGGGGCTTCATCAGTGGGGCGATCAAGCAACAGGGCGCCTCTCGCTTCGGCAACAACACCAAGTTCCCGGGGCCGGGCCCGACGAACATCACGGCTCTTATCAACGCCGCTTGCGCTCTCCATCCGCTGAAGTGCTGAAACTCGAAACGCGACCATCCGTGGAAGAGGCCCCGGACGGGGCCTTTTCTATTTCCAGCTCAACGCGCCCCGGTCGCGCAAAGCGCGGTGTCTTGCCCGCTGTGCCGGAGACGTAGAGCGTGTCGCCATCCAGTCGCGCTTGTTGCAGCAGCGCCTGCGGGTTGCCGAGATCGAGCGGCATCGTCAGCATCTCAGGCCCACAAAATACCGCAGTTGCATCAGGCTCCCGTTGCCGTCAGCGAGACCATGGCCAAATGCGGTCGGCCAGCAAATCCGCCGCCTTGACCGGCATGCAGAAAACGGCTGGTCCCGGGCGATTGCTTCGATACGCTTACACCGGCTTGCGTTTCGGTGTTGATCAGCATGGAGATCCTCCATTGTCGATCAGAGCACGTTCCCATGTGTTCCTTGCCTGAACCTGTCGCCTTCCTTCCCCCTTGCCATCCTCCCCCCGCTCCTGTATCACCCCGCCCGCTTAACCACACACGCGGGTGTGGGACCGCCGCATGGGGCATTCGCGCGCCCCACATAGCGGCGATCCATCCGGTGCCGGGTTTCCGGTCACAACCATCCGCGGCGGCTCAACCGGAGAAGGAGTTACAGG
>JBQTKG010000087.1:0-37119 GCA_052386315.1 Hyphomicrobiales bacterium
GCCTCCTTCGCCGCCGCCTTGATGTCGCCCCGCCGCAGGGCCAGCCGCACGCGGTCGGCCTTGAAAACATCTTCCTTGGAAACGACGGGCGCCCACGGCGAACCGTCGTCGATGGAGGTCACCTCGAATTCCGCGGCGTAGCGGCCTTCGTGCACAAAGTATTTTTCGGTCTGGCTCATTTGCTTTTCCGTGTTCGGTAATCCTCGTTCGCCTGATTGTCCAATTGATTGTTACTCACGGCGCCACACCTATCAGCACCAACGGCACCGCCGGAATCCCGCGTCCCTGCCGGATCAAATTGTACAGTTCTCCCTCATAATATCCCGGCCCCGACGACATGTGCTCCTGCAATTCCTTCATGGGCAGAATCTCGATGCCGAGATCGATCACGTCGCCGATGAAGAAGGCCATGTGCTTGACGAAAAGGTCGTAAGCGACGAACGCATATTTGCCGAACTGCACCTCGACGGCGACACGCTCCTTCACGAAGTCGGTCTGGTTATAGGAGAAAATCGGCCTCTTGCCCGCCGCGGCGATCTCGGCCTTTTGTTGCTGTTCAGACAGCGGCAAGGTCTTGCGGATTAGCGCGGCATCGCTCGTCACCCAATAGCTGGTGCGCCGCTCGCTCCAGCCTCTTGCCTTGAATGCCGCATCATAGACGGCGTTCATGGCGAGCGGCGAGTAGAGCGCGTTGCCCACCATGCGCTTCTCCTTGGAAATCTTGGTGCGCAGCACCTTGGCATCGACGCCGGCCACCGCGTCCTCGATCTCCTTCCACAGCTTCTTCTTGTGAACGAACAGATATTCGAGACCGTTCAGATGCGAATAGGTCTCGACGATCCTCATTTATGGCCGCCATAGGGAAGCGACGGATCGTAGACGGGCCGGGTCATCGGCCGGGTTTTCAGGCGGCCGGTCCGCAAATCGGCGATGCGCAGCTCGGCAATTTCGGCATATTGCCTGGCCGTGTCGCAGCCGAAGCCGTGCCGCCCGTGCTTGACCGCCGCCACGACCGAAGAACCTACCCCCATGTAGGGATCGAAGACGCTATCGCCTTCATCGGTCAGCGACAGGACCAGCCGCTCGACCAGTTCCACCGGAAACTGGCAGGGATGGATTGTCTTTTCGACATGGTTGTTCTTCACATTCGGAAACACCCAGACATCGCTCGGATTCTTGCCGAGCGGATTGCCGGAAAGCTGTCCCGATTTCGGCCCCTTGAAATGCTTCTTGCCCGGATATTTCGACGGCATCCGGATCGGATCGAGATTGAAGGTATAATCGTCGGATTTCGTCAGCCACATGATCGTCTCGTAACGGCCCGAAAGCCGCTTCGAGCAGTGCAGCCCGTGCTCGAAGTGCCAGATGATGCGGTTGCGCAGTTTAAGGCCATGCCGCTTGAAGACCGGATAAAGCACGGCATCGAGCGGAAACACTTCACCGCGATCGACATGATTGCCGACCTGCCAGCACAGCGAGCCTCGTGGATGCAGCAGCCGCACGCAATCGGCGATCACCCGCGCTTGGGCCTCGACATAAGAGTCGAGCGGTGAACGGCGCTCATAGGATTTGCCGATATTGTAGGGCGGCGACGTCACGATGAGCTTCATGGACTGGGCCGGCAGTGTCGCCATGAAGTCGAGATTGTCGGCGCAAGCCATCCGCGCCTGCGCCTTGAACGGGGCGACGCGGCCTCTGGCCCTCAGCGGGGAATCGGCTTCGCCCTCCTGTCTGATGTCTCTTTCAAGCTGCATGGCGATCCATCCGGCGGGCAATCGTTGATTCTGCGAGGGATCATGCCGCATGGTGCGAGTCCGCCAAAGTCCTGTTATTGCGTTCACTGTATGTTCTTTCAACCAAAAGGTCAAGCTGTGGGTAACTGCCTATCCCCACTTTTCCACCCTCAATCCTTCCACGCGGCTGAATTCCCGCACATTATTCGTCACCAGCACGAGGCCCTGCGACCGCGCGATGCCGGCGATCATCACGTCATAGGCGCCGATCGTCTGGCCCTGACGCTCCAGCATGGCGCGGATTTGGCCGGCGTGCTGGGCGGCGCGGCTGTCGAAGGCGAGCATTCCGAGCCGCGCGGTGAAGCTCTCGATGATCGCCAGGCGCTGCTGCGGTTCGGCATAGCGCTCGGCGCCATGGCAGAGTTCGAAAAGCGTCACATCGGAGACCGCCAGGCGCCCGTCATTGGCGGCGAAGCGTTCCGCCAACGCCCGGCTCCGCCGCTTCAGCGCATGGATACAGATATCCGTATCCAGGAGGAAGCTGAGCATCAGGCATCGTCGCGGCGCTGGGGCAGGGGTTGCGCCCGCTCCGCGAGGAAGTCGGCGTCAAGGCGCGGGCCCGCGAAAAAGGCTTCCCAGCTCTCGCCGGCGGGCACGATCAGCCGCCCAGTCCCGTGCCTGATGATGTCGACGCGCTTGACAACATTGGTTAAAACGATGGCCGGCCAATAGGCCGCCCCGCCCCGCCCAGCAGCGATGCCCGTCAGGGCACGGAATTTTCTCAACCCCCGCCCTTCGCCAGCGCCCGCTTGATCATCTCCGCATGTTTCGCCAGCACCGCCGGATCGGCCATCTTGCCCGTATGCGGCCAAAGATCGATGCCGGCATGGCGCGGCAGCACATGGACATGCAGGTGAAACACGGTCTGTCCGGCGGCGGCCTCGTTGAACTGCTTGATCAGCACGCCATCGGCGGCGAATGCCGCCTTGGCGGCGATCGCCACCTTCTGCACGGTCCGCATCAGGGACGCGAAGGTTTGCGGATCGGCATCGAGCAGATTGCGCGATGGCGCCTTGGGCAGCACCAGCACATGCCCGTCCACCTGCGGCATCACATCCATGAAGGCCAGCGTATCGGCGTCCTCATGGACCTTGTGGGCTGGAATGTCGCCGCGCAGGATCTTGGCGAAAATATTGTCCGGATCGTAGCTCATGGACGGTTTTCCCTCAGAATTCCTGTTCCTGCCGGAAAGGCGAATGCCGCGCAAGCGCGTCGCGGTCGTGGGCAATCGCTTGGCGCTCCTCAGCCAGATACTCCGCCACCGCCCGCGCCAGGCCCGGGTGCGCCAGATAATGCAGGCTCCGCGTCACCTCCGGCATATAGCCGCGCGCCAGCTTATGCGGCCCCTGGGCGCCGGCCTCGACGCGGGCCAGCCTGCGGGCAATGGCGAAGTCGATCGCCCGGTAATAGCAGAGCTCGAAATGCAGGAAGGGATGCTGCTCGATGGCCCCCCAGTTGCGGCCGAATATAGCGTGCGAGCCCACGAAATTCAGCGCTCCGGCGATCATCCGCCCGGCCCTTTTGGCGATCACCAGCAGGATGCGCTCGCTCATCGCCTCGCCGACGAGGCTGAAGAACGGCCGCGTCAGATAGGGCGAGCCCCATTTGCGCGAACCCGTATCCATGTAGAAAGCGAAGAAGTGGTCCCAGTGTTCCTCGCGCAAATCCTTGGCCGTCAGCAGTTCCACGGAAATGCCAGCCTGGCGCACGGCTTCGCGCTCCTTGCGGATGTTCTTGCGCTTCTGCGCCGAGAGGCCGGCGAGAAAATCCTCGAAACTTGCATAGCCGGCGTTGTGCCAGTGGAACTGGATGTCGGTGCGCCGGAGCCAGGGTTCCGTCCCCAACTCGCGCCAGTCTTCTTCCGGCAGAAAGGTGAGATGAACCGACGAGGCCCTGGTGTCCCGGCAGAGATCGACGAGGCCGCCGATGAGTTGCCGCTTCGCCGCCCGATCGCGCGCCAGGAGCCGCGGTCCGGTGACCGGCGTGAAGGGCACCGCCACCTGCAGCTTGGGATAATAGCGCCCGCCCGCCCGGTGGAAGGCTTCCGCCCAGCCATGATCGAAGACATATTCGCCCTGGGAATGGGCCTTGAGATAGCAGGGCGCGATACCGGCGATGCCGCCACCGGCATCTTGCAAGACGAGATGCCTTCCGGCCCAGCCGGTTCGGTGAGTGGCCGAGCCCGACTGCTCCAGCGCCCGGAAGAAATCGTGGGTCGCGAAGGGATTGAATTCGGCGCCGGCAGGATTGGCGAGCCGGTCCCAGTCCGCCTTCTTCACATCGAGCACGCTGGCGAGGCTCTTCAGCATTCAGGGAAGAAATCCCTCGAAGGTGATCTGGTCGCAATAGCGCAGCGCCAAGGCTCCGGCCTCGGGCGAACCGATCGTCCAGGCGATGACCGGACCGCCCGCCGCCCGGAATTGCGTCACCGGCGCGAACGGCAATTGGCGATAGTCGAAGGAAATGAAATGCGGCTCGGTGCGGGCCAGATGCGAGAAGCTGCGAAGCTCCAGCCGCCGCTGCATCGGCAGAAAGTCATAATAGGGATCGACTGTCCGGTCCGCCACGATGCCGCGCACCGTCGCCGGCGAGCGCAGCCGCAGCGCCTCGATCGGATCGGGGTCGAAAGACATGAGGCCGTGGCGGCCGCGATAGGCCGCAAGCACCGCAAGGGCGCGCGCCGCCAGTGCATCGTCGCCGTCCCAATGGGATTTGAGCTCGATGACCAGCGGAACCTTGCCGTCGACCTGTTCGAGCAACTCGGCCAGCGTCCGGATGCGGTCCTGGGTCCCCTTCAACGCCACGCGCTTCAATTGGGCGGTGCTGCGTGCCCGGACCGGCCCCGGCTCCGAGGCCACGCGGTCGAGGGTGTCGTCGTGAAACACCACCGCCTCGCCATCGCCGGCGATCTGCAGGTCGCATTCGATCGGATAGCCATGGCGAAGGGCGGCGGCGAAGGCGCTTTCGGTATTCTCGACCACGCCCTTCGCCTTGTCATGCAATCCGCGGTGAGCAATGGGCCGCGCCACCAGCCAGTCCAGGACGCGGAGCTGCGGGGTAAACCGCATCCCTATTCGATCTCCGCCACGGCCTCGACTTCCACCGAAAGATTGAACGGCAGCGACGGCGATCCCACCGCCGAGCGGGCGTGCCGGCCCTTGTCGCCGAAGATTTCGACCATCAGATCCGAGGCGCCGTTGACGATCCTGGGGTGTTCGGCGAAGGACGCGGTGGCGTTGACGAAGCCCACGAGCTTGACGATGCGTTTGACCCGGTCGAGGTTGCCGCCACAGGCCTCGCGCAACTGGGCAAGCACATTGACGGCGCAGAAGCGCGCCGATTTCACGCCGTCCTCCAAGGAAACGCTGTCGCCGAGTCTGCCTTGATATTCGAACTTGCCGTCGTGAACGGCGCCCTGGCCCGAGATGAAGACAAGGTTTCCGGTTCGCACCCACGGCACGTAATTCGCCACCGGTTTCGCGGGGACGGGCAGGATGATGCCGAGTTCGGCGAGGCGCTTGTCGATGTTTCCCATGTCATGCTCCTGTCAATAGATCGCGGGGCCGCCCGCCCCGGAAGAAGGCCGCGAGATTGTCGACGGCGCGCATGCCCATGGCGCTGCGGGTGCGCGGCGTGGCGCTGCCGAGATGCGGCAGCAGGAAGACGTTTTGCAATTCGCGGTAGCGCGGATCGATATTTGGCTCGTTGCGGAAGACATCGAGCCCCGCTGCGGCAAGCTTGCCGGAAGTAAGCGCCGAAATCAGGGCATCGTCATCGACGATGTCGCCGCGCGCCGTATTCACGACGATGGCGCCGTCGGGAAGGCGGGCGATTGTGCCGGCGTTGATAAGTTTACGGGTTTCGGGCGTCGAGGCGCAATTGATGGAAAGAAAATCGCAATGCGGCAGCATATCCTCGAAGCGGGCATGATAGCGCGCGCCCAATTCCTTGCCGGCGGCAACCTTGGTGCGGTTGTGATAGTGAAGTTCCAGGTCAAATCCCTTGGCGCGGCGGGCCACTGCCTGGCCGATGCGGCCCATGCCGAGAATGCCGAGCCTTCGCCCCGAAACATCGTGGCCGAGCGGCGAGGTGGGCGAGGGCTCGCCCCAGCGGTTGTCGCGGATCATCCGCTCGCCCCAATAGGCGCCGCGCGCCGCGCCGAGGATGAGCAGCATGGTGATATCGGCGGTGGCATCGGTCAGCACGTCCGGCGTATTGGTGACGGCGATGCCGCGGGCCCTGGCGGCGGGAATATCGAGGTGATCGTAGCCCACCGAAAATGTCGCGACGATCTTGATGCAGGGCGGCACGGCATCGACGAAGCCCGGTCCGAGCCTGTCGATCGACGTCACCAGCAGGGCATCGTGGGTTTCCGCCTTGCGCAGGATTTCCTCGCGCGGCATCGGCCGGTCTTCGGCATTGAGGGCCGCGTCGAAGTCGCGGGCAAGCCTCGCCTCCACGTCCGCGGTCAGACGCCGGGTCACCAGAACGCGTGGCCGCGGCTTCGCCATTGTTGTCATGCTTGCTATGCTTTAACCTCTGTAATTAAAGCTTGGAGCTGCTTTCCTTTTGCGGCAATGGACCACCGGATGCCAGGAGATTCAACAATCATGAAGTTGACGACGTTTGCCGCCACTCTCTTCTTCGCCGCTACCGCCGCCGCTACCGCCGCCGATGCCGCGACCATCGTGCCGCACCGGGCGATCTATGACCTGCGCTTGATTCGGTCGAATCAGGGGGCAAGTCTGTCCGGTGTAGACGGCCGATTGGCCTTCGAGGTCGCGGGTTCGCCCTGCGAGGGCTGGACCGTCAGTTTCCGGATGGTGAACCAATTCCGCCCGGCGGAAGGCGCCGGCAAGCTGATCGACACGCAGTCGACGTCCGATGAATCGGGTGACGGGCTGGATTTGCACTACAGCCAGAAGGAATTCATCGACAACCGGCTGGATCGGGAGTCGCGGGTCAAGGTTTCCCGGCAGGCGACGCAGGGCGAGGGCAAGGGCAAGATTGAACTCCCGGCACCCAAGGATTTCACGGTGCCCGCCGAAGCGCTGTTTCCCATGCGGCATCAGCTCAAATTGATGGACGCCGCGCGCGCCGGCGAAACCCGGGACAAGAGCCTCCTCTATGACGGCTCCGATGGCGAGAAGATGTTCCGGGCCATCAGCTTCATCGGCAAGCGCAAGGAGGCCGGGTCCAATGCTCGCGACAAGCCCAATGCCGAAGCGGTAGCGCTCGCCGGCCTGCCGTCCTGGCCGATGACCATCAGTTACTATGATGTGGCCGGAGGCGATCAGGATACGCCCATCTATCAGATCGGCTTCGACATGTATGAGAACGGCGTGGCTACTGGACTGGTACTCGATTACGGCGATTTCGCTCTTGACGGGGAGCTGGCGAACCTCGAATTGCGCGATGCCGAAACCTGCGAATGAATGAAGGCGTGACGTCCGGAAAGACAAGCCAGGTCACCGCTTCCTGAAGTGGAGGCCCCGAAATGACAAGCAGCAAGTCGGGCGCCCGGCCGCCCGTAACTACGGCGCAGGATGAGGACGCTGCGTCGTTTCTGGCGAAGGTGCGGAGCCTGCCGCCAAGCACGCGTGAAGCCGGCTCTCGCGGCCGGCTGATCTTCGCCATGGATGCCACCATGAGCCGCCAGCCGACCTGGGACCGGGCTTTGGCGATCCAGTCGCAGATGTTCGCCGAGACGGGCCGCATCGGTGGACTCGACGTGCAACTCGTCTATTTCCGTGGCTTCAACGAATGCCGCGCTTCCAACTGGGTGAGCGATCCGCAATCGCTGGCGCGGATCATGACCAAGGTCGAATGCCGCGGCGGCAACACCCAGATCGCCAAGGTGCTTGCCCATATCAAGCGCGAGGCTTCGCAAGCCAAGGTGAACGCCGCCCTCTATGCCGGCGACGCCATGGAGGAGAACATCGACGCGCTATGCAAAAAGGCGGGCGAGATCGGGCTCATTGGCGTGCCGCTCTTCATGTTTCAGGAGAACGGCGACCCCGCCGCGGAGCGCGCCTTCCGCGAAATCGCGCGCCTGACGCGCGGCGCCTATTTCCGTCTCGACGCCTCGGCGCCCGGCATGTTGCGCGAGCTGCTTGCCGCCGTCGCCGTCTATGCCGCGGGCGGACGGCCCGCCTTGACCGAACACTCGAAATCCCGCGGCGGCGCGGCGGTTCTGCTGCTCGAGCAGATGAAGTAACATTGGGCATGCAGAATTTCATTCTTGCCCTGGTCATCGTGTTCGGCGGGTGGTGGCTGCTGCGAAAACTCGGCTCCACCCAGCCGGCAAAAATTCGCGGGCTTTTGCGGATGGCCGCCGGCGGTGCCATCTTGGCGCTGGCCGGATTTCTGGCGCTGCGCGGAGCCATGAACGTGGCGGTGCCGCTCTTTCTTCTCGGCCTCGGCTTCCTCGGCCAGCCCGCCATGTTTCCGGACGGTTTCCCCTGGAAGCCGAAGACGCCGGGCCAACGCTCCCGGGTGACGACCGGCCTGCTGGCGATGGAACTTGAGCATGATACGGGCCGCATGGACGGCACGGTTCTCGCCGGTCCTCTGCAAGGCAGGCAACTTTCGGCCCTGAGCGAAGCGGAATTACGCAGCCTGCATCGTCTATGTGGAAATGCCGCGGACCAAAGCCTTGCCCTGCTCGAGGCCTGGCTCGACCGGTCGAAGCCGGATTGGCGCCGCGCTTGGGGCCGACCCGCCGGTGGAGGCGCGGCGGCGCCAGGCGGAGGTGCAATGTCGCGCCAGGAGGCCTTCGCCGTTCTCGGCCTGAAACCCGGTGCCGCAACCGGCGACATCCGCGCCGCCCACCGGCGCCTGATGAAGGAATTCCACCCCGACCGGGGGGGATCGGATTATCTCGCCGCCAAGATCAATCAGGCGAAGGACGTTCTGCTTCAGGAATGAGGCGGCAACGCCAGGCAGTCGACTTTCCGTTTTGAGAGCTGCCGGCAGGCGCCTTTGGCGGACTTCTCGGAAAAGCCCGAGAGGCGGGCCCGATAGATGGTCGCATCGCCCTTCTGCACAGTGACGGTGAAGGCGGGCTTATTCTGCAGGAGTTTCGAGCTGGAGCCGGCGAGGATGCGTTTCAACTCGGCCTGGGCATCCTGCTTGGTGGGATAGGCGCCGATCTGGATGTGCCAGGAACTATCCCGGGCTTCCACCTTGACTTCGAATGGCAACTGCGACGGCAAGGGCGGCTTGGAAATTCTCGCTTCCAAAACTTGCGGCTTCGCCGGCCCGGGCAGGGAATCGATGGCCTTGATGGTGGAACCCGTCGTCTCATCCGAGGCTTCGGATTGGTCGCCGGCTTCGCCGGCCGACGCGACCAGCGCCTCCATGGCCGAGGGCTTTTCGGCCAGTGTTTGTTCAGGCTTGGCAGAGGGTGCCGCCGCCTCGATGGCGCCTTTGGGCGAACCGGCAACGGCGGCGATGGTCTTGCCGTTTTTGCACTTCGGAAAGACCCGGTCGAGCATGCTGACCATGTAGGCATTGCGCGCCTTGCCGGAAGCGGCACCCAGGACAACGCCCACCACGCGCTTGTCGCCGCGCCGCGCCGACGTCGTGAGATTGAAACCGGAGTCGCGGATATAACCGGTCTTGATGCCGTCGGTTCCGGCATAGCGGCCGAGCAGCCGGTTGTGGGTGCGGATCGTCCTTCCGTTATAGACAAAGGAGTTGATGCGGAAATAGGGGTAGTATTGCGGGAAGTCGCGCTGCACGCGCAGGCTTAGGGTTGCCATGTCGCGGGCGGTCGTCACCTGGGCGGGGTCGGGCAGGCCCGAGGCATTGCGGAACACCGTCTTGGTCATGCCAAGTTCCTTGGCGGTCCTCGTCATGCGGGCGGCGAAGCCGGTTTCGGATGCGGCCAGGTTCTCGGCGACCGCTGCCGCGACATCGTTGGCGGACTTGGTCACCAGCGCCTTGATGGCGTCCTCGACTGTGATCGTGCTTTCCGGCTTGAGGCCGAGCTTGGACGGGTCCATGGCGGCGGCCCGGGTCGAGACCCGCAATTTCGTGCCGAGCTTGATCTTGTTAGCCTCCAGATCCTGGAAGACCAGGTAGAGCGTCATGACCTTGGTCAGCGAGGCCGGGTAACGCACCCCATCGGCATCCTTGGCGAACAACACCTTGCCGGTGCGCGCGTCGACGGCGATGGCGGAAAATCGCGGTTTGGCTTCGGCCGGCACGGAAACTGACAGGGTCGCGATCAGCGCCGCGAGCACGATTGTCGCAATGAGGAACAGCTTGCGGCCGCTGCGCAGGGTAACACCCGTCCGCCTTACGTCACTCGACAACATACCAACCCCGCCTGTCCGGCCCTTCACGGGCCGTTTTTACACCTAGCCGTCGGGCCGGAACAATGTCCTTGATCCTGCCCCGGCCGATCCCCAAACCGATCTTCCATTCTGAACAGTCAGACTTACCAGAGTATAAATGCCCCGTGCCACAATCCCTCAAGTTTTTTTTGCTGCAATGCAACAAAATTCTTGACATTCATGGTGCAGTGCATATATCACTGCTTATCAGAGGTGCTGAATCATTCTGTCACCAGTAAAGGAGAAGCTGATGATCAAGTCATTTGAAGAAATCCAAAATCTTGGCAAGGACGGTTTTGCCGCCTACACCACTTCGGCCAATGCCTTGACCAAGGGCTTCCAGGCTATCGCCCAGGAAACTGCCGATTTCTCTCGCAAGTCCTTCGAGCGTGGTTCGGAGGCGATGGAGCGCGCTGTTGCGTCCAAGTCCTTCGACAAGGCTCTTGAAGTCCAGCAGGGCTACGCCAAGGAAGCCTACGAGGCTTTTGTCGGCCAGTGGAGCAAGCTCGGCGAGCTTTATATTGCGACTGCGAAGGAGGCCTACAAGCCCTTCGAATCGAGCTTTGCCGCCTTCGGCATCAAGGCTCCGCAGTAAGGTTACCCGTTACCTGCAACTGCTTCGCCCGTGGCCGCAACGCCGCGGGCTTCTTCATTGCAGGTCGATGACGACGGGAACATGGTCCGAGGGGCGCTCCCAGCCGCGCACATGACGGTCGATCCGGACGCCGGCGAGGCGGTCGGCCGCCTGCGGCGATAGCAGATGATGATCGATGCGGATGCCGTTATCCTTTTGCCAGGCGCCGGCCTGATAATCCCAGAAGCTATACAATCCCGGTTGTTCCGGGTGATGCAGCCGGACGGCATCGGTCAGCCCGAGATATTTCAGTTCGCGGAATTTGGCCCGGGTCTGCGGCAGAAACAGCGCATCGGCTACCCAGGCTTGCGGGTTCCTGGCATCGAGGGCCTTCGGTATGACGTTGTAGTCGCCGGCCATGACCAGCGGCTCCTCCAGGGCGAGAAGGGTGCGGGCATGGGCGATCAGGCGGTCCATCCAGGCCAGCTTGTAGGGATATTTCTCCGTGTCCGGAGGATTGCCGTTGGGAAGATAGATCGAGGCGACACGGACCGGACCCCTGTCCGAATCGACCACAGACTCGACATAGCGGGATTGCCGATCGTCACCGCCCCCCGGCAGGCCCCTGCGGATGTCGCTGAGACGCCGTTTCGACAGGATGGCCACGCCGTTGTAGGTTTTTTGACCGTAAACGGCGGCATTATAGCCGAGTTCTTCGAACGCGCCCGCCGGGAAGCCCGCGTCTTCGCACTTGATCTCTTGCAGGCACACCACGTCGGGCGAGGCTTCCCTCAGCCACGCCACCGCCTGCTCGATCCTGGCCTTGATCGAATTGATGTTCCAGGTGGCGATGAGCATCGGCGGATTGCCCGCCGTCAGACCGAGAAACTCGTGCCGCAGCCGCATGAGGCCTTGGCATTGGGATTCTTGACCTTGAAAGACTGGCCGATCAGATCGTCGGCGAAGTCGATTTCCGATCCTTCGACGTAGGCCTGCGACACCGAATCGATCAGCACCACCGCGCCATCGCGCTCGACCACGAGATCGTCGTCATTGCGGTCTGCGGTCAGCGCGAATTCGTATTGAAAGCCGGAGCAGCCGCCGCCATTGACGGCGACCCGCAAGGCGGTTTTCGCCGGATCGGCGTGCAGGATTTCCTTGATCCGGCTGGCGGCCCGGCTGGTTAGGGTGATCGGCGGCGTCATGTTCGTGTATGTTGGTTTTCGGCCAGGGCTTGTCAACGGATAATTGCCATGATGCGAAAGTGGGCGGCGTTCCGCCTGATCCCGGAACAGAGCAGGGGCAGGCTGCATGCGGAGGCCGAAAGTCCATGGCGCAGTCCCTTCGCGCGCGACCGCGACCGCATCATTCATTCCACCGCCTTCCGCCGGCTCAAGCACAAGACCCAGGTCTTCGTTTACCATGAGGGTGACCACTACCGGACCCGACTCACCCATTCGATCGAAGTGGCGCAGATCGCCCGCTCGATCGTACGCGCGCTCGGGCTCGACGAAGACCTGACCGAGGCGCTGGCCTTGGCCCACGACCTCGGCCATACGCCCTTCGGCCATGCCGGAGAACGCGAACTCGATGCCTTGATGAAGCCCTATGGCGGCTTCGACCACAATGCCCAGTCGCTGCGCATCGTCACGCGGCTCGAGCGCCGCTATGCCGAGTTCGACGGGCTCAATCTAACCTGGGAGGCCCTCGAGGGTCTGGTCAAGCACAATGGTCCGCTGACCGATCGCGACGGCCACGCGCTCGGCCACTATCGCGACACCGGCCTGCCGGAGGCGATCGTCGAATATGTCCAGGCGCACGATCTGGAGCTTTCCTCCTTCGCTTCCGCGGAAGCGCAAGTTGCGGCCCTTTCCGACGACATCGCCTACAATGCCCATGACATCGACGACGGACTTCGTGCCGGTCTGTTCAACGTGATTGATCTGGGCGACGTGCCGCTCGCCGGAGAATGCCTGGCCGCCGTTCTGAAATCCTATCCGAAGCTCGAGACGCCGCGGCTCGTGCACGAAACCGTGCGGCGGGTAATTTCGGCCATGATCGCCGATCTCCTCGAAGAATCCGGAAAGCGCATTCTGCGTTTTGCGCCAAGCTCGGCGACAGACGTGCGCCTGATCGGCGAACCGCTGATCGCCTTCAGCGCGCAAATGGTGGAGAGGAACCGGACGCTGCAATCCTTCTTGTCGCAGCGCATGTATCGCCACGCCCGCGTGCTTGAGATCATGACGCGGGCGCAGCGGGTGATCCGCGACCTGTTCACCGCCTATCTGGACGATCCGAAATTACTGCCGGCGGACTGGCAGGAAGACTCCTTCAGCGACGACCGCGGCCGCTTCGCCCGGCAGGTTTGCGATTTCATAGCCGGCATGACCGATCGCTACGCCCTCGATCAGCACAAACGGTTGTTTGACCTGGATCCGCTTTTCCGCTAGGGCCCGCGGTTACCTGCGGGAATTCAATGGCTTACAAGGGCAAGATGAACCTTTTTGCAGATTTTCTCGGGATCGTCCGGAACGAGGCGGCGGCGCTGGCGGCGGCGAACGGCGCGGCGCAACACCTTGAACTTGAGGGGGTGACAGTAGAACCGCCGCGCGATCCCGGACACGGCGACATCGCCACCAACGCGGCCATGGTCTTGGCCAGGGCTTTCGGCAAGCCGCCGCGGGCGCTGGCCGCAATGCTGGTGGCGCGGCTTGCCGCGCACGGCGACGTCGCATCCGCCGAGGTCGCCGGCCCCGGCTTCATCAACCTGCGCCTCAAGCCGGCATTCTGGCCCAAGGTGCTGCAATCGGCGCTGGCCGGCGGCGAGGCCTATGGCCGCTCGAACATCGGCAATGGCATCGCGGCGAATGTCGAATTTGTCTCGGCCAATCCCACCGGACCGCTGCATGTCGGCCATTGCCGCGGCGCGGTGTTCGGCGATGCCCTGGCCAAACTGCTGACCGCGGCGGGCTATGCCGTCACCGAGGAATACTACATCAACGATGCCGGCGCCCAGGTCGATACGCTGGCCCGCTCGGCATACCTGCGGTATCGGGAAGCGCTTGGCGAAACCATCGGCGAAATACCGGCGGGACTCTATCCCGGCGAATATCTGAAACCCGTCGGCGCAGCCTTGGCGGCGGAGCATGGCCGCGGCCTGCTCGGCCGCGGCGAGTCCCAGTGGTTGCCGGCCGTGCGGGCCACGGCGATGGCGATGATGATGGAGCTGATCCGCGAAGATCTTGCGGCGCTCAATATCCGCCAGGAAGTGTTCTTCTCCGAGAAATCGCTGCACGATTCCGGCGAAGTGCGGGAAACCGTCGAGGTGCTGCGCGCCGCCGGCCATGTTTATCAGGGCCGGCTGCCGCCGCCGAAGGGCGAGGTACCGCAGGATTGGGAAGATCGCGAGCAAACCCTGTTCCGCGCCACCGCATT
This sequence comes from Hyphomicrobiales bacterium, assembly GCA_052386315.1. GTDB lineage: Bacteria > Pseudomonadota > Alphaproteobacteria > Rhizobiales > Aestuariivirgaceae > Aestuariivirga. The sequence goes on from JBQTKG010000087.1 coordinate 14,142, forward strand.
CGGCGACGACATTGACCGGCCGCTGCTCAAGTCCGACGGGTCCTATACCTATTTTGCTTCCGACGTGGCCTATAGCCGCAACAAGATTCGCCGCGGTTTTAGCGAGCTCATCTATGTGCTCGGCGCCGATCACGGCGGCTATGTCAAGAGGCTTGAGGCAGTGGCCGCGGCACTGGCCGGCAAACACGCGGTGAAGGTCGTCGTGCGGCTTTGCCAGTTGGTCAAGCTTTACCGGGCGGGCGAGCCGGTGCGGATGTCGAAGCGGTCGGGCGAATTCATCACTCTGCGCGAGGTGGTCGACGAGGTTGGCCCCGATGTCCTCCGCTTCATGATGCTCTACCGCAAGAACGAAGCGCCGCTCGACTTTGATTTTGCCAAAGTGACCGAGCAGTCGAAAGACAATCCAGTCTTCTACGTTCAGTATGCCCACGCGCGGACCTGCTCGGCGCTGCGCAACGCCGAAGCCGAGGGGGTGCCGGCTGGCGAGCCTGACTTCAGCCTGCTGACCGATCCCGGCGAACTGGCGGTCACGCGCCGCATCGGCGAATATCCGCGCCTCCTGGAAGCCGCGGCGCGCGCCCATGAGCCCCACAGGATCGCTTTCTATCTCTATGATTTAGCCAGCGATTTTCATTCTCTTTGGAACAAGGGCAAAGAGTCGCCTCAATTAAGGTTTATTTTGAAAGATGACGTTAGGATTACGGTAACGCGGCTCGCATTCCTGCGTGCGATTCGCTATGTTTTGGCAAATGGCCTGCGAGTCCTCGGCGTCAGGCCGGCGGACGAAATGTAGAACGGAACGGCTTGTAATGGATCAAAATTCCTCCAACGGCTCCGGCGCGGACAAGCGCAGCTGGCGGGAACGCCTCGGCATCGGCGGCAAGGACATGCCAAAGATTTCCGGTGAATTCAAAGCTGCCGCCCCGCCGCCGGCGCTCAAGGTCCCGCAGCCGGTTGCCAAGCCGGCGCCGATGGCGCCGCGCGCCACCACGCCCAAGAGTCCGCCTGCTCCGAACGCCGAGGCCCTGGCCGATAAGCTTCGCAACCAAAGGGCGGCGGCGGAGAAGCTCGCCGAGCAGCGCGTGAGCGCGGCGCGCGAGCGTGCCGAAGCGAAATTCGTGCCGCCCCCCGCGCCTGCCGCGGAGCCATCCTATCTGGCGAGGCCCGAACCGCGTGCCGAGCAGGGCAAGCCAAAATTCATGTTCGCCGATGAGGAACCGAGCCCGGCAAAGGCCGAGTCCGCGCCTCCGCGCGAATTGCCGCCGCCACCAAAACCCCGTTCCGCGGCAGCTCCGCCGCCTCTGGTGCCGCCGCGTCCGGCTTTGGGCGGCGACCGGCTCCCGTCGCTGGCACGTCCGCCTGTGCCACCGGGCCAGCCGCAATACCGGCCGCAGGCGCCCAGTTCCTATCGGCCGATCGATCCGGCCGCCGCGCCGCCGCAGCCGTTCAGGGCCGGCGGGTCTACGGCCCGTTCTTATTTGCCTGCTGGAACCGTGCCACCCGACTATGCCGATCCCAGACATGGCAGCGCACGTCCCGGACAGGAGACGCACTGGCGCGGCCCGGAGACTGGCGCCGGTTACGGCGATGGCGGCCTCGAAGGCGATCCGCGTCTGGCCCGCGGCATGCCGCCGCGCGCGCGCCACGGCGTTGCGGCCGACGACTATGGCGATGTGTTCGAGGATGAACCCTCGCGGCCGCGCCGGCGGGCCAGCGCCAGTGAGTACGACACCGCCTATCGCGAAGTCGAAGACGGTTACGAGGATGACCGCCGCCGCACGAGCGGACCTTGGCTGCTCTTGCTCGCCTTGTTGATTGCCGCCGTGGCGACCTTCGGCGTCATCTGGTACTACCAGACTCACATCAAGAACACGGCCGCGACCGCGACGCCCGACACTGTGCCGGTCGTCGCCGCACCCGAACAGCCGGCGAAGACCGCGGCCGAGCAGCCGGTAGACAATGCCGCTACAGTCGGAACGGCGAATAAGAAGCAGATTTACGACCGCATTGTCGGCGACCAGGAAGTGAGCGGCGAGAAGATAGCGCCGGCCGAGGCGCCGCCGATCGCGCCCGAGTCGCTGCAACCCGCCGCCTCCGAAGCCTCACAGCCGCCTGCTGGAACCTCGCCGGACAGCGAGTCCGAACCTCTGGCGCTGCCGCCGCCGCCGGGCGAGGGAGGAACCGGTGACGGCAATACCCAAGGCTCGATATCGCAGACACCGGAGCAGCAGACCATTGCGAGGAAACTAACCGATACGGACGCGGTGGTGGCGCAGCCTGAGCCTGCGTCGGATACGGCCGCCGACGCATTGCTGCCGCCCGCTCCGGCGGAAACTGTTGCCACGGTGCCCGAGCCCGCTCCCATCGCCCCGGCGGAGCCGGTCGTAAAGAAGACAGAGACGAAGAGTACAGCTGCGAAGAAGCAAACAGGTGAACAGGTGGCGCGGGGAGCCGAGCCGGTGGTTCTCGTGCCTCCTGCGGAGTATGTTCCGCCCGCGTCCGCCACCGGCTCGCCGCAGAACACCGCCGCGGCGAATACACAGACCGAGACGAAAAAGAAAAAGACCTTGTTCGATCTCTTTCAAGGCGCCGGCAAGAGCGACAGCGCCACGCAATCGGCTGCGGCCCAGTCCGGCACTTCGGCTGCGGACGCGTCCGCGCCTGAGCCCGCTCAGCAGGTTGCTACGCTGCCCGAACCGGCGCCGCCGCAACAGCAGAGCTCGTCCAGCGCCGCGGCGGGCGGCGGTTATGTGGTGCAGCTTGCCTCGTTCCGCAGCGAGGCCGAGGCGCAGACCGAGTATGGCCGGTTGAAGGCGAAACATCCCGGCATCATCGGCGGACTGCCGCCGCGCATCAGCCAGGCGACGGTGTCGGGAAGCACCCGCTACCGCCTGGGCCTCGGGCCGCTGGCCGCACGCGAGCAGGCCGTGAAATTGTGCAGCTCGCTGGTCGCCGCCGGCGAGCGCGATTGCCTGGTCCGCAAGCAATAGCGGCAGCCGGACCGGCCGATCATGCAGCGCATCGGCGCATTCATCACCGGCTGTGCCGGGCCTTCCCTGTCGGCGCCCGAGATCGGATTTCTGGAACGATCCAGTCCGTGGGGCCTGATTCTTTTCAAGCGGAACTGCCAGGCGCCCGAACAACTGAAGGCATTGACGGCGTCCTTTCGCGAAGCGGTGGGGCGGCGCGATGCGCCGGTTTTCGTCGATCAAGAGGGTGGCCGGGTGCAGCGGCTGGGGCCGCCCGCCTCCAATGCCTGGCGAAAATATCCAGCGGCGCGGGCCTATGGCGATCTCTATGGGAAAGACCCGCTGGCCGCGCTGCGCGCGGCGCGTCATGTTGGCCGCCTGATGGCGGACGATCTCCTCGCCGCCGGCATTACCGCGAACTGCTTGCCCGTACTCGACCTGCCGCAGCCGGGCAGCCATGACGTGATCGGCGACAGGGCCTACAGCCTGAACCGCGAGCAGGTCATGGCGCTGGCGCGCGCCCATGCGGCGGGATTGATGGACGGCGGCGTGCTGCCGGTGATCAAGCATATTCCCGGACATGGCCGCGCCATGGCCGACAGCCATCTGGCCTTGCCGGTCGTCGATGCGAGCCACGAAGATTTGCGGCAATCCGACTTCCCGCCATTTGCCGCCTTCGCCGATGCCCCCATGGCGATGACGGCGCACGTGGTTTACACCGCGCTCGACAAGAAGTTTCCGGCGACGCTGTCGCGCAAGATCGTCAAGTCGGTGATCCGCGGCGAGATCGGATTTCGCGGATTGCTCGTGACCGACGATTTGTCGATGAAGGCCCTGTCCGGCAGCATCGCCGAGAAATGTGGGCAGGCGCTGGCGGCGGGCTGCGACGTGATCCTGCATTGCAACGGCGATCTGGGCGAGATGGAACAGGTGGCGGCGGCGGCGGGCGTGCTCAAGGGCAAGGCGCTGCGCCGCGCCAGGGCGGCGCTCAAATCGGCGCGCAAACCGCAAGCCTACGATATCCAGGCTGCGCTGGCCGATCTCGACGCCCTCGCCTCCGGGTGAATCTGGGGATAAACTCGGTTGCAGCAGTCGAATCGGCGGCCCGGACTTGCTAGACCTCGGGCGGCGGGAGGGGAGACAGCGTTGAACGCCCAAATCAGCGATGAGACGGCAGGCCACTGGCCCGACGGCGAGGGTCCGCTGCGGCGCGATCCGGCGGAGGAACCCGGCGACACGCTGATCATCGACGTGGCCGGCTTCGAGGGCCCGCTCGATCTGCTGCTCGAACTGGCCCGCCACCACCGGGTCGATCTTTCGCGGATTTCCATTCTGGCGCTGGCCGAGCAATATCTCGCCTTCATCGAGCGGGCGCGCAAGCTGCAGCTCGATCTCGCCGCCGATTATCTGGTGATGGCCGCCTGGCTCGCCTATCTCAAATCGCGGCTGCTCATTCCAACTTCCGCCGATACCGACGAAACGCCGGCCGAAGACATGGCGGCGCGGCTCGCCTACCGGCTGAAGCGGCTGCAAGCGATGCGCGAGGCCTCGGCGCGGCTCATGGCCCGCAATCTGCTCGGCCGCGACGTGTTCGGCCGCGGCAGCCCCGAGCCCTTGGTGTTCGAGACCAAGCGCGAATATGCCGACAACCTCATCGACTTGCTCAAGGCGTATGCCGAGCGGCGGCAGAAAAAGCTCCGCCACCAATCCTATACGGTGCACAAGCTGCCGACTTTCTCGATCAAGGAGGCGCGGGCGGCACTCGAGCGTCTTATCGGAGCGATGGACGACTGGGGCACGTTCGACGATTGGCTGGCGGATTACCTGGAGGATGTGGAACTTCGCCGCTCGGTCAAGGCATCGAGTTTTACGGCGAGCCTGGAACTGGTCCGCGAGGGGCTGATCGAAATGCGCCAGGATGATGCCTATGGGCCGCTCTACATGCGCCGGGCACGGGTGGGTTAAGCGGATGTTGGGAACATGACGATGGTTCAGACAGGCGCGCAGGCAATCGGCATGGACACCGGCGATGACGCCGCCGCGGCGGGTGCGACAGTGACCATGCATCCGCGCGCCGACCGCAACCAGCATCTGCGCATCGTCGAAGCCATGCTGTTCGCGGCGGCGGAGCCCATCGGCATCGACAAGATCAAGAGCTTCCTGCCCGAGGGCGCCGACGCCGAGGCGCTGCTCGCCGACCTGAAAGCCAATTACGCCAACCGCGGCGTCAGTCTGGTCGAGATCGCCGGCAAGTGGACGCTGCGCACGGCGGAGGATCTGAGCTTCATCCTGCGCCGCGAGGCGGTGGAGCAGAAGCGGCTGTCGAGAGCGGCGCTGGAAACGCTGGCGATCGTCGCCTATCACCAGCCGGTGACGCGCGCCGACATCGAGGATATCCGCGGCGTGGCGATCTCCAAGGGCACGCTCGACATGCTGCTCGAAATCGGCTGGGTGACGATGCGCGGCCGCCGCCGCAGCCCGGGCCGGCCGGTGACCTACGGCACGACCGTGGCATTCCTCGCACATTTCGGCCTCGCCAGCGTGAACGACCTGCCGGGCCTCCAGGAATTGAAAGGCGCGGGCCTCCTCGATGCCAATCTGCCGCCCGGATTTGACATTCCCGCGCCGCTGAGCGGCGGCGAACTGGCGCCCGACGAAGACCCGCTCGAGGGCGATGAGCAGATGCCGCTGGAAATGCATCTCCCGGATGTCGATGACGGGACCCCCACGCCGTAATTTACCATAACGATTCAGGTTAATCTGGAAAAGCGAGTATTTACCAATACTTGCGCTGGAAAATTGCGCCGCTTTCGCGTAAAACTTTAAGCGAATTCGGGACTGTCGGGAGTCCCTAACCAAGGCCCCCAGCGGGCACTCCGGCGGAGCGGCGCAGGCACTTCCAGAATTCCGCTCCGCCAGCACCTTCAGCGAGGCCCGCAGACGGGCTTCATGACATGCCCCACGGATCAGGTCCGCCGCATCTCCTGAGACGCGGGGCTTAGCCGGCCCGGGACGGAACCGAGTGGCCTCCTCGATCCCCTTGCCCCGGGCCGGCGCCTTGTCTCCCAAAAAGCAAAGGCACCGCTTCCGGCGGCGCCCCCCAGCGCGTTTTCCCGAAAAGTGGAATCGCTTTTCGGACAAGAAAACGCGCCAAGTCAATAATTTGGCGCATGTTCTTGTCGCCAAAGTGTGTACACTTTGGCGGAACATGCGCTAAGGCCGGATGGAAAACGGATTACTTGATCTTGGTTTCCTTGAACTCGACGTGCTTGCGCGCCACGGGATCGTATTTCTTGAGCGACATCTTCTCGGTCTTGGTGCGCGAGTTCTTCCTGGTGACGTAGAAATATCCGGTGTCCGCGGTCGACTGCAGCTTGATCTTGATGACGTTGCCTTTGGCCATTCTGGTCTCCGCTCGGGATTTGCCGGGGATAGACCCGAACCCCCGGGTAAAGTCAAGGCAATGGCCTCAAATCGTGTCTTCATGCCAGTGCCCGCGGCGGGAATATTGGAACGAAACCGGACAATCGTGGCCGGGGAGCCGGCCCTTGTCGAGCCAGGGCGCCAGGCGGGCGAGAATGTCCTTGGTGATCGCCGGGAGATCGAGGGCGAGCGCTTCGGCAAGAGTGAACCAGCGCACATCGAGCAGTTCGCCGGAGCCTTCATGTTCGGGGCGGTCGAGATTGCCGACGGTGGCGGCATCGGCCACGAAGAAGCGCGAATCGAAGCGGCGGCTGCGGCCCGGCGGCGTTACGGCGCGGGCGAAGAACACGAGGCCGGAGAGATCGGGCGCCTCCGCAGGCGAGGCGCGCCCGACCAGAAGGCCGGTCTCCTCGTAAGCTTCGCGGATCGCCGCATGGGCAAGACCGCGGGCGCGTGCCGGTGTCGGCTTGACGCGCATGCGAATGGTGAGTTTCGCAAGCGTTGCGGCGTCGAGATCGCGGAGGGGGCGGGCGCGGCAATCGGCGGCATCGAGGCGGCCGCCGGGAAAGACGAATTTGTTGGGCATGAAGGCGTGGCCGCCATGGCGCTGGCCGAGCAGGATGCGTGGGATGCCGCCGTCGCGGCGGATGACGATCAGGGTGGCGGCATCGCGAGGACGTTGCGGCTTGGCACTCATGGGCCGGGCATGCGCAATGGCGGCGCTCATCCGCGGCGGCCCCGCGTCTTGGACGACTGGCGGCTCATGCGCGCGGCGCGGCGGGGCAGGGGCTTGCCCTCGCGCGGCCCGGAGACGATCTCGAAGCGAAGGCCGCCGGAGACCGGCGCGGCCTCGACGAGGCGGACTTCGACGCGGTCGCCCAATTGCCAGGTCTCGCCGCTGCGCTCGCCGATCAGCGCATGGCGCGTCTTGTCGTAGACGAAATAATCGCGGCCCAGGGTGCTGACCGGCACGAAACCGTCGGCGCCCGAGTCATCGAGAGTGACGAAAAGCCCGGCGCCGACGACGCCGCCGATGCGGCCGCGAAAGACGGCACCGGTCTGGGTGGCGAGATGCGCGGCGATGAGCCGGTCGACGGTCTCGCGTTCGGCGGCCATGGCGCGGCGCTCGGCGTCGGAGATCATGGCGGCCGTCTCGTCGAGCCGCGCGATATCGTCCGTCGACAGACCATCCTCGCCGAAGCCCAGGGCCGAGATCAGCGCGCGGTGCACGATCAGATCGGCATAGCGGCGGATGGGCGAGGTGAAATGCGCATAGCGGCCGAGCGACAGGCCGAAATGACCCTTGTTGCCGGGCGAATAGACCGCCTGGGCCTGGGTGCGCAGGACGACCTCGTTGACCAGATGCTGGTAATCCTTGCCCCGCACCTCGGCCAGGATGCGGTTGAAGTGCTGGGGCCGCATCGCCTGGCCGAGCGGCATGCTCATCTCCACGGTGCGCAGGAATTCGGAAAGCGCGCGGAGCTTTTCCGCGCTCGGCGGCTCGTGCACGCGGTAGATGAGCGGCGTCTTCCTCGCCTCCAGTTCCTCGGCGGCGGCGACATTGGCCTGGATCATGAATTCCTCGATCAACTTGTGGGCATCGAGGCGCAGCGGCGTCACCACGCGCTCGATCAGGCCATGGGCATCGAGGATGAGCTTGCGTTCGGGGAGATCGAGTTCAAGGGGCTGGCGGGCGTTGCGGCCTTTCATCAGCAAATCATGGGCGCTCCACAGGGGCAGCAGCACCGGCCCGACGAGCATCTCGGTCTTGGCATTGGGGCGGCCGTCGATCGCCGCTTGCGCCTCCTCGTAGGAGAGCTTGGCGGCCGAGCGCATGATGACGCGCTCGAAGCGGTGCCTGGTCTTGCGCCCCGACTTGTCGAAATGCATGAAGCAGGCGAGCGCCGGGCGGTCTTGCTTCTCGCGCAGCGAGCACAGATCGTTGGAAATGGGCTCGGGCAGCATGGGCACGACGCGGTCGGGGAAATAGACGGAATTGCCGCGCAGCCGCGCTTCGCGGTCAAGTGCGGTTCCCGGGCGCACATAATGGGCGACATCGGCGATGGCGACGATCACATCGACGCCGCCGCTTGCGGGATCGGGTGCGGCCCAGACGGCATCGTCATGGTCGCGGGCGTCGGGGGGATCGATGGTGACCAGCGGCAGGTGCCTGAGATCGCTGCGGCGGGCGGCTGCGAACGGCTTGAGCTTTTCGGATTCGGCGATCGCCCGCTCGGGAAAGCGGTCCGGTATGCCGTGCTGATGAATGGCGATGAGCGAGATGTTGCGCTGGTCGGTGAGATCGCCGAGGCGGCGGCGCACGCGGGCGATGGGGAGACCGCGGCCGGGGCCTTCGGCAATTTCGGCTTCGACCAGTTCGCCGTTCTGCGCGCCCTGATCGGCGCCCGCCGCGACCTGCAATTCGTGGCGGGCTTTCTTGTCGACCGGCACGATGCGGGCGCCATGGCCCTTGGCGATGCGATAGACGCCGAGGACGCGGCCGCTGCGGTCGTCGAGCTTGCGGATGACGAAGCCCCTGAACTTGTAGCGGCCGCCGCGGGCCGGCGCGATCTTGGCGAGCACCCGGTCGCCCCGGCGGGGCGCTGCTTCGCGGGCTTCGATCAGCACGCGTGGCGGCTTGCCGGATCCGGCTTCGTCCCATTCGATGGGCTCGCCCCAGGCCTCGCCGTCAGGATCGACGCCCATCGCTTCGAGGACCGCGACCGGGGGCAGGGCGGAACTGTCGATGAGCTTCTTTCGGTTTCCGGCGAGCTTGCCCTCCTCGGCGAGGCGCTTGAGGAGCTGCTTCAAGGCGATCCGGTCCGCCCCCTTGACGGCGAAGGCGCGGGCGATGTCGCGCTTGGCCGTGGCGCCGGGCGCGTCGCGGATGAAGTCGAGAATTTCGGCCTCGCTGGGCAGTCGGCTGTGCTTCTGGGGTGTGGCCGGTTTCCTGGTCATCCGGCGCGGCATAGCGGGAACGGCGGGCCGGCGGAAGGGCGTTGATGAACCGATGGGTGCGGCCAATGTCAACGGCGCGCTGGCCGGCGGCGCCAGCCTCAAGGCCGCCGATTTCAACGGCATCATCAAGGTGTATATGTGAGCGCCCCTGAAATCATCTTGATGACATTGCGTATCCAAGAGGATACAATCATTAGTGTACACGATCCTTCGCTCCGCCGCGGAAAGTTCCTGTATCTCTTGCTGCTCGGCGGCGAAAAGAAAACTCAGGACCACGACATTAAGCGCGCCCAACGCATTGCGCGGATGATAGGAACGACGACGACATGAAAAGCTTCGAAAAATTCGATGCGGCCCGGTATCTCGATAGCGAGGTGGCCATTGCCGAAATAAAGCCTTGGCCCCGGAATCGAAACTCAGATACGCAACAGTCCACAAGCTAATGACGTCTCTCGGCTTGAAATTGACGGCGACTGCATCCAATTGAATAGCAATGGCCGAACTCATGGCCGCTGCCAACTTCAACCGCGCGCTCGTCGGCGGCGCATAACACTCACAGCCCGGCGGCTTTCCGCAGCACGGAATTGAGCCTGGTCTGCCAGCCGCGCCCGGCTGCGCGGAAAAAGGCGACCACATCGGCATCGAGACGGATGGTGGTCGAGACCTTCGGCGTCTCCGAGGGTGGCCGCCCGCGCCGGACAACCTTATTGCCGGCCATCACATCGGCGCGCGCCATCCGTTGCCGCCACTTGCCGCGCGACAGGTCGGGTGCGTCATCTGGATCACGCCAGCTGCGGCGCGTAGATTTTCTGTTCGCGGTCATTGGCCTTCCTCATGCTCACGATCCTGCGGCCACCTTGCCGTGGCGTCCATACCAGGACCACCATTCGCGTCCCGATACATCCGACGGTGACAAACCGCTGCTCGCCATAGTCGCGCCGGTCATCGGCGACAGTCAGATGGTTATGGGCAAACGCTTTTCCAGCATCGCCGAAATCAAGACCCCGTTCCGCCAAGGTTTTGTCGCGCTTCGCCGGATCGAATGTGAGCCGCATTAATTTATGTAACAACAATATTTCAGGTTGTCAATATTGTAGTAACAAAAACATAGATCTAAATACCGTCATTCCGGCGCAAGCCGGAATCCATTGCTGCCGTGGATCCCGTCTTTCGACGCTATCGGATTCACACAGGCTCAGAGCGCCGACATCTCAGAAATTCCCCTTCTCCCCGCCGCAAGCGGCAGGGCGAAGGGGAAGTTGGGGAGAGGCCGTCCTGTGCATACGATAGCGCCTTTCGACGGGGTGACGATGTCTGTTAGGTTAAGCATGAACCCGGAGTAACCCATGACCGAACTCCCCACCTTAACCAAGCGCCGCCTGCAGGCGGAGGTGATCAAACCCATCTACGAAGAGATGGTGAAGCAGGTGGGCGAAGCGAAAGCCGCCGCCATCCTCGATGCGGCGATCCGCAAGGCGGCGATCGCCGAGGGCAGGGAGTTCGCCGGGAAGGCGCCGGGCGGCGTCACCTCGATGGCCGGCTTCATCAAGCTCTACGAATGGTGGATGGCCGATGGCGCCCTCGAAATGAATGTGCTGGAAGCCGGCGATACGAAATTCGATTTCGATGTCACCCGCTGCAAATACGCCGAGATGTACCGCGAGATGGGCTTGGGCCATATCGGCCATCTCCTCTCCTGCAACCGCGACGGCACCTTCTGCGAGGGCTACGATCCGGCGATCGCGCTGGAGCGCAAGCAAACCATCATGCAGGGTGCGCCCTGCTGCACCTTCCGCTATAGTTACAGGAAGGGACAGCCGCCGGCTTGAGCCGGCTTTGGAGAGGACCCCTCATGCGCCGCCGGTTTCTCGGTATTGCGCTCTTCGCGTTCGCGTGGATTTTCCCGGCAACGCCCGCCGCGGCGCTCGCCAGCGACTGCCTCGCCATGGCGGGCGCCCGCCCGCGCCTCCTGCCCGCCGCCCTTGCCGAAGCGGCCGTCGAAGAGAACCAGGTGCGGCTCACCTTCCTCGGGCATTCGAGCTTCCTCATCGAAAGCCCGGGCGGGGTGAAGATCGTCACCGACTATGCCGGCTATTACGGCGGCGCGGTTCCGGATGTGGCGACCATGAACCGGGCGCACCCGTCGCATTTTACCGATTATCCCGATCCCGCCATCCGCCATGTGCTGCGCGGCTGGAATCCGGAGGGCGGTCCGGCGCAGCATGATCTCGCCATCGGCGACGTGCGCATCCGCAATGTGACCACCGATATCCGCGGCGGCGCCGTGGGCCGCATGCCCGACGGCAACTCGATCTTTATCTTCGACATGGCCGGCCTGTGCATCGGCCATCTCGGCCACCTGCATCACGAGCTCGACGCCGGCCGCCTCGCCATGATCGGCAGGCTCGACATCGTGCTGGTGCCGGTCGACGGCGGCTACACCATGGCGCAGGCCAACATGCTGGAAGTGCTGAAGGCGCTCAAAGCGCGCGTCGTGATCCCCATGCACTATTTCGGCCCCGCCACCCTCAACCGCTTCATCGCCATCATGGGCCGCGAATTCGCGCTCGAAACGCACACGTCTCCGGTGCTGGCGGTGTCGGCGGAATCCCTTCCCGAGACGCCGCGCCTCGTCGTGCTGCCGGGATATTGACCGCTAACACCATCCCTCGCCCACGCAAGTGGGAGAGGGTGGCGAGGCCGCAAGGCCTCGCCGGGTGAGGGTCCGTGATCCTCGAGCCCTCATCCGCCGCGTTCCGCGGCACCTTCTCCCACTCCGTGGGAGAAGGGTGGATTATTCATCCGTAAACGGAGGAATGGGTCGCCGGAATAAATCCGGCGATGACACACTTGGGGGTGTCGCGCAGCATGAATCAACGCGCTGGCGCTCGCACCGGTTTCAGCGACAGATCGGGCTTGAGCGACGACAGCGCCGGTCTGACGCCGAGCGGTGCGGCAGGCAACTCGCCATGCACGCTGAAGGCGTGGAGATTGCCGTCGGCCGAGGCCAGATAGACCATGCCGTTGGCGACGACCGGAGAGGCGAAGGCGAAGGCGGCACTTACAATCCCCGCCCGCCACAGCACCAAGCCGTTTGTTGCATTGAGCGCATAGAGGCTGATGGAGCTGTTTATGTAAACGACACCATTGGCGATGACCGGCGAACCGCTAATGCCCGCGTCGAGCCCGCTGCTCCACAAAAGAACTCCGTCACTCGTCCGTCTGGCGTAAACGAATCCATCGGCTGACCCGAAAATCACCCGTCCGCCGCCCACTGCGGGGCTGCTGAACACAGCGCTGAAAGTGATTGGCGTCGGGAAACCCGACAATGGGGTGCCATTGGCGGCGCGCACGCCATAGAGCTTGCCAGTGGTGTCACCGACAAACACCTGCGCACTGGCGATGGCGGGGGTGCTTAATATGTTGTCAGACGTGACCACCGGAAATGCCGTGCCGGTGATCGCCGCGCCGGTCAAGGCATCGAAAGCATGGAGGCTGTCACCTTGCGACCCCACGAACATGCGGCCATTGACAATCGAAACAGTCGCATTGAGGGAGGCGCCTATACCGACAATTATCGGAAAACCGGGAACCGTGGCACCCGTCGTGGCATTGAAGGCATAGACCTTGCCATCGGCACAGGCGACATAGACATTGCCGCCATACAGAGTGGGAGAAGCGAAAATCGTACCGCCAAGCTGCTTCGGGAAACCGGCAACACTCGCCCCGGTCGTGGCATTGAAGGCGTAGAGCTTGTTGTCGGGCGCACCCGTGCCGGCATAAACATTGCCGAAGCCGACGGCGGGCGTGCTGTTGGTAACGGGCCCGGTCAATGTCTTGGGAAAGCCGGCAATGGCCCCACCGGTGGTGGCGATGAAGCTATAAAGCTTGCCGTCTGATCCGCCCACAAAGGCCCTGCCGCCCGCGATCACCGGCGAGCTCTCGGTGCCGCTCGGCCCGATCGGCACCGACCACAGCGTATCGAGATCGGCGACATTGCCGGTATTCAGCGTGTTCTCGAAGGGATTGAGCCCCGTATGCGCCGCGTTGCGCCCATGGAACTGCGCCCAGTCGGTGCGCACCAGGAAGGCTTTCTGCGCACCGGTGCCGGTGCTCCGCTGCAGCATCGACACCCAGTGGGTCTGCGGCTGGGCGTCTTTCGGCACCTTGATTGCACAATTGACCGCGCCGACGCCGTTGGCGAAGGCAAGGCAAAGATGTGTGGTGTCGAAATAGACGTCGATCGCCGCGAAGGCGCCGAAACCCGTGCCGAAGACGGTGGTCTTGGAGGTGGGCGGCCCCACGGCCGGCGCGACCGCGACCACGGGCGCGGCGAAAGCCGCCAGGGCCGATAATACCAGGGCAAATACCGTGCAAACAATCCGGGTTGCAAGAGTCATCCTCTCCTCCCAACTGTATCCAGCGGCCTCGATATTCAGCGTATGCCAGCCACTGACCATTGACAAGGCATGCGATTTCGCCAGTCGGCGCCTCGCCGCAAACTTGCGTCCGCCCCATATCCGCGCTAGAGCGTCGCGCCAAGATCAGGCCATTACGGATCATCCCATGGAACACGTCGTTCTCGTCATTCATCTCATCGTGGCACTCGCCTTGATCGGCGTGGTGCTGCTGCAGCGTTCGGAAGGCGGCGCGCTGGGCATCGGCTCGGGCGGCGGCGGCAATCTGTTTTCCTCCCGCGGCGTCGGCAATGCCTTGACCCGCACCACGGCCTATCTGGCGGTCGCCTTCTTCGTCACCTCGATCACCCTCACCGTACTGGCGACGCGCGGCGGGCCCGGCGGCTCGCTGATCGATACGCTGGCGCCGCAACAGGGTGCCGCCCCCGCCGCCAGCGAGCCGGCGGAGCCCGCCGGCGGCGTGTTGCCCAAGCCGCCGGCAGCCCCGCAGGTTCCGGTTTCACAGTAAGTGTCTCACTTCTGTCCACAGGGGCCGGGATCACCCTGAACCGCAAGCCCGCGATGATTGCCGGCCGCGCTCCGCTGCACGTTGCGTTTCAGCTACGGGAAAACGTCGTAGCTCGCTGAGCCATTCCCGGGGCTTCCTTCTTAGCGCTGACAGGCCTAAGATCACTCGGTTGTGGGAACATCGTATAAAACGCACCTGATATTCGCGGCTGGCGCCGGGTTAGTTTATGGGTTTTGTCCAATTTGCGCCAATGGAATGCTGAAGGTGTGTTCACTCCACTAGCGGGAGGACGTCATGATACTTCGGTTGGCGGCTATCGCGTTGACCATTATGGTCTTGCTTCCACTCAACCAAGCAAAGGCGGACTGCGTCACCGATCCAACCTACTCATGCCTCCTCGAATCTTCTCTTAAGCTGACCCATGAGGCGCAACGGGTTATTGCGGACAAAGTCGTCGATGAGATTGAGAAGTCCGTCGTCTCGGGGAACATTCAAAGCATCTTGCGGGAAATTGCTTCCATTCAAGCCATGGCAGGCGATTTTGACGCAGCAGCAGTCACAGCTGCCGGTCTCGGAGCTGAGCAACTTTCATATTTCGTTCAGGAGAACCTCACAAAATATCCTCCGGGTGATGCGGACTTGTCGCCTATTCACAATGCCGCGCAAGCGATCTTGGAGTCCACCGCCAAACTTGAGACGAATTCAAAAACACTGAAGGCCCAGGCGGCTGCTATATTGGTACTGGTCGGGGTCAGAGCGACTAATAACGCGCAATCCGCCTTGAATGATGCGCTGCATCGATTTGGCCAAGCTGTCACTGCAGGCAATACCGAGATTTTGGTCGCCGACGGCCGACTCATGGATGCCGCGCTTGCGCTCAATGACTTGGCAGCCGCCCGAAAGATTATTGGAATAATCTCCAGAGAGGGAATGGACAAACGCGGGTTTTCCAAAGAATGGCCTGGGTGGACAAACGAAATTGAAATCGCTGCCTTTGGCAGGGCACTTGCACAAACTGGCGATATCGCGGGCGCGGAAAAGATCGCCCAGAGTCTAACTGGTGGTTTGAGGCACACAGTCCTGGAGGAAATTGCAAAACATCGAATCAAGTCCGCCAACGTTAGTGAAACAATTGAATGGGTACGTGGCCTGCCCATGGGTAATTCAGCCGAATCCCGCGACCCGGCAATTTGGCTTCTCACTGAGCAACTGATTGAACGCAAACAATTGACCGAAGCGGCGGCTCTTGCCGATGAGATGCTGGATGTGCGCTGGCGGGACAATATCAGGGTTGGGATAGCGCTCGCCTATCTATCCACCGGAGACGTGACCTCAGCCGAGTCACTCCTTGCAAAAATCACAGATTCTGGCGGGGCAGCCGTGCTCATCAAAATTGCGCAGATTGCGGCCAAACGCGGTGAGGCCGCAAAAGCCCGGCAGCTACTTGACGACGCTCATAGGGCGCTTGCCGTCGAAAAGGACCCGGCTAGGTTGGTTGATTGGAACGTAAATATTGCACTCACGCTCATTGAATTGCATGATAGCGATGGCGCGGCGACTGCCGCAAAGGCGGCGCTTCAAATCATCGACGGGATTGAAGATCCAAGTTTGCAAGCAGAAGAAGCATCATATTTGGCAGCCGTCCAGTTGAAGCTCGACCGTCCGGAGGATGCGGTTGCGACACTGGAGCGAGGAGGCTGGAGCGAGCTGGAGCGAGCTGGAATGGGGGCTCCGTTTGGTCTCTTGATGTCCGCCGGTTTCTTGGCTGACAAGGGATACTCCGGTGACGCCAAGGCATGCGTCTCCCTTGCACTGAAAAAATTGCCGCCCGTAGAATCGATTGAAGGATTGTACTTGGCAATGTTCTATGCCGAGGCGGCAAAAGTGCTCGTGACTGCAAGCCGGGAAAACTGACCCCGTCAAGAATGGAGTAAACTGGAAGGTGATGCCTCCTTGGCAAGCATCACTTGGCAGTGCATTGGACGAACTACACGCCGCTTTAGCGACCACGAATATGACTAAAATCCCATAACCGCGGTGGGACCAAACTGTTGTTCAACGGTTGCGTTCTCTCCATATTGCGGCTAAGCGCTTCCATCACGTCAGCACCTAATCATCCACGCAATCCGTCATTCTCGTCATTCACTTCATGCCGCAACAGGTGCCGCCCCCGCCGCCAGCGAGCCGGCGGAGCCCGCCGGCGGCGTGTTGCCCAAGCCGCCGGCCGCCCCCCAGGTTCCGGTTTCACAGTAAGTGTCTCACTTCTGTCCACAGGAGCCCGGAAAGCAACATCCGGGCTTCGAATCGTATTGAGGAAGGGGTAGGCTGAAAGCCCATGGCGCGGTACATCTTCATCACCGGCGGCGTGGTCTCCTCCCTCGGCAAGGGCCTGGCTTCGGCGGCGCTCGGAGCGCTTCTCCTGGCGCGCGGCTTTTCCGTCAGGCTGCGCAAGCTCGATCCCTATCTCAATGTCGATCCCGGCACCATGAGCCCCTATCAGCACGGCGAGGTCTTCGTCACCGACGACGGGGCCGAGACCGACCTCGATCTCGGCCATTACGAGCGCTTCACCGGCCGCCACGCCAACCGGCAGGACAACGTCACCACGGGCCGCATCTACCAGGACATCATCGCCAAGGAGCGGCGCGGCGATTTCCTCGGCGCCACCGTGCAGGTGATCCCGCATGTGACCGACGCCATCAAGGACTTCATCGGAAACGGCAACGACGGCTTCGATTTCGTCCTCGTCGAGATCGGCGGCACGGTGGGCGATATCGAAGGGCTGCCGTTCTTCGAGGCGATCCGCCAGTTCGGCCAGGAAACCCCGCGCGGCTCCTGCATCTATATCCATCTGACGCTCCTGCCCTTTATCCCGGCGGCGGGCGAGCTCAAGACCAAGCCTACCCAGCATTCGGTCAAGGAGCTGCGCTCGATCGGCATCCAGCCCGACATATTGCTGTGCCGCGCCGACCGCGAAATCCCGGTCAACGAGCGCCGCAAGATCGCGCTGTTCTGCAATGTCAGGCCGTCGGCGGTCATTCAGGCGCTCGATGTCGAGAGCATCTACGACGTGCCGCGCGCCTATCATGCCGAGGGCCTCGACAAGGAAGTGCTCGACGCCTTCGGCATCGCCCGCGCCAGGGACCCGGACCTCGCCAAGTGGCATGAGATCATGCGCCGCATCACCCAGCCGGAAGGCCAGGTGACCATCGCCGTGGTCGGCAAGTACACCGGTCTCCGCGATGCCTACAAGTCATTGAACGAGGCCCTGATCCATGGCGGCATCGCCAACAAGGTGAAGGTCGATCTCGACTGGATCGAGTCGGAAATCTTCGAAAAGCAGGATCCCGCGCCCTATCTTGAAGGGGTGCACGGCATTCTGGTGCCCGGCGGCTTCGGCGAGCGCGGCTCGGAAGGCAAGATCAAGGCGGCCAGCTTCGCCCGCATCCGCAAGGTTCCCTATTTCGGCATCTGCTTCGGCATGCAGATGGCCGTGATCGAGGCGGCCCGCAACCTGTGCGGCATCGCCCATGCCAGCTCCACCGAATTCGGCGCGACGAAGGAGCCGGTGATCGGCACCATGACCGAATGGATGAAGGGCAACGAGCTGGAAATCCGCAAGCTGGGCGGCGATCTCGGCGGCACCATGCGGCTCGGCGCCTATGACGCGGAGCTGAAGCCCGGCAGCAAGATCGCGGCAATCTACGATGCGACGCGCATCTCCGAGCGCCACCGCCATCGCTACGAAGTCAACACCCGTTACCGGGACAGGCTGGAAAAGGCCGGCATGAGTTTCGCCGGCATGTCGCCCGACGGCCTCCTGCCGGAGACCGTCGAGTATCCCGACCATCCCTGGTTCATCGGCGTCCAGTATCACCCGGAACTCAAGTCGAAGCCGTTCGAGCCGCATCCGCTGTTCGCGTCCTTCATCGCGGCGGCGGTCGAACAGAGCCGGTTGGTGTAGCGATGCGGGCGGCCAGTCGGATGCTTCGCCTCTGGGCTTTTGCGGCGTTCGCCGCATGGCTGACGCTTGCCGCGGCCTTTGCCTATGACGAGGCGGTGACCGGCCAGGCCGAGCGCGCCGCCCAAGGCTTTCGCGCCGAATTGCAGGCAATCGCCGCCGATTTGCAGTCGCCGACGCTGACCGATGCGCGGTTGGGCGAAAAGCGCATCCTGCTGGAAGATATCCGCGGCAAGGCGCTCACCCAGGCCGGGACTCTCGCCGGTCCGCTGGCCGAGGTCGCCCAGCAGATCGACCAGCTCGGCACCGCACCCGGCCAAGGCCAGAGCGAGGCTGAAACCATCGCCGCGCAGCGCAAGATTCTGGGCGAGGCGCAAATCCGCCTGCAGGCCGCCAGCGCGCAACTCGAACTGGTGGCGGTCGAGGCCGAACAGATGGCGGGCCGCGCCGCCTCGATCCAGCGCAGCCGTTTCTTCAGCCGCATCTTCGAAGCCGGAAAGTCGATCCTCAATCCCGGTCTGTGGCGCGATACCGGCCTCGGTGCGGCGCTCTTCGCGCAGCGCCTGGGGGCGCTGCTCGGCAATTGGTGGAACGAGACGGCGGGCGCCGGCAATGCCCTATGGCTTCTTTTCGCTCCCGCCTGCCTGGCGGGTTTCGCGGCGCTTTATGCGCTGTTCGGCCAACGCCTGCGGCTGCGCTTCGGTCCCGGCGTACGGGTCACCCGCGCTCCCGACGAATTCGACCGCATCTGGCGCGTATTGCGCGCCGCGCTCACCGCTTTCGCGCTTCTGGCGCTGGTGCTGATCGTCCCCATCAATGTGTCGCTGGAAATGGGCGGCTTCCTGACCCCGCGAATCGCATTGCTCGTCGACGCGCCGCTCGACATCGTGCTGATCGTCGGCGTCTTCCACGTGGCGGTGCGCCGGGTGGCCGCGCCGGGCGAGCCCCTCTGGCGCATCGTCGATCTCGACGAGCTGAGTGCTCAGCGCTTCACCTTGCTGGCGACCCTCACCGCCTTCGTCTCGATCGCCGCCGATAGCATGGCCGCCGTCGCCGATGCGCTCTATCTGCCGGTCGGCTACACCATCGGCCAGTCGGCGGTGGTCGCCATGGCCATGCTGCTGCTGCTCTCGCTGATCCTGCTCAGCCTGCGCAACCAGCCGGGGCTGCCGGACAAGGCGCCGCCAAAGCGCGTCTATTTCGCCTGGGCGTCGTCCTTCGTTCCCTTGATCTGGCTCGCCATGGCGGCGGCGGGGCTGGCGCTGATCTTCGGCTACGTGGCGCTCGGCAGCTTCATCGCCCAGCAGATTTTCGATACCTCGGTGCTGATCGCCGTTCTGTTTCTTCTGCATCACCTCGCCGATTCCGCCGTCAAGGCGAGTTTCGATCCCAACAGCCGCTTCGGCCGCCTGTTGCGTAGCACCTCGGGGCTTGGCGAGCGCGCCATCGAGCGCCTGAGTCTCCTGTTCCGCACCGTGGCCGACGTCCTGTTGATCATGGCCGGTCTGCCCTTGCTGTTCCTGCAATGGACGGTGACCTGGGTGGATTTCCGGGCGCTCCTCAACAAGGCCTTCTTCGGTTTCAAGGTGGGCGACGTGACCGTCTCGCTGTGGTCGGTGCTGCTGGTCGTCCTGGTCCTCATCGCCGGCATCGCCTTCACCAATCTGGTGGTGCGCTGGCTCGACCGGCGCATCCTGGCCGAAACCCGTATCGACAAGGGCGTCCAGGACTCGGTCAGGAAGGGGGCGAGCTATGCCGGCTATATTCTCGCCAGCGGCTTCGCGCTCGGCGCCGCCGGTCTCGACTTTTCCAATCTCGCCCTCGTCGCCGGGGCGCTCGGCGTCGGCATCGGTTTCGGCCTGCAGTCGATCGTCAACAATTTCGTCTCCGGCCTGATCCTCCTGGCCGAGCGGCCGGTCAGGGTCGGCGACTGGGTGGTGCTGCCCGCCGGCGAAGGCATGATCAAGCGCATCAACGTGCGCTCGACCGAGATCGAGACCTTCGACAACTGCACCATCATCGTGCCCAATTCCAATCTCATCGCCGAGGCGGTGCGCAACTGGACCCACGACGACACGCTGGGCCGTTTCACCGTCACTGTGAGCGCCGCCTATGACAGCGATGCCGAAGCGGTGCGCGATCTGCTGACCCATCTCACCCGCGCCCATCCCAAGGTGCTCACCTATCCCGAACCCCAGATCACGCTCGCCCGGTTCGGCGCCTATGCGATCGAATTCGAGATCAAGGCGCATGTCGCCGATGTCTTCGAGGGCGTCTTCGTGGCCAGCGACCTGCGCTACGAAATTCTCAAGGCCTTCCGCGAAAAAGGCATTACCATTCCGGTCGCGCCTGTCGTAAGCATGCCGCGATGACCGGCATAACAACCCAATTCGAGCCGCCTTCCGGCCTTGTCCATCTGCGGAAGATGATCGCCGAGTGGCACCGCTCGCCGATGGCCGAGGCGCTCGATATGCGGCTCATCGAGGCGGCCGAGGGCAGCGCCACCTTCGAGGCCTTCCCGTCGGCCCGTTTCTACAATCCGCAACAGCGCGTGCATGGCGGCTATGCCGCGACCCTCATCGATTCGGCGCTGGGCTGCGCCATCCAGACCAAAATGGGAGAGGGCGCCGGTTTCGGCACGGTCGAACTCAAGGTGAATTACGTCCGCAAGATCGACGCAGGCACGGGAAGGCTGCTGTGCACCGGGACGGTCCTGCATTTCGGCCGCCGCCTCGCCACCGCCGAGGCCAAAATCGTCGACGAGGCGGGCAAGCTCTACGCCCACGGCTCCGGCACTTTCATGGCCTATTCCGCATGAAAACCAATGCCGTCGTCACCGCGGGCAATGTTTCCTTCGGCAACCGCCTGCCGCTCGCCCTCATCGCCGGGCCCTGCCAGCTCGAAAGCCGCGATCACGCCTTCATGGTGGCGGGGAGGCTCAAGGAGATCTGCGGCCGGCTTGGGCTGGGCCTCGTCTACAAGACGAGCTTCGACAAGGCGAACCGCACCAGCCTGTCGGGCAGGCGCGGCCTCGGGCTTGTCAAAGCCCTGCCGGTCTTTGCGGACTTGCGCCAGGAGCTCGGCCTGCCGGTCCTGACCGACGTCCATGAAATTCATCAGTGTGCGGAATTGGCGGCGGCCGTCGACATCTTGCAGATTCCGGCCTTCCTCTGCCGCCAGACCGATCTTCTTATCGCCGCCGCGAAGACGGGCAGGGCGGTCAACGTCAAGAAGGGCCAGTTCCTCGCCCCCTGGGACATGCGGAACGTGGTGGAGAAGCTCGTTGCGTCGGGCAATGCCAATGTGCTGCTGACCGAGCGCGGCGCGAGCTTCGGCTACAACACCTTGGTCTCCGACCTGCGCAGCATTCCCATCATGGCCGAGACGGGCGCGCCCATCATCTTCGATGCCACCCATTCGGTGCAGCAGCCGGGCGGGCAGGGGGCATCTTCGGGCGGCGACCGCCGCATGGTGCCGGTCTTGGCCCACGCCGCCGTGGCGGTGGGCGTGGCCGGAATCTTCATCGAGACCCATGAGGACCCCGACAACGCGCCCTCCGACGGCCCCAACATGGTGCCGCTCGACCGGATGGAAGAACTGCTGGAAAAGTTGATGGCCTTCGACCGGGTGGCGAAGGGTTAGCCACTCCTCTCCATGGCCGTCCCCGGGCTTGACCCGGGGATCGACCCGGCCATCCAGCGGCCTGAAAGGCTGGATAGCTGCCTCGCTGGGCGGTCATGGAGAGAGAGGAGGCAATTGCGAGTCCAGTTCAATCGGAATGACTCGACTTCGCCTCCGCGTCGAGCCGGGCGGCTTCCACCGCCGAAATTCCTTACTTGATCAACCGGTCATACTCATTGTGATGGTCATTCCAGAACCAGATCAGTTCATCTCCCTCTTTGACACTGAGCGCACGATACTCCAGCGACGCCCGCACCGACCAATAGCGGCCTACGGGTTTCGAGCGGAGCGAGGGATGATTTGGATTGGTTTCCAGTAACCGGTAGGATTTGTCGGCTGCTTTCCTGGCTGATTCGGGCAGATTGCCATAGAGCGCCCAAAACTCCGGAGTCGTGAAATGCTTCACAGCGGCCGGGTACGGCCGGCACGGTGATGCGCCAAAGCCTCTTCGGCCAGCTTGTCCAGCTTGCCGGCCTTGGCGTCGGCCTCGATCTGCCGGTCCCACATTTCCTCGCGGAACTCGGCCAGCCACGCCTGCAACCTGGCAAGGTCTTCGGGCGAAAGTCCGGCAATTGCCTTTTCGATTTGTTCGAGCTTGGTCATGCGGCGATCATAGCAAAACCCGGCACGCACGGCAAAGACTCAGTCCCGGCTTGCAATGGCCGCCGCGTCGAGCCGGGCTGCTTCCGCCTCGAGACGGCGTCTCCACTCCGCCGCTTCATCGGCATCGCCTAGCTTTTCGTAGAGATAGGGCCAGGCGCTTTGGCGGTAGAACTCAACCTGGTTCTCATCCCACGGCCAGGTTTCCGATGCGGTCATCTGGGCCAGGAAGTCGATGAAACGGTTGCGCACATGTTGCGGCTTCGGCACATAGGCCTTGGGCGCGGACGAGGTGCTGCCGAAAAGGTCCGGTTGGGCTTCGCCCCCGGACATGATCCGGGGGTCGGGTTGACTGAGCGACATGGGCATTTTCCGATTCTGCCGCATTATGCCCGAAGGTGCCGCGCAAGGCGAGTGGACCGGTTGGCATTATCCACGACGGTAACCCATCCTCCGTCAT
>JBQTKG010000088.1:0-50710 GCA_052386315.1 Hyphomicrobiales bacterium
CGGCCATCGCGTGAGGTAGTGCCCCACGCCCCTCCGCCTGGCGGAGGGAGTTTTCTTCCCCCGGTCCGGAGATGCTCCCGGGCCAGCAAGGGCGGAGCTATGCCCGAACCCCAACGCTGTTTGACAGTTGTGAATCTCCACCACCCCTCACCGGGCAAGCCATCCCCAATTGTTCGCTACTCACTATTCGCTATTCGCTGTTCGCTATTCGCTACTCGCACTTCGCTACTCACTCACCCCACGCCGCAGCACGGCGCGCACCGGAGCCGCATCGAGATTGGAAAAGTTTATCGGCAGCGCGATGAGCTCGTAATCGCCCGGCTCGACATGCGCGAGCGCCAGATTTTCCAGAATGCGCATGTCGGCCCGCCTCGCCGCCAGGTGGGCGGGCAAGTCCTTCGACGTCTCCGGATCGACCGATGGCGTGTCGATGCCGACAAGCTTGACACCCTTCGAAGCCAGAAGCGCCACCGCGTCGGCCGAAAGCGCCCGGAAGCCCGCGGGCCAGATGTGCGGATCGCTCGTTTCCGCCAACCGCAGGAGCACGCGCGGCGGCACATTGTCGAGGAATGCCGCGATGTGCTCAGGGAAACACAGGGGCGCCGCCGCACGGGCGTCGATCACCCGGCAGGGACCGATAAACGGCTCGAGCCGCAGCGCGCCGATGGCCGCACCCGCCGCATCGTAATGCAGCGGCGCATCGGCATGGCTGCCGCAATGGGTCGACATCGAAACGCGCACCACATTGACCGGGCAGCCGGGGCCGATGACAAAAGTCCGGCTTTCCTCGTAAGCCGCATCGCCTGGAAAACCCGCCATGCCCGGCGACAGAGGTTGCGAAATGTCGATGATCATGTGACGGCCTTGCGCGCGCGGAATTGCGGTCGATCCCACAGTCTCTCGTCCAGGATGCGGGCGAGAATGTCCACCGCGTCCCAGACCTCGGCGTAACCCGTATAGAGCGGCGTCAAGCCGAAGCGGATGAGATCGGGAGCGCGGAAATCGCCGATCACGCCCAGGGAAATGAGCGCCTGCATCGCCGCATAGCCTTGCGGACAATGCAAGGAAACATGCGAGCCGCGCTCCTCCATCCTGCGGGGACCGGCAAGACGCACCCCGTGCCGCCCGCAGCGCGCTTCGGCAAGATCGATGAAGAGTTTGCACAGCGCCATGGATTTGGCGCGCACCGATTTCATATCCACGTCATCCCAGACATCGAGGGCCGCATCGAGAGCCGCCATCGCCAGAATGGGCTGGGTGCCGCATTGATTGCGCAGGATCCCGGCGGCCGGCCGGTAATCGAGATCGAAGGCGAATGGTGCCGCATGGCCCCACCAGCCGGCCAGCGGCGGGGCAATCTTGCTCTGCAGATCGGGCCGCACATAGAGGAATGCCGGCGCGCCCGGCCCGCCATTGAGATACTTGTAGGTGCAGCCGAGCGCGAAATCCGCATCCGTTCCGGCAAGATCGACCGGCAGGGCGCCGGCCGAATGGGCGAGATCCCAGATGGTGAGCGCCCCCGCCGCATGGGCCTTGGTCGTGATCGCCGCCATGTCGTGCAAACGGGCTGTGCGGTAATCGACCTCCGTCAGCATCGCCACGGCCACGTTCTCGTCGATTGCGCCCATGATTTCCTCGGGCTCGACGATCCGCAATTCAAGTCCCCGGCCGAGGAAGTCGCGCAAGCCCTGCGCCACATAGAGATCGGACGGAAAATTGCCGCTGTCGGTGAGGATCACCTTGCGATGGGCACGCAGTTTCACCGCCGCGCCCAGCAGCTTGAACAGATTGATCGAGATCGTGTCGCCGGCCACCACGCTGGCGGGCGGCGCGCCGATCAGTTTCGCGATCCTGTCGCCCACCTTGCGCGGCAGATCGAACCAGCCGTGTTCGTTCCACGACTTGATCAGCGTCCCGCCCCATTGCTGCGCAATGGTGTCGCTCACCCGCTGCGGCACCGCTTTCGGCAGGACGCCGAGCGAATTGCCGTCGAGATAGATGAGTTTACCCGGGATCGCAAAACGCTCGCGCATCGCGCCCAGGGGATCGGCCCGGTCCAAGGCCTCGCAATGGCCGCGTTTCATGGTCCGCTCCGCAACATGACCGCGGTTGCATCGTCAGCCGGCTTGAAGCGAAGAAATCTCTGGCAATCGGGATCGGCGGCCTCGGCGGCGCGGACCTGCTGCAACACTGCCTTCACGCCGCCAGTGGCGGCGCAGGCATCGATCAGTCCTTCATCGCCGTAGATACCATAGTGATCGGCGGCGCGATAAAAGCCATCCGTGCACAGAAGTATTTCGGATGGACTTCCGAGATCGAGATATTCGGCGAACTGCATGGCCGCCGGGCTGGCTTCAAGGATGCTGTAGCCGCCCGGCCTGTTGCGGGCCTTGCGGCCGGCGAGCAGCTGCGGCCGGAATTCGGCAAGCAGCGCCTTTGTGTCGACCCGGCCGCCCAGACGCCGCTTCTCCGCTTCGCGCGCCAGCCAATTGTCGAATTGATTATTGGGCGAAGCGGCAAGAATTTTGTGCGCCCCGTCGCCGGCCCGTGCCAGCAAGCAGGAATCGCCAAGCCGGGCGGCCTGCCAGGTCTCATCATGGCGTTTGGCAAGGATCAGGCAGGCGGCAGGCGGATCATAGTCGGCGGGAAGATCGAGCCCCGCCGAAATCCCGCGCCAGTCGCCGATCAGCAGTTCTACCAGCGAACCAACTACGGCAGGCAAATTCGCGGTCGACCCCGCGATCTTCATCAGATGGTAATGGGCCCGGGCGACAAGCCATTGCGCGTCGCTGCCGGCCGGCAGGTAATTCCGGCTATTGATGCCGGTAACGCCGTCGAACACCCAGGCAGCCATGACGTCGCTCTCCGAGCCGGCGAAGCCCCAACCGTCCTCATTGACGGGCCCGCTGCCTTCGCTGACGGCTCCGGCCAATCGCATGCCCATCTCAGAGAGTGACCACTTCGCCGGTCCGCACGCTTTCATCCGCCGCCAATACGATGCGCAGCGAATTGATCGAATCCTCGACATGGGCTGTCATGTCGCGGTCGTGGCGGATCGCATCGAGAAACAGCTCCTGTTCCCGGTTGCAGAGTTCCTGGTGACCGGGCTCGTCTTCCATGCGGATGATTTCGTCGGGCGTGGCGAATGCGCCTTGCGGCGTCAGCGTTGCGTGATGCACCCGGAGCGCACTGGTGCGGGTATGGCTGTCGATGTCGGCGGAAGCCGTCTTTGATTCATCCATGACGATCGACACGCAGCCCTTGGGGCCGATCATGTCCTTCACGAAGAAGGCGGTTTCGCTCATCATCGGTCCCCAGCCCGCCTCGTACCAGCCGACCGACCCATCGTCGAAGCTCACATGCAGATGGCCGTAATTGTACATGCGCTCGTGCACTTCGTCGGTGAGCCTGGCGCCGACGGCATGGACGCGCACCGGTTTCGCACCCGTCACCTGACACATCACGTCCACATAGTGGACGCCGCAATCGACGATCGGCGAAATCGAATTCATCAGGTGCTTGTGCACCTGCCATTGCGGACCGGAAGACTGCTGATTGAGGTTCATCCGCATCACCAGCGGCTTGCCGAGCGTCTTGCCCACTTCGACGAACTTCATCCAAGAGGGATGCACGCGGAGAATATAGCCGATCACCAGCTTCCTTCTTGCCTTCTTCGCCATTGCCGCGATTTCCTCGGCCTCTGCCACCGTGTCGGCGAGCGGCTTTTCGATGAAGATGTGGCAGCCCGCCTTGAGCGCCATCTTGGCATAGGCGGCGTGAGTGTCCGGCCAGGTGTTGATCGACACGGCATCGGGTCGGAGTGCCGCAAGGGCCCGCGCATAGTCCGCGAACATCGGAATCTTCGGGAATTCCTTCTTGAGATCGTGGCGCGCCTCGATGCCGCGGCTGCACAGTCCGGCGATCTCGAAACCCTTGATCGACTTGTAGGCGCGAGCATGGCTGAGCCCCATGTTGCCCAGGCCCACGACGAGGACTGCGATCTTCTTCATTTTCCATCAATCCAGGTTTGCAACACCCGCAGGTCATCGCTCAAATGGGCAAAGCTCGCAAGATAGCCCGGCGCGATGCGGCCGAGCTCGCGATCGCGCTTCAGCAAGGCCGCCGGATTGAGCGATGCCATACGGAGCGCGTCTTCGAGGGAAACGCCGAGCCTTTGCGTGCAATAGCGCACCGCCTCGTCCATGGTGAGGCTGGAACCGGCAAGAGTTCCATCTTCGAGCTGCAGACGTCCATTCCGGAGCGTGACGGTGCGGCCCTGCAATTCGAAATGGCCGCCGCCGCCGGCCGCGGACGGCATGGCATCGGAAACCAGTACCATGCGGTCGCGCGGCTTTGCCGCCAGCGCTACTTTGAGAGCCACATCATGCGCGTGATGGCCATCGGCGATGAGTCCGCAGAAGCTTCCGGCATCCGCCAACGCCGCGCCCACCATGCCGGGCTCGCGGCCGGTCATCTGGCTCATGGCGTTGAACAGATGCGTAAAGCAAACCGCGCCTGCGGCAAGTGCGGCCTGCGCTTCCGCCGCCGTTGCCTCGGAATGGCCGAGGCTCACCAGTATGCCCGCTGCCGCGAGCTTGCCGACAAGCTCCGGCGCCACCCTGTCGGGCGCCAGCGTCAGCATTATTGCGCCGCAATCGGCATGAGCGAGGCTGGCGGCGTCTGCCTCGGTCATCGCCCGGATGAAGCGCGCATCATGGGCGCCCTTGCGCGCCGGTTCGAGAAACGGTCCTTCGATGTGAATGCCAAGCACACCGGGCACCCCTGCCGCGCGCGCTTCCCTGACCGCCGCAATGGCTCTTTCCAAGATCTCGGGCGCGTCGGTAATGACCGTCGGCAACAGTCCGGTCGTACCGAATTTGCGATGCGATGCCGCGATGCGTTTGACGGTCTCCACCGTTGGATTTTCATTGAGCAACGCACCGCCGCCGCCATTGACCTGAACATCGATGAATCCCGGTACCAGCAGACCGCCGGATAGCCGCCGGCGTTCTATTCCCGAGGCGATCCGTTCATCGGCGATCACGTCGGCGATGCGCGACCCATCGACGATGACCGCGCGACCGTCGCGGAACGTATCGCCGTCGAAGATGCGGCCGCCGGTCAGGGCGTAAGTCATCATACGGTCTCCGTCACCTTCTTGAGCAGCCGCGGCCGGTCGGGATCGCGGCTGCGCGCCTGGGCGGTCTTTTCAATGAAGCGGTAGGCCGTCTGGATCATCGAGATCGGATCGAGCAGCGGATGAGCCGTCCGGACGACCGGCAGACCGCCCTCCTCCGCGACCAGAATGCTGGCACCGGTCGCCCTCATGCGCGTGATGGCGGCGCGCGTTGAGGCACGCGATTGATCCTCCGGCGAATAGGCGAGAACCGCAAAGCCTTCGCCCAGAAGCTCCAGCGGCCCGTGCATGACTTCGGCTATGGAATATGCCTCGGCATGGATGGCACATGTCTCCTTGAGCTTCAGCGCCGTTTCACCGGCAATCGGCAGCGCCGGCCCGCGGCCAAGGACATAGAGCGACTCGGCATAGGTCGCGAGCCCGACGGCCTCGGGCCAGTCGGTATCCGCTGCGCGCCGCAGATCGTCGGGAAGGCGCGAAAGGGCCGCGAGAAGTTCGCTGCTGTTGAGCCACTGTGCGGCGATTGCGGCGCCTGCCGCCAGCGAAGCGATAAATGACTTGGTCGCTGCCACGCTCACCTCGGGCCCGGCATGCAGCGGCAGGCAAATGTCGGCGCTCTCTCCGGCGGGCGAGCCGGCGACATTGACAATGGCGATAGTGAAAGCACCCGCTCGCTTCGCCGCCTCCTGCAAGGCGACGATGTCCGGGCTCTGGCCGGACTGCGAGATGGTGACACAGACCGCATCCCGGACCGCGAGTTTCGCGCCATAGACCGAAACGACGGAAGCCCCGATCGAGCAGCAGGGAACGCCATGAAGAATCTCGACGAGATACTTGAAATAGCCGGCCGCATGATCGGAACTGCCGCGCGCCGAAGTCAGAATGACCGGCGGTGGCTTGTACCGGAGACGCGCGCCAATTTCGGTCAGAGCGGCCGCATTGCGATCGATGAAACGGGCAACTGCGTCGGGCGCTTCTGCCGCTTCGCGGGCCATGGCGCTCATGGCGAGGCCTCCGGCGCGATGGTCAATTCCGCGAGGAAATCGTAACTGTCACCGCGATAGCGCGAGCGCGTGAATTCGACAATGCGGCCGTCCGGCAGATAGGAAATGCGCTCGATGAACAGCGCCGGGCTCCCTTCGGGCAGTTCCAGGAGTTTCGCTTCTTCGCCGCCAAGTGCCGTCGCATGCAGACGCTGCAAGGCCCGGATCGGACGCACACCGCGGGCCTCGAGAGCGGAGTAGAGCGAGCCGCCAACGCTCAGCGGAGCCGGCAGGAACTTATGCGGTATGACCGCCAGCTCGATCGCCATCGGCAGGCCGTCGGCGCGGCGCAAGCGATGGAAGCGCGATACATGCTCGCCGGGCGAGAGCGACAATTTCAGCGCCTCCTCCGGCGTCGGGAGGCCAACCGACCTGTCGAGCCAGTCGGCATCGGTCCTAAGGCCGCGAAGCTCCATGTCCTGGGTGAAACTGGTCAGCCGTGACAGGGGCTGCTCGATGCGTTTCGGCGGGGCCGCCACATAGGTCCCGGAGCCGCGGCGCTGCACCAGCAAGCCCTCTGCCACCAGCTCGGCGAAGGCTTTGCGCACGGTGACGCGCGAGATGTCGAGCATCTGTGCCACATCGCGCTCGCCCGGAATGGCATCGCCTTGCTTGAGCTCGCCGGCCGAGACCGCTTCGTGGACGAGTTTCTTGACGCGCGCATAAAGCGGTGCATTGCCGGCACCCTCAAACCGGCGAATCGCAAAGACTGACTGGGCGCCGCTCATGTCCAGGTCTCCGGAAGGCCCGCCGCTTTGCGCGCCATTATGATGGCGCCGTCGCTGGCATCCGCCACGGGGCCGACGAGCGCGGCCTTCACATCGGCATCGAGATAGGGCGGATAGACACGCGACAATCCGCCGAGCAAACAAAGCCGGCCGGCTCCCCGCGCCATCAGCGCGCGGCCGAGATTGGAGATGGCCGCAGCGCCTTCGATAACAATGGTCATGCCATGCACATCGCCCTTGGCGGCGGATTCGAAGACGAGCGGTGCAAGCTGCGCATAATCCTTCGGCGCGGCCCGCTGCGACCATCGCGACAGATCGAACCGGCCGCGGCCGGCGATGCCGAGCACCGATTCGATGAGCGCCGTCGGCTGCAGCAGCCCGTCGATCGAAAGTGCCGCACGCCGCACAGCATGATGGCCGGCCCAAGCGCCTGAGCCGTGATCGCCGAGAGCAAAACCCCAGCCGCCTACCATGTGGCGCACTCCCCCGGTCAGTGCGAAGCCGACGGAGCCGGTGCCGGCGATGACGATGCCGCCATCGCCGCCGGCGAAGGCGCCGATGCAGGCGGCATAGGCGTCATTGTCGGCGATGACCGAGGCAAAGGGCAGATGCGCGGCGGCAATGCGCTCGACGCCGACCGAGGTGATGAGACCGGCAAGCCCGAGCCCCGCGTGAAGACAGCCAATGTCGAGACTGGCTGCGCCCGCTGCGGCGCGTGCCGTTTCGACAATATTGGCGACCGCAGCATCGAAATTCTGATAGATGTTGGAGGAGCCCCCGACCGCCTCGCCGATCTTGCGGCCATCGGCAGCCCGGATGCGGGCTCGGCAGCGGCTGCCGCCGCCGTCGATGCCAAGGAAATATTCGATTCTTGCGTTCATTGGTCACATAATACCAAAACAATACCAAATGGGAAGTGAATTGTTAAGAAATCCAAGGATGCTTGTAATTGCAAGGTTTTAACTATGGTTAATAAATTTTTGTAGACAAGTGGTACTAATTTGGTATTATCCTTTCATGAATGGAACTTCGTTGCAGACTGAATACGGATCGGCGGAATTCGCCGGGATCGACATGTGGGACGATCTCGCGATCCTGTCTGCCCTCGTAGAGGGACAGCGCCGTTCAATTTATGCCGTCCGGCTGGCTCTGCCGATGATCGCGGTTGCGGCCGATGCAACCGCCAAGCGCCTCGCCGCCGGCGGCCGGCTGATTTATGCGGGTGCGGGAACCTCAATCCGCATCGCCGTGCAGGATGGCTCCGAGTTACCCGCCACCTTCGGCATGGCCGAGGATAAACTCGTCTATCTGATCGCCGGCGGGCGGGCAGCGATGTTTGAAACCCTGGCCGGCGCTGAAGACGATGCCGCCGCGGGCAGCCGTGCTGTCGAGGCGGCGAAATGCGGACGCGGTGATGTGCTCATCGCCGTGGCGGCCTCGGGCACCACGCCTTATACCATCGCCGCCGCCAAACGCGCCCGCGAACTGGGTACGCTGGTCATCGCTGTCGTCAACAACCCGGCAACGGCGCTCGCCGCTGCTGCCGAGCACGCAATCTTTCTCGATACCGGACCGGAAGTGATTGCCGGATCGACCCGTATGGGAGCCGGCACGGCGCAGAAAGCGGCACTCAATCTTCTCTCGACCCTCGCCCACATCAAGCTCGGCGCCGTCCATGACGGCATGATGGTGAATGTGAAGGCCGACAACTTGAAACTCAAAAAGCGAGCGCGCGGCATCGTTTCGCGGATCACCGGGGCCGGTGAAGACAAGGCCGCCGCCGCCCTCGAGGCGACGCACGGCGATGTCAAACCAGCCGTGCTTATCTGCGCCGGCGCCGGATCGCCGATCGCGGCACGGGAGTTGTTGGCGGCAACGCAGGGAAATTTGCGGCGGGCCTTGGCCTTGCTCGCCGCTCCATAATAGGTTCTACGAGTGGACGTCCAACGGGAGGAAAAGGAGAAACCCATGTTGAAGACTGGACTGAAGACGATGCTTCTCGCCGCAGTCGCCTTGGCCGCATGCGCCGGGGCCGCATCGGCCGGAAAGATAACCATCGAAAGCTGGCGCAATGACGACGCCACGATCTGGAAGGAAAAGATCATTCCCGCCTTCCAGGCCAAATACCCCGACATCCAGGTCGAATTCACGCCGACCGCGCCCAAGGAATATAACGCCGCCCTCAACGCCCGACTCGATGGCGGCACCGCCGGCGACATTATCACCTGCCGTCCCTTCGATGCCTCGCTTGAACTCTTCAACAAGGGCCATCTGGCGAGCCTGAACGACCTGCCGAGCATGGCGGGCTTTTCGGACGTGGCCAAGAGCGCCTGGACCACCGACGACGGCAAGACCACTTTCTGCGTGCCCATGGCCTCGGTCATTCACGGCTTCATCTACAACAAGGAAATCTTCGACAAGCTCGGCCTCAAGGAGCCGAAGACCGAAGAGGAATTCCTCACCGTCCTCGAAGCCATCAAAAAGGACGGCAATTACGTGCCGCTGGTGCTTGGCACAAACGACCAGTGGGAAGCCGCCACCATGGGCTTCCAGAACATCGGTCCCAACTACTGGAAAGGCGAGGAAGGCCGCAAGAAGCTGCTCTCGGGTGAGGCGAAACTCACCGATCCGGAGTACGTCAACACCCTTGCGGCGCTGGCCAAGTGGGCGCCCTATCTGGGCGACGGCTACAAGGCCCAGACCTATCCGGACAGCCAGAACCTGTTCGGTCTCGGCAAGGGTGCGATCTATGCGGCGGGCTCGTGGGATATCTCCACCTTCCGCGGCCAGGATGTTCCGATGGGCGCCTTCAAGGCACCGCCGCCGGCGAGTGCTTCCGAATGCTATATTTCGGACCATACCGACATCGGCATCGGCCTCAATGCCAAGTCGCCGAATGCAGCCGACGCCAAAGTCTTTCTCGACTGGGTGGGTTCCGAGGAGTTTGCCAATATCTTCGCCAACTCCCTGCCGGGTTTCTTCCCGCTGTCCAGCGCCAAGGTGACTCTTTCCGACGATGTGGCTCAGACTTTCGTGAGCTGGCGCGGCGAGTGCAAATCGACGATCCGCAACTCCTACCAGATCTTGTCGCGCGGCACGCCGAACCTCGAGAATGACCTGTGGAATGTCTCTGCCCAGGTGCTGAACGGCACTTTGACGCCGGAAGCGGCCGCGGCCCAGATCGAAGACGGGCTGAAGAAGTGGTACGCGCCGCATCAGAAGTAATCTGACGAACTCGGGGGCTGCTGGTGCAACATCCGGCGGCCCATCATCTTGGGGAAGGGGACATGGCTTCAGCGCAGGATACCGGCATCGTCGGCATGTCGCGAGGTACCTATCTGCGCCTCTTGGCCTTCTTCCTCGCTCCCGCCGTTTTCTTGTACTCGTTGTTCTCGATCTATCCGCTGATCGCCACGATTTTCAACTCGTTATACCTGCGCCAGTCCGACAACAGCTTCGTTTTCGTTGGTCTTGGCAACTTCGACACGCTGCTGACCGACACGACCTGGTCGGTTCCATTCTGGAACGCGTTCTGGAACAACTGCCTGTTCTTCCTGATCCATATGTGTGTGCAGAATCCCATCGGGCTGGCGCTCGCTGCCCTGCTCAGCCTGCCGCGCCTTCGCTTTCGCGCCACCTACCGCACCCTGATTTTCATGCCGACCATGCTGTCGGTCGTCATTATCGGCTTCACCTGGCAATTGATCCTCTCGCCGCTGTGGGGCATCGCCAAGATATTCCTGTCTGCCTTCGGCCTGGGCTTCCTTTTCGCGCCTTGGCTGGGTGAAGAGTCGTCGGCCCTTGTCACCATCTCGCTTATCTCCGTCTGGCAGTTTGTCGGCATCCCGATGATCCTGATTTATACCGCTCTGCTGGCGATCCCCGAGGAACTCATCGATGCCGCGACCGTCGACGGCCTCAACCAGTTCCAGGCCTTCGTCTGGGTCAAGCTGCCGCTCATCCTGCCCACCATGGGCCTCGTCTCGATCCTCACCTTCGTCAACAACTTCAACGCCTTCGATCTGATCTACGCGATGAAGGGGGCGCTCGCCGGGCCGAATTTCTCCGCCGACATCATGGGCACGCTGTTCTACCGCACTTTTTTTGGCAATCAACTGCAGCTCGGCGACGTCTCCATGGGTTCGACCATCGCCACAATGATGTTCATCATCATTCTTGTCGGCGTAATGACCTATCTATATGTCATTCAGCGCCGCATGCAGCGCTATTCCTTCTGAGGCGGCCATGCGAAAGCCGGCAAGCGCACTTGCAGTCCACGGAATATTGGCCCTCTACACGGCGCTTGCCCTGTTTCCGATCGTTCTGGTGATCATGAACTCTTTCAAGGCGCGCAAGGCGATCTTCGGCGCCCCACTCGCGCCGCCCACGGCCACGACCTTCTCCCTCATCGGCTATGACAAGGTCTTCTCGGATTCTTCGGTCGTCAGCTACTACATGAATTCGATCGCCGTGACCGCCGGCACGATTTTCTTCACTCTGCTGTTCGGCGCCATGGCGGCGTGGGCGCTCACCGAATACAAGTTCCGCTGGAACACGCTCCTGGCGCTATATCTCTCGATCGGCATCATGGTGCCGATCCGGCTGGGGTCCGTATCGATCGTCCAGTTGATGGTCGATCTCAATCTCATCAATACGCTGACCGCGCTCATTCTCGTCTATACCGCCCAGAACCTGCCATTGTCGATCTTCATTCTTTCGGAATTCGTGGCGCAGATTCCCAAGGACCTGCGCGAGGCCGGACGTTGCGACGGCCTCAGCGAGTATCAGATCTTCTTCTTCATCATCCTGCCGCTGATCCGCCCTGCCATGGCCACCGTCGCCGTCTTCACAATGATCCCGGTGTGGAACGATCTGTGGTTCCCGCTGCTGCTTGCCCCGACCGGTGGCAAGCAGACCATCACGCTCGGCATCCAGCAGTTCCTCGGCCAGTACATTACCGATTGGAACGCCGTGCTCTCGGCTCTCTCGACCGCCATCATCCCGGTTCTCATTCTCTATGTCATCTTCTCCCGCCAGCTGATCCGGGGCCTCACCTCGGGCGCCGTCAAGTGAGCATCCCATGTCGGACGTAAAAATCGCCAATCTCTTCAAATCCTACGGCAATGTCGGGATACTAAAGGACATCGACCTTGATGTTGAGGATGGCTCCTTCGTGGTGCTGGTAGGCCCGTCGGGTTGCGGCAAATCAACGCTGCTGCGCTGCATTGCCGGACTGGAGCCCATCACATCAGGCACGATGACCATTGGCGGAAAGCAGGTCAACGATCTGCCCCCCGCCAAGCGCGAGATCGCCATGGTGTTCCAGTCCTATGCGCTCTATCCGCACATGGATGTCTACGGCAACATGGCCTTCGGTCTGAGGTTCGCCGGCGCCCCAAAGGCCGAGATCAGCGCCCGCGTCAATGAGGCCGCCCGCATTCTGCAGCTTGAAAGCCTGCTTAAGCGCCGCCCGCGTGAGTTGTCAGGCGGTCAGCGCCAGCGCGTCGCCATTGGCCGCGCCATCGTGCGGAAGCCGCAGGTATTCCTCTTTGATGAACCGCTCTCGAATCTCGATGCGGCGCTCCGCATTAACACGCGTGTTGAAATTGCCAAGCTCCACAAGATGCTCAAGGCAACCATCGTCTATGTGACCCACGACCAGGTCGAAGCCATGACGCTCGCCGACAAGATCGTAGTGATGAACAAAGGCCGCATCGAGCAGACGGGAAAGCCGCTCGATCTCTACTACAAGCCCGTCAATCTCTTCGTGGCCGGCTTCATCGGCTCGCCCGCCATGAACTTCCTGCCGGCCTCGGTGAAGAGCAAGGACACGCTCGACCTCGGCGATGGACAGGAACTGGTCGTTAAACTTCCGATTGCCCGCAGGGTGGGCGAAACAGTCACGCTCGGCTGCCGCCCCGAGCACATGACACTCGGTGGACCGGGCAAGCTGAAATTGACCGGCTCCATCGACATCATCGAACGTCTCGGTGAGAGCGGCTTCGCCCATATCCACCTGCCTTCGGGCCCGACCATCATTGCCGAAGTGCGCGGTGACCCGAAGCACGGCAGCGGGGACCGGATCGAGGTTGCGCTCGACGCCTCGCAACTTCACCTCTTTAGCGCCGAGGGGATGCGTATTGAGTGATTATCCCTTGGCAACCGCCGCCACGTGGCGCGAAAATTCGGCCGTGGCCATCAGCGCCTTACAGCGCTCCAGGCGGTTTACCGAATAGGCCCAGAAATCGTCGGCTGGATTCTTGTTGGCGTGCTGGATGAGGCCCCACAGGGTCCACAGGAGGTCACACATCGCTTTGTAGATGACGATGCGGCCACGCTCGGCGGGCATAGGCTTGCCGCCAAAATAGGCGCGAATCATCTCATCCTCCTGGTCCGGGTTGAACTGGCCCTCGACGGCAAGATCGCCCAAATCCCACATGGGATCGTTCATGCCGGAATATTCCCAGTCGACGATCCACATGCGCTTGCCGGTGTCGAGGACATTCTCGCATAGTGGATCGCAATGGCAGGCAACAATAGGCGGTGGATGAGCGTTGAGAGCCGCACGCACCGTTTCCGCCTCGCGCAGGACGTCGTGGTAGCCGTCAGGCAGCTCAATGTCCTTGATCGAAAGCACCTTCAAGTAGTCGTCGATCATGCTGAAAAGTTCGAAGCGGAAATCGAACTTGGCGCCGGACGTGTGAAGTTTCCGGAAGACTAGTCCGGCCCGCGTCGGCGAACCTGCGATCGACTTGAATTTTTCCGGCGACATGGTGACGGCATTGTCCACCAGCCTTGTGATCATGACGCCGCTGACGGAATCGAAATGAAGTACGTCGGGGCTTACTCCGGCGCGCGCGGCCTCGCGCGCCGCCTGAGCCTCGTTCCTGCGGTTGATGTATTCCTCCGTGCCCTTGCCCGGAACACGCAGCACATATTGCTCGCCGCCATGATCGACGCGAAAGACGAGGTTGGTCAGTCCGCCAAGCCGCGTCACCGCGATATCGGAATCCTCAAGCGCCCACATGATAGGCAACTTCTTCAGTTCCGCCCGCGCCAACGAAATACCCTGATCGTCCGTGTTCATCCCCTGAGCCGTTCCATTTTCGCGTCATACAAGCAGCGGGCGCCGCGCGTTGCCCGATAGGCCCGGCCGAACGCCTCGATGTCGAATTCCGTTTCGGCTGCCACAGCGATCGGCAGATAGCCGAACGCGATAGTCTTGCCGAGCGTATGGCCGAAGCCCGTGCTGGTGGTCGAACCCACGACCTTGCCATCGCGCAGAATGGCCTCGCCGCCGTGCAAGGGCGCAAATCCGTCAACCGTGAATGAACATAGTTTGCGCGCCAACGGTGCCGCCTTGATCTCTACCAGCGCCTTGCGGCCGATGAAATCGCCCTTGTCGAGGGCCACGCAGAAGCCGAGGCCTGCCTCATAGGGATTGTAGTCGGGCGAGATGTCGCCGGACCAATAGAGATAACCCTTCTCCATGCGGCAGGAATCGATGGCGCGATAGCCGGCATTGGCGATGCCGTGCGCGTCGCCAGCGGCCCACAGGACCTCGAACACATGAGCGGCAAACTCCTGCGGCACATAGAGCTCATAGCCAAGCTCGCCCACATGGCCGATGCGCACCGCCAGCACATCGGCATGGCCGGCGCCGATCCTGCGGCAGGCGAGAAACGGAAAAGCCGCACCGGATATATCGTCATCGCTGACGGCTTGCAGGATATCGCGCGCGCGGGGACCGCAAAGATTGAGTGTTGCGAATTGATTGGTGACGTCGCGGATCGCAACACCGGGGGGAAGATGCAGGGCCACCCATCCCCCGTCGCGGATGCCGAAACCCGAACCGGTGACGAGATAGAACAAATCCGGAGCGGCATGAACCAGCGTCACATCCGCCTCGATGCCGCCCTTTCCATTGCAAAGCTGCGTGTAGACCGCCTTGCCGGGAGGACCGCCGAGATCATTTGCGGCAATGTGTTGAAGTGCGGCCTCCGCGCCCTTCCCCGTTATCTCGAACTTCGCAAAGGATGTCTGATCGATCAAGGCGGCACGCCGGCGGATTGCATGGTGCTCAACCGCCACATGATCGAACCAGTTGGGCTTGCCTTCGAAATACGGCACGTCTGCCGGGACAACGCCATTTGGAGCAAACCAGTTGGGCCGCTCCCAGCCCGACTTCGATCCGAAGACGGCGCCAGCCCGCTTCACATGTTCATGCAGCGGCGAGCGGCGCAGGCCCCGCCCCGCATGGGTTTCATCGCCGGGCCAGTGAATCTTGTAATAGGCGCCATAGGCCTCGATGGCGCGATCCTCGAGATAGCGCGGCTGCGCCTGCATCCGGCCGAAGCGGTGCACATCGAAGGGCCATAAGTCCATCCCCGCATCGCCGTGCAGGATGGTGTTTGCCAGGGCGAGCCCGGCGCCGCCCGAAGCGGCAATCCCTGCCGTGAAGCCGCAGGCGATGTAGAAATTGTCGAGTTCCGGTGCCAGCCCCATGATCGGTTCGCCGTCGGCGGAAACCGGGATGGGCCCGTTGATCACCGTCTGGATGCCGATCTCGTTGAGTACCGGCAGGCGCTCGGCGGCGGGCACGGCGAAGAGCTCGAGCCGTTCCATGTCGGGCGGTAACAATTCGCGCCCGAATTCCAGAGGCGGAAGTCCGCGATGGAAACCGCGCGAGCCGTCTTCCCAGCCGCCGATGGCGAAGGATCCCGTATCGGGCTTCAGATAGAAATTCTTGTCGGGATCGCGCAGCGTCGTGAGCCCGGCGTCGAACGACAGTTTCTTTTCGGTGAGGAAATACTGGTGCTCGACGATGCCGGCGGCAAGCGCCACTCCCGCCATGTTGCCCACGCGCTTGGCCCACAGCCCCGCACAATTCACCAGGATGTCGCAGGCGATGTTGCCGGCATTGGTGACAACTCCCCGGGCGCGGCGGCCGTCAATGGCGATCTCCGCGGCGCAAACACCTTCCTCGATCGCAGCGCCGTTCATGCGGGCGCCCTTGGCATAGGCCATGGTCAGCGAATAGGGATCGATATAGCCGTCATCGGGAATGAAAGCGGCACCCTCGATGCCATCGGTCGATATATAGGGGAAGTTTTGCTTTGCTTCGGCGGCCGAGAGCGAATGGCATTCGACGCCGAAACTCTTGGCCTGGGTCATGGCGCGGCGGATTTCGCTCCATCGTGCCTGGCTTCCGGCAAGCCGCAGCGAACCCACCTTCTTCCACGAAATCGCCTGTTTCGTTTCCCTCTCCAGCCGGTCGAAGACGGCGACGGAATTCTGCATCAACCGCGTCAGGTTGCGCCTGCCGCGCAACTGGCCGACGAGGCCCGCCGCATGCCAGGTACAGCCATGGGTGAGCTGTGCCTTCTCGACCAGCAGTACGTCGCGGCCGCCATCGCGCGCCAGATGATAGGCGAGCGAGGTTCCGATGGCGCCGCCGCCGATGATCAGAATATGCACATGCCGGTCGGCGCGGAATTTCACGACTTCACTCGTACATTGCCCGGATCGTAGAGGGGCTCGAGATGGACCTTTGCCTTGACCGTCTCTTTGGCAACCACCAGTTCATAGTTGCCGGAGCGGACATAGTCTTCCGTGACGCCGGCGCCGTTCCGCACATAGCCATAGCCGATGGGCCTGCCCACCGTGTAGCCATAGCCGCCGCTCGTCAGAAAGCCCGCCAATTCGCCGTTGCGCAGGATGGTTTCGCGGCCCAGCAGAACGATGTCCTCGCGTTCGGTAGTTAAACCCGCCAGCATCTTGGCGAGCGGTTCGCGCGACGCCTTCTCGCAGGCCTCGCGGCCGAGGAAAGGCTGGTTCGACTTGA
This sequence comes from Hyphomicrobiales bacterium, assembly GCA_052386315.1. Lineage (GTDB taxonomy): Bacteria > Pseudomonadota > Alphaproteobacteria > Rhizobiales > Aestuariivirgaceae > Aestuariivirga. The sequence goes on from JBQTKG010000088.1 coordinate 16,753, forward strand.
GCTTCACCGCCCAGCCGAGGCCTGCCTGATAAGGATTGTCATTAGGCGTGATGTCGGAGCCCCAGGCACGATAGCCTTTTTCCAGACGCAGCGATTCGAGCGCCCGGTAACCGGCGGGCGCCAGGCCATGGCCGGCCCCCGACTGCATCAGCGCATCGAAGACTTCACCGATGGCCGCGATCGGCATATGCAGCTCCCAGCCGAGCTCGCCCACATAGGTGACGCGCAGGGCCCGCAGCCTGTGGCCGGCGATTGTGATGTCGCGGACCTGGCCGAAGGGGAATACGAAATTGTCTTGACCCGTAGCGGTGGCACTCTCAAGAATCGCCCGCGCCTTGGGGCCCATGAGCGAGAGCGAGCCCCATTGCTCGGTGACATCGATGAGCTTCGCGTCGAGTCCCGGTGCGATGTGATCGGCGATCCAGGCGAAGTCATGGGTGCGGAAACCAGTGCCGGTGACGATGTAGAAATGGTTTTCGGCAAGTCGCGCCACCGTCAGATCGCATTCGATGCCGCCGCGCGAATTGAGCATCTGTGTATAGGTGAGGCGCCCCGTCTGGCGCGCGACATTGTTGGCGCATATCCATGACAAGACCTCCGCCGCATCGCGCCCGTGCATTTCATACTTGGCGAAGGATGACTGGTCGAAAATCCCGGCGCGCTCGCGCACCGCCCTGTGTTCCTCGCCCACCGCGGCAAACCAGTTCTGCCGCCCCATGGAATTGAGGTCCCTCGCGTCCACGCCCTTGGGCGCAAACCAGTTGGGCCGCTCCCAGCCGAGTTTAGAGCCGAAGCAGGCATTGAATTTTTTCAGCCGCTCATAGAGCGGCGAAACGATGCGCGGGCGGCCGCTTTCATACTCCTCATGCGGAAAGCCGATGGTGTAGTGCTTGCCGTAGGCTTCGAGCGTCCGGTCGCAGGTCCATTGCCGGTCCCTGTGCAGGTCCGAAAAGCGCCTGATATCGACCACCCAGAGATCCATCGGAGCCTCGCCCGAGGCCGCCCATTGCGCCAGCACCCAGCCGGCGCCGCCGCCGCCTGCGATACCGAAAGCGTTGAAACCGGCGCCCACATAGAAATTCTTGAGTTCCGGCGCCGCACCGAGAATGAAATTGCCGTCGGGAGTGAAGCCCTCCGGCCCGTTTACCATCTTCTTGATGCCGGCCTTCTCGAGCGCGGGTACGCGGGCGAGCGCCTGTACCATGTGCTGCTCGAAATGATCCCAGTCGTCATCGAAGAGCTGGAATTCGAAGTCGCCCGGCACGTCGCCCTGCGTCCAAGCCTGTGGATTGGGTTCATAGCCGCCGAAGACGAGGCCGCCCACTTCCTCCTTGAAATAGATGCGCCGGTCGGGATCGCGAATCGTCGCCACATCGGTGGCAAGCCCGTCGATCTTTTCGGTGATCACATATTGGTGCCTGACCGGCTGCAGCGGCACGCTGACGCCTGCCATGGCACCTATCTGCCGGGCCCATTGGCCACCGCAATTAATGACCTTTTCGCACGCGATCGTGCCTTGCTCCGTGCGCACCGCAACGACGCGGCCGTCACGGATATCGAATCCGCTAACGCGGATACCCTCGAATATTTTGGCGCCATGCATGCGGGCACCCTTGGCCAGCGACTGTGTAATGTCCGAGGGCGAGGCTTGGCCGTCGGTCGGCAGCCAGCTTCCACCCACTAGGTCGCCGGTGTTCATCAACGGCCACATCTTCTTGACCTCGGCGGGCGACAGAAGATGCATCTCCATGCCGAAGCTTTGCGCCGTGGTGGCAAGGCGCTTGTATTCGATCCAGCGGTCGGAATTGGTGGCAAGCCTGAGGCAGCCTGTCATCTTCCAGCCGGTTGCAAGTCCCGTCTCCTGATCGAGTTTCTTGTAGAGATCGACGGAATATTTTAGCACCTGGGTGATCGACGCCGAGGAGCGCAATTGCCCGACGAGCCCCGCCGCATGCCAGGTGGAGCCGGAGGTGAGCTTGTTCTGTTCGAGCAGAATTACCTCCACCTTGTGATCGCGGGCCAGATGATAGGCCGTCGAGCATCCGATGATACCGCCGCCGACGACGACGAATTGCGCGTGCGCGGGGAGTGTCATGTCGTTCCGAACTTGCTGTTGTAATCCGAAAGGATGCGCTCGAAGCGCCCGAGATATTCCGCTGCATAGGCGACGTAATCGACATCCGGCGCGTTGAGATGGAGTTCCGACACCATGCCCCAGATAGCTTCGCGGAGCGCGCTTGCTGTCTTCATTGCATAGAAGGAGCGCAGCGTCGCCTGATCCGGCGCCTTGCCGAAATAGAGTTCCAGAATTTGCCGCTCGCCTTGCTCTTCAAAAGAGTTGTTGGAGGCGATATTGGCAAGATCGAACATCGCCGTGCCGAAAGCGCCATACTCCCAGTCGATGAGCCACAGGCGCTCGCCGTCGTCCATGAAATTGCCGGGCAGCAGATCGTGATGGCCGAAGACGATGGGCAAGGGCACCTGTGCGGCTTCCAGGCGATCGACGATCTCCATCCAGCGCGGAATGTCCGGCACATGGCGATGACGCCCCGCCGTCAGGGTCTGGGCATAGTCGCGCAACACATGGAATACCCAGAAGATGCTGCCGGGACCGGTGATCCGCCGGCCCATATCGCGATGGCAGCGCCGGACGATCTCGACACAGCGCTCGGTGTTCGCCCGCACATCGGCCTCGCCATAAGTGCGGGCCGCGAGAAAGCGCAACACCATGATGCCGGGTTCCGTGTAAACGACTTCCGGCGACAGGCCCGCCTCGAAGGCGGCACGGCTCGAAATTGCCTCGCGCTCGCGTAATACATGGTGGCAAGGATAATCCTCGCCGACGCGCGCGACATATCTGCCGCCGGCATCCGTCACGGTGAAACTGGCGTTGCTGACTCCGCCCTTGAGCGGCGTGAGCTCCGGCTTGCCGTTCCAGATCGGCAGACGGCGCACTCTGTCCTCGGCGGTCATCATCCTAGGCCAACCCGCGATTCGCCCTGATGCCATCGACCCAGGCGGTGATCAGCCGGTCGGCGACGATGCCGATGAAGGCGATGGCGAGACCGGCCACGATGCCGCGCCCCGCATCGGCCTTCGACAGGGCCTTGAACACTTCCTGGCCGAGATCGCGCGTGCCGATCATGGCGCAGATGATGATCATGCTCAGAGAGAGAAGGATTGTTTGGTTGATGCCGAGCATGATTTCGGGCAGCGCCACCGGCAGCTGCACCCGCCAGAACAACTGGCGCCTGGTGCAGCCCGACACGATGCCGGCCTCGATCAGCTCGTGCGGCACCTGGCGGATGCCGTGATCGGTGTAGCGGATCGCCGGAACGATGGCGAAGGAAACGGTGGCGATCATCGCGGTCACATCGCCCACCCGGAACAGCATCACCACCGGGATGATGAAGCAGAAGGAGGGAATGGTCTGCAGCGTGTCGATAATGGGTGTCACGATGCCGGATAGGCGGTCGCTGCGCGAACACAGGACGCCGATGGGAATTCCGAGGGCAGCTGCCAGCAACGCCGAGGCGCCGCACAGATAGAGCGTCTGCATGGTCGGCACCCACAGGCCGGTGACGGCGCAGAAGGCCGTGAGAGCGGCCGCGACGGCCGCGAGCCAAAGCCCACCGAGCCGCCAGCCGAGGAGCGCGACGAGCAGAGTGAGGCCGAGCCACGGCAGCGATTCGAACAGGACCCGCAGTGGATTGAGGAAATAGAGCAGCAGGCCGGTGCGCACGACCTCGATCGCGTCGAAGAAATTGACCGTCAACCAGTCAACGCCGGATTTCCACATTGGCGCCGTGGTGACTGTGAGTGAAGCGGGTATCCTGGCCAATGCCGGAATTGCGATGCTGAGAAGCGTCGTTGCCGCCAGAACGGCGAGAGCGATTGCCAGATTGCCATTCCGCGCCAGCCAGCCCCCATCCCTCTCCGTGACTGTTTCCGGCCGCTTACGGGCGATGGCCTGGCTCAACCGGTCGAGCACGATGGCGAGAATGACGATGGCCAGTCCGGCTTCCATCGCCTGCCCGACCTTGAGGGCGCGCAGCGCCAGAAGCACGTCGTAGCCAAGACCGCCGGCACCGATCATCGAGGAGATGATCACCATGTTGAGCGCCAGCATAATCACCTGGTTGACGCCGATCATCAGCGACGGCTTGGCGGCGGGCACCAGCACCCGCCACAATTTCTGCCGCCGGGTGCAGCCCGCCATGTCGGCGAAGTCCTTTACCTCCTGCGGCACCTTGTGCAAGCCCAGCATGGTGGCGCGCACCATGGGCGGCGTCGCGAAGAGGCCGGTCGCTAGCAGCGCCGAAACCGGGCTGTTGCCGAACAGGATCAGCATGGGAATGAGATAGGCGAAGGTCGGCATGGTCTGCATAAGATCGAGGGCGGGACCGATCAATAGCTTCGCGGCACGTGGCGAGCGATAGCCCCAGATGCCGGCTAAATGACCTGTGACCACGCAGAACGGCACGCAGATCACGATGAGCGCCAGGGTCAGCATTGACTGGTCCCACAGTCCGAAAAGCGCCAGTGCCAGGAACCCCAGCCCGCACAGCAGCGCCAGACGCAGACCGCCATAGATGAATCCGAGTGTACCCATCATCACGCAGACACCGAGCCACGACAGGCGCGGCAGCAGCACCGCATCCTCGCCGGCACCGATTTTGAAGCCCTTGGCCAGAAGCGCGAAGGCAAGTCGCAGCGGAACATCGAGCACGTCGGTTACGGCGCGCGTTACTGCCATGAAATTGACGCGCAGCCACGCCATGGCCGCTCCGATCCAGTCCTTGAATGGAACGACCAACGAATCGGGATAAGTGACTGCGAAAGGCAAGGCATCGCCAAGCAATGCCAATCCACCAAGCAGAAGTGCGGCAGCGAGCCACAGCATGGCGGTGGAAATAGCCGCCAGCCGCAACGGTGACGATGCCAGCGGGATATCTGTCATGGTTCCCGCTCCCTGCCGGCCAGGAGGCCGATGACGGCGGCGGGTGTCACTTCGCCGATCTTGCGGCCGTCCTTACCGACGACGGCGAAGGGCCGATCGGCGGCCACGATGTCGGGGGCAAAGCTGGCGATCTTCGCCGCGGCTTCGACTGACGCCGCATGTTTGGTCTTGGCGCCCAAGGGCTGCATCAGGCTCATCGCCGACATCACCTTGGCGCGATTCACGTCGCGGGTGAATTCGGCGACATAGGAAGTGGCGGGCCGCGTCACCAGTTCCTCCGGAGTGCCTATCTGGATGATCTCGCCGTCCTTCATGATGGCGACACGGTCGGCGAGCCTGATCGCCTCGTCGAAATCATGAGTAATGAAAACGATGGTCTTTTGCAGCACGCTCTGCAGGCGCATCAGTTCCGATTGCATCTCGCGCCGGATCAGCGGGTCGAGCGCCGAGAACGGCTCGTCGAGGAACCAGATTTCCGGTTCGACGGCGAGCGAGCGGGCGATGCCGACACGCTGCTGCTGGCCGCCTGAAAGTTCGCGCGGATAGTGGTGCTCGCGGCCCTTGAGGCCCACGAGCTCGATCATTTCTCGCGCCCGCCTTTCGCGCGCAGGTTTCGCTGCGCCCTGAATCGACAGCGGAAATGCGACATTTTCGAGCACGGTAAGGTGCGGCAACAGCGCGAAGTGCTGGAACACCATGCCCATTTTGTGGCGGCGGATATTGATGAGCTCCGCCTCGCTTGCCTTTAGAAAATCCATACCGTCGAATGTAATCTGGCCCGCGGTCGGCTCGATCAACCGCGACATGCAGCGGAGCAAAGTGGACTTGCCGGAGCCCGACAGGCCCATGACGATGAAGATTTCTCCTTCATGCACATCGAGCGACACATCGCGAACCGCGCCGATCAGCGAAGCCCCCTCGAGGTCCTGGGCGGTTGGAGAGCCGCCACCCCGCCTGAGGATGGCGGCAGCGTTCTTGCCGTATATTTTCCACACGTTCCGGCAGGCAAGCTTGACTGGACGCGCAGCCGCGCTGCCCGTTCTCACGGCCGTCACCGGATCGTCTTCCCGGCTGACTATTGCGCCCAGGCCTTCCACTTGTCCTGATTGGCCTCGACCCAGGCCGCCGCAACCTCCTCGATCGACTTGCCTTGAAGATCGACCTCGCCCGAAAGCTCGTTCAAATCGGCTGCATCGATCTGGAAGGCCTTGGCGACCTTGTAGGCGACTGGCCACTTGTCCTTCATGCCGGCCCAGGCATATTTCCAGATCTCGCCGTGCGGCTTGCCGCAGTCATAGGCCTTGTCGGGGTTCACGCCAACCTTCGGATCGGTGTAACATTCGGCCGTATGTTCGGGAAACTCGAGCCATTCGCCCTGGTACTTCGCCGGCGCCCAATGCGGCGAATAGACCCACAACATGATCGGCGCCTTGCGCTGATAGGCGGAATCGAGCTCGGCGAACATCGCCGCATCGGTGCCGGCATGGATAACGGTGAACGGCAGGCCGAGCGCTTCGACGCGCTCGTCGTCGAAGCCTTCCCAGGTCACCGGCCCACCGAGATAGCGCCCGTTCGGCGCGGTTTCCGGCGTCGAGAAAGCCTCCGCGCATTTCGGATCCTTGAGCGCCTTCCAATTCGGCAGGCCCGGACATTTCTCCTTCATGTACATGGGGTACCACCATTCTTCCTTGGCTTTGGGGCCAAGCGCGCCGAGACGCTCTGTCTGGCCGGTGGCGTCCGATGCCTTCATGGCTTCGCCCGCTGTTGTGTCCCAATATTCGACACCGACCGTGATATCGCCGGTGGCGAGGCCGGTAGTCAGGCTCGAAAGATAATCGCCGGTTGGGTACTCGACCGTGTAGCCGAGCGTCTCGAGAATGCCGCCGAGAATCTTGGCGTTGAGATTGACGCTGGTCCAGTCAAACAGGGCGATCTTGATAGGATCGTTCGATTCGACGGCTAAGGCCCCGGCCGGCGCAAGCATTGCCGCCGCCAATGCGACGCCGCCGAACAAGGCCCGTTTCCAAGCAGAACTCATCTTCATGGTATCTGTCTCCGTTTCCTCCGGCCTGCGTGTTGCTTTGATTACGGGCCGCAGCGCCGGACATGAGTGTTCAACGCGACAGGGCTGGCTGTCAACGGCAATCTGTGAGAAATTGTGGGAGTTCACCAGCAGCGCTTGAGTTCTTGACCGAAATGTTGATATTATTGCCCTGTATCCGGGCATAACCTCATGCATTCCCACACGGCCAAATTGACAAAGCGGCATGCCGAGATTGTTCGCATGGTGCGCGAACATGGCACGCTGGCTGTTTGCGAAATGGCCAGCGCACTCGGTGTCTCTGAGGAAACGGTGCGCCGCGATGTGCGCCCGCTCGTGCAGCGCGGCGATGTGGTCAAGCTCCACGGTGCCGTCACCCTGCCGCATCAGGTGGGCGAGGCGCCCTTCGAGCGGCGGCTGCGCGAATTTGCCGATGCCAAGCGCGCCATTGCCAAACGAACGGCGGAACTGATCGAGGATGGCGACAGTCTGATGCTCGATACCGGCACAACCACCAGCATCTTCGCCCAGGAGCTGCTCAGGAAACACAATCTCACCATCGTCACCAATTCCGCCGACATCGCGCGGACGCTGGCAACAGTGAATGGCAATAAGGTCTATATGGCGGGCGGCGAACTCAACGGCGACAATGGCGCCGCCTTCGGGCCTTCGGCCATTGCTTTCGCCGCCGGCTTCCGGGTGCGCCACGCGATCATCTCGATCGCCGCCCTCGATGCCGTCTATGGCCCCATGGACAGCCATTTGGCCGAGGCCGAATTCGCCCGCACAGTGCTGTCGCGCGGCGAAAACCGCATCATGCTCTCCGACAGTTCGAAATTCGGCCGCACCGCGCTGGTCAAGGTTTGCGATTATGATGGCATCGACCGGCTGGTGACCGAAGCGACTCCACCGCCGAGCTTGGCCGCGGCGCTGGCCTCGGCAGGCGTGAGCGTTGATGTCGCAGGTTATTGACCGGGTGCCGGTTTCCGCCGCTTCCCGTGCTACCGGCATACCAGTAATATGCGCCCGCCAGTTGACCGGAACGCCACCGATGGACCAAACTACGGCATAACTCGAAAGCAGGTGACATAAATGCACTACGAAGCACCGGATACGACCAAAGCCGCGGTAGCGCTGCTGGCAAAGGCCAAGGGCAGCGCCTATGTGCTGGCCGGCGGATCGGACCTTTTGGTCCGCATGCGCGGCGGCTATATCGAGCCGGACCTGGTCGTCGATATCAAGCGCATCAAGGCAATGCGCGAGGTGAGGAAGTCGGCTTCGTGTTTTACGATCGGCGCCGCGGTATCCTGCGCCGAGCTGGGCGAAAACGCCGCTCTCAAGAAGGCTTGGCCGGGAGTTGTCGAAGCCGCCAATCTCATCGGTTCCAAGCAGATCCAGGGCCGTTGCACCATCACCGGCAATCTTTGCAATGCCTCGCCCGCTGCTGACAGCGTTCCTGCTATGGTGGCAGCCGGCGCCAAGGCGGTAATCGCCGGTCCCAAGGGCAAGCGCACCATACCGGTCGGGCAAGTGGCGACGGCGCCCGGCAAGACTTCGCTCAAGAAGGGCGAACTCATCGAGGCAATCCTGCTTCCCAAGCGGCCGCCACGGTCGGGCGATGCCTATCTGCGCTTCATCCCGCGCACCGAAATGGACATCGCCGTGGTCAGCGCCGGAGTCAATCTGGTGCTCGACTCGAAGTGCATTGTGAAAGATGCGCATGTGGCGCTGGGCGCCGTGGCGCCGACCGTCGTGCTGGTGCCGGATGCCGCCAAGGCGATCATCGGCACGAAGCTCGATGGCGCCGCCCTCGACAAGCTCGGCGCTGCCTGTTCGGCCGCCTGCCGCCCGATCGACGACAAGCGCGGTACCATTGAGTACAGAACCAAGGTTGCAGCGGTATTGGCGAAACGCGCGGCAAAAATCGCCTATAGCCGCGCAGGAGGCAAATAATGTCGGTCAAGGTTTCAACCACTATCAACGGCGACAAGACCGAATTCGTCTGCGAGGCCGATGAGTCCCTGCTCGATGCGCTGCGCAACCGCGTGGGGCTGACCGGCGCCAAGGAAGGCTGCGGCACCGGCGACTGCGGCGCCTGCAGCATCATGCTCGACGGCCGCCTCGTGTGTTCCTGTCTCGTCCTTGGCGCCGAGGCCGAAGGCCGCAGGATCGCGACCATCGAAGGCATGGCCCACGGCGACAAGTTGCATCCCCTGCAGAACAAGTTCATCGAATACGCGGCCCTGCAGTGCGGCATCTGCACGCCGGGCTTCCTGATCGCCGCCCGCGATTTGCTCGAGAGAAAGTCCAACCCCACCGAGGAGGAAATCCGCTTCGGTCTCGCCGGCAATCTCTGCCGCTGCACCGGCTACGACAAGATCGTCCGGGCCGTGCAGGCTGCCGCGAAAGAAATGAGAGGAGCCTGAACCATGCCGCTCGACACCAGCTTCACCGGCCAGAAATTCAAGGTCGTCGGCACAAGGCCTCTGCGCCCCGACGGCGTCGACAAGGTGACCGGCCGCGCCAAATATGGTGCGGACGCTTCCGCTCCTGGCCAGCTCGTGGGTTACATCCTGCGCAGCCCCCACGCTCATGCCCGCATCAAGAAAATCGACGCGTCGAAAGCTGAGAAGCTTCGCGGTGTGAAGTCGGTCATCACCGCCGCCGACCTGCCCGACCTCACCAACGGCGACAAGGCCATGTTCGACATTCTCGAAAACTGCATGGCCCGTAGCGAGGTGTACTACGATGGCCACGCCGTGGCCGCGGTTGCCGCCATCGACGCCAGGACCGCGAAGGAAGCCTTGAAGCTCATCAAGGTCGACTACGAAATCCTGCCGCATGTGACCGATGTCGACGAGGCGATGAAGCCTTCGGCCCCGGTGCTGCATGGCGACATGTTCACGGAAGGCGTCGAGCCCAGGCCGAAGAAGCCGTCCAATATCGCCAAGCGTACCGAGTTCGGCCACGGCGACGTGGCTGCCGGCTTCAAGGAGGCCGATGTCATCATCGAACGCAGTTTCAAGACCGAGCAGACGCACCAAGGCTATATCGAGCCCCACGCCTGTGTGGCCAGTGTTAGTCCCGATGGCACAGGTGAACTCTGGGTCTGCACCCAGGGCCATTTCATCTACCGCAACCAGTGCGCCCAGCTCCTCGGCATGGACGTGTCGAAGCTCCGGGTCACCGCCTCCGAAATCGGCGGCGGCTTCGGCGGCAAGACCCATATCTGGGCCGAACCCGTTGCGCTGGCCTTGTCGCGCAAGGCCAATCGGCCGGTGAAGCTCGTCATGTCGCGCGAGGAGGTTTTCCGCGCTTCCGGCCCGACCAGCGCCACCTCCATCGATGTGAAGATTGGCGTCAAGAAGGACGGCACCATCACGGCCGCGGAAGCCACGCTCCGTTATGCTTGCGGCCCCTATTACGGCATGTGGGCCGAGCTTGGCGCTATGACGTCTTTTGCCTGCTACGACCTCAAGAACGTCAAGACGGTCGGCTACGACGTTTTGCTCAATCGTCCGAAGACGACGGCCTATCGTGCGCCCTCGGCGCCGATGGCGGCCTTTGCCGTCGAAAGCGTCGTCGATGAGGTCGCCAAGAAGATCGGCATGGACCCGGTCGAATTCCGCATCAGGAACGCGGCCAAACAGGGCACCAAGTCGTCCTATGGCCCGGTCTATGGCCCGATTGGCATCGGCCCGACTCTGGAAGCAGCCAGGAACCATCCGCAAATGAGAGCGCTGCTCAAAAAGAATCAGGGGCGCGGCATGGCCTGCGGCTTCTGGTTCAATTTCGGCGGCCAGACTTGCACCGACATCAACATCGGCGTCGATGGAACCGTGACGCTCACCGTCGGAACCATCGACGTGGGTGGCTCCCGCGCCTCCTTGACGATGGTTGCCGCGGAGGAGCTGGGAATTCCCTATGAGCAGGTGAAGTGCAATGTCGCCGACACCGGCACCCTCGGCCACAATGACATGACCGACGGCAGCCGCGGCACCTTCTCTTCCAGCATGGCGACGATCTTTGCCGCCCGCAACGCCATCCAGGTGCTGCGCCAGCGAGCCGCCAAGATGTGGGATATCCCGGTCGATGACGTCGCTTGGGAAGATGGCCATGCCAAGGCCAAGGGCGAAAGCCGCGGCAATCTCGCTCCGCTTTCGCTTAAGGAGATCGCCGCCGCCGCCGCCAATACCGGCGGCCCCATCGCCGGCCACAATGAGATCGTGGCCGATGGCGCCGGCGTATCCTTCGCCACCCATATCTGCGACGTGGAAGTAGACCCCGAAACCGGCAAGACCACCATCTTGCGCTACGCGGTCATCCAGGACGCCGGCAAGGCGGTTCATCCGACTTATGTCGAAGGCCAGTACCAGGGCGGTGCCGCGCAAGGCATCGGCTGGGCGCTGAACGAGGAGTATATCTACGGCAAGGATGGCCGCCTGCAGAATGCGGGCTTCCTCGACTACCGCATCCCCGTCTGTTCCGATCTGCCGATGATCGACACGCAGATCCTCGAGATTCCCAACCCCAACCACCCCTACGGCGTGCGCGGCGTGGGCGAAACCTCGATCGTGCCGCCGCTGGCGGCGATCGCCAATGCCGTGTCGAATGCGGTTGGCGTGCGCATGACCCATGTGCCGATGTCGCCGCCGCGCATCCTCAAAGCCATTGAGGATGCAAAGAAGCACTGATGGTCGAGGTCCATCTCTGGGGGGCGCTGCGACCGGCTGCCGGCGGAGAGTCCTCCGTCGAGATCGTGGCCGGAACGATCCGCGAGTTGTTCCGCAAGCTGGAAGAACAATACCCCGGCATGGCGCCGCACATCGCGCGCGGTATCGCGGTTTCCATCAACGGCAAGATTTTCCGCGACAGTTGGGGCGAGAAGATCCCGGAGAAGGCTGAAGTCTATTTGCTGCCCCGCATCCAGGGTGGATGAGCCATGGCGGAACGCTCCTTTGCCGATGACGTGGCGAAGCTGAAGCTCGGCCGGGGCGAGGAGTTCCGCGGCGAGGGAATTCTCGCCATAACCAAGGCACTTCTGCAGTGCGGCGTGGGCTATGTGACCGGTTATCAGGGCGCGCCTATTTCGCATCTGATGGACGTGCTCGCCGATGCCCAAGGCGTGCTCGACGAGCTTGGCGTTCACTTCGAGGCAAGCGCTTCCGAAGCCGCCGCGGCTGCGGCGCTGGCCGCTTCGGTGCATTACCCGATCCGCGGCGCCGCCATTTTCAAAGCCACCGTCGGCACCAATGTCGCCTGTGATGCTCTGGCCAATCTCGCGTCGGGCGGCGTCACCGGCGGCGCGTTGATCATCGTCGGCGAGGATTATGGCGAAGGCTCCTCCATCATGCAGGAGCGCAGCCACGCCTTCGCCATGAAATCGCAAATCTGGCTGCTCGACCCGCGCCCCAATCTCGAATCGATCGTCAAGGCGGTGGAGGACGGTTTCCAATTGTCGGAAGCCTCCAACACGCCGGTGATGCTCGAAATCCGCATCCGCGCCTGCCATGTGCATGGCCGCTTTATTGCCAAGGACAACCGGCGGCCCGCCATGACGCTCGTCCAGGCGCTCGAAAATCCGTGCCGCGCCACCGAGCGCGTCGTATTGCCGCCCGCCTCCTTCCTGCACGAAAGGGAGAAGATCGAGCGCCGCTGGCCGGCTGCGGTAGAATTCATCAAATCGCACAAACTCAACGAGGTCTTTGGGCCCGCCAAGGCCGCGGCCGGCATCGTTCTTCAGGGCGGCATGTACAACGGCGTAATCCGTGGGCTTCAGCGCTTAGGCCTCGCGAACCTGCATGGTGAAACCCAGGTGCCGCTTTATGTGTTGAACGTCACCTATCCATTGATCCCGGACGAGTTCCTTGCCTTCTGCCGGGGTAAGGACGCGGTTCTGGTTGTTGAGGAAGGCCAGCCTGAATTCATCGAGCAGGCCCTTGCCGCCACGCTCTACCGGGCGGGCGGCACAACGAAGCTCCTCGGCAAGGGCCCTTTGCCCATGGCCGGCGAGTATACCGGCCAGGTCATGCTGGACGGCATCTCCGCCTTTCTCCGCGCACACGCGCCCAAATTGCTGCCGCCCGAGCACCGCGCGCCAAATTCCGGAAAGAACCTTCCTGCCGAAATTGCGGCGTTGGCCATGACCGTGCCGGCGCGGCCGCCGGGATTCTGCATCGGCTGTCCCGAGCGGCCGATCTTTTCAGCCATGAAACTCGTCGAGAAGGAACTGGGGGTCCATCATGTGGCCGCCGATATCGGCTGCCATCTCTTTTCGATTAACGCGCCCTTCAATATCGGCGCCACGACCATGGGCTATGGGCTCGGGCCCGCATCGGCTTCCGCTTTCAATGTCGAGTCGAAGAAACGTCCGATTGCCATCATGGGCGACGGCGGCTTCTGGCACAACGGCCTCGCTTCCGGCGTCGGTAATGCCGTGTTCAACAAGAGCGACGGCGTCATCCTCGTGGTTGACAATTACTATTCGGCGGCAACCGGCGGGCAGGACATTCTCTCTTCTCGCGCCGAAATTCCTTCGCGCTCGACCAGGCACTCGATTGCCGACGCGGTGAGGGGCATCGGCGCCAAATGGGTGCGCCAGATCGACCGCACCTATGACGTAGCCCGCATGCGCGACGCTTTGAAGGAAGCGCTCACCGCGAAACAGCGCGGTCCCAAGGTGATTGTCGCATCATCCGAGTGCATGTTGAACAGGGAAAGGCGCGAGAATCCCATTGCGGCGAAGGCGATTGCGGATGGCAAACGCGTGACCAAGAGCCGTTTCGGCATCGATGAGGATATCTGCACCGGCGATCACGCCTGCATCCGGCTGTCCGGCTGCCCGTCGCTCGGTGTCAAGACTCTTGACGATCCGCTGCGCGATGATCCCGTCGCATCCATCGATCAATCCTGCGTCGGCTGCGGCAATTGCGGCGAGGTGGCCGATGCGGCGATCCTCTGTCCGTCCTTCTACCGCGCCGACATGGTGCACAATGCCAATGGCTGGGACCGGTTCCTCGACCGCCTGCGCCGCACGGTTATCGGCCGGTTGCAATCGCGCCGCGGCGGGCGGCGGCTGATGCTGGCGGGATGAACGATCGGGTCATCAAGCTCGCCGTGATGGCGGTGGGCGGCCAGGGCGGCGGAGTCATCACCGGCTGGATCGTGGCACTCGCCGAACGCAACGGCTGGTATGCCCAGGCGACGTCCGTTCCAGGCGTCGCCCAGCGCACCGGTGCCACCATCTACTATGTCGAATTGACGCCGGAAAAGGCCAAGATACCGGTCCTCTCGCTGATGCCGTCGCCCGGCGATGTCGACATTCTCTTGGCCGCCGAGTTGATGGAAGCCGGGCGCGCCATGCAGCGGGGATTTGTTTCGCCCGGCCGCACCGTGCTGATCGCATCGTCGCACCGCATTCTGGCGGTCTCGGAAAAGGCGCCGCCCGGCGATTGCACGGCCGATGCCGCCGCCGTTCATGATGCGGCACGCAAGAATGCCAGGCGCTTTGTCTGCGCCGATCTCGAGGTCATCGCCCGCAAGCATGGTAGCGTTATTTCCGCCAGCCTCTTTGGCGCGCTTGCCGGCGCCAAGGTGTTGCCCTTCGAAGACGCGAGCTTCGAAACCACGATCCTTGGCGGCGGCAAGGGCGTGGAGAGAAGCCTCGCCGCCTTCCGCGAGGGTCGCGATGCCATTTCCGCCGCGCCGCATGAAAAAGAAGCCGCAGCCGCGCCTGCGGCACTGCAAGGCCCTGCGCATATGCTGCGCGGCTATCGCGATCTCATTGCCGGCATGCAACGCCGCTTCCCCTCCGCGGCCCATGCCATGCTCAAGGCGGGACTGAACAAAACCGTCGATTTTCAAGACCTCGATTACGGCCGCGAGTATTTCGACCGCGTTGCCGCCCTGCTGCCGCTCGATGGCGCCGCCCAGGGCCATGTCCTGACCATTGAGGCCGCGAAATATCTCGCCAATGCCATGTGCTACGACGACATCATCCGCGTCGCCGATCTCAAGACCCGTGCTGTCCGCTTCGCCCGCATCGATCGCGAGTTCGGCGGCGATATCCTGCGGATTACCGAATACATGCACCCGCGCGCCGAAGAGATGTGCAGCCTGATGCCGGCGCGGATTGGCGCAGCCATCATGGCGCGCGCCAAACTCCTCCGGCTACTCGACCGTGCCGTCAATCGCGGTCACCATGTAAAAACCACATCGCTTCTCTGGTTCACTGTGCTTTATCTTCTCGCGGGCCTGAGGCGTGTCCGGCGAAGACTCCTCCGCCACCGGATTGAAATGGCGAGCATTGCCGCATGGCTGGCGAAGGTCGAAGCTTTGGCACCCCGTCGATACGATTTCGCTGTCGAATTGCTGCGCTGCCGCCGCTTGATCAAGGGCTACAGCGATACTCATGCGCGGGGCCTCTCGAAATACGACAGGGTTCTTTCGGCACTGCCCTTGCTCGAGCACAGGGACGATGGCGCTGCCTGGCTGCGCCGCCTGCGCGAAGCCGCAATGCAGGACGAGGACGGTACCGGACTGGATGGGGTGCTTGCGACGGTCCGGGATTTATGAGCTATTGCACCGGTGAATCGGACCCTTTTATTCACGCACCGCTATCTCCCCGGCGCCGCGCCGGGACCACCCCTGCTCCTGTTGCATGGCACCGGCGGCGGCGAGAACGATCTCATTCCTCTGGGCGGCGCGCTGGCGCCGGGCCGGGCACTGCTTTCGCCGCGCGGCCTGGTGCTGGAGAATGGCATGCCGCGCTTCTTCCGCAGACTTGCCGAGGGCGTCTTCGACGAGGCCGATGTAGTGAAACGCGCCCACGATCTCGCCGATTTCGTCAAGGCCGCGCGGGCCGAATATAATTTGGAGGCCCCCATTGCCGTAGGCTTTTCCAATGGCGCCAATATCGCCGCCGCGGTGCTGTTGCTTCGCCCCGAAGCGCTGGCCGGCGCCGTCCTGATCCGCGCCATGGTGCCGCTCGCCGATCCGCCAAAATCCGATCTCGGCGGCAAGCCGGTGCTCATCCTTTCAGGTTCTACCGATCCCATCGTGCCCATTGAAAACGCCCGCCGCCTCGCCGATATGCTGCGCAACGCCAACGCCAGCCTCCGGCACGAGACCCTGCCCGCCGGTCACGGACTGACCCAGGGCGACCTCGCAAGCGCAGCGAAATGGCTGCAACAGGAATTCTAGATCATGCAACTGAATGGTATTCATCACCTCACCGCCATCACCGCCGACGCGCCGGGCAACCACGCTTTCTACACCGGAACGCTGGGCCTGCGGCTGGTGAAGAAGACCGTAAATCAGGACGATGTCAGCGCCTATCACCTGTTTTATGCCGACGGCATCGGCTCGCCCGGCACCGACATCACCTTCTTCGACTGGCCGGTAGGCCGGGAACGGCGCGGCACTCATTCCATCTGCCGCACCGGCTTCCGCGTGGCGGGTGAGGCGGCGATCGGCTGGTGGTCGAACAGGTTTGCCAAGCTCGGTCTGAAACACGACAAGACGCAAGAGCGCGATGGCCGCCTCACTCTCGATTTTGAAGATCCGGAAGGCCAGCGCCTGAGCCTTATCGACGATGCCGGCACAGGCACAGCCCATCCCTGGAGCGAGAGCCCGGTTCCGGCGGGGCACCAGATCCGCGGCCTCGGCCCCATCACCATCAGCGTACCCGAACTCTCGCCCACCGATGCGGTCCTCATCCATGTCATGGGCATGCAGCCCGTCCGCCGCTACGGCGACACCCATGTCTACAAGATGAATGGCGACGGACCGGTTGCCGAGCTCCATGTCGCTGTCGAGCCCAACTTTCCGTCGGCCGGGCAGGGCGCGGGCGGCGTGCACCATGTGGCCTTCAACATCCCGAGCGCCGATTATGCCGCATGGACCCAGCGCCTGAAGGAGATGCGCATTCCCTCGAGCGGCCCCGTCGACCGGTTCTGGTTCAAGAGCCTGTATTTCCGCGAGCCCAACGGCATACTGTTCGAAATCGCCACCGACGGGCCGGGCTTCGCCACCGACGAGCCCATGGATAGGCTGGGCAAGACTCTGTCGCTACCGCCCTTCCTTGAGAACAAACGCGCCCAGATCGAGGCCAAACTCAAGCCGTTGTCGACCTGACACTCTTGACCACGCCATAGAGTTTGGCGTAGCGCGGCAGCATCTCGGTTTCGTAGAAACGAGTTGCTTGCCGGTCGGGCTCGATCACCGATTTTCGCCGCACCATGGCGCGGCATCCGTCTTCAATCGTCCGGTACTTTCCGGCGCCATGGGCGGCGAGAATGGCGCAGCCCAGCGCCGGCGCATCCGCCACTTCTGTAAGCTCGATGGGTGCGCCGATCGTGTCGGCATGGATCTTGAGCCACAGTGGCGAATTGGTGGATCCGCCCGCCAGCACAATACGTTTGGCCGAAAACGCCTCGCCGAAATTGTCGATGATGAGACGCGTGCCGAGACAGATGCCTTCGATGATGGCGCGGAACACATGGGCCGGCGTGTGCTTGAGGGTGAGACCGGTGATGGCGCCGCGTGACAGTGCGTCCGTATAGGGCGTGCGGTTGCCCTGAAAGTGATCGAGCACCAGGAGGCCTTCCGATCCCGGCGGAAGGGCCGCGGCGCCTTCATTGAGCATCTCGAAACTCGCATGCTCCGCGAAATGGCGTTTGAACCAGGCGATGACCGAGCCCGTGGACGTCTGGCCGCCTTCGATAATGGGTTTTCCCGGATAGACACCGTCCATGTAAGTGCCCCACACGCCGGCCTTGTGCACCGGCTTTTCGGTGACACCGATGTGAAGATGCGATGATCCGGTGATCAGCGCCATTTCGCCGGGTTCGGTGACACCAAGGCCGATGACGCCGATAAAGGCGTCGGAGCCGCCCTGCACCACCAGGGTGCCGGCTTTCAGTCCGAGATGCTGCGCCGCCTCGGGCGTCAGTGGCCCGATAGGCCGTCCCGGCGGCAGCATGTCCTGCGGCCATTTCTGTTCAAGGTCGGCAAGGCCCAGAGTCTTTAGCAGGCTCCGCGGGATGCCGCCGTGCTGGGTCTGGTAGTGCCAGCGGATCGCCGAATTGCCGATCGAGCCCACCCATTTTCCGGTGAGCCGCAAATTGATGTAGTCCTGATATTCGCCGATCATCTGGGCGCGATCGTAGATGTCCGGCTGGTTCTTCATGATCCACAGGGATTTCGGGATCATCCATTCGGCCGAAACCGGCCCTGCGCCGGCGCCGTTGATGCGAAGCGCGGGATCCTTCGTCGCCGCCACCTCGTCGGCTTCCTTGGCCGAGCGCACATCCATCCAGATCATGCAGGGCCTCAGCGGCCTGCCGTCTTTGCCGAGCGGCACGACCGAGCAGCAGGTCGTATCGACGCAGATCGCGATCACGTCGGCGGGCGGCACGCCGGCCTTGGCCACAGCACCCTTGACCGATACGCCCATGCCCCGCCACCAGTCTTCGGGGTCTTGCTCCGCCCATGATGGCTGCGGGAATTCCGTCTTGTAAGGTGTTGCGTGCGAAGCAATGGGGTGCCCCTCAAGATCGAACACGAAGGCGCGGATACTTTCGGTCCCCCCGTCGACGCCGATGAGATAGGACATTGGCTCATCACTCCTTGATTTCGCGCAGATTCAAACTTGCCCCCGTTCCGGGAACGCCGTGGCGACCGCTGCACGGTTGGCGGCAATCACGCCGCGTTCGGTTATCAGTCCGGTTACGTATTTGGCCGGCGTCACGTCGAAAGCATAATTGGCCACCGGCGATCCGGGCGCGACGATCTCGACGGTTTCGATCCGGCCATCGGCGGTGCGTCCCGTCATCTTGCTGACTTCCTCTCCGCTTCTCTGTTCGATCGGAATTTCGGTAATTCCGTCATGCACGGAAAAATCGATGGTCGGCGACGGCAGCGCCACATAGAAGGGCACGCCGTTGTCATGGGCGGCAAGCGCCTTGAGATAGGTGCCGATCTTGTTGCAGACATCGCCCGAGGCCGTGGTGCGGTCGCTGCCGACGATCACCATGTCGACGAGGTTGTGCTGCATGAGATGGCCGCCGGTATTGTCAGGGATCACCGTATGCGGCACGCCGTGATGGCCGAGTTCCCAGGCGGTGAGCGAAGCGCCCTGGTTGCGCGGCCGGGTTTCGTCGGCCCAGACATGGACGGCAATCCCCGCATCGTGCGCCATGTAGATGGGTGCGGTTGCCGTTCCCCAGTCCACGGTGGCGAGCCAGCCGGCATTGCAATGGGTCAGGATATTGACGGGCTCGCCCGGCTTCTTGCGCACCGCGACTTGCTTGACGATCTCCAGGCCATGCCGGCCGATGGATTTGTTGATCTCCACGTCCTCGTCGGCGATCTCCGCGGCCCTCCTGTAGGCCGCTTCAACCCGCGCCTGCGACCCGAGCGGTTTTAACGCTTTCGCCATCTCGTCCAGCGCCCATTTGAGATTGATCGCCGTGGGCCGCGTCGCATGCAGCATGTCGTAGGCCCGAGTGACCCCCGAATCGGAGGCGTTTTCGCGCATGGCGAGCGCCATGCCATAGGCGGCCGTAGCGCCGATCAGGGGTGCGCCGCGCACCAGCATGTCCCTGATGGCGCGGGCTGCTTCGGACGAAGTTCGGAGTGTCACAGTCTCAAAGACATGGGGCAGTTTGGTCTGGTCGATGATTTCGACCGGCCAACCGTCGGCACTGGGCCAGATGGTGCGATAATGCTTGCCGCCGACATTCATCAATTCAGGTCCGTGCTTGACGTCACTCGGGCGGCAATGATGATATCGAATGCGGGCAACAATCAAGACCGGGAAAGCCATGGCCTATCGCATCGATCCAGACAGGGATCGCATATATATCGAGGAATTCCGGCTCGCCCCCATCGGCAGGCACAGCCCGGGCCTGCGCCGAGTCCTGAACACGCTTCGATACGATTCGTCCGGCAGGCAGGTTATTCTCGTTTGCCGCAAGCCTTTCGCCGAATGGGTGCTCGGCGAAATGCCGGCCGCCCGGTCCGAGCCGCTGCAGATCGAGACGGGCCCAGTCTTTACGAGCCGCGAGGAAGCCGAATGGGAGGTCTTCCGCCGCCGCTGGAAGGCCCATACGGGCGAAAATATCAATCTGCCTTTCAAGGGAGCCGAGTGATGCTGAAAATTCTCGGTTATCCGGACCGCTACAGCGTGCCCCAGGGCGGTGAAGTAAAATTCATGGTGTCGCTGGAGGAAGGCGAGAATTTCCAGGCGCGCCTGGTCCGCGTGGTCAATGGCGACTGCAATCCGGCAGGCCCCGGCCTCAAATTCCGCGACATTTCCAACGCCGCCAGCGGCACCTATGCCGGCAAGCGCCAAGCGATTGACGCAGGCTCCCATATGGTGGCGCCGTCCTTGCCACCGTTCAAGAGTTTCACCTTTACCGCCTGGATCTGGCCAACCTTGCCCGATCGCGGCTTCCAGGTCATCGCGGCGCAGGGAGCGCTCAGGATCGCCATCGATGGCGCCGCGCTGACGCTTGTTTCCGGTAGCGAGCGCCATTCGGTCAAGGCCCGCATGCTGGTCCGGCAATGGTATGCGATCAGGATTTCGCTAGATGCGAGGACCCGCAAGTTTACTCTCGAGCAGAAGCCGCTCGAGTCCCATCGGTTGATGAATGACGCTGGAAAGGCGGCGGGACGGCTCGACTCCCTTCCCCCGCCATCCAAGGGATTTTACCTTGCCGGTTGTCCGCAGGACGACGGCAGCGTCGGCCAGCATTTCGACGGCAAGATCGAGGCACCTTGGCTCGGCAAGATCGCCCGCTGGGACTTTTCCAAAGAGATCGAAACCACCAAATGCCTCGACATGGGCCGCGGCAAGCACCATGGCCGCCTCGTCAATCTCCCCGCCCGCGCCATGAAGGGTCATAACTGGGACGGTTCCGAACACCGCTGGACGCTGCAGCCCGAACATTACGGCGCCATTCATTTTCACCATGACGATCTCTACGACGCCGGCTGGGAACCCGCCGTCAAGGTGAAGATTCCAGCCGATCTCAAGAGTGGCCCCTACGCGCTGCATGTGAAGTCGGGTCCCAGCGACGAGACCGCGACGCGCGATGACTTCATCCCCTTCTTCGTCGTGCCGCGCAAGGGCGCCAGACGCCGGAAGATCGCGTTCCTGGCGCCCACCTGCGCCTATATGGCCTATGCCAACCACGCCGAACACATCACCGCCCGCGAGGCCGAGCGCACGGTCGGGCGGCTCCTGCAGTTCGGCCATGCCGATCTTTACATGTACGATCATCCGGAGCTTGGCGGCTCGCTCTACGACTGCCATCTCGACGGCTCCGGCGTGTGCTATTCGAGCCGCCTCCGCCCCGTCCTGAATTTTTCCTCGCGCTACCATTCCTGGGTCGGCGGCCATGGTTCGGCGCTCTGGCAATACAATGCCGATACTCACCTTTTTGATTGGCTCGATCACAATGGCATCGGCTACGATGTCATCACCGACGAGGATTTGCACCGCGAGGGATATGCGCTGCTCAAGGATTATCGAGTGATTATGACCGGCACTCATCCGGAATATCATTCGACACGCATGTGGGATGCCATAAAGCGTTGGCTCGATCGGGGCGGCAGGCTCATGTATCTCGGCGCCAACGGCTGGTATTGGCGGATCGCCTTCCACCAGCGCTTGCCGGGCGTCATCGAAGTGCGCCGCGCCGAGGACGGCATCCGCACCTGGGCGGCCGAACCCGGCGAATACTATCATTCCTTCACCGGCGAGATGGGCGGATTGTGGCGGCGCATCGGCCGCCCGCCGAACCTGATCTGCGCCGTCGGCTTCATCGCCCAGGGCTTCGATGTCTGCAGCTACTTCCGCCGCGGTCCGGATTCATACAACCCGCGCGCCAGGTTCATCTTCGAGGGCGTCAATGACGAGGTGATCGGCGACTTCGGCCTGATCGGCGGCGGTGCGGCAGGCCTTGAACTTGATTGCATCGCCACGGCCCTGGGCTCGCCGCCCAATACCCTGCGGCTTGCCTCCTCGGAAAACCATTCGGCGCTGGTGCAGCTTGTCAACGAGGAATTCGGCGTCGTCCCCGTCAATATCGGCGGCGACCAGAATGACCGGGTACGCGCCGATCTTGCCTTCTGCGAAACGGCGCCGGGGGGTGCGATCTTTTCCGTCTCGTCGATTTCCTGGTGCGGCTCGCTGTCCCACAACAATTATGACAACAACGTGTCGCGCATCACCCTCAATGTGCTGAAGCGCTTCGCCGACGCGAAACGGTTCGCGGCTTGAAAAGTTACAACTCGGCATTGGCCTCGATCGTCACCACGCCACCGGCATCGGCGATGGCGCCGGTTGCGGCATGCCCCGCCGCCCGCGCACTGAGGACCTCGAAGGGCTGCCCGGCGATGAGCGGCGCGGTGCAGCGATAGGAAAACCGGCGCGGCACCGCGCCGAGCAATACCGCCGCCTGATTGAGCAGCAGATCGGCTTGCAGGGGGCCATGCACCACGAGGCCGCCATAGCCCTCGGTTTGGGTGGCGTAGGGGTAATCGTAGTGGATGCGATGGCCGTTGAAAGTAAGAGCCGAGAACCGGAAGAGGAGCACCGGCGACGCATCGACTTGCCAGATGAGATCGGAATTGGGCCTGGCGGATGCCACGGGCGTCGCGCCGCGGCCTGTCTCGCGGAATACCAGATCTTGCCGCTCGCGCACGGCGAGAACGCCATCGGATTCGATTTCATGCCGCACGGTGACGAAGCACAGGCGGCCGCTGCGGCCTTGGCGCTCCTGAATATCGGCAATCGTCGTGGTGCGCCGGATCGTGGCACCGATGCGGATCGGCGCGATCATCTCCACCTCGCCGCCCGCCCACATGCGGCGCGGCAGTGGCGCAGGCGGCAGAAAACTCCCGCGGGCTTCGCTGCCGTCGGGGCCGAGATCGGTATCCGCCGGGGTGGGAACCGCGAGGCACCAGTGGAGCCCCGGCGGTGCTTCATCCGGGCTGGCCGGGACGAACAGCCGTGGCGCGAGTGTGGCCCGATAAGCATCCGCCAACCGCGCCGTGACGACGTCTTCGCGCACCGCCCGGCGCCCGATCCAGGCTGACAGCGGCTGCGCCTCATTCATCGGCTTGGCATCCGCAACGGCGCCCATGAAACGGTACCTTCGTCGAAGACATGCAGTTCGCCCAGGGAAATATCGAACCATACGCCGTGCAGCGAAAGCCCGCCGCGGTTTTCCTTCATCCGGATCCACGGGAAGGTGCGCAGGTTGGCGAGCGAATGCTCGATCGAGGCGCGCTCGATGTGGCTTTCGTGCTCGCCGTCCGTTACGGCGTCATCGCGCGGTAAAATGCCTGCCACATCCTTGACCGCCCGCATCCAGCTACCGATGAAATCGGTATGGGTCAGTGGGCTGCCCGTCTGGGTCACGGCGCGGATGCCGCCGCAACGGCCATGCCCCATGATCACCACATGTTTGACGCCCAGGGAAAGCACTGCGAATTCGAGGGCGGCGCTCGTCGAATGGTGGCCGCCGTCAGGCGTGTAGGGCGGCACCAGATTGGCGACATTGCGAACCACGAATATTTCTCCAGGCCCCGCATCGAACACGGTTTCCGGAGCGGCGCGCGAATCGCAGCAGGCGATCATCATGATCGACGGTTTCTGCTGTCCTTCGCCCAACTTGCGATAGCGCTCGGCCTCCGAAGCATAGCGCCCGCTGCGGAAGCTTTCGTAGCCCTCAATAAGGCGTCCCGGCAAAGGCATCGGCATCTCCTGGTGATGTCCCCCTCATCATGAATTCTGAACGAGCAATGCGCGCGAGGCCCGCGGCTGGGCCGCTGTGATCATGGGTGGAAACCGTTCAGTGATTGAGTTGCAATCTATTGTGCCTTTATTCCGATGTCCAGCGCATTGGAACTCACCTGGAAGAACTCGAGAGAGCGTGTGGAAAGAATCGCACCCGCCAACCATGCACCCATCGCTTCCCCCGCACAGCGCCTACCGCGTGGTGGCCGGCGCTCAGCCTTGCAGGGAAAGCTGAAACGGTCCAATCTGATGGCTCGATACCGGTTCATCCGGGGAATGTCGGCAAGATTCATCTCAAGAGTCGATCCTGACTGGAGCCTCGTATGGCGACGACCAATCCTGCTTCCGCGCTTGTCGAGGCAACCTGCAAGGGCTTGAAGGAACCACTGGGCAAGGCGCTGGCGGTACCGCTCCTTGAGAACGCCCCGCCCGAGGATTTGCTGGGATGGCCGCCCGAAACACTGGCGCGGCTGGTCGCTGAACGGCTCGCCTTCCTCAGGGAGCGCAAACCGGGCAGGGTGAAGATCGCGGTCACCAATCCGACAGGCGATTTCGGCGAGTTTACGACAGTCGATATCGTCAATGACGACATGCCGTTCCTGGTCGATTCGACGATCGGGCTTCTGGCCGAGCGCGGCGTCGAGGTCACGCTTGCGCTTCATCCGGTATTGTCGGTCAAGCGCGATGCTGCCGGCGCGTTGCTCGATATCGCGGCGAAACCGGGCACCGATGGCTCGACGATCCGCGAGAGCTTCATCCATATCCATCTTGTCAGAATTTCAGCCGTGGAGGCGGCATCGCTCGAAACCGATCTGCGTGCCATGTTCGCCGACGTTCGCCTGGTGGTGATCGACTGGCGCGCCATGCAGCAACGCATGCGCGAGGCGATCTCCCGCTATCAGCGGGATCCGCCGCCCATTGCGATCGAGGAATTCACCGAGGCGATCGCCTTCCTGCAATGGCTTCTCGACAATCACTTCACATTTCTCGGCATGCGCGAATACCGTTTCGTCGGCGGCGCGGCACAGGGAAGACTTGAACCGGTGCCCGAAACCGGCCTCGGCGTTCTGCGCAATTCGGCGATCGAGGAAGTCAGGGGCGCCTCGGCGGCGCAACTTCCGCCACAGATCCGTGAATTTCTGCGCCAGCCGGCGCCCATCATCATCACCAAGGCGGACCTGCGCGCCAATGTGCATCGGCGGGCGGCGATGGACTATGTCGGCGTGAAGCTGTTCGACAGCGAGGGAGAACTTAGCGGAGAATTGCGCGCCATCGGACTGTTCACTTCGTCGGCCTATACGCAGAATCCGAACGACATCCCGCTCCTGCGCCGCAAGCTCAATCGTGTCGTGCAGGCCAGCGGTTTCTCGCCTTTCGGCCATTCCGGCAAGGCGCTCATCTCCGTGCTCGAGAGCCTTCCGCGCGACGAGTTGTTCCAGATCGACAGCGAAACGCTGGAGACGATCGCGCATGGCATCCTGCGGCTTGAGGAGCGGCCGCGCACGCGGCTCTTCGTGCGGCGCGACAAGTTCGACCGCTTCGTATCGGCTTTCGCATTCATACCGCGCGACCGGTTCGATTCCGATGTCCGCCGCCGGGTGGGCGAAATCCTGGCGGACGCCTATGGCGGGCGGGTTACGAGCTTCAAGCCGTCCTTCGGCGAGGGAACCCTGGTGCGTGTTCATTTTATCGTTACGCGCACGGATGGCGGCGATGCCTCCACCGATCTCGCCGAGATAGAACAGAAGGTTGTCGCAGCCGTGCGCAGCTGGGATGACCGGCTGGAGAGCGCTCTTCTCGCCAAGGGCAGCAGCGCCGACCGCGTGGCGCGCTGGCTCGGCGCATTTCATCCCGGATATCGCGACGCTACGGAACCCGACGATGCGATCAAGGACATTGTCGAAATCGAAGCGCTCGGCGACAGCGATGAGGTGGGAGTTGAGTTCCTGCGGGAGGCCGGCGATGGGGCGCGGCAACTGCATTGCCGGATCTATCATCGCGGCGAGGCCATTGCGCTCGGTCTCAGATTGCCGATTCTCGAGAATCTGGGCCTTCGCGCTATTTCGGAAACGACGCATATGCTGTCTCCTGCAGGTACCGCCGGGCGCGGGCGCGCGTTCATCCATGACGTGTTGCTTTCGGCGCCCATTGAAACCGCGATCGAGCCTCCCGTGCTGCGTGGACTGGAGACGGCGTTCCGCGCGGTATGGACGGGACTTGCCGAGGATGATGCGCTCAACTCGCTCGTCCTGGCGAAAGGCATGGCATGGAAGGAAGTGGCGCTGCTGCGCGCCTTCGGCCGGTATATAAGGCAGTCGGCGGTTTCCTATTCGAACGAGTACATGGCGCAGACGCTGGTGAAACATGCCGAAATCGCGCGGCTGCTGGTGCGGTTGTTCTTCGTGCTGTTCGATCCCGGGGTTCGTGACGAGGCGAAAGCCAAAAACCTGCGTGACGACATCGAGGCGGCGCTTACGCAGGTTCCCAATCTCGACGAGGACCGCATCGTCCGGCGGCACGAAAATCTTGTCAGCTCGATCCTCAGGACGAATTATTTCCAGAAGGACAAGTCGGACGGCGCGCCGCCGGTGATTTCCTTCAAGATCGACTCGAAGAAAGTCGATGGACTGCCGGATCCGAAGCCCTTCGCGGAGATCTTCGTCTATGCGCCGGATGTCGAGGGTGTGCATCTGCGCGGCGGGCCGATCGCGCGCGGCGGCATTCGCTGGTCCGACCGGCCGGAGGATTTCCGCACAGAGGTCCTGGGGCTTGCCAAGGCACAGAGTGTAAAAAATGCGGTGATCGTGCCGGTCGGGGCCAAGGGCGGTTTCGTGCCCAAGCGCTTCCGATCTGGCGACAGCCGCGAGCAGATTCAAGCTGAGGGCATCCGCACCTATAAGCGTTTCATCTCGAGCCTGCTCGATCTCACGGACAATCTCAAGGGCACGTCCGTCGTGCCGCCGGAAGCGACGGTGCGGCGCGACGAGGATGACCCCTATCTGGTGGTGGCGGCCGACAAGGGGACCGCGACCTTCTCCGACACGGCCAACGGCATCTCGCAGTCGCATGGCTTCTGGCTCGACGATGCCTTCGCCTCGGGTGGTTCTGCCGGCTATGACCATAAGAAGATGGGCATCACGGCGCGCGGCGCGTGGGAGGCGGTGAAGCGGCATTTCCGCGAGATGGATGTCGATATCCAGAACCAGCCCTTCAGCGTCATCGGCGTGGGCGACATGTCGGGCGACGTGTTCGGCAACGGCATGCTGCTGTCGCGCCAGATCCGGCTTCTTGCCGCCTTCGATCATCGCGACATCTTCATCGATCCCGCACCCGATGCGGAGCGCGCCGTCATCGAGCGCGAGCGGCTGTTCGCATTGCCGCGGTCGAGCTGGCAGGATTATGACAAGTCGCTGATCAGCGCGGGGGGCGGCATCTTCCCGCGGCACCTCAAGGCCATTCCGCTGTCGGCCGAAATGAAGGCGCTGACCGGACTCGTGAAGGCGACGGCGACACCGCAGGAGATCATGCATGCGCTTCTCCTGGCGCCCGCCGATCTCCTGTGGTTCGGCGGTATCGGCACCTATGTCAAGTCCTCGGCCGAGCACAATGCCGATGCGGGCGACCGGGCCAATGACGCGATCCGAACCGATGCGGACGAACTGCGCGTAAAGGTCATCGGTGAAGGGGCCAATCTCGGCATCACGCAGAAGGCGCGTATCGAGTTCGCGCTTAAGGGCGGACGTATCAATACCGATGCGATCGACAATTCGGCGGGCGTAAATTCCTCGGACATCGAAGTCAACATCAAGATCGGGCTGTCCCGGGCCGAAGCCCAGGGGCGCCTGACGCGCGCTGCGCGCAATGTCTTTTTGGCCGCGATGACCGATGAGGTGGCGGGGCTGGTGCTGCGCAACAATTACCTGCAGACGCAGTGCCTCTCCGTTGCCCTGGCGCAGGGTACGGCGGAGAACAGTTACGCCCTCCAGCTGATGAGCCGGCTCGAACGCCGCGGCCAGCTTGACCGCAAGCTTGAGGCGCTGCCCTCGGACGCCGTCATCGTCGAGCGCGACTTGCGCGGCGGCGGGCTGACGCGGCCCGAACTCGCCGTGCTTCTCGCCTATGCCAAGATCGCGCTCCGCAGCGAGATCGTGGCGAGCGGCGTGCCGGACGATCCCTATCTTTCGCGGGAACTGAGGCGGTATTTCCCCAAGGCGATGCAGGAACGCTTCGGCGAGGACATCGACCACCACCGGCTCAGGCGCGAGATCATTGCAACGATGCTGTCGAACGGCATGATCAATCGCGGCGGACCGGGTTTCGTAGCGCTCATCGCGGGCGAGACGGCGGCAAAATCCTCCGATATCGCCATGGCCTACGCCGTGGCCCGCGATAGCTTCGGGTTCCTCGACATCGCCGCCGGGATCGATGCCCTCGATGCGCGCATTCCCGGCGGCCTGCAGAACGCACTTTACGCCGAAATGCAGCGACATTTGCGTGGCGCGACTGTCTGGTTCCTTCGCCATGAGAAGCTGGCGGATGGTCTCGAGGAGCTGATCGGCCGCTATCGTTCCGGGCTGGAGGCCGTCGAAGCGGCGTTGCCCGAAGCCGTTCCACCGGCCGATCTCGATGCGATGGCGAAGCGCATGAGCGAGCTGGCCGCCGCCGGGGTTCCCGCGGCGACGGCGGCGCGCATCGCCCGGCAGCGCTTCCTGGCGCGGGCGCCGGACGTGGTCAAGATCGCAGGCGAAAGCGGCGCCGGAATTCCGGCCGTCGCCGCAGCGCTCTATGGGTCGGCGGCCGAACTCGGCATCGAGGGACTTGCCGATGAAGGCCGGCAACTCAAGGCGCGTGACCTGCTGGAGCGCCAGGCAATCAACCGGCTGACGGCGCAGCTCTTCGCCACCCATCGCGGCATCGTGGCCGGCATTGTGGCGGGCGAGGGCGGGCTTGCCGGCTGGCGCGACCGCAATGGCGAGCTTCTTGCAACCGTCACCGGCACGATCGAAACCACTCTTGCAAGCAAGCCCTTCGACATCGCCCGCCTCGCCGTGGCGCAGGGCACGCTTGCCGATCTGACGGGACGGTAGAATTTCGGAACTGGCGGAGGAAGTGGAGCTGGCAGCAAACATTCTCTCATGGATCGTCGAAGTCCATTGCATTGCACTGCCGCTTGCCAGTGAACATTGACACACTGCTGTACTGCGCATCTACAATGGGATCGGCTCGGCGAAGTTGAGCCTACGCGCCCCGACCGCAACACTGTGTCTCTTGCGGGTCTTCCGTAACATCTAACGCTGCGTCCGCGGCGCCAGAGCCGCGCTCTCAGACCCAAAAGGCCTTTTCAAGATTAGTGAACTCGCTTGCCGGCCCTTCGAATTTGTTGCGGCCGAGTTCGAGGACATAGACGTAGTCGGCGATTCGCAGGGCCTGACGGATTTCCTGGTCAACCAGCAGGATCGTCAGTCCCTCCTTGTCCCGTAGACCGACCAGCATCTCATAGACCTCTTCGGCGAGCATCTTCGACAGCCCCGCGGTGGGCTCGTCGACCAGCAACACTTTCGGTTCCGCCATCAGAGTGCGGCCGATCTCGACCATGCGCTGCTGACCGCCGGACAATTCACCGGTCCGTTGCCGACGCTTGTCGCGAAGAATCGGGAAGCGCTCGTAATTGCGTTCAATCCTTTCGCGGATCTGTTTCTTGTCGCGCCGGAACGTCCAAGCGCCCGGCTCAAGATTTTCCTCGACTGACATGTCGCGAAAGATCCCGGGATGCTGCGGGATGTACGCCAATCCCTTGAGAATCCGCTGGTGCGTCGGCGTGTTGGCGAGGCTCTCGCCGTTGAGAAGTACGTCGCCGGCGTTCGGTTTGAGAAAGCCAAAGAGCGATTTCAGCACCGTCGATTTGCCGACACCGTTGGCACCAAGGATGCTTGTCAGTTTTCCCTTGGATGCCGTTAGGTTGAGCCCCTGGATGATGTTCAGATCCTTGTAGTAGCCGACGAAAAGATCCTTTGCTTGCAGCATCGCCGGAAACCCTCTTGTCATCTCGTTGTCAGCTCTTGAGGCTCACGAGGCCGGTGCCGGACATGTCATCCTCCTCGCCCAGATACGCCTCGATCACCGAGCGATCGCTCTTAACCGCCTGGGCATCACCGTCGGCGATGAGCTTGCCGTAGTTCAAGACGAGAAGGCGCCGGCATAGGGTGAAAATGGATTCCATCTGATGGCTGATCAGGATGACCGCCTTCCCGTCGTCGTTCACGCGGGAGATGTAGCGATAGATGATCTCCATCAGCCGTTGGTGGCTTCGGAGAAATCAAGCGCGGTGACGTCATGGCCGAGGTCGTGGACGAGCCGCGTAACCTCGCCTGTGCCACAGGCAAGTTCGAGCACCCGTTGCGGCGCCGGCCCCAGATGGTCGCGCATCGGCTGCATCCAGGCCACCGCCTCGATCCCTGGCGCGATGGCATGGCCGCGAAGGCCAGATCGAAGCTTTGCGACCGGCGCGACCAGTAATCGCGGATTTCCTCCTTGAGACCGTGGTTGCTGGTCATTGCGCTACGAGGATCTGCTCGAATCTTTGCTTCGCGCGGGCAGGCAGGTCGGCGGGAAGCTGAGGGGCAGGCTGATCGCCCACTTCGATCAGCATCACCATCCCCATGGCGTAATGGGGTGAGCATTTGATGCCATAACTTCCCGGCACCGTAAGCGTGACCTCGAATCCTCGTTGATTCTGCTTTTGAACGGCTGGGCGTCGGCGGGGATCATGCCCTCGATGGTGGCGGCGTTGTGGCTCGGCTGGGTCGGAACGAACTTGACCTTATCGCCGGGCGCAGTGCGCAGGAATTGCGGTTCATAGATCATCGCGCCCTCAGCATTGCGGTTGAACATCTTGACCTCGTGCATTTCCGCCAGCGCCGGCGATGCGGAGAGCACAAGCAGAAACACGGCCAATCTCATCACTCACTCCTCAAGGCAGCGGAATCGGAACTGGATGGCATCGTCGGTCGGATCGCGCAGCAGATTGGCGCCGACGCGAAAGATCGCAGCGAGGCGGGCAGCCGTCATGATTGCTCTGGGCGCACCGCAGGCGACGATGCGCCCCTCCTCCATCACCGCCAGCCGGTCGCAGCCCATGGCCTGGTTGAGGTCGTGCAGCGCGATCACCACAGTCACCGGCAATCGCGTGACCAGCCGCAGCAGCGCGAGCTGGTGATGAATATCGAGATGATTGGTCGGCTCGTCCAACAGCATCAGACGAGGTTGTTGCGCCAGCGCCCGCGCAATATGAACGCGCTGGCGCTCGCCACCCGAAAGCGTGGCCCATATCTGCTCGGCCCTGTCGGCCATGCCCGTGGTGATCAGCGCCTCCTCCACGATGCGTGCATCGGCCGAAGAAAAAGGCGCCAGCGGCGACAGCCAGGGTGTTCGGCCGAGTACCACCGCATCCCGGGCGGTCAGGCGCTCGGCCGTCTCCGCCTGCTGCTCCACCAGCGCAACCGCCCGCGCGACTTCGCGCCGCTTGAATGCGGCGAGCGGCCGCCCCTCCAGCCTGACCTCACCCGTGCTGGCGGGCAGAATCCCTGCCAGCAACCGCAAGAGGGTCGATTTGCCCGAGCCGTTCGGGCCGATGATCCCGAAGGTCTCACCCGGCTCGACATCAAGGTCGATCCCCGCCACGATCATGCGGCTGCCCGCCGACCAGGCGAGATTATGCGCCGACAGTCTCATCCCTGCCACCGGTTGCGGATCAGGATCAGCGCGAAGGCCGGCGCGCCAACCAGCGCCGTGACGACGCCGATCGGCACGACCTGCCCCTTGATCAGCATGCGCGATGCAACATCGGCGGCGATGAGGAATACGGCCCCCGTGAGTGCCGCAGCCGGAATCAGACCTCCGTGCCGCACGCCGGTGATGAAACGCGTCGCATGCGGGATGACGAGACCGACAAAGCCGATCGATCCGACAAGGCTCGTCATCACTGCCGTCATCAGCGTCGTTACGCCAATCAGCACCGTTTGGACACGCCGCACCGGCACGCCGAGGGAAGCCGCGGAATCAGCCCCGAAGGCGAAAGCGTCGAGTGCCCTTGCATGCCAGATACAGGCGAGGAACCCTGCCATGGCCACGGGGATCGCCAGCGACACATCCGGCCAGCGCACGCCCGAAAGATTCCCCAGAAGCCAGAAAATGATCCCGCGCGCCTGTTCCGCATTGGCCGACTTGGCGATGAAGAACGAAGTAAGGGCATTGAACAGCTGCGATCCGGCAATGCCGGCGAGGATCATCTGCGAAGGTCCACCGCCTGCCGCGCGCGCCAGTGCCGCTACAAGCCCGAAGGCCAAAACCGCGCCACCGAACGCCCCAGCGGATATGCCGATCAGCCCTCCGCCGACGCCCAGGATGGTCACCGCCACAGCCCCGGTCGATGCGCCGGCCGAAACTCCGAGAAGATAGGGATCGGCCAGCGCATTGCGAACCAATGCCTGCAGCACGACGCCCGACATAGCGAGCCCCGCGCCACAGCCCGCCGCGACCAGGGTGCGCGGCAAGCGGTAATTCCAGATGATCCCCGCTTCTATGGGATCGACCGCATAGCCGGCGCCCCATAGATTCTTCGCCAGAACCGCCGCCACCATATCAACCGGCAGCGGCGTTTCGCCGATGACGACTCCGGCGATGATCGCCAGCAGGAGAACGGCCGCGCCCGCGCCGCAGCGCAGAGCGAGGCCGGTCACGTATCTGGCAGGGACGGCGTCTGCTGCCGTCACTTCAGGCCGAAGGCGGGCAAAGCATCGGCCAGCGTCTCGAGCGCTGTGACATTGCGGATCGACGGGTCCATCGAATGGGCGTCGAGAACGACGATGCGGTTGTTCTTCACCGCATCCATCTGGCTGGCCACCGGATCCGTCTTCAGGAATTCGAGCTTCTTCTCGTAGTCATCGGCCAGGAAACGACGCCGGCTCATCTTGGCGATCACGATAACCGAGGGATTGGCGCGGGCAATGGTTTCCCAGCTCACCGTCGGCCATTCCTCGTCGCTTTCGATCACATTCCTGAGGCCCAGCGCCTGCATCATGTAGCCGGGCGGGCCCTTGCGTCCCGCGACATAGGGATCAACATCCATTTCGGCCGAGGAGAACCAGAAGACGGCCGATGCGTCCTTCAGGTTCAGGCCTTTCGCTTTATCGATCGCGGCCGCTTCGCGCGCCTTGAGATCGGCGACTAGTTTCTCGCCGCGATCGGAGATGTTGAATATCTCGGCCAGCTGCGTCACGCCGGCATAAATGCTCTCCATGGCGAACATGGCGGTGCGGGTGCCGTCGGATCCGGTGGCGTTGTCCTTGTTCCAGCAATCGGTCGGCAGGATGAAGGTCGGGATGCCGACATCGGCGAATTGCTCGCGCGTGGCCACGATGCCCTGTGGGCCGATATGCCATTCATACTGCACGGCGACAACGCCGGGCTTCTTCGCCACGACGCTTTCGAAGCTCGGATCGTTGTCGGCGAGGCGCTCGATCTTGGCATTCACGTCCTTGTATTCGGCTAGGACGTCAGTGAACCACACGGATGTGCCCTTCACCTTGTCGGCCAGGCCCAGCGAATAGAGGATCTCGGTCGCGGCCTGCCCGACGGTGACGGCGCTGTCAGGAGCTCTCTCGAAGGTTACATCCACGCCGCAATTTTTCAGATGCAGCGGATAGGCGGTCTCGGCGGCTGAAGGAAGGGCAAGGCAGCTTGCCATGAAAAGCGCGGCAAGGGCGGTTCTGGCGATCATGTCATGTCTCCAATCGTGAGGCGACCGAAGACAGGACAGGAAGGGCCTGCAAAAGCCGCGGGTGAAGCGCCCTGCATGAAGGCACCCACAGGCTCGGCTGTTGGCAAAAATCCACTTTGCACCTCCCCGGACAACCCCGTCCAGGCCACGTTGCGTACCGTTTGTCGGCAGGTCTCCTGACTGGCGGATCATCGCGGGCTGCGACCTTCCCATGGCTTACGCCACAGTGGCTTATGCGCAGCTCGCTCACCGCCTACAGTTGCGGGGGCAGTTCCGGTTCGCCGGACTTCCATCCGGCGGCGGATTCCCTTTCAATTCCTTTCGGAAACCGACGGCGGGCTAGCTAGCATATATCCGTCATTCCAGCAAGCA
>JBQTKG010000089.1:0-3294 GCA_052386315.1 Hyphomicrobiales bacterium
CTTGACTCTGCCTGTTAAGGTTCTATTTTCCATGGCGATGCGGCTTGAATTGGAGAGATGAACATGCTCATGCGAGCCGTTTTTGCGTCCGCCATGCTGATCGGCCTGGCGGGAATTGCCCAAGCCGAAACCAGGATAATCTATCCGCCATACAGCTATGAGCCGCCGATGAAGCTGTGCGACTATATCCTGGGCGGAACCTATGGCTGCGGCTGCGGCCAAGGATTCCGCTACGGATATCGTCATGGCCACCATCATCATGACTACATGATGGGCAGCACCAATGACATTCGCGTCATCAAGGCCGGCAGCACGACCACGCTGGTGCTGGCGCAATAAGTTCGCCCGGAATCAGATTGCCTAACCCATGCGGAGCAGCGCTGCCGCTGCTCCGCCCGGCTTTGCGGCGGATCGGTTGCATTGGCTTGGCATATCGCGTATAGCCCCGCCGCCCGCAGGCGCCGGTCACCCCTGGAGGAAGGCCTGACGGGTTTTCTTACAGGAGTTTACCATGTCGAAAATCGTGCAGCTCAAGGCCACGGCGCGTGGCCGGGCAGGCAAGGGGGCCTCCCGCGCAGTCCGCCGCCAAGGCCTCGTCCCCGGCGTCGTCTACGGCGACAAGAAGGACCCCCAACTCGTCTCCCTCAATTACAGCGAGATGAAGCCCCATGTGGAAACCGGACGCTTCCTGTCGACGCTCGTCGACCTCGAGGTCGACGGCCAGACGGTGCGCGCCATTCCGCGCGACGTCCAGTTCGAGCCGGTGCGCGATTTTATCGTGCACGTGGATTTCCTGCGGCTCGGCAAGGACGCCCGCATCGCCGTCGACATTACGGTGCATTTCAAGAATCACGAGGCCTCGCCCGGCCTCAAGGCGGGCGGCGCGCTCAACATCGTATCGCACACGCTGGCGCTCTATTGCCCGGCCGACTTCATCCCCGACGACATCGTCGTCGACCTCACCGGCCTGCAGATCGGCCAATCGGTCCATATCTCGGAGATCAGGCTGCCGGAGCGCGTCAGCGCGGTGAGTCGTGACGACGTAACGGTATGCACCATCACGGCCCAGGCCAAGGAAGAAGAAGTGCCGGTGGAAGCGCCGGTCACCGCCGAGGTTCCGGCGACCGCCCAGAAGGTGCCGGAAGCCGGTGCTGCCGGTGTTGCCGGTGCGCCCGCAGCCGGTGCCAAGGATGCCAAGGCCGCCGCGCCGGCCAAGGATGCCAAGGCTGCCGCACCCGCCAAGGATGCCAAGGCGGCGGCTCCGGCCGCCGCCGCCGCGGCTCCGGCCAAGGGTGCCGCGGCTCCGGCCAAGGGCGCCGCGCCTCCGGCCAAGGGCGGCGACAGGAAGAAGTAGTCTTCTGCGCAGCCGGAGGGCGTCATGTACCTACTCGCGGGCCTCGGCAATCCGGGTCCCAAATTCGCCGGCAACAGGCACAATATCGGCTTCATGGCGGTGGACGCGATTGCCCGCCGCCATGGCTTTTCGAGCTGGCGCAAACGCTTCCAGGGCGAAGCCGCCGAGGGCACGCTGGCGGGCGAGAAGGTGCTGGCGCTGAAGCCTGCGACCTACATGAACGAGAGTGGCCGCTCGGCCGGGGAGGCGGCGCGCTTCTTCGATATCGATCCCGCGCAAGTGATCGTATTCTACGACGAAATCGATCTCATCGAAGGCAAGATGCGGGTGAAATTCGGCGGCGGAGCGGCGGGGCACAACGGCATCCGCTCGATCATCGCCCATCTCGGCCCGCATTTTCAGAGAGTGCGGCTCGGTATCGGCCATCCGGGGGTGAAGGATCTCGTGCATCCGCATGTGCTGAGCGATTTCGCCAAGGCCGACAAGGCCTGGCTCGAACCGCTGCTCGATGCGGTCGCCGAACATGCGGACCTGCTGATCGAAGGGTCCGAGGGCGCGTTCCAGAACAAGGTGCATCTCGCACTCAATCCGGCGCCGGAAAAGCCGGCCAAGAAAGCCACGGACTGATGGGATTCAAGTGCGGCATCGTGGGCCTGCCGAATGCCGGCAAGTCGACGCTCTTCAACGCGCTGACCCAGACGGCGGCGGCGCAGGCGGCGAACTATCCGTTCAGCACCATCGAGCCGAAGGTCGGCGATGTCGGCGTGCCCGACCCGCGCCTCGAAGTGCTGGCGAAAATCGCCGGCAGCGCCCAGATCGTTCCGACAAGGCTCACCTTCGTAGACATCGCCGGGCTGGTGCGCGGCGCCTCGAAGGGCGAGGGACTCGGCAACCAGTTCCTCGCCAATATCCGCGAGGTCGACGCCATCGCCCATGTGGTGCGCTGCTTCGAGGATAGCGACGTCACCCATGTGGAAGGCAGGATCGATCCCATCTCCGACATCGAGACGATCGAGACCGAACTGATGCTGGCCGATCTCGATTCGCTGGAAAGGCGCATTGCCAATCTGGAGAAGCGGGCCAAGACCGGCGACAAGGAAGCGAAGGAACTTGCCCAACTCATCGAACGGGCGCTGATGCTGTTGCGCGAAGGCAAGCCCGCCCGGCACGTGCAGCTCACGGCCGAGGATGAGAAGGCATTCCGCGGACTGGGGCTCCTGTCATCGAAGCCGGTGCTTTATGTCTGCAATGTCGATGAGGCCTCCGCCGGCAACGGCAATGAATTTTCACGGCGGGTGTTTCAAAGAGCGAAGCAAGAGGATGCGGTGGCCGTCGTCATCTCCGCCAAGATCGAAAGCGAGATCGCGGTGCTGCCCGCCGCCGAGCAGAAGGATTATCTGGAGGCCGTGGGCCTCACCGAACCCGGCCTCAACCGGGTGATCCGGGCGGGCTACGATCTCCTGCATCTCGTCACATTTTTCACCGCCGGCCCCAAGGTGGCGCGGGCCTGGACGGTCACGAAAGGCACCAGGGGACCGGCCGCGGCGGGCGTCATCCACACGGATTTTGAGAAGGGCTATATCAGGGCCGAAACCATCGCCTATGAAGACTACGCCCTCTGCAACGGCGAAGCGGGGGCGCGCGAGGCCGGAAAGTTCCGTCTCGAGGGCAAGGACTATGTGGTGCAGGATGGCGACGTCATGCACTTCCGGTTTGCCACCTGATATGCCCGATCTGCTGCACTACGAGGATTTCCGCGAGGGCCAGGAAATCGCCCTTGGCCCCTACGCCGTGACGGCGGAGGAGATCGTCGCCTATGCGCGCGAATTCGATCCGCAGCCTTTTCATATCGACGAGGCGGCGGCCAAGGCCTCGCTGCTCGGCCGGCTTGCCGCCTCGGGCTGGCATTCCTGCGCCATGCTGATGCGGATGATGACCGA
>JBQTKG010000090.1:0-9245 GCA_052386315.1 Hyphomicrobiales bacterium
TGCCCGACGGCAAGTCCAACAAGGGCCGCGTTCAGGCCTTCGACGGGCCCATCTACATCGCCGATGCCGCGCTCTATCTTATGAACAAGAAGCCCGAACTCGGCATCAAGGATCCCTATGAACTGACCGAAGAGCAGTACAAGGCGGCTCTCGACCTGTTGCGCGCCCAGCGCCTGCTGGTCGGCCGCTACTGGCACGACGCCTTTATCCAGATCGACGACTTCAAGAACGAGGGCGTGGTGGCCTCCTCGTCATGGCCGTTCCAGGTCAACATCCTGCAGGCCGACAAGGCGGCAATGGAAAAGACGCCGGTTGCCTCGACCATTCCCGAAGAAGGGGCAACCGGGTGGGCCGACACGACGATGATGCACTCGGAAGCGGCCCATCCCAACTGCGCCTATATGTGGCTCGAACACTCGCTCAATCCCAAATTGCAGGGCGACCTCGCTGCCTGGTTCGGCTCGGTGCCGGCGGTCCCCGCGGCCTGCACGGGCAACGCGCTGCTGACCGATGCCGGTTGCGAAGTCAACGGCTTCGGGAATTTCGACAAGATCCACTTCTGGCGCACGCCGGTGGCCAAGTGCGAGACACAAGGCTGGGCTTGCGTGCCCTATTATCGCTGGGTCTCCGACATGATCGCGGTCCTGGGCGGCCGCTGATACACGTTGCGAGACTCTGCTTCCCCTCCTTTCCCTCGCCCCTTGGGGGCGAGGGAGGGACCCGTCGCGCCAGCGATGGGAGGGTGAGGGGGAGCCGGTCCAGCCGGCATCCATGACCCCCGCTGTCCGTTTCGAACACGTCTCCCGCCATTTCGGGACGGTGCGCGCCGTCGATGATGTGACGCTCGATATCGCGGCGGGCGAATTCTTCGCCTTGCTCGGGCCTTCGGGTTCCGGCAAGACCACCTGCCTCCGGCTCATTGCCGGATTCGAGCAGCCCAATTCGGGGCGCATCGATATCTTCGGCGAGAGCGCGGTCGGCGTTCCCCCCTACCGGCGCAATGTCAATACCGTGTTCCAGGACTATGCCCTGTTCCCGCACATGACGGTTCTGGAGAACATCGGCTACGGCCTGATGGTCAAAGGCGCGGCCAAGAGCGAGCGCGAGCGAAGGGCGGCGGAGGCCCTGGAACTCATGGCCCTTCCGGGCTTCGGCCCGCGGCGGCCCTCGCAGCTCTCCGGCGGCCAGCGCCAGCGTGTGGCTCTTGCCCGGGCGCTGGTCAATGAGCCGAAAGTGCTGCTTCTCGACGAGCCGCTCGGCGCCCTCGATCTCAAGCTGCGCGAACAAATGCAGGTCGAGCTGAAGGCGCTGCAGCGCAATCTCGGCATCACCTTCGTGTTCGTCACCCACGACCAGGGCGAGGCCCTGTCGATGGCCGATCGCGTCGCCGTCTTCAACAATGGAAGAATCGTTCAAGTCGGCACGCCGGAAGACATCTACGAGCGGCCCGCGACGCTCTTCGTGGCCGATTTCGTCGGCTCGTCCAATGTTCTCGATCCCGCTTTCACCAAGTCGGCGGGCGGTCCCGCCAAATGGACAAGCCTCAGGCCGGAAAAGATCGGCATCGCGCGCGGCAAGCTGAAGCCGCCGGCGGGCACGGCCCGGATCGCGGCGACGGTGGCCTCGGTGCATTATCAGGGCGCGGTCACCCGCCTGCACGCCCGGACCGCAACCGGCCAGATGCTGAACGTCCAGATTCCTTCGAGCCAGGGCAAGTTCAGGCTCGACGAGACGGTGACCTTGCACTGGCCGAAGGACGCGCTGCATGTCATGGAGGGCGAGGCGTGAGCATCGTGGCCGCGGAGCGGCGCCAGGGCTTCTTCCGCCGCGTATCCGACGTGCTGTTCCGCCATCCGCATCTCGTGCTCCTGCTGTTGCTCGGACCGCCGCTCCTCTGGCTCGGCGTCGTCTATCTCGGCTCGCTGCTGGCGCTTCTGGTGCACAGTTTCTTCTCGATCGACGAGTTCTCGGGGTTGATCCGTTATGAATTCACCCTCGCCACCTTCGGGGAACTTTTCCGTCTCGCCAATCTCGACGTGATCCTCCGTTCGCTGACGATGGCGGCGGCGGTGACGCTGGCCTCGGTGGTAATTGCCTTTCCCTTCGCCTATTTCGCGGCGCGCTATGCGCGGGGAAAATGGAAAGCCCTGTTCTATCTCCTCGTCATGCTGCCGCTGTGGTCGAGCTATCTGGTGAAAATCTACGCCTGGAAGCTCATTCTCGCCAAGGAAGGCATCATCAGCTGGCTGGCGGGCGAGCTGCATCTCACCTGGCTTCTCGACGCCGTGCTTGCCATCCCGGTGGTGGGCGGCCCGTCCCTGTCGTTCAGCTATATCGGCACCTTCCTCGTCTTTATTTACGTGTGGCTGCCCTACATGATCCTGCCCACCCAGGCGGCCCTGGAACGCGTGCCGGGAAATCTGATCGAGGCGGCCGCCGATCTCGGCGCCAGCCCGCGCCAGGCCTTGCGCACGGTGATCCTGCCCCTGGCGCTTCCCGGCATCGTCGCCGGCTCGATCTTCACCTTCTCGCTCACCCTTGGCGACTATATCGTGCCGCAGATCGTCGGCACCTCCACCTTCTTCCTCGGCCAGGCGGTCTATACGCTGCAGGGCATGGCCGGCAACATTCCGCTCGCCGCCGCCTTCACCGTCGTGCCCATCGTCATCATGGCCATTTATCTCTGGGTGGCCAAGCGCCTGGGGGCCTTCGATGCGCTCTGATCGCGGCCAAAAACCGCCCCTGCTGCTCGCCGCCGCCGCCGCCGGCGGCGTGCTCTTCCTGCATGTCCCCCTGCTCCTGATCTTCGTCTATGCCTTCACCACCGAGGAAAAGAGCTATCAGTTCCCGCCGCCGGGGCTCACCCTCAAATGGTTCGCCGTCGTCTGGGAGCGCCAGGACATCTGGAATGCGATCGCGCTGTCGATCAAGGTTGCGGCGATTGCCACGCTCACCGCGCTGGTGCTCGGAACCTGTGCCGCCGCCGCCGTGGCGCGCGCCAAATTCTTCGGCCGCGATTATATCTCGCTGCTCTTCATCCTGCCGATTGCACTCCCCGGCATCATCACCGGCATCGCCCTGCGCTCGGCCTTCAATGTCATGGACCTCGACTTTTCCATGTGGACCATCGTGCTGGGACACGCGACCTTCTGCATCGTCGTCGTCTACAACAACGCGCTCGCCCGCTTCCGCCGCACCTCGGCCAGCATGATCGAGGCCTCGATGGATCTGGGCGCCGACGGCTTCCAGACTTTCCGCTATGTGGTGATGCCGCAGATCGCCTCGGCGCTCCTGGCGGGCGGCATGCTGGCCTTCGCGCTCTCCTTCGACGAAGTGATCGTCACCACCTTCACCGCCGGCACCGGCACGGAGTCGGCAACGCTGCCCATCTGGATGCTCAACGAGCTGATCAGGCCGCGGCAGCGGCCGGTCACCAATGTCGTGGCGATCTTCGTCATCGCCGTCACCTTCCTGCCCATCCTCGGCGCCTATTACCTGACCCGCGACGGCGAGCACACGGGCGGTGCGGGCAAGTAGCTACCGCTTCTTCTTGGCAGGCTTTTTTGCCGGTTTCCTGGCGGGCTTCGTTGCCGGTTTCTTCACCGGCTTCTTGGCCGGCTTCCTGGGCTTCGGCTTCGCCGCGGCGGGCTCCAATTTCGCTGCCAGCGCCGCGAACTTCGCGAAGAATTTGCCCGCGAGCGCCCGCGCCGTGGGGTCGATGAAGCGGGCGCCGAGACTGGCGAGCTTGCCGGTAACCTGCGCATCGACGTCATAGCTCAGCTTTGTGCCCTCGGGCACCGCTTCGAGCTTGACATTGGCGCCACCGGAGGCCGAGCCCGCAAGACCGCCCTTGCCTTCGCCGGAAATGCGATAGCCGTTGGGAGGGTCGAGATCGGTCAGGTTGACGATGCCGGCAAAGCGCGCCTTCAGGGGGCCCAGCTTGACCACCACGCGGGCCTCCAACTCGGTATCGGAATGTTTGGCGATCGACTCGCAGCCGGGAATGCTCTGCCTGAGGATCGCCGGATCGTTCAAGGCCCTCCACACGGTCTCGCGCGATGCGGGGATCGTTTCCTCGCCTGACATTTTCATGGGGTCTTCCTCCTGCTCTCCACCGATTCAAGCCGATACGTCGCCGCGTTGCCATTGCTCCCTGGCCGCGGTGCGGAATTCCTCGAAACGCCCTTCGGCGATCGCCGCGCGCATGCCCTGCATCAGCGACTGGTAATAGGCGATATTGGCCCAGGACAAAAGCATCATGCCGAGAAGCTCGCCCGAGCGGATCAAATGGTGCAGATAGGCGCGCGAATAGCCAGACAGCGCCGGGCACGGGCTTTCGGCATCGAGGGGGCGCCGATCCTCCGCATGCCTGGCGTTGCGCAGGTTGATCTTGCCGAAGCGCGTGAAGGCCTGGCCGTGGCGGCCGGAACGGGTCGGCAGCACGCAATCGAACATGTCGATGCCGCGCGCCACCGACTCGACAAGGTCCTCGGGCGTGCCCACCCCCATGAGATAGCGCGGCTTGGCCCCCGGCAGATGCGGCACCGTATGCTCGATGGTCTCGAGCATCAGCCTCTGGCCCTCGCCCACGGCAAGCCCGCCAATGGCATAGCCCTCGAAGCCGATCAACGCCAGGCCCTCGGCGCTCCGGCGCCGCAGCCGCGGATCGACGCCGCCCTGGACGATGCCAAAACTGCCGCGGCCCTCCTGCCTGCCGAAAGCCAGGCGCGAGCGCTCGGCCCAGCGCAGCGACAATTCCATGGCGCGGATCGCCTGTTTCTCCGTATGCGGATATTCGAGGCACTGATCGAGCTGCATCTGGATGTCGGAACCGAAGAGGCGCTGGATGTCCATGGCGCGTTCCGGCGTCAATTGGTGACGGCTGCCGTCGATGTGCGACTGGAACACCGCCCCCTGCTCGGTGATCTTGCGGATTTTAGACAGCGACATGATCTGAAAGCCGCCCGAGTCGGTTAGGATGGGCCGGTGCCAGCCGATGAATTCATGCAGGCCGCCGAGTTTCGCCACCTGTTCGGCGCCGGGGCGCAGCATCAGATGATAGGTATTGCCGAGAATGATGTCGGTGCCGGATTCCGCCACCTGGTCGAGATAGAGGCCCTTGACGGTGCCGGCCGTGCCCACCGGCATGAAGGCCGGCGTGCGGATGGCGCCGTGGCGGGTGTGCACGGTGCCGAAGCGGGCTTCACCGTCCTGCTTGTGCAGGGTGAAGGAAAATTCAGCCGTCATGGCGCGGGGAATAGCAGGCTCGCGTCGCCATAGGAATAGAACCGATAGTTGTTGGCGATGGCATGGCCATAGGCCGCCTTCATGCGCTCAAGCCCGGCGAAAGCGGCAACCAGCATGAACAGCGTCGAGCGCGGCAGATGGAAATTTGTGATCAGTAAATCGATTGCCCGGAAGCGATAGCCGGGGGTTATGAAAATGTCGGTCATGCCGGAAAATGGCGCGAGCCCGGAACTCTCGAGGAGGCGCAACGAGGTCGTTCCCACCGCCACGATGCGCCCGCCCGAAGCCCGCGCCGCCTTGAGCCGCCGCGCAACGGCTGCATCGACGGTGCCCCATTCGGGATGCATCTTGTGGTCGCGCGTATCCTCCGCCTTGACCGGCAGAAAGGTTCCAGCGCCGACATGTAGGGTTACGAATTCCCGCCCGATTCCCGCTTCATCCAGGGATTTCATCAACTCCGGGGTGAAGTGCAGTCCGGCGGTGGGTGCCGCCACCGCGCCCTCCTCGCGGGCAAACAGGGTTTGGTAGTCGCTGCGATCGCGGTCGTCGATGGCGCGCTTGCCGGCGATATAGGGCGGTAGCGGCATCTCGCCGACGAGGGCGATTGACTCGTCCAGCACCGGTCCCGAAAGATCGAAAGCCAGTGTGATCTCGCCCGCCTCACCCTTGGATTCAACGGTCGCATCGAGCGTGCCGGTCAGGCAGACGCGCCCCTCGCTGCCAAAGCGCAGGCGGTCGCCTTGCTTGAGTTTCTTGCCCGGCTTGGCAAAGGCCTTCCAGCGCGAGGGGCCGAGCCGCATGTGCAGCAGGGCTTCGATTTTTGGCATCGTGCCGCCGCGGCCGGCGCGATGCCCGACGAGCGCCGCCGCAATGACCTTGGTGTCATTGAACACCAGCACATCGCCCTTGCGCATCAGCGCCGGCAGATCGCGCACGGTGCGGTCTTCCCGCCCGTCCGGCCGCACCACCAGCAGCTTCGCCGCATCGCGCGGGCTCGCCGGCCTGAGCGCGATCCGCTGCGGCGGCAGCTCGAAATCGAAATCGGCAACGCGCAATGCGATTCCCTATTTCACATCCGCCGCCACCTGCAACTTGGCGATCCTGTCCGGGTTCTGCACCGGCTCGCCGCGCTTCAGGGCATCGACATGTTCCATGCCGGAGACGACCTTGCCCCACACCGTATACTGCCGGTCGAGAAAGCCGGCGTCATCGAAGCAGATGAAGAACTGGCTGTTGGCCGAGTCCGGGCTCTGCGAGCGGGCCATCGAACAGATGCCGCGCACATGCGGCTCGCGCGAGAATTCGGCCTTGAGGTCGGGTTTCTTGGAGCCGCCCATGCCGGTGCCGGTGGGATCGCCGCCCTGGGCCATGAAACCGTCGATCACCCGGTGGAATACGACGCCGTCATAGAAGCCTTCGCGGGCCAGCTCCTTGATGCGTGCGACATGGCCGGGCGCCAGGTCGGGGCGCAGTTCGATGGTCACCCGGCCGCGCGCCAGGTCCATGTAGATCGTGTTTTCGAGATCGGCCATCAGTGCACCGTCACCTTCACCATCTTGTCGGGATTGGCCGGCGGTTCGCCGCGCTCGATCTTGTCGACGCAGGCCATGCCGGCCTCGTCCACTTCGCCCCACACAGTGTATTGCCCGTCGAGGAAACCGCCCTCGTCGAACATCACGAAGAACTGGCTGTTGCCGGAATTGGGATCGGCGCTGCGCGCCATCCCGACAGTGCCGCGGCCATAGTGGGCGCTGGAGAATTCCGCCGGAAGATCGGGCTCCTCGGAGCCGCCGGTGCCGGTGCCGGTGGG
Organism: Hyphomicrobiales bacterium; assembly: GCA_052386315.1. Taxonomy (GTDB): domain Bacteria; phylum Pseudomonadota; class Alphaproteobacteria; order Rhizobiales; family Aestuariivirgaceae; genus Aestuariivirga. The sequence goes on from JBQTKG010000090.1 coordinate 7,058, forward strand.
ATCGCCGGTCTGCGCCATGAAGCCGTCGATGACCCGGTGGAAGACGATGCCGTCATAGAAGCCGGCCGCCGCCAGCTTGGCGATCTGCGCCACGTGTTTCGGCGCCAGATCGGCCCTGAGCTTGATGTCGAAGGAGCAGCCCTTGCTGGTCTCGACGGTGAGCTTTTCCGCCGCCAGCGCCGGACCTGCGAGCAGCATGGCCGCCGTTACGGCGATGCCGAGTGTCTTGAACATTTCTGTCTCCATTACAGTCGATAGGTTGGAATCGGTCAGGTCCGTTGCTTCAATGCGGCGGCCACGGCGCTTTGCGCCTCCTTGGGAATGAACAGCGTGATGTCGCCGCCCATCCGGGCGATCTGCTTGACCAGCGACGACGCGATCATCCGGGTCGCCGGCGAAGCGGCGAGAAACACCGTCTCGATGTCGGGCGCCATGGCGCCGTTCATTTGGCCCATCTGCACTTCGTAATCGAAGTCACTGGCATCGCGCAGCCCGCGGATGATCATGCCGGCGTGATGGCGCCGCGCCGCGTTGACGGCGAGATCGTCGAAGGTGGCAACCGAAATCTTAATCCCCGTATGCTCGGCGATGGGCTTCGTGACCTCTTCGAGCAGGCGGATGCGGGTGTCCGCATCGAGCAGCGATTGCTTGCCGGGATGCACGCCGACGCCCAGCACCAGTCTGTCGACGAGCCGCGCCGAACGCGCGATTATATCGAGATGCCCGTAGGTGACGGGATCGAAGGAACCGGGATAGAATCCAGTGCGCGCCATGGCGGCCCTTATCGCCCTAGCGGCTCTTGAGCGCAAGCCATGTGCCGCCTGCGATCAGGAAAAAGCCGCTCACCGTCTCGATCGCCCTGATGCGCGAGCCCGACAGCCATTGGCCGGCGCGGCCGGCGGCCAGCGCATAGGCGCCGTCGCCGAGCGCCGCCACGGCCATGAAGATGAGGCCGAGGAAGACGAGCTGGCGCACGAAATTCCCCGACCCATCGATGAAGGGCGGGATCAGCGCGCCGAACAGCACCAGCATCTTCGGATTGGACATTATGACGATGAAGCCCTGCAGGAAGAAGCTGCCATTGGGCCGGGCGCGCTCGGCCATCACAAGGTCTCCCTTGGAACGGAGAAAGTTGATGCCGAGCCATACGAGATAGGCCGCCCCCGCCCAGCGCAACGGATCGAACCAGAGCCCCATGAACTGCAGGGCGGCGCCGAGCCCCGCCACTGCGATGACCAGCCAGATGGCGACGCCCGCCTGGGTTCCTGCCACGTTGAGCAGCCCCGCCTTGGCCCCATGGCGCAGGCTGTTGGCGATAATGACGGTGACCGTCGGTCCGGGCACCACGACGAGCGCCAGGCAGGCGAGGCAATAGGCGATAGTGGTTTCAATCGGCATGGCTCATCTCCACGGCCAAGCAAGCCACAATCCGGCCAGTACAAGCAAGACCCCGCTGGCAGTGTCGATCCATCTCAGGCGCTCGCCGGAGAGGAAGCTCCGCGCCTGACCGGCAAGCGCCGCCAGAAGGCTGCCGGCAACGGCGCTGATCGCGATGAAGGTCAAGCCCAGAATGGCGAGCTGCGGCGCCACCGGCCGCGCCGGATCGACGAAGGGCGGCAGGAATGCCGCCAGAAACAGAATGACTTCCGGATTGGCCACGGCCACCAGAAATCCGTCGCGGAACAATTCGCCGGTCGGATTTGCACCGTAGGCCGATAGGCGTCCGGCATTTCCGAGGCGCGTCACGCCGAGCCAGATCAGATAAAGGGCCCCGCCGAACCGGATCCAGTCGAACCAATTGCGCATCGCTTCGGCGATCCAGGCAAGGCCCAGCGCCACGACGCCGATCAGAAGCGCAAAGCCGAAGACGTTCCCCGCCACCGAGATCAGACCACCGCGCACGCCATAGCCCGCGCTGTTGGCCACGATCACCGACATGGCGGGGCCGGGTTTGAGAAACAGCAGCACGCAGGCGCCGAGGAATGTCAGGAAAAGTTCGGCTGCCATGACTTGCCCGCTCCCGCGCTCATCCAGCCGACGGAGCCTCTTGGGCCTCGCCATCCTCCTCGCCGATCCGTTCGACCGAAACGACATGCTCGCCCGGTGCGGTATTGATGACGATGACGCCCTGGGTGGAGCGGCTGGCCTTGCGGATGTCGTGCACCGGGCAGCGGATCAATTGGCCGCC
>JBQTKG010000091.1:0-21336 GCA_052386315.1 Hyphomicrobiales bacterium
GCCTCGCTGACGCCGCGCGAGGAGCGCGTGTTGCGCATGCGCTTCGGCATCGGCATGAACACCGACCACACCCTGGAAGAGGTCGGCCAGCAGTTCTCGGTCACCCGCGAGCGCATCCGCCAGATCGAAGCCAAGGCGCTCAGGAAGCTCAAGCACCCGAGTAGGTCGCGCAAATTGCGCAGCTTCCTGGACAATTGACGGGCCTTGACGACGGCAGGTTCCGGTATAGGTTAATGCCATGGCAAAACCCGTCATCTTCACGATATCGGCGGTGTGGGACTCCGAGGCGTCAGTTTGGAGCGGTCACTGTGATGACATTCCCGCCGCAGCCGATGCGACGACCCTCGACGAATTGCTCGACAAGATAACCGCGATGACGCTGGATTTGTTGCCTGATAGTCACCCAGACGTCGATCCGGCTTCTGTGTTTCTTCAGTTGTCGGCTCTACGCGAGGCCGAACCATCGGCCGCCTGAATGGCGCCGCAGTTTGATCGTGCGCTGCGGGACATCCTGCGGGCTGCCGGGTGTAAAATGGTTCGTCAAGGAAAGGGAAGCCATGAAATTTGGTACAGCCCGATCACTGACCGTAATTTTCCGGTTCCCATCGGTATCGCGAGCCGCCACACCGCCAATGCCATCTTGCGCCAGGCGGGCTTGCCAAAGCAGTTTTGAAGTGGTGGATCGGCGATACGCCGTATGACGCGCGAACGCATCCGCCAAGGTGAGGTCAAGGCGCTGAGGAAGCTGAAGCACCCGAGCAGGAGCAGTAAGCTGAGGAGCTTCTTGGATAAGTGATGGAGTTAGCGCTGGGCTGGATCTGTGCGGTTGCCGTAGGCATCTTCAGTTGGGAGGCCGTGACTGCGCTTGGAACATGGGCTGCGGTAGTTGTGGTCTGGTGCCAGCTTAGCTCCGTGGGGCAACAGGTGAAGTTGCAGGCTGCTCAAATTAAGTTGCAGAACTACGCTGACTACACAAAGCGCTATCAAGAAATAATTCTTCACTTTCCTGAAAGCATTAACATGCCGACTTTCCAGTTGACGAAATTGAGGAGGAAGGAAGATCGCGATCAAACCATGAGGTATATGAGAGCCTACTTCGATCTTTGCTTTGAGGAATGGGACTTGAACAATCGGAGCCTCATAGACAAAGAAACTTGGAAAGTTTGGAAAAGTGGCATTGAGTTTGCTTTCTCCAAGTCCGCATTCAAGCAGGCTCGGCAGACCATTCAGGTTGACTCCAAGTTTGGCAAAGAATTCGAAGAGTTCGTGATGGCGGCGATGTCGAAGTCATCGACCAATTGAAATTTTGCAGTTGTCATTTGGTAAAACTTTGCGGGTCGCCCGCTAAGCCTCCACATACCCCGCGATGCTCGTGGGCGCGGGAACAGGCAGGCCGTCTTCCCTCAGGCCTTCAATGTGGAAGCGGATCGCCTCGCGGATTTCGCGTTTGACGTCGCGGGCCGTCTCGCCCGCCGCAACGCAGCCGGGAAGATCGGGCACGTAGGCCGAAAAGTTGTTGCCGGTTCTCTCGATGATGATTGCAAAGCGCATTCGCCGGTCTCCTTCGCAGCCGCCGCCCCGAGTTTCTTGCCTATCCGACGATCTCCAGCAATTGCTTGCGGACCGCGGTTGCGGTCCTGGCGTCGATCCTTCCGGCGATACGGACGATGCGGGCGGGCTCGATGGTGGCGATCTTTGCGGCGCGGATCACGGAAGGCACGGGCAGTCCCGCCTTACCGGTTGCGGCGATTGCGATATCGCCGTGCCAGCGCGGATTGGCGGCGCTGGTGATCATCGCGACCCAGAGAAGCCCATGCTTGCGATTGAAGGCGTCGGACGAAACCACGAGGGCGGGGCGGCGCTTTTCGGCAAGCTGATTGGAATAAGGAAACGGCACCACCACGACATCGAAGCGGCGGGGCGCTGGTTCATAGCTTGCCATAGGCTTTTTCATCGGCCTCGCCCGACCATTCGCTGAACACGGCGAAGGGATCGTCCTCGGCCGGGCGCCCGGCCTTTTCGATCATGACACCCTTGGCCGTCATGGAATAGCGGACCCGATCGCCCGGCCTAAGGCCGAGGCGCTCGCGGATCTCGCGCGGAATGACCGTCTGGCTCTTGGCCGTGATCTTCGAGAATGCAACGCCCATGGGCACACCTCCACATGTAAGATGTCTTACAGTCTTACTTCTGTCAAGGTTCCCCGGTCGTCTCCAGAAGAATACAAGCCCGGCTTTCAAGATGTGATCGACTCGCCTATCATAGCCCATGGTTTCGACCGCCCGGACGGCGCCGAAGCCTCAGGAAAAGGGGGTCTAACATGACATCGCGCAACTTCTCGCTTACCGCCGCGATCGTCTTCGCGGTCATCGCGCTCGTGCAACTGGCCCGAGCGGTTTTCGGCTGGCCGGTGACAGTTGGCATCTACGCCGTGCCTCTGTGGCTGAGCTGGATCGCCTTCTTCGTCGCGGCCGGGCTTTCCTACTTCGGCTGGAAAGCCTACGCCGCGGCCAAGTAAGCTAGCGCATGTTCCGCCAAAGTGTACACACTTTGGCGACAAGAACATGAGCCAAATTATTGACTAGGCGCGTTTTCTTGTCCGAAAAGCGATTCCACTTTTCGGGAAAACGCGCCAAGGCGCGGGCCCTCGCATTGCCAAGCCCCGCCATTGTCACTAGAATTTTGGGCGGTCAGTCACGCGGAGGCGCAGGTGTCATTCCTCAGGAAATTGTTCGGCGGCGGCGGCAAAGCGGGTGAAGCGGCGCCGCTCAAATCCGCCGAGCACAAGGGCTTCACCATCGCCGCCACGCCCTATAAGGAAGCCGGGCAATATCAGACGGCGGGGGTGATCAGCAAGGACGTCGATGGCGTGCGCAAGGAGCACCGCTTCATCCGCGCCGACCGCTTCGCCGCGATCGAGGATGCGGCCACCCACGCGCTGGTCAAGGGCCGCCAGATCGTCGACGAACAGGGCGAGCGGATGTTCGGCTGATCAGCCCAGGCAGTAGTTGAAGCTGACGCTGATGCGGCTGCCCGCCGCGCGATTGAGCGGCACCTCGTGGCGAAGCCAGCTTTCCCAAAGCAAGAGCGTGCCGGACTTCGGCGTTTCACTCACATGGGTTCTGAGTTTCCGGGGTGCCGATTTCTTGCGCGGCGGCGCCGCCATCAGCATGGCAAGGCGCGGATCCTCGAAGACGATAGGACCGGCTCCTTGCGGAACGGCCACGTAATAGGTGCCGCTGATCGCCGAATTCCGGTGAATGTGGGAGGTGTGCGAGCCGCCCTCGGGCATGACGTTCACCCACAGCGAGTCGCAGACCGGCTTGGTGCCCCGCATGTCCCAATGCAGCTCTCTGGCGAAGAGGGCGGCGTGCCGGCCGATCTGCTTTACCAGCCGGGCAAATTCGGGAAATTGCCGGACCAGATCGTGGCGCGAGGCATAGGAGGTGTAACCCGGATAGCCGTGCCTTGCGCACCAGCGCCGGCCCGCCCGGTCGTCCTGGCTGAGCGAAAGTGCCACGGCTTCCAGTTGCCGGTTGAGGCGTCCGGTACCCGCCAGTTCGGCGCGGTAGATGCGGGTGACGAACAGATCCTGGGTCTTGGGCATAACCGCCGCTTAGCCTAGGGGCTCAAGCTTCGGCAAGCGCCTTGCTCACCGCCTTCTCGATCTCGGCCACCGGATGCTTGGTCAAATCCTTGCCGATCTCGCAGTCGATCGCCTCGAGCACCGCGGCGCTCATCGCCTTGCGCAAGGTGCCAAGCGCGATGGGAGGGGCCACCACCACCAGCTTCTCATAGGCGCCGGCGGAAAGATCGGCGGCCATGTCGGCGGCGAGGCGCTGGATGAAACGGTCCTCGGCCAGGCGGTGCCAGTCGGGCGTTTCCATGGCCGAGCGGCGGCCGAACGGGTCGTTGGTGCGGCCCGGCTTGTCGCTGCCCTGGTCGCGGGTGGGGGGATTGTCCTGGCCGTAGGATTTCTCGAGCTTGAGGTTCGGCGCCTGGGCGTCGCCGGCGTTGCGAAACACCATCGCCTTGGCTCCGTCGGCGACGAGCACGCGGGTTCCGGGAACGAGCCGCTTCATGAAATCCTCCCTGGCTGTCGCCTCCATGGAGCCCTACTCCGGCGCGGCCGCCTTGCGCAAGATCAAGGCCCTTGATCGGCTGCGCCGGCCGCCGCACTCTCCGGCCCATGAAGCATCCTTTGCAATTCGAGCGCCGGCATGAGCCGCTCGCCAACGCCGAGCGCTTTTCCTCGCGCCTCCTGTTCAACGGGCTGTGGGCGGCGGGCACCATCGCCGCGACGCTCGCCATCGGCATGGCGGGCTACATGGGCTTCGAGGACATGGGCTTCGTCGATGCTTTCGTCAATGCCGCCATGATCCTCTCCGGCATGGGGCCGCTGACACCGCTGCATACCGATGGCGGCAAGATTTTCGCCGGATTCTACGCCATCGCCTCGGGCCTTTTGCTCTTCGGCATCGCCGGCCTCATCCTGGCGCCCGTCTTTCACCGGCTGCTGCACCGGTTTCATGTCGATGACCGGAACCGGTAAGGTTCAGAAGCCGATTCCGGAAACCGGCTTAACAGTTTGAAAAAGTAAGAAATTTTCTCTAGTCCTAAATCTGGTTCTGGATCAGTTGCGGCGGAAAGGCCTTGGCCAATTCGCGGCGGGCGGCGAGTCCCGCGGCAAGATCGGTGCAATTGACGATGCCGAGGCGAAAGCCGCCGGGCGGCATGGGATGAGCGGAAGAGGCCTTGCCTTCGTGGAAAGTGATCTGCAGGCTGGTCACATGCGGCATGGCGCGGATCTCGGCCTGATGCTCCGCAGACGGATGAACGAAAGCGGCGCCGTGGCTGGCAAACAGCGGCACCGAGAAGCCGTCGCGCCGGTCCAAGTCGGCGAAGTCCCAGCGGCCTTCGGCATAGAGCCCGATCAGCGCCTCGACCCAGCCCGGGCCATAGAGATCGCACCACTGGTCGGCGAAGCGCAGATGCACCTCGATGATGCGGCCGCCGATGGTTTCGAAGTTCATCATGCCGGTGTAATCGCCCATGTGGCGGGCGACCCAGGCGGCGAGATATGAATGGAGCGCGGGCTGGGGTGCCGCGTGGACGGTCCAGTACTTGAACGTTCCGCCCTGCAAGGGAACGCCGGTGGCATGGCGGAGCCAGGCGATCCGGCCTTTGACCACGGCGCAGTCGGTGGAGACATGGGCGCCTTCCAGCAGTTCCATCCACATGTGGCCCGGCTGGTAATGGCGGTCGAACTCGGCGGCGGACGCGATGGCGCGGCTGCCGATGCCCATGCCCTTGAGGTTGATCATGGGCTTGGAAAAGACCGGAAAGCGGTCGGGCGCAACGCCGTGGGGTCCGCAGGCGAGCCCCTGGCTTTCCGCCACCTTAAGCTTGTCATAGAGCCAGCGGTGGCGCGGATACCAGTTCCACGAATCGGGATCGTCGGTCGGAATCGACACATCGTCCGGGCACGGAACATTTTCGAAATACTGGAGGCGCCAGGGATCGCGCTCGCAAACGGGCATGGGCCGAGATTAGCATCGCCGCCATGACAGGCAATGGCGGGAAGAGGTCAGCGGATTTCCCAGACGATACCGACATCGACCGCGACCGTCTGTTCGCCGCGGGCGATGGGAACTTCGGCGGACATGGCTTCGGCGCCCATGGTCTTCATCTGCATGGGGAGGGGCGGCGGCGGCAGGCCCGCCGATTCGGAGACCGACAATATCGGGCCCAAATTCACGCTCAGCGCCGCCGCATAGAGCCGCGCCTTGCGGACCGCATCGGCGGCGGCGCGTTTGCGGGCTTCGTCCAATGCCGCATCGGGATCGGCGAACTGGAAGGAAATGCCGTCGATGCGGTTCGAGCCCGAGGCCACGGACCGGTCGAGAAGCGCGCCCAGCGCGTCCAGATTTCGGACGGCGACGGTCAGCGTGTTGGAGACTTCATAGCCCACCAGCCGCGGCGGCTGGGTGGAATTGCCGTAGTCGTAGCGCGGCTGCACCAGGAAATTCGAGGTCTGCATGTCCTTCTCGACGATGCCCGCCGCCTTCAGCTCCGCCATCACCGCCGCCATCGAGGCATTGTTCGCGGCCAGCGCCGCTGCCGCAGTGGCCGCCTGATTTACCGTCCCGATGGCGACCAGTGCCATGTCGGGAGCGAGCTTAACCTCGCCATGTCCGGTGAGCGATATGGTGCGCGGCGGCCTTGTCTCATCGGCCATCGCGGCGGGTGCGGCGATCATAAAGGTCATCAGGCCTGCGGCGAGGACTTGGCGAAACATCCGATGGCTCCGGGCTGCGAGTTGCAGATGCGACAGGTGGAAGGCGAATGCGGCGGGCATGTGACCTGCAACAATCTTTAGTTGATTATAGTAGTTTAGCATTATTTTAGATTGTTTTGCCAATGTCCGACTGGGAGCAGGGGCGGCCGAGCGCGGCGGCCCACAGGCATTATTCCATGAATGAGATCGTTCCGAAACCGGCGCCGGCAAGAGAGGACCAGGCATTTGCCCGCGCCCTGCAGAATGCGCTGCAGGGGGCGATCGCGCAACCCTCCCCCAAATTCGAGCCAGAACCGCCGCCGGCGCCGCCCGCGGCGGCGCCGATCCGACCGCAAGTCGAGCGCCGGTCCGGTGGGCGGATGTGGGGCCGGCCCGGCGTGCGCCGGGCCGTCAAGACGGCGATTGGGCTTGCCATCGTGGTGGCGGCCGGCTGGGCGCCGGTGCAACTGATGATGCAGGCCGCCAGCGTCGAGGCGGTGATCAATGCGCGGCTGGTGGTGCTGCGGGCGCCGATCGAAGGGCGCATCGAAGGAAAGGCGCTGCCAGCGGCCGGCAGCGCGGTCGCGCCCGGCCAGACCTTGTTCGCAATCCACAATGAGCGGGCCGAGCGGGGAGCTCTCGATACGCTGCGCGACGAAATCGGCAAATTGGAAGACGAGCGGCCGGCGCTGACGGCAAGACTCGCCGCCGCCCGGGCGGAGACCGAAACCCTCACCGCACAACTCGATGCCTTCCGGCGCGGCCGCATCGCCTGGCTGGAAACGGAACTTGCGGCACTTGGACGCGACACCGGCATCGCCGCCGCGCGCAAGGAAGAGGCGATGGCGAAGCTTACGCGCAGCATCGTTCTTGCACGCACCGATACGATTTCCCGGGTGGCCCTCGACGATGCCACACGCGGCGCCCGCATCGCCCACGAGACGCTCGCAGCGACGCGGCTCCGCCGCGAGCAGGCGGCCATCGAACTCCAGGCCATGGCGGACGGCTCTTATCTCGGCGACAGCTATAACGACCGGCCGCAATCGGCGCAAAAACTCGAGGCGGCGAAAAGCCTGGCCGGCGATCTCGAGGCCGAGCTGCGGGCCCGCGACGCCCGCAAGGCGCGCCTCACCGAAGAACTTGCCGCGGTTTCGCGGCGCTTCAAACTCGCGGCGGAAGCCGCGATCACGGCGCCGGTTGCGGCGCATATCTGGGAACTTCTCGCCGTTCCGGGCGAACAGGTGGTGCGCGGCCAGGATCTGGTGCGGCTCCTCGATTGCTCGGCGGCGGTGGTGACCGCGGCGGTGAGCGAGAAGGTCTACAACAAGCTCTACAACGGCATGCCCGCCCGCTTTGTGGCGCGCGGCGGCGATACCGAGCTCGAAGGCGCGATCGTCAATCTCACCGGCATCGCCGGCGCCTCCTCGAATTATGCCATCGAGCCCTCCGCCCTGATCAAGGAGCCCTATCGCGTCACCGTGGCGGTGCCGGGCCTCGCCGATGAGCTGTCCTGCGACATCGGACGCACCGGACTGGTTCTGTTCGGTGCGGCGGTGGACCAGCCGCCGCTGGTCCGCCTGATGCGCTTCCTCACCGGCTTCGCGGCATGACCGGGGCCGCACAGGCAATCCTCGAGCACATATGGCCGGGCCTCGCCGCGGGCGGCCTGGCCGCGGGCCTGCTGCCGTGGCTCAAGCGCGACTGGCCGGCGGCGCGGATGTTTCTCATGGGCGTCTCGATCGTCCTGCTGTTGCGCTATGTCGCCTGGAGGATTCTCGAAACCGTTCCGCCCGCGGGCTTCACGCTCGACTTCCTGGCGGGGACAACGTTCACTTTCGTCGAGACCGTGGCGCTGCTCGGCTCGGCGGTCAATCTCCTTTTTCTCAGCCGCATCAAGGATCGCACCAAGGAGGCCGACGAACATGCGGGCTGGTTCGCACGCCCGCCGCTTATCGATGTCTTCATCTGCACCTATAACGAGGAGGAGGCGATCCTCGAACGCACCATCATCGGCGCCCAGGCGATGGATTACGGAAATTTCCGCGTCTGGGTGTGCGACGACGGCCGCCGCGACTGGCTGAAGAAAATGTGCGAAAGGTCGGGCTGCGGCTACATCGTGCGGCCCGGCAATCTCCATGCCAAGGCCGGCAACATCAACAACGCACTGAATTGGGTGTCCGCCCTTCCGGAGCCGCCGCAATTTATCGCGATCCTCGATGCCGATTTCGTGCCGCGGCGCAATTTCCTGTCGCGCGGGGTAAGCCTGTTTTACGCCGCCGACGTCGGCATCGTGCAGACGCCGCAGCACTTCATCAATCCCGATCCGATCCAGGCCAATCTTTCCACCGCCGAAGTCTGGCCCGACGAGCAGCGCTATTTCTTCGACGTGGTGATGGCCTCGAAGGACGCCTGGGGCACGGCGTTCTGCTGCGGCACTTCGTCGATCATCCGTTATGAACCGCTGGCGGCGATCGGCGGCGTGCCGGTCGATTCGGTGACCGAGGATTATCTCCTGACGCTGCGGATGAAGGAGGCGGGCTACCGCACGGTCTATCTCAACGAGCCGCTTACCCTGGGCCTGGCGCCCGAGGGCCTCAAGGAATACATCACCCAGCGCAGCCGCTGGTGCCTGGGCTTCGTGCAGATTTTCCGCGGCCGCAGCGGACCTTTCTCGCGGTCGTCGAACTTGCCCCTCGCCGACCGCGTGTTCCTCGCCGAATCCTTCACCTACTGGGCGGGCAATTACTCATACCGGCTCCTCGGCATGGTCGTGCCGATCCTCTACCTCCTGTTCGGCATCAGGACGGTTTATGCCGACATGCGGGAACTGCTGCTGTATTTCCTGCCCTATTTCGTCTGGCACTTCATCGTCATCGGCTGGATGGCGCAAGGCCGCGTGCTGGTGATCATGACCGACGTCTGCCAGCTCATCGCCGCGCCGGCGGTGATGAAGTCGGTGGCGATCGGGCTGTTCCGGCCGTGGAACCAAAAGTTCGAGGTAACGGCGAAAGGCGGCGACCGCAGCAAGCGCTTTATCGAATGGCCGCTGTTGCGCTTCTTCCTGTCCCTGCTGGTGCTCACCATCATCGGCGTCGAGTGGTCGATGTTCGCCGGCGGCGGCATGCGCGAAGATCCTTCCGGCGCCATGGCGCTGGCATGGAGCTGGTACAACATCGCCATTCTGACGATCGCCTGCTACGTCTGCATCGAGCAGCCGCGCTTACGCAAATCAGAGCGATTTACCGCTTCGCGCCGTGTCGAGGCGGTGCTCGGCGACGGCCGCAAGGCGATGCTCGACATGGCGGACGTTTCGATCTCAGGCGCGCGCTTCACAGGCGCGCCTCTCGCCGCTTACGGCGAGCGGCTTGGCATCGCAATTGCGGGACATGCGATCGGCGCGATGGTGGTGCGGGTGTCGCAAAAGGACTTCGCGGTACATTTCGACGACAGTCTTTTGAACCGTGTACTGATGATCCGGCACATCTATTCGGAGCTCTACGTGAAGGAGTTTCGCGGCGTGCGACTGCATCTCGTGGGCAAGGCGGTGCTGGAGCGGCTGCTCCGCTGACGGCTCCAGATAGTTAACCATTATTTAAAAGTTAATGCGGCACGCTGGCGAGGTGATTCGCGCAACAGCGAATGGAGGGGAAACATGGATATGTTTGGGCAAGTAAAAACGGTCACCCGGGAACTGATCGACATCGGCCTCGTGCTCATTGCGCTGGCCATCGTGTTGTCGATCCTGGTCGGCGGGACGCTGCCGTTCTTCGGATCGGTGGTCGACAATCTGACCGGCCTCGTCGGCAAGCTCGGTCAAAGCGGCCTGACAGGCCTCATTGTCCTGGGCGTCATCATCTGGCTGTTCTCCAACCGCAGCAGCGCGCCGGCGCGCAAGTGATGTGAGGGGCGGAGGCGCCCCTGCGGGCGCCTCCCCATCATTCCGGTCATGTTCAAGCGCCTGACGGATTTCCTCTGGACGGCGATCGGGTTGCTTTATCAGCTCGTGCTCGCCGCGGTGCTCATTGCCCTGATCCTGGGCGATGCGGCGGGGAGCGCGATCAATTCCATCTATGGCAATGTCAGGGAACTGCTGGCATCGCTCAATCCGGCTTCGGTCGCGGTGGCGGCGGTGCTCTATCTCTTCTGGCGCCTGCACAGGAACCGCATCGCCTGATTCTCAGTACACGGATCGATTAGAGCAGATTGCGCCTGGGTTGAAGCGGACCTTCCATACACCGTCATCCCGGCGAAAGCCGGGACCCATTGAGCCCTTGCAACCGGCGCTCTGCCACTGAAAAGATTTCAGGGGGTCCCGGCTTTCGCCGGGATGACGAATGTGGGTGCTTGATTCTTCTCATCTCCAATGAGCTTTAGCGGAACGGCGGCTCGTCGAAGCTTCTGAGCTTGCGGGAATGGAGCTGCGAGAGATTGCCGCGCAGGTCCTCGACGGCGGCCAGGCCGATCATCAAATGCTCGCCGACGGCGCGGTCGTAGAAGGCGTTGGCGGCGCCCGGCAGCTTGATCTCGCCGTGCAGCGGCTTGTCGGAAACGCAGAGCAGGGTGCCGTAGGGAACGCGCAAGCGGTAACCCTGGGCCGCCACGGTTCCCGATTCCATGTCGACGGCGATGGCGCGCGACAGGTTGATGCGTTTCCTCTCCTGACTCCAGCGCAGCTCCCAGTTGCGGTCGTCATTGGTGACGACGGTTCCGGTGCGCAGCCGCGCTTTCAACGCCTCGCCGCGCTCGCCGGTCACCCTGGCGGCGGCGTCCTGCAGCGCCACCTGCACTTCGGCAAGGGCCGGAATCGGGATGTCGGGCGGCACCAGGCTGTCGAGGATGCGGTCCTGGCGGAGATAGCCGTGGGCCAGCACGTAATCGCCGATCCGCTGGCTTTGCCTGAGCCCGCCGCAATGGCCGATCATCAGCCAGCAATGGGGGCGAAGCACGGCGAGGTGGTCGGTGATGTTCTTGGCGTTGGAAGGGCCGACGCCAATATTGACCAGGGTGACGCCGCCCTGGCCGTCATCGCGGCTCAGGTGATAGGCGGGCATCTGGAAGCGGTGCCAGAGTGAAGCGGCAATGACGCGGCCCATCTCTTCGGCGCCCATGCCGCGGGCGATCATGCCGCCGCCGGGCAGATGCAGTGCGGTGTAGGGCGATGCGGCGTCCAATTGCTCGACGCTCCACTGCAGGAACTGGTCGACATAGCGGTGATAGTTGGTGAGCAGGATCCACGGCTGGATGTCGCGCCAATGGGTGCCGGTATAATGCTGCAGCCGCTTCAGCGAGTAATCGACGCGGACCGCATCGAAGAGCGCGAGCGGGAAGGGATGGCCCGGCCGGTGGTCCCATTGGCCGTCGGCGATTTCGTCGCCGACAAGGGCGAGTTTCGGCACCGGGAAATACAGCGCCAGTTCGGCCGCCCGCGGCCCGTCGCCGCCCCAATCGTCGCCGCCGTCGAGCACATAGGGATAGGGAATTTCCTGATCGGAAATGCCGACTTCAAGGGTCGCGCCATAATCGCGCACCAGATGGTTGAGCTGCTCGATCAGATAGCGCCGGAAGTGGTTGGGATGGGCGATGGTGGTGACATAGGTGCCCGGCCCCTGGAACTTGGCATAGGCCCGGGCGATCGACGGCTGCACGCCCTGGGCCTCGTAATGGACCCGCAATTCGGGATAGCAAAAGCCCTGGCGCTCGGCGGCGGTGGGCGGTTCACGGGTCTCGGAATAGCGCTCGAGGCAGGCCTTGAGACTGGAAGTGGCTTCGCCGTGCAGCGCGATCAGACGCTCGACGGCGGCTTCCGGCGTGGGGGTGGTCCGCAGCATCGCCAAGCCTATAGCATGGTTGCGCGAATTGCTGTAGCCATCGCCGGCGCGCGGGGGCCCGTAGCTCAACGGTTAGAGCTGACGGCTCATAACCGTCTGGTTCCAGGTTCGAGTCCTGGCGGGCCCACCAGCCTTCGCACTGCGTGCTTCGGCTCGGCGAGCCGCGGAGCCAGAAATGCGAAGGCTGCTGCAGCGGGGCACAGCGAAGACTGGCCGGGATTTTTTCAGCGAATGACACGTCCAAAAACCTATTTCGTCGGCGTCGATACCGGCGGAACCTATACCGACGCGGCGGTGATCGAGGCCGCCGGCCACAAGGTCGTCGCCTCGGCGAAGGCGCTCACCACCAAGGGCGATCTGGCGATCGGCGTCGCCGAAGCGATCACCGCGGCCATCGCCTCGCTGCCCAAGGGCCTCAAGCCCTCCGACATTTCGCTGGTGTCGGTGTCGACGACGCTCGCCACCAATGCGGTGGTGGAAGGCCATGGCAGCGCGGTGGGCGTCATCCTGATCGGCTTCGATCATGCCATGGCGGCGCGCACCGGCATCGCCACGGCTTTTCCGGGCATGCCGATTGCCTTGATCGGCGGCGGCCACGATCACAATGGCGATGCGGTCCAGCCGCTCGATGTGGCGGCGCTCGAGGCGGCCATCGCGGCGATGCCGGTCGATGCCTTCGCCATCGCCTCGGCCTTCGCGGTGCGCAATCCGGCCCACGAGACCGAAGCGCGCGAGTTTGTCGTGGCGCGCACGGGGAAGCCCGCAACACTATCGACCGAACTCACTTCGGCCCTCGATGCGCCGCGGCGGGCGCTGACGGCGGTGCTCAACGCCCGGCTGATCTCGCGCATTGCGATGCTGATCGCGGCGGTGCGCCGGGCGATGGCCGGCCTCGGCATCGATTGCCCGCTGATGATCGTCAAGGGCGACGGCACTCTTGCGCTTGCGGAGACGGTGGCGACACGGCCCATTGAAACGGTGCTCTCGGGACCGGCGGCCAGTCTGGTGGGGGCGGCATGGCTTTCCGGCCTCGACAGCTTCATCATGTCCGACATGGGCGGCACCACCACCGATCTCGGCATCTTTCGCGGCGGGCGGCCGCAGGTGAGCGAGGAGGGCGCGGAAGTCGGCGGCTGGCGCACCATGGTCAAGGCCATCGACGTCAAGACCATCGGGCTCGGCGGCGACAGCGAAGTCGCGCTGGCGGCCGCAGGCAAGCTGCAGGTGGGCCCGGCGCGAGTGGTGCCGGTATCGCTGATCGCGGCGCGCTGTCCGGAAGCGATCGCCATGCTGGAGGCCGATCTCGCCGACACGGAAGGCGGCTCGCTGCACGGCAAATTCGCGATCAGGCCGTTCGGCACGGGCACCGCAGCGAGTACCGTCGAACTCACCGGGCGCGAGCGCGAGACCTTGGCCCTCGTCGGCGAGCGGCCAAAGCCGTTGCGCAAGATCGCCGTGTCATCGGGCGCGCAGCGGGCATTGGCCTCGCTCAAGCGCAAGGGGCTGGTTCAGTTGTGCGGCTTCACGCCGTCGGATGCCGCCCATGTGCTCGATCTGCAGGCCAACTGGTCGCGACCGGCGGCGGTGCTGGCGGCCCGGCTCCTGGTGCGCTTCCGCGACATGCGGGCAGCCGACGATGAAGCCACCCGCCAGTTCTGTGGCGAGGTGTGGAGCGAGACGGTCAGGCTCTCCTGCCGGGCCGTCGCCGAAATGGCGCTGGGCCGGAATGTCGCCGATGACGCGATCGTCGAAGCGGTGTGCTCGGGCAGGGGCGCGCTCGGCCTGGCTAAGTTGCGGATATCGCCGTCGATCCCGGTGGTGGCGGTGGGCGGACCGGTCAAGGTCTACTACCGCGAGGCGGCGCGGCGGCTCGATTGTGAAATCGTGTTTCCATCGTTCTTCGAAGTGGCCAATGCGGTGGGGGCGGCAACCGGCGTGGTGGCGCGAACCGTGACGGTGGCGATCGAGGGCGACGGCGGCGGCCTGTTCCGGGTGCACGGTCCCGAGGGGGTTAGCGTCTTCACCGGCGGCGCCGAGGCCGTTGCCGCCGCCGAGGAACTGGCGCGGCAGGCGGCGCTCGCGGCCGCGGCGGCCATGGGGGCCGAGGCGCCGCAAGTCCGCATCAGTGTCGAAAAGCATCATTTGCCCGACGCGGCGGACGACAACGGCCTGCTCGAAGCGGTGGTGCGGGCGGAGGCGATCGGCCGGCCCGGCGTCAGGCCTTAAGCTTTCCTTCACCATAAGCACAGCGTTTCAAGCGCCTTGCTTGGGCCCTTCACCTTTGAACGATCCCGGCAAGGCTCCATTAACCGGAACGCCGATAATTAGCCGCGAGAGAATTCGTGAAAGGCCAACGAATGAACCCGCCTGCCACGGCCACCAGTCTTAATCAGCCTTTTACCGGCTGGGACGAGCTGCGCCCGGGCGGCGGCAGTGCGGCATGGAAAATCGAAAAGCCGGAACCGGCCGCCTCGCGTTTTGTGCCGTTCTTTCCCGACCAGAACGGCAAGGTTTACGAGCAACTCCTGCACGGCCTGCCGGTGATGCTGCACTGCATGGACGGCACCGGCCGCATCACCTCGGTCAACAAGCAGTGGACGGAGTCCTTCGGCTATTTCCAGGCCGATGTCGAAGGCAAGTTTTTCACCGAGCTGTTGGCGCCGGAATCGCGCAGCCATCTCGTCAAGAATATCTACCCCAAATATCTGCAGAGCGGCGTGTCGCGCAACGAGTTCGTCATCCTGATGCGCAAGGACGGCTCGCCCGCCCGCGTGCTGCTGTCGATGAACGCCTATCGCGGCGACAAGGGCCGCATCGAGCGTTCGATCTGCATGCTGATCGAACCGGTGTCGGTGAGCGTCGAGCAGCCGGTAACCGTGGTCGACGACCAGCGCTTCAAGGGCGCCTTCGAGTCCGCCGCCCACGGCATGGCGCTGGTATCGCCGATGGGCAAAATTACGCTGGCCAACGCTGCGTTCCGGGAATTCCTCGGCAAGAGCGAAAGCGACGCCGCCGAGAGCGCCTTCGACGATTACCTGCATAAGGAAGATCGCGGCCAGTTCCTGTTCGCCATGGGGCAATTGATCAAGGGCGAGATTCCGGCGGTCAAGCAGGACCTCCGCTACATAAACCAGGCGGGCAGCGTCGTGCACGGTTCGACCAGCGTTTCGCTGGTGCGCGGCAGTTCCGGCGACATCGAGCAACTGATCGTGCAGATCGTCGACATCACCCAGAAGAAGCAGGCCGCCCAGCAGTTCCAGCAGGCCCAGAAGATGGAAGCGATCGGCCAGCTTACCGGCGGGCTGGCTCACGATTTCAACAATCTGCTCACCGTCGTCATCGGCAATCTTCAGCTCATCGAGGGCAAGCTGCAGCCCGACGAGCGGGCGCAGAAGCGGCTGCAGGAAGCCATCCAGGCGGCAAGCAAGGGCTCGGACCTCACCCGCCACATGCTGGCTTTCGCGCGCAAGCAGGCCCTGGAGCCGCGCGAGGTCAAGGTCAACGACCTGGTCAACGGCATCTCGCCGTTGATCGCCCGCACCATCGGCGAGAATATCCAGCTCAAGGCCATCGCCATGGCGGGCGAGCCGAAGGCGCTGATCGATCCCTCGCAGCTCGAATCGGCGATTCTCAACCTGTCGATCAACGCCCGCGACGCCATGCCCGATGGCGGTCTCCTGACCATCGAAACCCAGCCCGTCTATCTCGACGCCCATTATGCGGCAAAGTATCCGGAAGTGATGCCCGGCCACTACGTGATGGTGGCGGTCTCCGACACCGGCGGCGGAATGCCGCCGGAGCTTCTCGACAAAGTATTCCAGCCCTTTTTCACCACCAAGGATCATGGCAAGGGGTCGGGCCTCGGCCTGTCCATGGTCTACGGTTTCATCAAGCAGTCGGGCGGCCATGTCAGCATCTACAGCGAAGTGGGCCACGGCTCCTCGATCAAGATGTATCTGCCGCGCAGGTTCGCGCCGGGCGAAGAAGTCCCGCCGGTGACGGCGTTCGTGCCGGTCGAGCCGGACACGGCGCCCGAGCCAGCCGCCGCCGCGGTTGTACCGGAGGCGGCAGCAGAACCGGTGAGGCCGCGCAGCCCGAAAATTCTGGTGGTCGAGGACCAGGAAGCGGTGCGCGCGGTGGCCTGCGGCTTCCTGATGGATTTCGGCTACGACATCATCGAGGCCCAGGACGGTTTCCAGGCGATGGCCAGGCTGCATGAAAATCCCGACATCGATCTGATGTTCTCGGATGTGGTGATGCCCGGCGGCATGAACGGCTTCGACCTCGCCCAGGCGGCGAAGGCCATCCGGCCGAGCCTCAAGATCGTCCACACCTCCGGCTATCCCAAGGGCGCCATGGTGCATCAGGAAGAGCCGCGTTTCCGCGAGGGCTTCATCATCATGAAGCCGTACCGCCGCGAGGATCTGCAGAAGATCGTCAAGGACGCGCTCGAATTCCAGGAATGAGCCCGCCGCCATGCCGGTGCTGACGGTCTTCATTCTCGGCCTCTTGTTTCTCGGGACCGTGCTGTGGGTGCTGCTTGACCGTCACGAGGGCCGCCGCGCGGCGAGAGGCCTGTCGCGCCATGGGCGTGCCAGGCTTGCGCTGGCGGCGGCGGCGATGCTCGCCGTGCTGTTCACGGCGGCGACGGCGCTTCTCGTGTTCTCCTCGGCAGCGCGCTTCCACTTGCCGGCCGCTCTCGCCATCGCCCTGCCGCCCTTTCTGGGGGGCCTTCTCGTCTGGCATCTCGCCATGCGGCGCAGGAGCAGCTAATTTATTTTCGTCATCCCGGCGAAAGCCGGGACCCACGGAGCGGCTGGAACGGATTTTCACGGTTCCGTCGCGTGGAAAAATGGGTCCCGGCTTTCGCCGGGATGACGGATTAGAGGTAGCGGGACCATGGCCGAACTCTTCACCGTTGAAAATATGATGACGCTTCTGGTGCTGACCGCGCTGGAAACGGTGCTCGGCTTCGACAATCTTCTTTACATTTCCATCGAAGCCAAGCGCGTCGCCCCGGACAAGCAGAAATACGTCCGCCAGCTCGGCATGGTGCTGGCGATCGGCTTGCGCATCGTGCTGCTTTTCGCGGTGCTGCAACTCATCGGCATGTTCCAGTCTCCGCTGTTCGGCGTTCAGCTTCCCGTTATCGCGGCGTCCGTCAATGGCCACAGCCTGATCGTGCTTGCCGGCGGGGCCTTCCTCATCCACACGGCGCTCAAGGAAATCTTCCACATGCTGGTGGTGCACGATCTCGAACATGAGGAGGGGACGAGGCCCCGGCACAGCACGGTGGCGCGCGCCCTGTTCTGGATCGTGGTGATGAACATCGTGTTCTCCTTCGATACGGTGCTGACCGCCGTGGCGCTCACCAAAATCTTCGCCGTCATGGCGGCGGCCATCGGGCTTTCCGGCATCCTCATGGTGGCGCTGGCCGAGCATGTCGCCCGTTTTTTGCAGCGCAACCGCATGTATGAAGTGCTGGGCCTGTTCGTGCTGCTGCTGGTCGGCGTCATGCTGCTGTCCGAGGGCGGGCACATCGCCCATCTCGCCTTCTTCGGCTATCCCGTCGAGCCGATGGCCAAGAGCACCTTCTATTTTGTCGTCGGCGCGCTGCTCGTCGTCGACATCGTCCAGGGGCGCTATCAGAAGAAAATCATGGCCGAGGAGCGCGTCAAAGCGCCAGCCCGCCCGTCTGGCCAATGATGGGGTTGAGATTGCCGTTGCGGCCGTCCGGCGCGGGGTAGAATTTCGCCAACTCAATGACGGCCCCGGCAATCGACACGGTGATGACCTGGATACCGCCAGCCGCCGGAATTTCGAGCGAAAACCGCGCCCTGGCCGCGGCGGCGACATCGGGATAGCGCTTGGCGATGCCGGGGGAGGGCAGACCGCAAGTCCCCGGCAGCGGAGTATCGCGGCCGGGGGAGGCGCAATAGATTCCTTCGAGCTCACGGCCGCCGCGGGGAAGAAGGATTCCACCGACGATCACCGAACCCGCCTTTTCAAATGACGGATTGTCGATCCGGTAAAACTCGAATTGGCGATCGAGAGCGTGATGCGAGGAAATCTGCAGCCGGCTTCCCTGGAACAGCATCGCCGATTTGGCATCGTAGGAATGTTCCTGCGCCAGCGCCGCGGCGATCCTGTTTTCATCATAGGAAAGTCCAAGGCGCTCGAAGAGCCGTGCCAGCGCCGGACCCGCAGCCACGATATCGATGTAGTCGGCGGTGGTGGTGCAAGCGGGGTTGCGGGCGGCGAAGCCGGCGAATGCCTGTTCCATGGCCGCGAGGCGCGACCGCGCCTCCACTGCGCCGGCCTTGCGCATGAAGCCACTGGCCAGCACGTCGTCATGGTTGCGGATGAGAAGGACAAAATGCGGGCGGGCGCCGATCGACTTGAGAAACCCGAGATAGTCTTCGAGATCGGGCAGGTCGTAGCGCACTTCCTTGAAACCGCAGACGGTCGAGGCCGGACTGCCGTGGCGGAGGAAGCGGCGGGCAAGATCGAGAACTTCACGCTCGCTCTCATGCCGGTGGCCGCGCGCGGCGCCGTAAAAGGGATGGCTCACCGTGCCGGGACCGGCAGCCGCGATTTGGGCGCGCGAAGCCCGCAGCGCGCGATGCGCCGAGAACAGGAAATACAGGAACCCATAATTCTCGCCCTCGATATCGGTCCCGGGCGCGGTGTTGAGCAGCGCCTGTAGCAGGGTCGAGCCGGTGCGACCGTAGGTGACGATGAAAATATCGGAAAATCGCGGTTCCATAAGCTCGAAACGGGTCCCTCCGGTACGGCCGACGCGGCAATTGTAGAGCAATAGTCTTTCCGCTAGAAGGTCGCCCTCCAATCGGAAAGAGGCGGATTCATCGGCGATGGCGCGCCAGTTCATCTACCACATGCACGGCCTTTCCAAGGCCTATGCGGGCGGCAAGAAGGTTCTCGACAGTATCCACCTGCAATTCTATCCGGACGCCAAGATCGGCGTGCTCGGTCCCAACGGCTCGGGCAAGTCGACGCTCCTGCGCATCATGGCGGGGATCGATACGGAGTGGACCGGCGAAGCTTGGCTCGCCGAAGGCGCCAGCGTCGGCTATCTCCCGCAGGAGCCGCAACTCGATCCGGCGTTAAATGTGATGGGCAACGTCATGGAGGGCGTGGCCGCCAAGAAGGCGATCCTCGACGAATACAATGCGCTGATGGCCGGCTACAGCGACGAGAACGCCGCGAAGGCGGGGAAACTGCAGGATACCATCGACGCGCAGAATCTCTGGGACCTCGAATCCCAGGTGGAACAGGCGATGGATGCGATGCGCTGCCCGCCGGGCGATCAATCGATCGACAATCTCTCGGGCGGCGAAAAGCGCCGCGTGGCATTGACCCAGCTTTTGCTGCGCAGGCCCGATCTCCTGCTGCTCGACGAGCCCACCAACCATCTCGACGCCGAAAGCGTCAACTGGCTCGAACATCATTTGCGCGATTATCCGGGCGCCATCCTGATCGTCACCCACGACCGCTATTTCCTCGACAATGTCACCGGCTGGATTCTCGAGCTCGATCGCGGCCGCGGCATTCCCTATAAGGGCAACTATTCCGCCTATCTCGGCCAGAAGGCCAGGCGCTTCGCGCAAGAAGGGCGCGAGGATTTCGCCCGCCAGAAGGTGCTCGAGCGCGAGCGGCAGTGGATCGCCTCCTCGCCCAAGGCGCGGCAGGCCAAGTCAAAGGCGCGGTTCAAGGCCTACGACGAACTGCTCAAGATCAATGAGGAACGGCTCAAGTCCACCACCGCCCAGATCGTCATACCGCCGGGCGAACGGCTTGGCGACAATGTCATCGCCGTCGAAGGTCTCAGCAAGGGCTATGGCGACCGGCTGCTGATCGACGATCTTTCCTTCAAGCTGCCGCCCGGCGGCATCGTCGGCATCATCGGACCGAACGGGGCGGGCAAGACGACCCTGTTCCGCATGCTTACCGGCCGGGAGGAGCCAGATGCCGGCAAGATCGTCATCGGCGAGAGCGTGCATCTGGGCTATGTCGACCAGAGCCGCGACTCGCTCAATCCGGACAAGACCGTCTGGCAGGAAATCTCGGGCGGCAACGAGGTGATCTATCTCGGCAAGCGCGAGATGAATTCGCGCGCCTATACGGGGACATTCAACTTCAAGGGCGCCGACCAGCAGCAGAAGGTGGGCACGCTGTCGGGCGGCCAGCGCAACCGCGTGCATCTTGCGAAGATGCTGAAGCTGGACGCCAACGTGCTGCTGCTCGACGAGCCGACCAACGATCTCGACACCGAAACGCTGGCCGCGCTTGAGGAAGCGCTGGAGGATTTCGCCGGCTGCGCCGTCATCATCAGCCACGACCGCATGTTCCTCGACCGTCTCGCCACCCATATCCTGGCCTTCGAGGGCGACAGCCATGTCGAATGGTTCGAAGGCAATTTTCAGGACTACGAGGACGACAAGAAACGCCGCCTCGGCGAGGATTCGGTGATGCCGAAGCGCATCAAGTACAAGCAGTTCACGAGGTAGCGATGATTGAGAACATCGAAGACACGCGGGCCCCAAGCCGCAATTCTCAACTACCCCAGAGCCTCATCGCCTGAATCGCGCGATCTGTTTGTAAATCTCGTCATCGTTGCGCTTGCCGATCAGCGTGATGAAGAGCGTTTTTTCCTCAATGAAATAGACCGCGCGATATTCTCCCGATTCGAGGCGGCGAAACGGCGGATGGCCTTTGAGGTCTTCCGTCGGCGTTGAGGCGGGGTCATTCCGGAGAGCCAATATGCGTTCGGCAATCTGCTTGGCGTGCCTGGCCGGGATCTTTTGCAGGAAGCGGTCAGCCTGTTTCGAGAGCTTAACCTTTAGCATTGAGCAGCTTGGCCAAGGCTTTCTTGCTATCCTTGGCCGAGAGATAGCCTTCGGCATGGGACTTGCGGGCCTTCTCACCCCAAATCGTGTCCTCGATATCTTGCATCGAGAACAACACGCCCACGGGGCGGTTCTTTTTGGTGACAATAACCGGCTCGCGCTGGGCCGTGTCGAGAAACTCCCCGAAATGAGTTTTGGCTTTGGCGGCGGTCATGGTCTTCATAGGTATCGGTCCAAATAATCAAAATGGCTATTGTGTTCATTATAACTATAACGATCCGGATTGCAATGGCCTTGCGCCGCGACCCCGCCGCCTTCCTCGACATCCAATCCCGGAACGGCTTCACCTTGGCGCTTCGCGTGG
>JBQTKG010000092.1:0-21209 GCA_052386315.1 Hyphomicrobiales bacterium
CAGGCTCGGCGGCTGGACCGGCTATTACGGAAAGCCAGCCCGGAAGTCATGCGCTATGGTCTCGATCGCTTCCATGCCATCAAACTCGGCGCACAGGTGGCCAAAGATGTGTGAATCCGATAGCGGCGAAAGCCGGGATGACGGATGTTCTATGGTGAAGCATGAACAGAAGGAATCCGCACATCGGTTCGAGCTTCGAGAGCTGGCTCGATGAGAAAGGTCTTCGAGAAGAAGTCACGACGGCGGCCAAAAAGGCGGTCATCGCCAACCAGCTTGCCGCTGAAATGAAGAAGAAGCGTATCACCAAAAAGCGCATGGCCGAACTCATGCATACCAGCCGTGCCCAGCTCGATCGCCTGCTCGACCCCAACAGCGGCAGTGCAACGATCGAAAGTCTCCAGCGCGCGGCGAAGATTGTAGGACGGGAGTTGAGACTCGAGTTGGTGTGACTGACAAGCGTGGCCGATGGCATCATCCCGGCTAAGCCGTCTCGGCGCCGACCCCAGCGCGGCACCGGCGCATCGCCGCCGGAAACTCCTTCACCAGATGATCGATTAGGGCGCGGGTGGCCGGCAGCAGGCCGCGCTTCGAGGTGAAGACAAGATGGATGATGCCGTTCGTCGCCGTCCACTCGGGCAGCACCTGCACCAGCCGGCCGTCGCCTATCGCCGAACTGACGATGTCGTCGGGCGCCAGCGCCACACCCAGCCCCGCCATGGCCGCCGCGATCTGAACGTTGATGTCGCTGCAGGCGAGGATCGGCTGGTGCCCGATCTCCGCCGCGCGCCCCGTGCTGTCGGCGAGGCGCCAGACATTCTGATCGATATCCTCAACAAAGGAGAGTGTCGGAAGTTCGCCCACGGTCTCGGGCGTCAGCCTGCCGGCATTGGCCGCGGCGAATGCCGGGCTCGCCACCAGGACGAGGCGGCTGTTGCCGAGAATTCGCAATGTGAGATCGGGGTCCGTGTCGAGGCGGGTTCGCACCCGGATTGCCACGTCGACGCGTTCCTCGATGAGATCGACGCGGCGGTTGGAGACCGTCATCTGCACCCGGACCTTGGGATGGGCCTTCATGAAAGGCGGCAGGATCTCCGCCATGATGTGGTTGGATAGGGTGGGTGGGCAACTGACCCGCAGGGTTCCGCGTGGTTCGGCGCGGGCGCGGGCCACGATGGCCTCGGCCTCTTCGGCGCCGGCCACCACCGCCTCGCATTGGCGGTGGAATTCCTGTCCCAGCTCGGTCACCTTGAATCTGCGGGTGGAGCGCTCGATCAGGCGTACGCCGAGCCGATTCTCGAGCTGCGTCACATGCTTGGACAGCCGCGATTTCGGCAGCTTGAGGGCGCGCGCGGCGGCCGAGAATCCGCCATGGTTGACCACGGCGGCGAAGAAATAAAAATCGTTGAGATCCTGCATGACGCATCCTCCATCGTTCACAAGAAGAAACGATGTGTCGCGGTTATACCCTCTAATCACATGATTGGCTCTGAATTAAATAGTAACTGTTGCGAATACAAATTGGAAAAGGGAGCCCCCAACATGAAACTGCTTCACATCGACTCCGGCATTCTCGGCGAGCATTCGGTCACCCGGCGCCTGTCCGCGGCTCTGGTCGACCAGTGGCGGAAGCGCCAGCCGGGCCTAAAGGTCACTTATCGCGACCTCGCCAGCAACCCCATTGGCCATCTCAGCGGCAGCTATCTGATGGCCCAGTCCGTCGACAGCGCCCGGCACAGCCCGGAATTGCAGAGGGATCTGGCCGAGAGCGGCAAGGCGCTGGAGGAATTCCTCGACGCCGACGTCGTGGTGATCGGCGCGCCCATGTATAATTTCTCGGTGCCGAGCCAGCTCAAGGCGTGGATCGACCGCATCGCCGTGCAGGGCAAGACCTTCCGCTACACCGAAAAGGGCCCCGAGGGCCTGGCCTCCGGCAAGAAGGTGATCATCGTCTCCTCGCGCGGCGGCTTCTACAGCAAGGAGAACGGCCTGGCCGCCATCGACCACCAGGAGCCTTATCTCCGCGCCGTCTTTGGCTTCCTCGGCATCACCGATATCGAGTTCATCCGCGCCGAGGGCGTCAACGTGAGCCCGCAGAAGAAGCAGGAAGCCATCGCCAGCGCCGAAAAGGCCATCACCCAAGGCGAATACGCCAAGGCGGCGTAAGCGGGCGGCACATCGAACTTAGAAACGGGTCGGGTCACCACCGGCCCGTTTGGTTTTGAGGGTGGGTTCGACTGCTTTGATGACGACGACTTGGAAGATTTGAAGATGACCGCCGCCATCGTTCTCGCATTCTGCAAAGTTCCAACGGCCAATCAGCTTCTGGGCAACTCAAGCCGGGTGAGGTCGCGAGCGCCATCGACGATGCGTATGATTTGAACGCCGCCGGGCAATAGCCGATAGAGGGAGATCCAGCGTTCGATGACCAGCATTTTGGTTTCAGGCGCGATGTCCGGGCGGGCCGGACCCAATTCCGGAAAATCCGCAAGCCGGGCACAGCGCATCGCGATGGTATCGAGAATGCGGTTGGCCATGCTCTCGTCGTTGGCCGCGATCTGAATCCAAATGTCGAGCAAGTCGTCACGCGCCCGGTGCGTGTAGCGAGCCGGGCTCACCTGCCATGCGACGCAAACCGCCGGCTTGCCTCGCGTTTCAGCGCGTCGATATCGAGTTCACCGGCATCGCCGCTGTCGATCCCCTCCTGCCAGGCCCTCTGCAGCCAGCGGAGTTTTTCGGCGTTCAACTGATCCTGCCGCTCCAGGAGCCGCAAGGCTTCGCGCACGACCTCGCTTGACGACGTATAACGCCCGCTCGAAACCTTGGACTTGACGAACTCAAGCAAGTCTTCAGTCAGGGACACATTCATATTCATGGCAATGGCTCCAATGCGGATGACCACAAAGATTAGCAGTTTTTGACATCCCCTTCCAGAGCACTTGTGGCGAAAGCCACCCCAACTCCTTGACTCACCCTCCTCTTCCCTCTAGAAACCGGCCGTTGCGTGAAGGCTCCCGTCTCCGCGCCTCATGCGCTGCCCGAGGTAACTCGAATTCGTCTGCCAGATCAGACGCTTAAAGTCCGCTGACCGAAGGGGTTTCAGCGGCGCCACAGGGCGCGGGAAAGAAGAAGGAATAACATGTACGCAGTCATCAAGACCGGCGGCAAGCAGTATCGCGTCGCCGCCGACCAGAAAATCCAGATCGAGAAACTTGGCGGCAAGGCCGGCGATCGGGTGGAATTCACCGAAGTGCTGATGGTCGCCAATGGCGGCGCAATCGATGTGGGCGCGCCCCTGGTGGCCGGCGCCACCGTGGTGGGCGAGATCGCCTCGCAGGATCGCAGCCCCCATGTGATCATCTTCAAGAAGCGCCGCCGCAAGCATTACCGGCGCCGCAACGGCCACCGCCAGGACCTGACCTCGGTCACGATCACCGAGATTCTGACCGGCGGCGCCAAGCCCGCCCAGAAGGCGGAAGCAGCCCCCGCTGCAGAGGCAGTAGCCGAGGCGAAGCCGAAGAAGGCCGCCGCCAAACCGAAGAAGACCAAGACCGCCGCAGCGGACAAGGAGTAACGGCAATGGCTCACAAGAAAGCAGGCGGTTCATCCCGCAACGGCCGCGACACGGCGGGCCGCCGCCTCGGCATCAAGTGCTTCGGCGGCGAGAGCGTCATTGCGGGCAACATCATCGTGCGCCAGCGCGGCACCAAGGTGCATCCGGGCCGCGGCACCGGCATGGGCCGCGACCACACGATTTTCGCCACCGTCGCCGGCACCGTTGCCTTCCGCGCCACCAAGGACGACCGGCAGACCGTCTCGGTCGTCCCGCCGGTTGCGGCCGAGTAGCGGCGGGCTCGTCACATACCGTCAGAGACGATCAAGACCGCCCGATTGCTGTTGCGGCCCCTGCGCCAGAGCGATCTCGTGCCGCTCGCCTCGGCGCTGAACAACTATCGCATCGTGCGCAACACGGCCCGCATTCCCTGGCCCTACACGGTCGACGATGCGCGCCAGCATCTGGACCGGCTCAGCCAGACCGTTCCGGGCACACTGCAACTGACGATCGTCGAGAGGATCCGGCCCGATACCATCTTGGGCGGCATCGGCTATGAGACGGGCGCGGCCGACCACTCCGCCGAGCTTGGCTACTGGCTGGCGGAGCCGGTTTGGGCCAAGGGCTTTGGCTATGAAGCAGCCAGGGCGGTGACCGCCCATGGCTTCGAGGTGGCGGCCCACGAGCGCCTCGTGGCCGGCTATCGCCATGGCAATGAGGCCTCGCGGCGCATTCTCGACCGGCTCGGTTTCCGGATCGTGGGCCACGAGATGAGGTATTCGCGGAGCGCCGGACGCGAAACGCCGGTCGCCCGCCTCGAGCTCACGCGCCGCGAATGGTTTCGGGTGAAGGACCGGGTCGCGTGACCCGGCCCTGTGCCAAATCAGAACACCAGGACTACGTATTGGCGCACCAGGCTCTTGCGGCCGAGTCCGCCATTGTGCTTCGACGCCGCCAGCTTGAGATTGCCGCGCGACGACTTGACCGCCAGCGACAGGTGCTTCAGCCCGTATTTCACGTTGGCCGAAGCATTGAGCAGGCCGCCGCAGCTGCCGCTGTAACCGATGCTGCGCGCCGTCGAACATTTGAGCTGGAACACGCCATATTCGCCGGCCGCGCCCCGTGCCCGCGGATTGTAACCCGACTCGACCTTAGCGATGCGCAGCGCGAACCAGGTTGGCACGCCATAACCCGGCGCAGTGCGCTTGATCATAGCCACTACTTCGGGATGTCTTGTACCGGTCTTGCGGTAGGAAGATGCGCCGAACATCTTCTGCGGGCAGGTGCCCGTATCGCGGCAGGATGCTTCGGCGGGAGCTGCAAATATAGCGGTAGAAAAAACAGCGGCGAGAAACCACACACAAAGATTGTTACTCATGACGTTGCCTTCCCCATACACAACAATTCACCACTTGACCTCCGCTTGACTGAAGGTCAATTCCCCATGACCGAGACTATTAGGGTTAATGGCCGGGATAAACTGGCCAATTGTGCCGGAAATGCGGGTAGACCGTCGGTAGCAAGAATCCGGCCAAACTGTGGCGGATGGGTCACGGGCTAGGCGCGGAAGGGCGAAACCGGTACAAGGCGCAGTCATGAAATTTCTCGACCAGGCAAAGGTTTATGTGCGTTCCGGCGATGGCGGGGCGGGTGCCGTTTCATTCCGGCGCGAGAAATTCATCGAATTGGGCGGCCCCGATGGCGGCGACGGCGGCAATGGCGGCGATATCTGGGCGGAAGCGGTCGACGGTCTCAACACCCTGATCGACTACCGCTACCAGCAGCATTTCAAGGCGGCGACCGGCGGCCATGGCATGGGCAGGCTGAGGGCCGGCGCCAATTCCGACGACGTGACCCTCAAGGTTCCCGTCGGCACCCAGATCTACGAAGAGGACAATGAGACGCCGATCGCCGATCTCCCCAGGATCGGCGACCGAGTGCGCCTCGCCAGGGGCGGCAATGGCGGCTTCGGCAATGCCCATTTCAAGTCGTCGACCAACCGGGCGCCGCGCCATGCCAATCCGGGCCTCTCCGGCGAGGAACGCTGGATCTGGCTGCGGCTCAAGCTGATTGCCGATGCCGGACTCTTGGGCCTGCCCAATGCCGGAAAATCCACATTGCTGGCGGCGGTCTCGGCGGCGAAGCCGAAGATCGCCGAGTATCCATTCACCACCTTGCATCCGCAGCTCGGCGTGGTGCGCGCCGCGGGCGCCAGCTTCGTGCTCGCCGACATTCCTGGATTGATCGCAGGCGCCCATGCGGGCTCGGGCCTCGGCACCCGCTTTCTAGGCCACATCGAACGCTGCGCCGTGCTGCTGCATTTGATCGATGTGACGGCGGGCGATGCGGTTGCCGCCTACCGGGTGATCCGCAAGGAGCTCAAGGCCTACAGTCCTGCCCTTGCGAAAAAGCCGGAGATCGTCGCCTTCAACAAGATCGATGCCATCGCCGCCGGCGAACTGAAGAAAAAGCTCGCCGATTTCAAGAAACGCCTGCGCAAGACGCCGATCCTCATCTCCGGCGCCACGGGCCAAGGCGTCGCCGCGGCGATGAAGAAGCTGCTCAATGTCATCGAAACGGCGCGCCGCAACGCCCGCAAGCAGGAGCCCGGCGTCACCGTCGAGGCGTGGCGGCCATGACCTCGCGGCTCATCAAGGCCCGCCGCATCGTCGTCAAGATCGGCTCGGCCCTGCTGGTCGAGGCCAAGACCGGCGCCGTCAAGGCGCCATGGCTCGCCTCGCTGATCGGCGATCTCGCCGAGGCGAGGCAGCGCGGCGCCGAAGTGATCGTGGTTTCCTCCGGAGCCATTGCACTTGGGCGGCGGAGCCTCGGCCTCGCCACCGGCAAATTGCGGCTCGAGGAAAGCCAGGCCGCCGCCGCCGTCGGCCAGATCGCCCTGGCCCAGGCCTGGGCGGAAGCCTTCCGTACACGGAATATCGTCGCCGCCCAGGTGCTGGTGACCCTGACCGACACCGAGGAACGCCGCCGCTATCTTAATGCCAGGGCGACACTTTCAACCCTTCTGGCGCAGGGCGCGGTGCCGGTGATCAACGAGAACGACACGGTCGCCACCTCGGAAATCCGCTATGGCGACAACGACCGTCTCGCCGCCCGGGTCGCCTCCATGATGTCGGCCGATTGCCTGGTGCTGCTTTCCGACGTGGACGGGCTCTATAGCGCGCCGCCGGACCAGAGCGGCGCCCGCTTCATTCCGGAAGTGACGGGGATCACCCCTGAAATCGAGGCCATGGCGGGCAGGCCCGCCTCCGGCGTCGGTTCCGGCGGCATGGTGACCAAGATCGAAGCGGCGAAGATAGCCCTTGGAGCGGGGTGCAACATGGCGATCGCCTCGGGCCATGAGCTGCATCCGCTGCGGCGCATCGCGGAAGGCGCGCGCTGCACCTGGTTCCTGGCGGAGGCCTCGGCATTGCAATCGCGCAAGCGCTGGATTGCCGGAACCCTGCAGCCGGTGGGCCATCTGGTCGTCGATGAAGGTGCGGGCACGGCGTTGGCCCGCGGCAAGAGCCTGCTGCCCGCCGGGGTCAGGCGCATCGAAGGCTCTTTCGCCCGCGGCGATACCGTGAGTATCATGACGCTGGCGGGCAAGGAGATCGCGCGCGGCCTGGTTGCCTATGATGCGGCCGATGCGGCGCGCATCCTCGGGCTGAAATCGGGCGAGATCGAGAAGGCGCTGGGCTTCCGCGGCCGCGACGAATTGGTGCATCGCGACGACATGGTGCTGATGGGCGGAGAGCGGACATGAATGTGACGGTTTCCAACCGCGAAGCGATGCTGGCCCTGGGTGCCGCGGCGCGAGCCGCCGCACGGCAACTGGCGCTGGCCTCCACGGCGGCGAAGAATGCGGCACTTAACGCCATGGCGGCGGACATCCGCGCCCATGCCGGAGAGATCGCCGCCGCCAATGCCAGGGACGTGGCGGAATCCGGCAATAAGAATTTGAAGGACTCCTTCATCGACCGGCTGACGCTCAACACAGCCCGCATCGCGGCGATGGCCCAGGGGCTCGAGGATATTGCCGCACTTCCCGATCCGGTGGGCGTCGTCATGGCGGAATGGGCGAGGCCCAACGGCATGACCATCGCGCGGGTCCGGGTTCCCATCGGCGTCATCGGCATCATCTATGAGAGCCGCCCCAATGTGACGGCGGACGCGGGCGCCTTGTGCATGAAGTCCGGCAATGCCGCGATCCTGCGCGGCGGCTCCGACGGTTTCCGCTCATCGGGCGTGATTGCCGCCTGCCTGCAGCGCGGCCTGGTGGCGGCGGGATTGCCGCAAGCCTGCATCCAGATGGTGCCCGATGCCGGCCGCGACAGCGTCGGCCTGATGCTCGAGGGCCTCGGCGGCGCCATCGATCTGATCGTGCCGCGCGGCGGCAAGAATCTGGTGGCGCGGGTGCAGAGCCAGGCCCGCGTGCCGGTGTTCAGCCATCTCGAAGGTGTGTGCCATGTCTATGTCGACAAGGCGGCCGATCCGCAGATGGCGAAAAATATCGTGCTCAATGCCAAGATGCGGCGCACCGGTATTTGCGGAGCCGCCGAAACCGTGCTCATCGACCGGGCGGGAGCCGAGGCCCATCTCAAGCCGGTGATCGCCACGCTGATCGATGCGGGCTGCGAAGTGCGCGGCGATGCGGCGGCGCGCGCCGCCGACGCCCGCGTCAAGCAGGCCTCGGAAGAAGACTGGTCGACCGAGTATCTCGACGCCATCGTGTCGCTGCGGGTGGTCGACGGGGTGGACGCGGCGATCGCCCATATCGCCCGTTACGGCTCGCAGCACACCGATGCCATAGTGACCGGCGACAAGGCCACCGCCGAGCGCTTCCTCGCTGAAGTGGACAGCGCCATCGTATTGCACAACGCCTCGACACAATTCGCCGATGGCGGCGAGTTCGGCTTCGGCGCCGAGATCGGCATCGCCACCGGCAAGCTGCATGCAAGGGGCCCGGTCGGCCTCGAACAGTTGACGACTTTCAAGTACCAGGTGCGCGGCACGGGACAAGTCAGGCCGTGACGGATTCCGCTTTTCCCTCTCGACGCGCGGCGTGGGGAGGGTGGCAGCCGAAGGCTGACGGGTGGGGCTCTCGCCTCATGGCCCTACCCCATCCGGCGCGGCGCGCCACCCTCCCCACGCCGCGCGTGGAGAGGGTGGCAAAGCCATGATCCGCCCGCCGCCATTCGGGGCCGGTCAGCGCATCGGGCTTTTCGGCGGCTCATTCAATCCGGCCCACCGCGGCCATTTGATGGTGGCGCTGTTTGCGCTCAAGCGGCTCAAGCTCGACTGGGTGTGGTGGCTGGTATCGCCGCAGAACCCGCTGAAGGATCCGCGCGAGACCGGCGAATATGCCGGGCGCCTGGCCTTTACCCGCCGCATCGCGCGGCATCCGCGCTTCATCGTCAGC
Source organism: Hyphomicrobiales bacterium (assembly GCA_052386315.1). Lineage (GTDB taxonomy): Bacteria > Pseudomonadota > Alphaproteobacteria > Rhizobiales > Aestuariivirgaceae > Aestuariivirga. The sequence goes on from JBQTKG010000092.1 coordinate 8,970, forward strand.
GATCTCGAAATGCAGATCGGCTCGCGCACCACCGCCGAAAGTCTCGACCGGCTGGCGCCGGTGCTGCGGCGGGCGAAGTTCGTGTGGATCATGGGCGCCGACAGCTTCGCCAATCTGCATAATTGGAACGACTGGATCGACATTCCCCAAACCCTGCCGCTCGCCTTCCTGGCCAGGCCCGGCTATTCTATCCGGGCGCTTTCGGGCCGCGCCGCCATCCGCTACGCAGAGGCAAGATTACCGGCCGCGGCGGCGGCGGCCCTACCGGAGTGCCGGCCTCCCGCCTGGGTTTTCCTGCCCATGCCGTTGCGTCCGGAGAGCTCCACGGCAATCCGCCGCCTCCGCATTTAACCCAGCGCATACCCCTTCGCATGCTTTTGCTTGAACTGACTCACGCGCCATCCTACTCTCATGTTGTCGTCGCCTTGAATCCAAAGGGACAAGACCAGCAGTCTGATGCAGACCTGCCTTTTGAAAGAGGACAAAACCCCTGAAAGCACCAGCGAAGAAGACCGCTGCGCGTAGCCGCACAGCGAAGCCGAAGCTCGTGGCGAAGCGCGAGCCGAAGGGCGCCAAGACCGGCCTTCTCAACACCATCCTCGCCCAGCTGGGCGATGCCAAGGCCGAGCAAATCGTCACCATAGATCTCAACGGAAAGGCCGCGATCGCCGACAACATGGTGGTCGCCTCGGGCCGTTCCAGCCGCCATGTCGGGGCCATTGCCGATCAACTCATCGAAAAGCTGAAGGACGTGGGCCGCCAGGGCCTGCGCGTCGAAGGCATGCCCCAGTGCGACTGGGTGCTGGTCGATGCCGGCGACGTGGTGGTGCACGTCTTCCGCCCCGAGGTGCGGAGCTTCTACAATCTCGAGAAGCTGTGGTCCGATCACGCGCCGCAAGAACGCATCGCCGTTTAGACCATGCGTATCTCGGTCCTCGCCGTGGGCCGCCTCAAGACGGGCCCCGAAAAGACCTTGGCCGAGGACTATCTGACTCGCCTCAAGGGCTCGGGCCCCAAGGCCGGAGTGAGCCGCATCGCGGTCGGCGATTTCGCCGAATCCCGGGCACCGACGGTCGATCGCCGCCAAAGCGAAGAAGCCCGGATGCTGTGGGGCGCGATCCCGCCCAAGGCCTTCACCATCGTCCTCGACGAGCGCGGCAAACCGCTCTCCAGCAAGGCCTTCGCCGGCCTCATCCGCCGCCATATCGACGCGGGCACGCCGGAGCTTGCCTTTCTCGTCGGCGGCCCCGACGGCCACGCGCCCGAAACCCGGGAGCGCGCGGGGTTGCTTCTCTCTTTCGGCCCCATGACCTGGCCGCACCGGCTGGCGCGGGTGATGTTGTGCGAGCAAATTTACCGGTCGGTCACCATTATGGTGAATCATCCCTATCACCGGCCCTGAGTCGAACATCGCGAGGCCGCAATTCGGACAACCGCCCTGCCTAATTCCCGATTACGATGATCCGCGCCCACGGCCTCAAGCTTGCCGCCGCAACCGCCATGCTCGTGCTGGCGGCAACCGGCGCGCGCGCCGGGGTGGCGACGCCGCAGGAACAGGAACTCGGCACCGTCGAGCAGCAGCTGGAATCTTCCAGGGCGTTGCAGGAGCGGATTGCCGCCGAAGTCGCCGCCGCACTCGCCGAACAGGAAGAAGTGGCGCAAAGGCTGGTGCTCATCGCCCGCGACATTCAGTCCCGCGAGGCGGCGATTGCCGCCGCCGAGGCGCGCATTCTGCGGCTCAGCCGGGAAGCCATCGTGATCCGCGCCGGCCTGGCCGAAAGGCAGGATGTGATCGCCGAGCTTCTGGCGGGCCTGCAACGGCTGGAGCAGAATCCGCCGCCCGCTCTGGTGGTCGAGCCCGGCGATGTGCTCGCCGCCTTGCGCGGCGCCATGATGTTCGGCACCATCGTGCCGGAATTGCGCGGCGAAGCCGAGGAACTGGCCCGCAAACTTGCCAGTCTTGAGCGGATCGCCACCATTGTCGCGGCGGAAAAACAATCGATCCGTCAGGAGATTGCCGGGCTCGAAGCCGCCCAGGCCCAGGTCCGCGGCTTTGCCGAGCGCAAGCGGCTGCTCGCCGCGGCCGGCAATGGCCGTCTCGAGCTGGAGAAGGATCGCGCCGCCGGACTGGCTAGCAAGGCCAAGACGCTGAAGCAGCTCATCGACGGGCTGGCCGCCGAACGCCGCCGCGCCGAGGCCGAACAGGCCGGGAAGGCCGTGGCCGAAGAGCGTGAGAGGCGCCGCCAGGAAGCGGCATTGCGCCGGCCGGACATCGAATTTTCCAAGACTCGCGGCCGCCTCGACTATCCGGCCCAAGGCCGCATCCTCAAGCGCTTCGGCGAGGATGACGGGCTGGGCGGCACGATCCGCGGCCTGGCGGTGGCAACCCGCAATGGCGCCCAGGTGACGGCACCGGCGGCGGGCAGCATCGAATTTGCCGGGCCTTTTCGCTCCTACGGCCAGTTACTCATCTTGAATGCCGGCGGCGGCTACCATATTCTGCTGGCCGGCTTGACCGATGTCAGCGCCGCAATGGGCGATTTCGTGCGGGCAGGCGAACCGGTCGGCACGATGGGACCTGGGCCCACTTCGGCAATAATTCTCGGTGAACAGGTTCGGGACGGCAGTCCGGTGCTGTATATAGAATTCCGGAAAAATGGCGAAGCAATCGATTCGGCCCCCTGGTGGATCGGCGGCACAAAAGAGGCGCGTGGATGACAATGACAAAGAAATTGCACGGATTGGGTCTGGTTCTGGCGGGCGCGGTGTCGGCGACCGTCCTGTGGCACGCCTTCGGCGCGGCGACCGCCGCCTCCAATGCCGATACCTACAAGCAGCTCAATCTGTTCGGCGACGTGTTCGACCGGGTGCGCGCCGACTATGTCGAGGAGCCCGACGAATCGAAGATGATCGAGGCGGCGATCAACGGCATGCTGGCCTCGCTCGATCCCCATTCGAGCTACATGGACGCCAAGCGCTTCCAGGAAATGAGCGTCCAGACCAAGGGCGAATTCGGCGGCCTCGGCATCGAGGTGTCGATGGAAAACGGCCTGGTCAAGGTGGTTTCCCCCATCGACGACACGCCCGCCGCCCGCGCCGGCATCATGGCCAACGATCTCATCGTCAAGCTCGACGGCGAGCAGGTCCAGGGCCTTACCCTCAATGAAGCCGTGGAAAGGATGCGCGGTCCGGTCAACACGCCGATCACCCTCACCATCCAGCGCGAGGGCCGCGAGCCCTTCGACGTCAAGCTGGTGCGCGACCGCATCCGGGTCCAGTCGGTGAAGTTCAGTGTCGAGGCCGACGACATCGCCTATATCCGCATCAGTTCCTTCACCGAGCAGACCCAGGAAGGCCTCGACAAGGCGCTGACCGACGTCAAGAACAAGCTCGGCGGCAAGGTGAAGGGCTACATCGTCGATCTGCGCAACAATCCCGGCGGCCTGCTCGACCAGGCGATTTCGGTGTCGGATACCTTCCTCGACCGCGGCGAAGTCGTCTCGACTCGCGGCCGCCACGCCGACGAGACCCAGCGCTTCAGCGCCCAGAAGGGCGATTTTGCCGACGGCAAGCCGGTGGTGATCCTGATCAACGGCGGTTCGGCCTCGGCTTCGGAAATCGTGGCCGGCGCGTTGCAGGACCACAAGCGGGCCACGATCATCGGTACACGGAGTTTCGGCAAGGGCTCGGTGCAGACCATCATTCCGCTGGGCAGCCAGGGGGCGCTGCGTCTCACCACGGCCCGCTATTACACTCCCGCCGGCCGTTCGATCCAGGCCAAGGGCATCGACGCCGACATCCTCATCGAACAGGAATTGCCGCCGGAGCTCAAGGGCAAGGACGTCTCGACCGAGGGCGAAGCGAGCCTCAGGGGCCATCTGCAGAACGACACCGGCGGCGAAGAGGGCGGCGGTTCCTCGGCCTATGTGCCGGAAGACAAGACCAAGGACTTGCAGATCAAGGCGGCGGTCGACCTCTTGCACGGCGTCAAGGTCGTCTCCAACGTCAAGCCGAAGGACGAAAAGCCCGGCGCCGCCGGCAACGGCGGTACGACCGCCAACTGAGGCGGCGGGCGTTAGCGCGTTTTCCCGAAAAGTGGAATCGCTTTTCGGACAAGAAAACGCGCCAAGTCAATAATTTGGCGCATGTTCTTGTCGCCAAAGTGTGTACACTTTGGCGGAACATGCGCTAGGGTTAACAGGCCTTTAACGGTTCACTCGCCAGATTCAACCGACGACGAATCACAGGCCAGCCGCACAACCATGCGCCGCGACGAATTGCGCCAGCCGTTACGCAAGCGGACACTCTCCGAACGCCTGTGGGCGAAGCGGCCGGGCGGCCTTGCCGCGGCATCGGCCCTGGCGCTGGCCGGCTATCTGGCGCTGGGCCTGTGGCTGGCGCGCGCCCCCCATCCCTTTGCCGGCGAGCCGGTCGTCATCGCCGCTATTCCGCCGGCCGAGGATGTGCAGACCGCCTCGATCGCTGAGGACGAAGCCGCACCCGCGGAGGAAACTGAAATCTCCGGCGAGCCGGAAGAGCCGGTGAAGATCACCGGCTATGACGAGGTCAACATCATCGTCTCCGGCCGCCGGGCGCTCAGGCAGGCGCCGATCGATGCGCTGGTCGAGATCACTTCCCAGGGCCAGTTGCCGCGCATCGGGCCCGGCGGCAAGCGGCCGTCGGAGGCCTATGCCCGGACAACGCCGATGGGCGTTCTCAATTCCGGCCGGCCCAAGATCGCCATCCTTCTCGGCGGCATGGGCCTCAACGCCAAGCTCACCCAGCAGGCCATCGCGGATTTGCCGGGCGATGTGAGCTTCGCCTTCGCGCCCTATGGCAAGGACCTGCAGCATCAAGTGGACAAGGCCCGCGCCCAGGGCCACGAGGTGATGCTGCAGTTGCCGATGGAGCCCGTCGGCTATCCGGCCAAGAATCCGGGGCCGCGCACGCTTCTCGCCGACGCCGGCGACGATGAAAACCGCGAGGCGCTGCACTGGCACATGAGCCGCTTCGCCGGCTATGTCGGCATCACCAATTTCATGGGCGGGCGCTTCCTGACCGTGCCGAAATCCTTGAAGCCGGTGCTGGCCGAAATGAAAAAGCGCGGCCTCGTCTTCCTCGAGGACGCCACCGTGCCGCTGAGTTCGACCGAAGCCGTCGCCAAGGCCACGGGCCTGCCGTCGCGCCGCGCCCATATCGTCATCGATGCCGATCCGGATCCCACGAGCATCGCCGCCGCCCTTCAGCAACTCGAAACCGAAGCCGAGAGCAACGGCATTGCGATCGGCACCGGCGCCGGACTCGAAGTCACCATCGATGCCATTTCCGAATGGGCCAAGCAGCTCGAGGACAAGGGCATTCTGCTCGTGCCGGTCAGCGCGGTCTACAAGGGCCGCATGGGCTGATGACGGCGAAGCACGAGATCACCGCCTATCGGCCCTGCGTCGGCATGATGGTGCTCAATCGCGACGGGCTTGCCTGGGTCGGGCGGCGCCACGACAAGCCGAACGACGAAGGCAGGGGCCAGTGGTGGCAGATGCCGCAGGGCGGCATCGACGGCGGCGAGGATCCGCGCGCCACGGCGCTGCGCGAGCTTGCCGAGGAAACCGGCATGAGGTCCGTGGAGATCATCGCCGAAGCGCCGGGCTGGTACAATTACGATCTCCCCGATCGCTTGATCGGCAAGTCGTGGAACGGCAAATATCGCGGCCAGACGCAGAAGTGGTTCGCGCTGCGCTTTCTCGGCGAGGACCGCGAAATCGATCTGGCGCCGCCCGGCCACAAGCAGGAGTTCGACCGCTGGCGCTGGGCCAAGCTGGACGAGATCGCCGATCTCATCGTGCCCTTCAAGCGCCCGGTATATGAGCGGGTGATCGCCGCCTTCCGGCATCTCGGCGCGTGAGCGCAGTATCCTTTATCAAGCATGTTCAAGGAAAGATTTGACATTGGGCGGACCAGCGCCCATATGACGCCCATCGCTGCCGGTCCTCCAAAGAATACGTGAGGCGCGCCAACACGGTGCCGCCGTTCCCGCCGGAGCGAAACTCCCGAACATTCCTTTCACGTGGGAAAGTTTAAGCGCAAGGCCCAGGCCAATTCGCGATGATCGCGTTTGGCCGTTTCGGACATGCCGGGCGCTTCCCCCACCGTTCCGAACGAAAGAAAACAACTTGAATTCCTTTGACCAACTCCACCTGTCGCAGCCCATTCTCAAGGCGCTCGCCGCCGAAGGCTACGACAAGCCCACTCCCATTCAGGCCCGCGCCATTCCCGAATTGATGGCGGGCCGCGATCTGCTCGGCATCGCCCAGACCGGCACCGGCAAGACGGCGGCCTTCGCGCTGCCCATGCTCGAGCGCCTGGCCAAGAAGACCGAGCGGCCGGCCCGCGGCACCGCCCGCGCGCTTATTCTCACTCCCACCCGCGAGCTCGCCGCCCAGATCGGCGACAGCTTCAGGACCTATGGCCGCAACATGAAGGTGACGCGCGCCGTGGTTTACGGCGGCGTATCGATCGGCAAGCAGATTTCGATCCTGCAGGGCGGCGTCGATGTTCTGGTGGCGACCCCTGGCCGTCTCGTCGATCTGATCGAGCGCCGCGCGGTCACGCTTTCCAAGGTCGAGATCCTGGTCCTCGACGAAGTCGACCAGATGCTCGATCTCGGCTTCATTCACGCCATCCGCAAGCTGGTGGGGCTGCTGCCGAAGGAGCGCCAGAACCTGTTCTTCTCGGCCACCATGCCGAAGGAGATCGCCGGCCTTGCCGATGGACTCTTGAAGAATCCGGTGCGCGTTGAAATCGCCCCCGCCACGACCGTCGAAAGCGTCAACCAGAACGTCATCCATGTCGATCCGGCGCAGAAGCTCAAGGTTTTGTCCGAGCTCTTGAAGGACAACAACATGACGCGCACTCTCGTCTTCACGCGCACCAAGCACGGCGCCGACAAAGTGATGAAGGGCTTGTCGAACGCGGGCTTCAGCGCTTCCGCCATTCACGGCAACAAGTCGCAGGCCAACCGCGAGCGGGCGCTGGCCGGCTTCAAGGCGGGGAAGATTCTCGTCCTCGTCGCCACCGATATCGCGGCGCGCGGCATCGACGTCGATGGCGTCAGCCATGTGGTCAATTACGATCTGCCGCATGTGCCGGAGAGCTATGTGCACAGGATCGGCCGCACCGCGCGGGCCGGCGCCACAGGTATCGCAATCGCCTTCTGCACGCCGGAAGAGCGCTCGCTGTTGCGCGACATCGAACGCACCATCCGCCAACCGGTGCCGGTGATGCAGCATCCCATGGGTCTTTCCCATGTGCCGGCGGGAGAGCCGTCGCGCCACCGCCCGCCCCAGGGCGGCAGGCGCCCGGCCCAGCACGGCAAGAGCCACGGCGGCGGTCACAACCGCAACCATGGCGGCGGCGCCAACGCGCCCAAGCGCCATGGCAACGGAAGCGGCAAGCCATCCTGGATGAAGGAAGTCGGCAACAAGGGCGGCCAGCGCAACGGCCGCGCCGTCCGGTTCGGCGAATAGCGGAATATCAACAGGCCCTTCGAGGCCCGGCTGCGCCGGGCACCTCAGGGTGAGGAAAATGGCAAAGCCCGCGAGCGATGGTGGGCTTTTTATCGATCCGTATGCGGATAAATTACAGCGCCGCGTGCAGCGCCTTCAGGTGGTCGAGGTTTTCCTGAGCCCGCCTGCGGGACTCGTCGTCCTTGGCGTCGGCCACGTCTTCTTCCGAGTCCTTGATCTGCTGGGCGAGTGCCGCGGCATCGAGCTCGGCAAGCGGGATCGCCGTCTCGGCCAAGAGCGTCAGGCCGGAGGGATTGACTTCCGCGAAGCCGCCGCGCACGAAGATTTTTTCCGGCTGGCCCGACTCGCGGGTGATCGTCACCACGCCGGGGCGCAGCGTCGAGAGCACCGGCGCGTGGCCGGCGAAGATTCCCATTTCCCCGTCGGTTCCCGGAATGGTGACGCTCGTCACCTCGCCGGAGAACAGGAGCCGCGCCGGGGAAACCAGCTCGAAGTGAAGGCCGGCCATCCGGATTACGCCGCCTCGGCGGCGAGGCGCTGGGCCTTTTCGATCGCCTGCTCGATGGTGCCCACCATGTAGAAGGCGGGCTCCGGCAGATGGTCGTAATCGCCGTCGCACAGGCCCTTGAAGCCCTTGATGGTGTCTTCGAGCTTGACCTGCACGCCGGGGAAGCCGGTGAACACGGCGGCGACGTCGAAGGGCTGCGACAGGAAGCGCTCGATCTTGCGGGCCCGCGCGACGGTGAGCTTGTCCTCTTCGGAGAGCTCGTCCATGCCGAGAATGGCGATGATGTCCTGCAGCGCCTTGTAGCGCTGCAGCACCACCTGCACGCGGCGCGCCGTGTCATAGTGATCCTCGCCGATCACCCTGGGATCGAGCATGCGCGAGGTCGAGTCGAGCGGATCGACCGCCGGATAGATGCCCTTCTCGGCGATGGCGCGGGAGAGAACCGTGGTCGCGTCCAGATGCGCAAACGAGGTGGCGGGCGCGGGGTCGGTCAGGTCGTCGGCGGGAACGTAGATCGCCTGCACCGAGGTGATCGAGCCCTTGGTCGTCGTGGTGATGCGCTCCTGCAACGCACCCATGTCGGTGGCCAGCGTCGGCTGATAGCCCACGGCGGAAGGAATGCGGCCGAGAAGTGCCGAGACTTCCGAGCCGGCTTGCGTGAAGCGGAAGATATTGTCGACGAAGAACAAGACGTCCTGGCCCTGATCGCGGAAAAATTCGGCAACCGTCAGCCCCGAGAGGCCGACGCGGGCGCGCGCTCCCGGCGGCTCGTTCATCTGGCCGTAGACGAGGGCGCATTTCGAGCCCTTGCCGCCGCCCTTCTTGTTGACGCCCGATTCGATGAACTCGTGATAGAGGTCGTTGCCCTCGCGGGTGCGCTCGCCGACGCCTGCGAACACCGAATAGCCGCCGTGGGTCTTGGCGATGTTGTTGATGAGCTCCTGAATGAGCACGGTCTTGCCGACGCCGGCGCCGCCGAACAGGCCGATCTTGCCGCCCTTGGCGTAGGGCGCCAGGAGATCGACGACCTTGATGCCGGTGGACAGGATTTCGGCATGGGTCGACTGCTCGACGAATTCCGGAGTCGGCTGGTGAATGCCGCGCCGCTGCTTGGTCTTGACGGGGCCGGCTTCGTCGACCGGTTCGCCGATCACGTTCATGATGCGGCCCAAGGTTTCTTCGCCGACCGGCACCGAGATCGTGTCGCCGGTGTCGGTCACCGCCTGGCCGCGCACCAGGCCTTCGGTCGAGTCCATGGCGATGCAGCGCACCGTGCTTTCGCCGAGATGCTGGGCGACTTCCAGCACCAGGCGGTTGCCATGATTGTCGGTCTCGAGCGCGTTCAAGATATTCGGCAGATCGCCCTCGAAGGCGACGTCGACGACGGCGCCGGTGACCCGGGTGACGCGGCCGGTGGCGGCCGAGGTTTTCGCTGCTGCATTCTTGGCCATGTTGTCTGTCCTTCCGTCGGATCGGTTTAGAGCGCCTCGGCGCCGGAAATGATTTCGATGAGTTCCTTGGTGATCTGCGCCTGGCGCTGCCGGTTGTACTTGATCGACAGCTTGTCGATCATCTCGCCGGCGTTGCGGGTGGCGCTGTCCATGGCGCTCATGCGGGCGCCCTGTTCGGAGGCGGCGTTTTCGAGGAGGCCGCGGAACACCTGCACCGCGATGTTGCGCGGCAACAGGTCGGCGAGGATTTCGCCCTCGTCGGGCTCGGCATCATAGATGGCGCCGCCGAGATCGGGGGCCTTGCCCACGCCCACCGAGGCCGGGATCAGCCGCAGCGCCGTCGGCTTCTGCGACATCACCGACTTGAATTCGGCGAAGCAGAGCGTGCAGACGTCGAACTGGCCCTCGTCGAAGAGCTTGAGGATCTTGTGGGCGATCGTTTGCGCATGCTCGAAGCCCAGCGTGCGGGCGGCGCGCAAGTCAACATGGTCGACGAAATACTTGCCATAGAGGCGCTTCAGCGCGTCATTGCCTTTCTTGCCGACGGTGAGGATTTTCACCGTCTTGCCTTGCGAGATGAGCCTGTCGGCGTGCTCGCGGGCGAGTTTGGCGATCGACGAGTTGAAGCCGCCGCACAGGCCGCGCTCGGCGGTGGCGACGACCAGGAGATGGGTCTGGTCCTTGGCCGTGCCGGAGAGCAGCGCCGGGGCGTCGTCCCGGCCTTCCATCGAAGCGGCGAGATTGGACAAGACCGCCGCCATGCGCGCCGAATAGGGCCTGGCCGCAACCGCGGCTTCCTGGGCCCGGCGCAGCTTCGCAGCCGCCACCATCTGCATTGCCTTGGTGATCTTGCGGGTGGCTTTGACCGAGGCGATGCGGTTTCTCAGGTCCTTGAGACTGGGCATCGGGGACCTTTAAGCGAAAGCCTTGGCGTAGGCATCGACGGCGGCCTTGAGCTTGGGCGCCGTCGCATCGGAAATCTGCTTTTCGCCGCGGATCGCATCCAGAACATCGGCGTGCTTGTCGCGCATCAGGCGAAGCAGCCCTTCCTCGAAGGCGCGCACCCTGGTGACCGGCAGTGGATCGAGATAGCCGTTGACGCCGGCATAGATGGAGATCACCTGCTCTTCCATCTTGAGCGGCGAGAACTGCGGCTGCTTGAGGAGCTCGGTGAGACGGGCGCCGCGATTGAGCATCCTCTGGGTCGCCGCGTCGAGATCGGAGCCGAACTGGGCGAAGGCCGCCATTTCGCGGTACTGGGCGAGCTCGCCCTTGATCTTGCCGGCCACCTGTTTCATCGCCTTGGTCTGGGCGGCGGAGCCGACGCGCGACACCGACAGGCCGACGTTCACCGCCGGCCTGATGCCCTGATAGAACAGATCGGTTTCGAGGAAGATCTGGCCGTCGGTGATCGAGATGACATTGGTCGGGATATAGGCCGAGACGTCGTTGGCCTGGGTTTCGATGACCGGCAGCGCGGTGAGCGAGCCTCCGCCTTTCGCGTCGTTCATCTTGGCGGCGCGCTCGAGGAGGCGCGAATGCAGATAGAACACGTCGCCCGGATAGGCTTCGCGCCCCGGCGGCCGGCGCAACAGCAGCGACATCTGGCGGTAGGCCACGGCCTGCTTGGAGAGATCGTCATAGGCGATCAGCGCGTGCATGCCGTTGTCGCGGAAATATTCGCCCATGGTGCAGCCGGCGAAGGGCGCCAGATACTGCAGGGGTGCGGGGTCGGAGGCGGTCGCCGCCACGATGATCGAATATTCCAGCGCGCCATTGTCCTCGAGGACTTTCACGAATTGCGCAACCGTCGAGCGCTTCTGGCCGCAGGCGACATAGACGCAGTACAGCTTGTCCTTCTCCGGGCCCGCCACATGGATGGGCTTCTGGTTGAGGATGGTATCGAGAATGATGGCGGTCTTGCCGGTCTGGCGGTCGCCGATGATGAGTTCGCGCTGGCCGCGGCCGATGGGGATCAGCGCGTCGATCGCCTTGAGGCCGGTGGCCATCGGTTCGTGCACCGACTTTCGCGGTATGATGCCCGGCGCCTTGACGTCGACGCGGCGGCGCTCTTTCGACTTGATCGGCCCCTTGCCGTCGATCGGATCGCCGAGCGAATCGACGACGCGGCCCAACAGCTCCTTGCCGACCGGCACTTCGACGATGGCGCCGGTGCGCTTCACCGTATGGCCTTCCTTGATGTCGCGGTCGGAGCCGAAGATCACGATGCCGACATTGTCGGTTTCGAGATTGAGCGCCATGCCGCGGATGCCGCCCGGAAACTCGACCAATTCGCCGGCCTGCACATTGTCGAGGCCATAGACGCGGGCGATGCCGTCGCCGACCGAGAGCACCTGGCCGATCTCGGAGACTTGGGCTTCCTTGCCGAAATCCTTGATCTGCTTCTTGAGAATTGCGGAAATTTCGGCGGCGCGAATGTCCATTAGCCGGTCCCCTTCATGGCGATCTTGAGATTGTCGAGTTTGGTCTTGAGCGAGTTGTCGACCATGCGCGAGCCGACCTTGACGATGAGCCCGCCGAGTATGGCGCGGTCAACCCGCGTGGCAAGCTCAACCTCGCGGCCGGTCGTCGCCTTGAGCGCCGCCTTGAGCTCCTTGACATGGGTGCCAGAAAGCTTCTCGGGGCTGGTCACTTCCGCCCGCACTTCGCCCCTGGCGGTGGCGGCCAGTGCGCCATAGGCCCTGATCATGTCGGCGATGGCGAAGAGGCGGCGGTTCCTGGCCGCCAGCTTGATGAA
>JBQTKG010000093.1:0-3961 GCA_052386315.1 Hyphomicrobiales bacterium
GAAGGGCGGCCGCCACAGCGGTTTGAAACTCCAGCCATCCGAGGCGGCGGCCACACATGAGAACAGCGTGTTGATGAAGACCGGCCTGCCGTCGCCGCCAAAGCCCACATCGTGAATGTCGAGATCGCCGGTGATCCACGAGAGCCGCGGCACGTACACGGCGTCGTGGGCGCCCTGCGCGGTGCCGCGCGGCAGCGCGTTGTCGAAGCGGTAAAGTTGGTATTGCGTGGCCAGCAACAGCGAGCGTGAATCGCCGCTGACGCCCAGCCCCATGCAACGGGCGAAGGTGCGCTCGAACACCGCCAGCTTGCCATCGCTCTTCAAGCCGAGCAGAAAAAACTTCCCCGCCTGATAGGTGGTGAAGGCGATCGCCCCGCCCGCCCTGGCGAGCCAGCTTTCGAAGCCGCGCGAGGTGGTGATTGCGAAGGCTTCCTGGGCCATTGCCATATCCTTAACCGTTAAGTGCCGGGCCAGGCATCCGCACCGCGGCGACAGCGTGGCGGATTTCCAGATCGGGCTCTTGAACTTCACCGCTCTCGCCAACCTCACTTCGATCGATTTCCTGCTTTAACAGGATGCTGAAAAACTATTCTCGTGGCCATGCTTCGAGGCTCACGGCTTCGCCGTGAGCACCTCAGCATGAGGGAAAACAAGGACTTACCTCACCCTGAGGTGCGACCCCGGCCTTGAGCCGGGGGAGCCTCGAAGGGCGATGGTCAAGTCCGTATACGGAGTTTTTCAGCAGCCTGTTAAATCGGCTGCTCGAGCTTCTCGAGTTCCTTCACCGCGTCCCTGACCGAATTCATGGTGGGATTGACCGCCAGCGCATCGCGGAAGGCCGCGATGGCGTCCGACAGCTTGCCCTCCTTGCGGTAGATCATGCCGCGCCCGGCAAGCGCGCCGAAGTGGCGCGGCTCGAGATCGAGCACCTTGTCGATGTCGGCGAGCGAATCCTCCAAGCGCCCCATCATGAAATACAGCGTGGCCCGCTTGTTCCAGGCCTCGGCGAAATCGGGGTGAACCGCGACCAGCCGGTCGAGTATGGCCAGCGAGGGTTCGAAGGCGGCCTTGTTCATGGCCTCGGTCGCCTGCTTGAGCAGCAGTTCGGCGGTGGGCGAATCGGATCTCATCCACAATTGCCAGATCGCCTGTTCGGCGATCCGCGCCTCTTCTTCGCCCGCCACCTTGCGCAGCCTGGCAAACAGGCTGTCGAGCGTCTCGGCGCGGATTTCGGCCGGGCTTCTGCGAACCATTTCGCCGCCCGGCTCGCGCGTCCCCTGGGCCGGGGCCGGCAGCGATGCCAGTGGCAGCAGCAGGAGGGCGATCAGTGCGGCGCGCATCCTCGCATCATATACGGATCGATGGCGGCAATAAAGCTCAGCCTTGGCGGGCCTTGAAGCGCGGATTGGTCTTGTTGATGACGTAGACGCGGCCCTTGCGGCGCACCACCTTGTTGTCGCGGTGCCGCTTGATCAGCGACTTGAGCGAATTGCGGACTTTCATGGACTTCACCTGATATTTCAGGCACATCGAAGCAAGGCTCCGGACTGCCTGGATCATTCGGATGGCGGTCTATAGGGGCGGGTCCCAAGACTGTCAACTCGTCCCGTGCTATGACCGCCTGGTCATGACCGAGAAATTCGACGCCATCATCATCGGGACCGGCCAGTCGGGTCCGTCTCTGGCCGAGCGCTTTGCCCAGCGCGGCCAGAAAGTCGCCATCATCGAGCGGAAAGATTTCGGCGGCACCTGCGTCAATACCGGCTGCATTCCGACCAAGACCCTGGTGGCCAGCGCCTATGCCGCCCACATGGCGCGCCGCGCCGCCGAATACGGCGTCGATACCGGCGGTCAGGTGACGGTCGACATGAAGCGTGTCAAGGCGCGCAAGGATGCCATCGTCGCCAAATCCCGCGACGGCGTCACAAGCTGGATGGACGGCCTGGAGAACGGCAAGGTCTATCGCGGCCATGCCCGCTTCACCGGCCCGAAGACGGTGAGCGTCAATGGCGACATCCTCGAAGCCGGCAAGATCGTCATCAACACCGGCGGCCGTGCCCTGGTGCCCACCATGCCGGGGCTCGATACCGTGCCCTATCTCACCAACAGCACCATGATGGATGTGGATTTCCTGCCCGAGCATCTCTTGGTGGTCGGCGGCAGCTATGTCGGCCTTGAATTCGCCCAGGCCTATCGCCGCTTCGGATCGCGCGTCACCGTGGTCGAGATGGCCGACCGGCTGATCGCCCGCGAGGATGAGGATGTCGCGGACACGGTGCGCGAGATTCTCGAGGCGGAAGGAATCGAAGTGCGCCTCAACGCCAAGTGCCTTGCCGTCGAACGTGGCGGCAACGGCGTTTCCATGAGTATCGACTGCAGCCAAGGCGCGCCCCGGGCGCGCGGCAGCCATGTGCTTCTGGCCGCGGGGCGCAAACCCAATAGCGACGACCTCGGTCTCGACAAGGCCGGCATCGCCACCGATGCCAAGGGCTATATCACCGTCGACGACCAGTGCCGCACCAATGTCGAAGGCATATGGGCCATTGGCGACGTCAACGGCCGCGGCGCCTTTACCCATACCTCCTACAACGACTACGAGATCGTCGCCGCCAATCTCTTCGACAACGACCCGCGGCGCATCTCCGACCGCATTGACTGCTATGGCCTGTTCATCGATCCGCCCCTTGGCCGCATCGGCATGACCGACCGGGAAGTCAAGGCGAAGGGCATCAAGGCGCTGGCCGCCAAGCGGCTGATGAGTTCGGTTGGCCGGGCCCGCGAGCGCGGCGAGACCCTGGGCTTCATGAAGGTGGTGGTCGATGCCGAAACCCGGAAAATCCTCGGCGCCGCCATCCTCGGCCTCAACGGCGACGAGGTGGTGCATGCGTTTCTCGACGTCATGTCGGCGGGCCTGCCCTATCGCGTCATTTCGCGCACCGTGCATATTCACCCGACCGTTGCTGAATATCTCCCGACGCTGCTCGAGGACCTGAAGCCGCTCGCATAAGGCAGGTGCAGGCTCGCCGGATGTGCTACAGGAACCGCACATCTCCATGAAGCACGCGCCCCTCAATGCCTCCCGATCTCAGTCTCGTCGAATTCTGGATCACCCTTACCGTTTTGACGGCCGGCCTCGCCTTGGCCTGCCTGATGGCCTGGCTCGAACGCCGCCCGCGCCAGAGCCTCAACCCGCGGCTTGTTCCCACAACGCCTTTCCTGTTCGCCGGCACTTTGCTGGCCATCCTGGCGTTTGTGCATCTGCTCAATCTCTGGGGCGTTCACACCGGACGATAGGATCATGCTGCCACCGACCCGCACCCTCTATTTCGACGATCTGAGCCTCGGCATGACCGAGACCTACAGCAAGGAGGTGAAATCGTCCGATGTCGTCGGCTTTGCCGAGATCACCGGCGACCGCAATCCCATCCATCTTTCCGAGCATTTCGCCGCCAAGACCCCCTTCGGATCGCGCATCGCCCACGGCCTCTATACGGCCGGCTTGATTTCGGCGGTGATCGGCACCAGGCTGCCGGGGCCCGGCGCCATCTATCTGTCGCAGACCCTCAATTTCAAGGCGCCGGTGCACATCGGCGACATTGTCGAGGCCAGCGTCGAAGTGGCCGAACTCAATCCGAAAGGCCGCCGCGTCAGGCTCATCTGCCGCTGCATGGTGGGCTCGACACTGGTGCTCGAAGGCGAAGCCCTGGTGAAGGTGCCGCAGCGTCCCGAGGTCTGATCGCTCCTTGGACTTGCCAATGACCCGCCCCTTCAATAGAAATTTCACTTTGAGTCTTGCGTGACCGAAACCCGCTTCAGGCGCTGAAGCGAAGCGTGAAAGGCCAGGCCAGGTCCATGCCGGTCATAGGCGACACGATCGATCGGCGCGCCGAGTCCTTCCGGCAGAACCGGGACGCGCTTGCCGCTCTGGCCCAAGATCTGAAGCAACGGATCGCCGCGGCGG
>JBQTKG010000094.1:0-12229 GCA_052386315.1 Hyphomicrobiales bacterium
GAGCATCGCCATTCTCGACCTCTTGGCGCTCGCCCGTTTACGTCTGCTGCCGCAGGACGATTATTCGCTTGCCTGCCTGCTCAAGAGTCCGCTGGTTCCTCAGCCATTGAGCGAGGAACAGCTCTTCGACCTCGCCTGGCAGCGCGGCACACGGCCCTTGTGGCAGCGCTTGTCGGAGAGTCGCGATCCACGCTGCATCGAAGCCCACCGCCAATTATCGGCATGGCTCGAATGCGCCGACAGCCGGCCTTTTGAATTCTTTGCCGGCGTTCTTGCCGGGAGCCGCAAGCGCATTCTCGCCCGCCTCGGCAGCGAGGCCGGCGATGGGCTCGATGCCTTTCTGGATTCGGCACTCACCTATGAGCAGGACCATTCCTCGTCGCTGGCCGGATTCATCGCTTGGTTTGTAGCTGGGGAAACTGAAATCAAACGCAACATGGAGCAGGAATCCGGCGAAGTCCGCATCATGACGGTGCACGGCGCCAAGGGTCTCGAGGCGCCGATCGTCATTCTCCCGGACACGTGCAATGTGCCCGATGCAAAACAGCAATCTTCGCTGATGATGGTCGAGGTGCGCCATGGCATCGCCAGGCTTCCCTTCTGGCGCCTCGCCAAAAGGCCCGAGTCGCCGCAAGTGGCGGCCTGGAAGGCTCAGGCAAAAGAGGAACAGGCCCATGAGTATCGCCGCCTGCTCTATGTCGCCATGACGCGGGCCCGCGACGAGCTTCACATCTGCGGCTATCGCGGCGTGAGGGAACCGCCCGATGACTGCTGGTACAATATGATCGCGCCGGCGCTTAAGCCAGATATGTGCGAGATTGCCGGTGCGGACGGCAGCATCGTCTGCTGGAGATCGGGCGCCGATCCGCGTCATACCGGAAAGGTGAGTCAGTCGCCCTCGGGCGGCAATGCCCTGCCTGCCTGGGCCGGCAACCGGCCGGTGCCGGCAGTGGCGGCGGAAATCTGGAAGGCGCCTTCGCGCCTCGGCCGTGAGCGCGCCGACACGGCCGAATTGCAGCAGCGGGCCCGGCGCGGCATGCTGCTGCACAAGCTGCTGCAGCATCTGCCGGAGGTCGCACCGGACGCGCGCGAGGATTTCGCCCGCCGGTCCATCAGAAGGGAAGGATTTGATGAAGGCCTGTGGGCGGAACTGCAGGCGGTGCTCGACGCCCCGCAATTTGTCTCCTTTCTTGCGCCAGGCGGCCTCTCCGAGGTTCCCGTGATCGCATGGGTCGAGAGTCTCGGCCGCACCATATCCGGCCGGATCGATCGACTGGCGGTGACAGCGGACGAGGTAACGATCCTCGACTATAAGACTGGCCACAACTGGCCGGATACGGCGGCGCAAGCCGATCCCAGCCATATTCTGCAACTTGCGGCCTATCGCCAGTCAGTTCGCCAAGTCTATCCGGGACGTAAGGTTCGGGCCGCGTTTCTGTGGACGGCAGCCCCGAAACTGCTGGAAATTCCCGGCCCCATGCTCGACCAGGCACTGGCTCCGGCCTGAGCCATCACAAGCCCGTGCGCCGCCCTTGACCGGGCCGGGACCCACCCCTACCTTTCACGGCAACGCCAATTGGCGAATCCCGCCGCCCAGCCAAGAGGTTTTCATGTCGACCCACAAGGTTTCCGACGCGTCCTTCGAGACAGACGTGCTCAAGTCCGACGGCCCGGTCGTGGTCGACTTCTGGGCCGAATGGTGCGGTCCCTGCAAGATGATCGCTCCGGCGCTCGAAGAGATTGCGGCGGCCCTGGGCCCCAAGGCGAAGATCGTCAAGATGAACATTGACGACAATCCGAACACGCCTTCGAAATATGGCGTGCGCGGCATTCCGACTCTGATGGTATTCAAGGGCGGCCAGGTCGCGGCCACCAAGGTCGGCGCCGCGCCTAAGAACCAGTTGCAGTCCTGGATCGAGCAGTCGATCTAACGCCGCGCGGTGCCGGAGACCTTGCTCATCTCCTGGCCCTGATGCGTCGCAAGCACCCGGCCGGCCAGATAGAGCGAACCGCATATGAGAATTCTCGGGGCAGGCGTCGTCAGCGACGCTTGCCTCAGTGCGTCTTCAAGCGAGGCGGCAGTTTCGGCGGCAAGTCCCGTGCCGCGCGCCGCTTGGGCCAACGCGTCGGCGGTAACGGCATTTGCCTCTTCGGGAATGGTGATTGTGACGGCGCGATGGGCAATGCCGGCGAAGGCGCCGATGAAGCTTGCGGAGTCCTTGGTGTTGAGCATGCCCCAGACGAGGACCAGCGGCCGCGAATGACGGTCGTTGAGATCGGAAAAGGACTGGGCGAGCACGCGGGCAGCCGAGGGATTATGCCCGCCGTCGAGCCACAGTTCGGCATCGGCCGGAACCTGCGACCATAGCGCGCCGGGGCCAAGCCTCTGCATGCGGGCGGGCCAGTTCACGGATTTCAGTCCCTGTGCGATATGGTTTTCGGTAACGCGCGTATCGCCCAGCGCCCGCTGCGCCGCGATGGCGTTACCGGCGTTATCGACCTGATGGCGTCCGTGCAAATGCGGCAGCGGCAAATCGAGAAGCTCGCTCTCATCCTGGAACACCAGCCTCCCGTGCTGCTCGAAGCTCTGCCAATCCTGATTGGCAATGACGAGCGGCGCGCCCACTCTCTCGGCCACGCGTTCGATCTCGGCCCGCGCCTCGTCCGGTTGAACGGCGACGATGGCCGGCACCTTGCGCTTGAGGATTCCGGCCTTCTCATGGGCGATCAGGGTCAGCGTATCGCCGAGATATTGCTGGTGATCGTAATCGATCGTCGTGATGACCGAAAGTTTTGGACGGTCGACGACATTGGTGGCGTCGAGCCTGCCGCCGAGTCCCACTTCCAGGACCAGATAATCGGCGGGCGTGCGGCTGTAGGCAAGAAATGCGGCGGCCGTGGTGATCTCGAAGAAAGTGATGGGTACGCCGCCGTTCGCCGTCTCGCACTCTTCCAGAAGATCTGTGAGCGCCGCCTCCGATATGAGTTCGCCCGCCACCCGGATGCGCTCGTGGAACTTCACCAGATGCGGCGAGGTGTAGCAATGAACGCGCAAGCCGGCAGCCTCAAGCATGGCGCGGAGGAAAGCGATCGTCGAGCCTTTGCCGTTGGTACCAGCAATGTGAATGACGGGCGGCAGCCGCTCCTGCGGATTGCCGAGGCGCTGCAGGATGCGGCTCATCCGGTCGAGACTTAGATCGATGATCTTGGGATGCAGCGACAGAAGCCGCGTCAGAATGGCGTCGCTCATGGCCAAGTTGTCATGCCTCAGGCCAGCTCCGCGGGAACCGGCAGGCCGCCATTGCCATTCACTTTCTGGGGAAGTTCAGGAGCCTTCATCAGGATGCGGGCGATCCGGCTCACCGTCTCGCGCATCTGGTGGCGGTGAACCACCATGTCGACCATGCCGTGTTCCTGCAGATATTCGGCGCGCTGGAAGCCCTCCGGCAGCTTCTCGCGGATCGTCTGCTCGATCACCCTCTGCCCGGCGAAGCCGATCAAGGCGCCCGGCTCGGCAATTTGAATGTCGCCGAGCATGGCATAAGAAGCGGTGACGCCGCCGGTCGTCGGATGTGTCAGCGCCGCGATATAGGGAAGCCTTGCAGCGCGCAATTCCTGCACCGCCACCGTGGTGCGCGGCAATTGCATGAGCGACAGGATGCCTTCCTGCATGCGCGCTCCCCCTGAGGAGATGAACAGCACGAAGGGCGATTTCCGCTGTACCGCGCTGCGCATGGCCGTGATTACCGCTTCGCCCGCCGCCATGCCGAGAGAACCGCCCATGAAGGCGAAGTCCTGCACCGCCATCACGATGGGCAGTCCGTCCAAAGTGCCGGTGCCGGCGAGTATCGCGTCATCGGCGCCGGTCTTTTGCCGCGCTTCCTTGAGCCGGTCGGCATAGCGGCGCTCGTCGCGGAACTTGAGGGGATCGACCGCCACCTGGGGCATGGCGATCTTCTCAAAAACCTCGCCGTCGAACATGGATTTGAGCCGCGCCTCGGGCGCCATGCGCATGTGGTAGCCGGAGCCGGGGACGACGAACTGGTTGGCTTCGAGATCCCGATGGAATACCATCTGACCCGAGTCCGGGTCCTTGATCCACATGTTCTCCGGCACCTCGCGCTTGACGCCGAGGATGGAGCGGATTTTCGGGCGGACGAAGTTCTTGATCCAGTTCAAGCGCCTAGCTCCTGACGCCGCGGGCGATCTCGGTGACGAGTGCATGCACGGCCCCGACCGTCTTTGACGTCGGCTTTCCGGCTTTTGTGAGACTGTCCTTGACCGCATTGACCAGCGCCGAGCCGACCACGACGCCATCGGCATCCTTGGCGATGGCGCGAGCCTGGGCTGCCGTCTTGACGCCGAATCCGACGGAAATGGGAAGGGCCGTATGCTTGCGCAGCCTGCGCACATTGGACCGGACACTCTTGAGGTCCGGGGCTTTGGTGCCGGTGATGCCAAGCACCGATACATAATAGACGAAGCCGCTGGTGTTCCTGAAGACCGTGGGTGCCCGCTTGTCGTCGGTTGTCGGCGTGGCCAGCCGGATGAAATTGAGCCCCGTCTTGATCGCCGGGATGCACAGTTCGTCGTCCTCCTCGGGCGGCAGATCGACGACGATCAATCCGTCGGCGCCCGCTGCAATGGCATCCGCCAGGAACCTGTCGACGCCATAGACATAGATGGGATTGTAATAGCCCATGAGCACGACCGGCGTTTCGTCATCGACCTTGCGGAACTCGCGCACCATCTTCAGTGTCTTCTTCATGGTCTGGCCGGCATGCAGCGCGCGAAGCCCCGCCGCCTGGATCGCCGGACCATCGGCCATGGGATCGGTGAAGGGCATGCCGAATTCGATGATGTCGGCGCCTGCCTTGGGAAGACCTTTGATGATCTTGAGCGAAGTCTCGTAATCAGGATCGCCGGCGGTCACGAAGGTGACAAGGGCAGTGCGGTGTTGCTTCTTCAGTTCGGCAAAGCGGCGGTCGATGCGGGTGGTCACAGTTTGACTCCCAGAATATCTGCCACCGTGAAAATGTCCTTGTCGCCGCGGCCGCACATGTTCATCACCATCAGATGGTCCTTGGGTTTTTTCGGCGCGAGCTTGATGACATGGGCGAGCGCATGAGAAGGCTCGAGGGCGGGGATGATGCCCTCGCGCCTGCAGCAAAGCTGGAAGGCGTCGAGTGCTTCCTTGTCGGTGGCGGAGACATAGTTCACCCGCCTCATGTCGTGCAGCCAGGCGTGCTCGGGGCCGATGCCGGGATAGTCGAGGCCCGCCGAAATCGAATGGGCCTCGGTTATCTGGCCGTCGTCATCCATGAGCAGATAGGTGCGGTTGCCGTGCAGCACGCCGGGTCTGCCGCCGGTGATCGAGGCCGCGTGCCTTTTGGTGCGAAGCCCGAGACCGGCGGCCTCGACGCCATAGATATCCACATCCTTGTCGTCGAGGAACGGATGAAAGAGACCCATGGCGTTGGAACCGCCGCCGATGGCGGCAACCAGTGAATCCGGCAGCCTTCCTTCGCGCTTGAACATCTGCTGCTTGGTTTCGACCCCGATCACCGACTGGAAGTCGCGCACCATCTCCGGATAGGGGTGGGGACCGGCCACCGTACCGATGCAGTAGAACGTATCCTCGACATTGGCGACCCAGTCGCGCAGGGCCTCATTGAGCGCATCCTTGAGCGTGCGCGATCCGGAAAGGGCGGGAACGACCTCGGCGCCGAGCAGCTTCATGCGGAAGACATTGGGCTTCTGCCGCTCGATATCGACTTCGCCCATATAGACGATGCATTCGAGACCAAAGCGGGCGCAGGCCGTGGCCGTCGCGACACCGTGCTGTCCGGCCCCCGTCTCGGCGATGATCCGCTTCTTGCCCATACGCCGGGCAAGTAGGATCTGCCCCATGACATTGTTGATCTTGTGGGCGCCCGTGTGATTGAGCTCGTCGCGCTTGAAATAGATTTTGGCGCCGCCGAGATGCTCCGTCAGCCGTTCGGCGAAATAGAGAGGGCTCGGGCGGCCGACATAATGTTCGAGAAAGCCGTCGAGTTCGGCCTGGAAGGCGGGATCGGCCCTGGCGTCCTTATAGGCTTGTTCCAGCTCGAGAATGAGCGGCATCAGCGTCTCGGCAACGAAACGCCCGCCATAGATGCCGAACAGGCCCCTTTCATCGGGTCCGGTGCGGAAGGAATTGACAGGGGTCACGTTCATCGGCGTACTCTCTTTCAGCCCGGTTCTAGCGGGCCGACTTCGCCGCCTCAATGAATTTCCGGATGAGGCCCAGATCCTTCACTCCAGGAGCGCTTTCGACGCCCGACGAGACATCGACGATGGGCGCCCCGGTCACCCTTATCGCCTCCGCGACATTTTGCGGGTCGAGGCCCCCCGACAGGATGAAGCCTTCCTGGCTTTCGTCCCTGCCGAGCAGCGACCAGTCGAAAGCCAGGCCGTTGCCGCCGGGAAGGGCGAATTTCAGCGACTCCGGCGCCTTGGCGTCGAAGAGAATGAGCGAAGCCTTGCCGGCGTAGAGGGTGGCAGCGGCGATGTCGGCTTCATCCTTGACCTTGATCGCCTTGATCACCGGCTTGCCGGTCAGCGCCCGGATGGCTGCGATCCGCTCCGGCGTTTCGGAGCCATGGGCCTGAAACAAGTCGGGATTGACGGCGGCGTCGATCACGGCGATGGCCTTGTCATCGGCATCGACGATGAGCGCCACAACCCGTGCCTTGCCGCGGGCGCGGGCGGCGAGAGCGGCCGCCTTCCCCAGCGAAACATGGCGCGGACTCCTGGGATAGAACACGAAGCCGACGAGCGCGGCCCCAGCGGCGATCGCCCCGTCAACCGTCTCAGGCGTCGAGAGCCCGCAAATCTTGACATCAACCGTCATGGAGACCTGCCAGAATGTCTCGCGCGGCTTTCGCCGGATCGGCGGCAGCCGTAATGGCTCGGCCGATCACCAATATGTCCGCTCCCGCGGCGATCGCAGCGGCCGGTGTAGCCACCCGTTTCTGGTCCTCAGTAGCCGCATCGGCGGGCCGGATGCCCGGCACCACGGCGAGGAAGTCCTTGCCCGCGGCATGCTTGATCCCGGTCACGTCATGGGGGCTGCACACCACGCCGTCGAGCCCGGCCTTGCGCGCAAGTTCCGCCAATGCCCGCGCATGTGCCTGCGTGCCCTTTGCCGTCTCGAAACCGGCAGCCCAGATGTCGTCGTCGGAAAGGCTTGTCAGGATGGTGACGGCGATGAGCTTTGCCCGGCCGTCCACCGCCTCCCGTGCCGCTCTCATCATGTCGAGACCGCCGGTGGCATGGACATTGACGATAGCCGGAACGGGCTGAAGCTGCATGAGCGATTTCATCGCGGAAGCGACGGTATTGGGAATGTCATGCAGCTTGAGATCGAGGAAGAGGGGCAGGCCCTCGGCGGCAACTCTCTCATAGCCTGCCGCGCCATGGGCATAGAAGAATTCCATGCCGATTTTCATGTATCCGGCATGCGGCTTCAGAGCCCGTGCCAGGCTCCGCGCCCGGCCCGGATCGGGCGTATCGAGAGCTACGCAAATGGGGTTGGCAGCGGTCATTGCGCCTTTCGATATACCATGACGGCGGCGGCCAGGTCTTCGATCGACGTGCCGCAGGATTTGAACAGCGTAATCTCCTCGGCAGTTGTGCGGCCCGCCACCTTGCCGCGGCAGAGGTCGAAGAGATCGCCCTGGACTTGGGCGAAATCGAACCTGCCCTCGTCGCGGGCCTGAATGAGATCGCCCGCTTCGCTTAAGGCGCTTTCCCGCGTATCGACATAGATACGCGCCCGCGCCACCGCCTCGCTGTCGGTCTCGCGCATCGCCGGCTTGAAAGCGCCGGCCAGATCGACATGGGCGCCGGGCTTGAGCCATGCGCCCCTGACGATCGGTACAGTCGAGGCGGTCACACAGGAGACGATATCGGCCTCGCGCACTGCCGGCTCCGGATCGCCGACAGCCGTGGCATCGAATCCCTCTTTGCGAAGTTTCGCCGCGAGGCTCTCCGCCTTGGCGGCTGTGCGGTTAAAAATCGAGACGCGCCTGATCGGCCGCACCGAAGCATGGGCGCGGACAAAATGTTCGCCCAGCGCCCCGGCGCCCACCAGTGTCATGGAAGAGGCGTCCCTGGCCGCCAGATAGCCGGCGGCAAGGGCCGAGGCGGCGGCCGTACGGCGCCGTGTCAATTCGGTGCCGTCCATCATGGCGACGGCGGCGCCGGTTGCGTTGTCGATCAGCAAATAGCTCGCCTGCACCGTCGGCAAGCCCATGACGGCATTGTCGGTCTTGACGACAACGGTCTTGAGCCCCGTCCACGCCTTCGACCAGGCAGGCATCAGCAAGAGGGTCGAGACCGCCGAGGTTTCGTGATGATGGCGCACGGGCGTCACGTAATCGGCGCGGAAACCTTCACGCAGGGCTTCGACGATCTCAACATAGCTTGCAAGTCCGGCGAATTCCGACGCGGAAATGACCTTCATGGATTGGCATCGCCCGGCGGCGCCAGTTCCTGCTTCATCCGCGCCTTTTCGTCCTGGGCGCGCATCAGTTCGATGCGGGCTTCGCGCGCGGCGCGGCGCCATTTGCCTTGCGCGAACCAGGCGGCAAGCCAGCCGGCGATCAAGCCGAAGAAAATGCCGCAGAAGAACAAAGCCCACAGCGGCATGCCGATGGCGGCAAAGGGCGCATCGCGTGAGAACGGATCGAAGGAAACCGCGATCCACTGGCGGTTGGCCACGGCGAAGGCGACAACCACGATCGCGATGGGAAGGCCGATCGCCCAGTTCAAGATGCGGCGCAGCGTCATCAGGTCCCGGCGTTGAGCCGCTCGCGCAGTTCCTTGCCGGTTTTGAAGAAGGGCACGCGTTTGGCCACCACCTCGACCGCCGAGCCGGTGCGCGGATTGCGGCCGGTGCGGGCATTGCGCGATTTGACCGAGAAGGCCCCGAAACCGCGAAGTTCCACCCGGTCTCCTTCCTGCATCGCCCGGATCACCTCGCCAAGCACCGTATTGACGATGCGCTCGATGTCGCGGTGATAGAGATGTGGATTTATGTCGGCGATCTTCTGAACGAGCTCGGACTTAATCATGGGGTGAGGCCTCGCGCCGGTGGGATTAAAGCTGAGGGTGCCAAAGCACGAGAAGCCCGTCAAGCTTTGTGCGGCCGGCACTGCCGCCGAAGCCCAGTGCCCGGAGCACTTGGTCCGTCACCGCAAAGCCGAGACCCGCCGGATTGCTGGTGAAGGGCACCTCCCAGTCGACGATCTCCGTGCCTTTGCCGATCTTCCTTTCGGTCTCCAGCCAGGCGACTGCCTTCGCTTCGTCTCCGACGGCATCGATGAGCTTTGCGACCACTGCCTGGCGGCCGGTGAAGACGCGGCCATCGGCGAGCAGGCGCACCTGCTCGATCGGAAGTTTGCGGCGCTCGGCGACGAGGCCGGTGAACCATGCGAAACTGTCCTGCACCAGGGCATTCGAGGCCTGGCGCACCTTGTCCGAGACCGGCTTGTAGGGCGACGGCTCGGCTTTCAGTTCACCCGACTTGATTTCCTCCATCTTGATGCCGAGCGTATCGAGGAGTCGCGAGATTTCCGGAAAGGTGAAGATGACGCCAATCGACCCGGTAATGGTGTTGCCGCGGGCCACGATATGGTCCGCCGCGATTGCTGCGATATAGCCGCCCGACGCCGCGACCGTGTCCATGACCGCCACGACGGGCTTGTTCCTGGCGATCTTGCGGAGGGCCTCATGCAGAGCTTCCGAACCCGACGTCGTGCCGCCGGGACTGTCGATGCGGACAATGACCGCTTTCACCCTGGATGCGGTGGCGATCGAATCGAGGAGATCGAGGGAGGCCTGGTCGCCGGTGATCAGGCCGTCGATCCGCACCCGCGCGATGTGGCTCTGGTAGCGCGCGAGGTCGCCGGGCGTCCACAGCAATGAGCCTACGGCCGCCAGCGCCAGAATGACCGCTACGATCCGCCAGAAGGTGACACGGCGCTTGAGGCGGCGGCG
The DNA here is from genome assembly GCA_052386315.1 of Hyphomicrobiales bacterium. GTDB lineage: Bacteria > Pseudomonadota > Alphaproteobacteria > Rhizobiales > Aestuariivirgaceae > Aestuariivirga. The sequence continues at coordinate 10,042 of JBQTKG010000094.1, forward strand.
ATCGGCGATAAGTTCGGCGTCGGTGATCATCATGCCGTCATTCGTCCTTGGCTTCGGAATCCTTCTTCTTCAGCGCCGCGCCGAGAATGTCGCCGAGCGAGGCGCCTGAGTCGGATGAACCGTATTGCGCCACGGCTTCTTTCTCCTCGGCAATTTCGAGCGCCTTGATGGAGACGTTCATCTTGCGCGCCTTGCCGTCGAGCAGCGTCACCTTGGCATCGAACTTCTCGCCCACGGCGAAGCGTTCGGGGCGCTGTTCCGAACGGTCGCGGGCGAGATCGGCGCGCTTGACGTAGGCCGTCATGTCCGAGCCGGCGATCTTGACCTCGAGGCCGTTGTCCTCGACCTTGACCACTTCGCAGGTCACCGTGTCACCCTTCTTGACACCGGCGACGGAAGCGATCGGATCGCCCGAAAGCTGCTTGATGCCGAGAGAGATACGTTCCTTTTCGCGGTCGACGTCGAGTACCTTGGCCTTCACCCGGTCGCCCTTCTTGTAGTCCTTGATCGCCTCTTCGCCGGACCGCTTCCAGTCCAGGTCGGAGAGGTGCACCATGCCGTCGACATCGCCATCGAGACCGATGAACAGGCCGAATTCGGTGATGTTCTTGATCTCGCCCTCGACCACGGAGCCGTTGGGGTATTTCGCCGTGAAAGTCTCCCAAGGATTGTTCTGGGTCTGCTTAAGGCCGAGCGATATGCGCCGTTTGGCCGGATCGATTTCGAGTACCTGAACGGTGATTTCCTCGGAAGTCGAGAGAATCTTGCCGGGGTGCACGTTCTTCTTGGTCCAGCTCATTTCCGAAACGTGGACGAGGCCCTCGATGCCGTCTTCCAGTTCGACGAAGGCGCCGTAATCGGTGATGTTGGTGACGCGGCCCTTGACCTTGGAGCCGATCGGATATTTCTCCGCCACCACTTCCCATGGATCCTTGTCGAGCTGCTTCATGCCGAGCGAGATGCGCTGGGTCTCGGGGTTGATGCGAATGATCTGCACTTTCAACGTCTGGCCGACATGCAGGACGTCGGAAGGATGGTTGACGCGCTTCCAGGCGATGTCGGTGACATGCAGCAGACCGTCGATGCCGCCGAGATCCACGAAAGCGCCGTAATCGGTGATATTCTTGACCACGCCGTCGGCCACCTGGCCCTCGGCGAGATTCTGCACCAGTTCCGAGCGCTGTTCGGCGCGGGTTTCCTCCATGATGGCGCGGCGCGAGACGACGATATTGCCGCGGCGGCGGTCCATCTTGAGGATCTGGAAAGGCTGCGTGACGTTCATCAAGGGGCCGACGTCGCGGATCGGGCGGACATCGACCTGCGAGCCCGGCAGGAAGGCCACCGCGCCGCCGAGATCGACGGTGAATCCGCCCTTGACGCGGCCGAAGATGACGCCGTCAACGCGTTCGTTCTTCAACGAGGCTTGCTCGAGGCGGGTCCAGGCTTCCTCGCGGCGCGCCTTGTCGCGCGACAGGACAGCCTCGCCGAGCGCATTCTCGATGCGCTCGAGATAGACCTCGACCGTGTCGCCCACCTTGATTTCGGGGGCTTTGCCCGGCTGGGCGAATTCCTTGAGTGCGACGCGGCCTTCGGTCTTGAGGCCCACATCGATGAGGGCGAAGTCGTTCTCGATCGAGACGACATGGCCCTTCACGACAGCGCCTTCGGCGGCCGGATTGTCGCTGTAGCTTTCGGCCAGCAGGACTTCGAAGTCTTCACGGGTCGGAGTAAGGGAGACGGCGGACTTCGCCATGGATCGATTATCCCATTCAAAAAGCGGGGCAGGCCAGGCGGAAAATTCCGCTCGGACGTCCCGCAAGGCCCCGATGCGTTGATAATTGGGGCCCGCGGGCAAACCGCGACAAGCGTTTCGGAACCGGGGCAACGCCCCCAGGCTGCACGACTGCATCCGGTCCTGAAACAATGAGGGGCGCTTGACGATATCGCTTGGCGCCCCGGATGTGTTCGCCTGTTCTTGCGCAGGCGGCCTGGAACGGCGGGGGATATAGGGCAAATGACCCGGCGGGGCAAGGACATGCAGGCTGGCCGGCGAGCCAGGGTCCCTTCGAGGCCCGGCTGCGCCGGGCGCCTCAGGGTGAGGAGGTCGTGTATTCAATTGTCAAACAGCGTTGGGGTTCGGGCATAGCTCCGCCCTTGCTGGCCCGGGAGCATCTCCGGACCGGGGAGA
>JBQTKG010000095.1:0-38498 GCA_052386315.1 Hyphomicrobiales bacterium
AGGAAAATTCCCCGCCTAGGTGCTGCGTGAGCAGCCCGCCGAATATGCCGCTCAAGCCGGCAACGCGGCCGTAAGCCGCCATCAGCAGCACGGCGGAGAGGCCGATGAGGACGCCGCCGGCGAGACCGGCGAGGGGAGTGAAGGGAGTCACGGGGCGGGTCCTTCCCCAAGAGAGTGGCCGAACAAATGATTCTACATCAATTCCGGCTTCGCTTCCTACCGGAGTTCTTGCGTGCAACGGGCCGGCCGGCGGGATGCTTGCGGCCGGGTATCACGCGTCCGCGCGCGACATTGTAAAGCCGGTTGGCGATTGCGGTCCAGGCCGGGCGGTGGGTGATGGCAACGATGGTGTAGCGGCCGCGAAGCGAGGCGATATTTTCGACGATTTCCGCTTCGGTGGCGGGATCGAGCGCGCTCGTCACTTCGTCGAGGATGAGAACCTGCGGCTTCGTTGCCAATGCGCGGGCCAGTGAAATGCGTTGGCGCTGGCCGCCGGACAGCTTGCCACCCATCTCGCCCACGTCGGTGTCCAGTCCCTGCGGCAGTTTGGCGACGAAGTCGGCAGCACCTGCCTGCTCAAGCGCTGTCATCACATCGGCGTCGCCGATCGCCGGATCGGAGAGTGTGATATTATCGCGGATGGAAGCATGGAACAGGCTCAACTCCTGGGGAACGTATCCGATCATCTTCCGCCAAGCATTGATGTCCACATCGTCAATGGGCGTGCTGCCGATCAAGATTCGGCCCTTGCCGGCCCGATTGAGACCGATGAGCAAATCGATGATAGTGGTCTTGCCGGCACCTGAGGGACCGTTCAGCACGGTGATGGCGCGTGCCGGAATCTCGAATGTCGCGTCGGAAATTACGGCGGTATTTCCATGTGAGAAGAACACGTGTTCGAACCGGCACGAATCGCCGATCCGGGGAGCCGCCTTGCCGGCGGCCGCCTCACGGTTCGATTCGGCCTGCCTGATGAGTTCCTCAGTCCTGATGTATGCGCTTTCAACCTGGACCGATTGCTGCAGCAGCTTCTGGAGTTTGGACACAATCGAGATGATTTGAAAAAACACGACACCGCTGACGACGAGTTCGGGGAGCGTGGCATTCCACAGCGTGCTGGCAATATAGATGCCGGCTCCGACGAGAACCACAACAAGCGCATCGCCGCCCTGGACGAGACCGGCCTTCGAAAGTTCGCGCGCTATCAACGCACGCTTGAGCCGCTTCAGTATCCTGGAAATCGCCGCAAGCATCGACTCGTGCCGCTGCATCGACTTCAGCGGCTTGATGTTGGTAAGCATGTCCATCATGTAGACGGTAAGCGCAGCCGTGCGATCCGTCTGCTTGTAGCCCGCCCGCCGGCTGATGCGGATGAGTTGCCGCATGATGGTGGCCACGACTATGCCGGCACTCAGGCCGAGCATCGCAAGCCTCCAGTTAATGGCTGCCGCCACAATTGCGTAGGCTGCCATCTGCACAACGAATGCGACAAGCTGCGCCGACATCAGATAGGCGTCGCCCGCGCGGCCTGCATCGTTGCTGATGGCGTTGGCGAACTTGCCGCCTCTCTGTTCCACAAAGAATCCCCATCGCGCATCGAAGATCGCGGCGATGAGCCGGCGGCGGAGCGAGATCGAAACGCGTGCGGCTGCAATGCCCGCATAGGACAAGGCGGCGAATGCCAAGACCGACTTGATCACCATGAAACCGGCCACGAAGAGGACCAGATTGCCGAGTGTCGGTTGCAAGCCGATCGAACTGATGGACGACTTGATCAGCGAACCGAGCTGCGAGGTGCCGCCGGTTTCAGCCCCCGCTATGGTTGCCGCCGCCGGCAACAGCGTGCTGATGCCAACCGCCTCGGCAAGACCTGCAAGCAACAAACAGAGGAGAACGAGGAGCGGCCTGGAATCCCGATTACCGAAGAAAATTTTGAGTATTCTCAACATTTTAAAATAAGTATCTACGCCGTTCGCCGCTCGCGGAACCGCCGATCGTCGATCGCACAAAACCGTTGAGTGGCGAAGACGCTCCTGAATCGCCTCCGGAGGCCGCCGTCGCCGCGGGAAGCAAGGAGCCAATGCTGGCGGCTTCGGCCACTCCCGCGAGCAGGGGGCACAGCAGAAGCCCGAATGGCCGCGCTTCTTCCTTGCCGAAGAACATTTTGAAGATCTGTCTCATCTGTGAGGCTTCACCACCTGAAGGCTAGCCCTGCCGGGACACGATTGCCCGCCACTCATCCGGCGAACAGACACGATAGCCCCCCTCCTGAAGCACGAACTTGTGTTCAAGAGTGTTGCGGCTGACGAAATCGGCCCAGCCGATATACAGTGAGTTGAGAAGATTGCGATCCTTGAAAAGGCGGAGCAGCTTGTCCGCCTTCTTGCGGGCCCGCGGAATGACACGGGCTATTCCTCCGGGACCCACGCGTTCCCCGGAATACCTCTTGTAGAGCTCCGGAGCGGGATGCCAAAGCGTCGTGACCGTCACGCGGCCGGCGCAACGGATGACATCGAGCAGCCCCCGGTCGTGCTGATGCAGGTCGCCGTCGATCAGGTGTTTCGAGATATTGTATTGGAGCAGCATGCGCGGAACCTCAGCCTCGGTGCTGGCCGGGAGCTTCCCGTAATTCTGATGCTTCCAGTCACGCAAGGGAAGCAGACCGAGGCGTTCGGCAATCTGCAAGTTCTTTCCGGCTGCAAAGCTATCGAGCATGGTGCTCTTGCCGACAGCGTTGACACCGGCAATGATGTGGAGATGGCCGATCTTCCGTTTGCGGGCGATCGCGATGAATCGCCCCTTCTGGCCGCCACCGAGGATATCGACACTGGCAAAATCCTGCCTGTGTTTCTTCAGCAGTGCCAGTACCGCGCTTTCGGTGAGGAAGAAACTCTGGCTGGCACCACCCTCCTTGCCCGCGCCACCGAGGAAGATGACCGGCAGTTTCTTGATCAGCGGCGAAAGCGCAAGGATGCCAGGTCCAAGCTTGCGCGCATCGCCGGGAGACAGGGACGCGACCTCCAGGATGAGGCATTCGCGAGCCGCGCGGGCGATCTTCTCAAGCGCGGACAGCGGATTGCGGAGATGATGCAGCACATTGAGACATAGGACGTAGTCGAAGCTGGAAGGCAGCGGGTCACGCTCGATGTCGAAATGCAAGAAAGAGGCATTCGAACCCAGGCAGTCCGCAAGCATTTTACAAGTCGCAACATTTTCTGGGTCGATTTCTCCACCGACGACGGCTGCCGCCCCCCGGCGTTCGGCTTCGAAGGTGAAATAGCCATTCATGCAGCCCAGATCGAATACGGACTTTCCTGTCATGTCGGCCGGAAAAATCCGCTTCGCAGTGGAGGAGCGGTCCTTGCCGCCGGTCTGCAAGCCAAATGGCAGGGGAATCTTCTGATAGTGGAAAAGATGCGTTGCAAGCATATCGCGCACGCGCTTTTCGTCCCAGGGTTCTCGCGTCATAAAATCTGCCTTTCGATCGCCCGGGCCGTTTACCGGCCTGCCTGCACGCCGTGCGACTTGGTCTTGCGCCGTTCGAGCCAGAACTTGAACTGATCGAACAGCGGCATGGCGGGCAGTTCGAACGCCTTGAACGGTACCAGCGCCACCATGTTGATGTAGCGGCGGTAAGCATCGGTCGGTGGGCGCGGTGAGACGCCATGTATGCTGAGGGGCGAGTTCACGAAGGCGACATAGCGATTTGCCGCGTACCTGACGCACTTTTCTTCGGTCACGGCCGAAAGTGGCGCGTAGTGACCGCCAAAGGCCGGAGTTGACTTGAACCGGTACAATGACAGATCGCCGCCACCTGTCTTGTCTTCATCCGGCCTCATGTAGAGGAGGCCCGCGAATATCTCATCTTCGCTATCCACATGGGCCGGGCGGACCGAACTCAATCTGCTGACGGGGGTATTCACGACAAACAGCGCGTCGAGTTCCACATCGCCCTTGGCGTCGGTACCGCGAATCTTTACGCACCAATCCTTGAGCGGTTTTCCGGCCATGTCCTCGAGGCGGGGATGGGCGGTACGAATGGCGTCTCCAAAGACCCTGAGGATATCATTCCAGAAATCCTGCGAGGTATGGTAGCGGAAGAAATCCTGCCATTCGGCAGAAAATTCGGGGTTGCCAATGATGTCGCGCGCCGGGATGCGAACAGCCTGATTGCTGGCAACCCTGTCGAGACCCTTCACGAACCTTTGAGAAGGCGGAAATGTCGCGGCCAGCTTGTCATAGAGCGGCTGACCAAGCGCCGCATCGTCAACAAGATGCGCGTAGGGTTCGCGCAAAACCTGGCTTGGACTGAAACCCGAAAGAAGTGTCGCCTTCATTCTGTACCTTTTGCTCGATCAATCCCCAGGTTCGAGTTGAAGCCCGCATCCAATTGGAACACCAAGCGGGACGCCGGATAACACGGCCTAGAGATTGTGTCCAATCGGACAGGTGTGGCGGCCGGTCACCTGTTCTGCGCCAATTGGCGTTCGGCCAAGGCAATGAATTCCGAGAGTTTGCGGGCTGTCTTGCCCGTTGCCTTCCGACGGTGGCGATTGTCCTCAAGGCCTGCAAGACGGCCGGCATGCTCGTTAGCAGCATGGATGCAGCCGAGTACAAACCAGGTCATGGCCTCCGGATGGCGAAGTTCGCCGATATAAGCCTCCGCGAAACCCGGAAATTGGGTCGCCAGCCTGATCGCGTCGATCGCTGCGGGCGCTTCGTGGCTGAACTCCCAGTCGATGACGGAGAACTGCCTGCCGGAAACCAGGATATTACTGCGGCTGAGGTCGCCGTGGCACAACGACCGCGGCGCCTGGTTCCCGGTCCTGCTGGCGGTGGCTTGCACGAACGCGAGGAGCCGCGCCGGAATCTTGACGCCTGCCGCACTTGTGAGCGACTGGAACCGGTCGATCGCCGTAGCGGGACTGAATTCGTCCGCATCCTCGGGTATTTCAGTCCGGTTTGCGGTTTGAAAATTCACAAATCTACGGATGAAGCCACCCGCCACATCATCGGCCGACAGGGGGCGATGGTCCTCGAGCAGGCTCTCGAGAATGAAACTGGTTTCAGCCAGTCTGCCCGCCCGCGTGATCTTCGGAACCGTCAGTCCCCCCGCGTCCTTGAGCTTCTTCCGATTCACCGCCTCGTTCATGACGCGGTCAGAGCTGGCGGGCTCGTGCGGGTTTGAGACTTTTACTGTGAGCCCGAGCTGCGGATAAATGGCCCTGATATTGTTCTTGAGCAGGATCGCGACAGCTGGGCTCCGGAAGCGCCTGCGCTGCGCGAACATCCGGGTTGCCTGCCAGTAGGCCGATGATCTTCCGGTCATCAGGCAGATGAGTGCACTGGAACGCGCCTGAAGGCCCCTATCAAGTGATGCCGCCAGATATTCTTCCCGTAACAACAGACGGCCGAACTTGTAGAAGGTGGCATCCGGCCGATCCCCTTCGAGAATGCTGTCCTCGCAGTGCAACAACGCTGCGATCGAATCGGCCGTTACATGCCGGTAGACCTTGGGCCAGATCATCTTTCGACGAGGTACATGGACCGGAACGTCTCAAGATTGATAGAAGCGGTCGAGATCAGGCGCGTTACCTTGCAGGCGGGCGCGATCGCCGCAAATCGCCTACGTACATAATGGTCGATGGAGACCTCGTCGTTCTCGATGAAGTCGGGGCGTTCTGTGCCATAGCGCACATAGGAGCTTGCCGGCTCGAATAACAATTTGCCAGACCGGTTCAGGATTTCCGCGATGATCTGCCATGCCCCATCTTCGCCGTGCGCTCTTGACCAGTAGTGGTGCACGGAAAGGCAGAGGGCAACGTCGCAGTGCGGCAAGGTTTTTACCGTATCGGTATTGATGTCGAGCCAAGCGAAACAGCAGCCCTTCATGCGGGCATGAAGGCTCTTGGCGCGGGAAATCGCTTCTTCCATGGGGTCCACGCCGATGGCAAACATGCCCCGGCTTGCCGCTTTGGCGGTGAAGTTGCCCATGTTGCAGCCGACATCCAGCAAAGACCGGTCATTGGGCCCCAACTGCTTCTCAATGGCAGCCCAGCGTTCGCCGAACACCGCCGAGCGTTCCTGCTGATAAAGCGGCTTCACACGCAAGATGCGCGCGATCTTCTTGAGGTTGCGCTTCAAACCCGTCGATGTCGGCCCCGATTGCAAGCTAGACTCCATAAAGCGCGTTATAGGCGGCGCGCCAGTCCGATGCCGGAATGATCCTCTCGCTGCCCGAGCCGTCCCGGACAAGGACTTTGTTCACGGCCATTTTGTCCTGATGGCGGCCGAGGTAGGCGAACCACGACTCATACCAAGCCGCAAGAAACTCGCGGTCTGCGTAGCGTTCGTAAATGTCCTTGTGGCGTTTGCCAAGCCCGGAGGGCGCCGCGGCACCCGAAGCCTCGAGAAGCTGCTGCGTCAGGAGGCCGGGCGCCACCATCGCAGTGATCACGGATGTCTTTTCAGCGACGCTGAGAAGGTCGCAACGTGGATCGCGATTGAAGGCTCTGATACTGCGGCGGTAAGGGCGCAGCAAGTCGTAGTGGACGAGCACGCGCTCGGTGCGGCCCCGAGGCAAGTCGATCTCGTGGCCATGCACGCCGCGCCACTCACCCTCTTCCAGACCGTATTGGCGGCGAAGTCCTGCTTCGGCCGCCAATCTTCCGAACAACGTCGACTTGCCGCTGGACGTTGGCCCCGCGACGAAGGCGACATGGCCGATATCGCGCCGCCGCGCCTCCAGTACGAGACGCCCCTTGAATGGAGAACGGGTTATCGTCACCGGCTCGAAGGCACATGTGTGCCTGTCGAACAACACCTTCATGGCCTTGGCCGTAAACAGAAAGGACCTCGATGCGATATCGGTGTTCTTCCTGGGGTTGCCAAGAATCACGGCCGGAACCGCATTGGCCAGTACGGCGAGCGGATTGAGCGATCTGTAGAGCAGATCGCGCAGACTGGGTGAGGCGAATTCGATCACGATCTTCTTTCGCGCAAGGCGTTTCATCTTGTTGATCGCACCGATCGCGTCGAACATGTGATGAAGCACGTTGAGGCAAAGCACCACGTCGAATTGCTCTTTGCCGAAATCCCATTCCTCGAAATCGCCGTGAAGATAGCGGGGGGAAACCCCTGCAAAGCCCGCCAGCGCCGTGGCCTGCCGGACGCTTTCGGCATCCGGCTCGATGCCAGTGGCAGAACGGGCCCCCCTCTTTAGTGCCTCGATACAAAAATAGCCGAGGTAGCTTCCGATATCGAGATAGCTCAGTCCTGTGGAGTCCGAACTGAAGATCATCGGGTTCAGATAGGAACGGTCATGGCCGCCTGTCTTGTTGCCCCCAAGATCGAAAGACTGGTAGCGAAGCTTCTCGCGTGCAGTGAAATCGGCAGCACTGGCGGCCGCGCTGCTTTCGCCGGAATTTGCCGTACTCTCGTTCACGTTTCCGGAGCTTCCTAATTGGATGTTAACGTCGTATAGACGGGTCTCCAAATCAATTGCAACCCTGAGGCTTTATCCGGCGGAGAAGTCCATGAAGAATACGGTTTTCATCCACACGAATGCCAAGCAGATCGCCGGCGCGATTGTTTCAGCTCATTCCCTGAAGCGCAATTCGCGCAATCCCGAAGCCTTTGACGTAAAGATCATCCACCAGGAGGATTTTGCGTTCTTCAAGGACTTCGAAGGCCGGCAATTTCTCCGGGCCGGCGGCTTGCGGACATGGAAAAACGGTGACTTGCAATCCTTTACCCCCACCCGCTTCATGCCGCCCGAGCTGATGGGTTATGAGGGACGCGCCGTCGTCATCGACCCGGACGTATTCGCGGTGGGCGACGTCAACGAACTTCTCACGCGCGACATGGACGGCAAGGCCGTCATGGCCAGGCGCCGGGCCGGCCACAACGGCCGCGACGACTACATTGCTTCAAGTGTAATGCTGCTCGACTGCGCGAAGCTGAAACACTGGAACGTGCGCAAGCAATTTGAAGACATGTTTGCCGGCAAGCTCGACTACGAGAACTGGATTGTGCTCGCCAACGAGTCACGGGAGAACATCGGCTTCCTCGAGACCGAGTGGAACGATTTCGACCGCCTGACTCCCGCCACCAAGCTCATTCACAACACCAAACGCCGCACCCAGCCGTGGAAAACCGGCCTGCCCATCGACTTCACCAACCGCGTGCCGCTGATCGGCCGTTTCCTGCCCGAAAACGGCATCAGGCTGTGGGGAAAATACAAAAAACATCCCGATCCGCGCCAGGAGGCCTTGTTCTTTGCTCTGCTCAGGGAATGCGTAGAGTCCGGGCAAATCACCGTGGCACGGATCGAGGCGGAAATGCGCCACAACCACGTCCGTCATGACGCTCTTGAGCTGATCCAACGGGTGCCGCCTCTCGACAGGATTTTGGGCGACGTCAAGCTGGCAGCCTGACGCCTGAGGCGACACACATCGGCATGTCCGCCGGCCGTTCGATCTGGGTGCTGCAAGGAGCACGCGCTGGCGACAACGCTCAGGCGCGGGAACTGGCGCGCCGCATTGATGGCATCGTCCAGTTCAAGGACCTGCGATTCAACAGGCTGCACAACGTCCCGAACTGGGCCTTGGGGGCAAGTCTCGCCAGCCTGACGGCCGAAGCAAGCGCAATACTGGTGCCGCCGTGGCCGGATCTCGTAGTTGCCACGGGCAAGCGGACAGCGCCGGTGGCGCGCTGGATCAAGAAGCAGTCCGGCGGAAAGGCAAAGATCGTGCATATCGGAAGGCCGCGGGCACGGCTTTCGGCATTCGATCTCGTCATCACCACACCGCAATACGGCTTGCCTGCGGCAGAAAACCTGGTGGAAAACCTGCTGCCATTCGCTACGCCGCGACAGCCCGATTGGCGCGCAATCGACAGATGGTCGAGCGGCTGGTCGCATCTGCCGCGGCCATGGATCGCCTTGGCCGTTGGAGCGCCGAAATATCCCTTGCGCTTGCAGGACGCCGACATCGGCAGGCTGGCCAAGGCCGCAAACGATCTGGTCATGGCGCTCAACGGGTCCCTGATAGTTCTGGGCTCGCCGCGCACCGCAGCGGGCGTGGTCGACAAAATCGGCGGCCAGTTGCGCGCACCTGCAAGCCTGCACCCATGGAACATGGCCGACAATCCCTACCAATCCGCATTGGCCCTTGCGGACCGCTTCATCGTGACATCCGACAGTGCATCGATGATCAGCGAGGCGGTGCGTACCGGAAGGCCGGTCGACATATTCATATTGCCGTCCTCCAAACTGAAATTGAGCTGGAGGGCCGCCGCGGGGCTCGGGGCCTGGCTGTCGCGGCAGGGAATTCTGCAGCCGCCACGCGACATGTCGCGTCTCGTCGACAAGATCGTCGCCTGCGGTTATGCAAGGCCGCTCGGTTCGGACATGACCACCAAGCCAATGAGCGGCAGCGCCGGCGGCGATATCGTCGCCCGCATCAAATCGCTTTTCGAAGATTCCTGAGGGCGCGCCCATCGATCGGGAAGGGGGTAAAACCGGCGGGGCCGCCAGCCGATTCCGGGTCAGAAGTCCTTGGCGAGCCGCAGCGCGTCGTAAATGGCGGCGTGGATATTGCGCGAGGCCACGGCGTCGCCGATGCGGAACAATTGGAACCGGCCTTCCGGATTGCTGCGGATTTCCTGCGACCGGCCTTCGATCAGCGCTTGATAATCGATCTCGCCGCGATTGACCGATTGCTCCTTCAGCTCGAAATAGAGTTCCGCCAGGGGTGCCGTGCCGTTTTCAACCACCACCTGATCGACAATGCGCTCGCCGCAATCGGCCTGGGTATAGGGGCTCCACAGCGTCGCCTTTATCTTGTTGCCGTAGCGGGCGAGGGCGCGGATGCGCATCATGGTGGAAATCTTGACACCGCGCCTGGTGAAAATCTTCATGTAAGGCACGAGATTGAGGCCGCCCATATCGGGCGCGAAGAAGCGCTCGGGGCTGACCAGTTCGAGTTTTGCACCCGCTTCCGCGATGAATTCGGCCGCCGCCATGCCCGAGTGGGCGCCGTTGTCGTCGAACATCAGCACGTCATCGGCGGACTTCACATCGCCCGACAGAATGTCCCAGCTCGAGACCGCCAGGCCGGCGCCCGTTTCGATCGCCAGGTTCTGCGGCAGGCCGCCGGTAGCGACAATCACGATATCGGCGCCGAGCCCGCGCATCTCATCAGCCTTGGCGAGGCTGTTGTAGCGCATTTCGACGCCGAGGCGCTCGCATTGCGCCGCACGCCAATCGACGATGCCGATCAGCTCGGCCCGCCGCTTGACCCGGGCCAAGACCCTGATCTGGCCGCCGGGATCATTGGCGGCCTCGAACACAATCACCTCATGGCCGCGCTCGGCGGCGACACGGGCGGCTTCCAGCCCAGCGGGCCCGGCGCCGGCGATGGCGATCTTCCTGCGCCTGCCGGATGTCCTCGAGATCACATGCGGCATGGTGGCCTCGCGGCCGGTTGCCGGAGTGTGAATGCACAGCGCCTCGTTTCCCTCATAGATGCGGTCGAGGCAATAGGTGGCGCCGACGCAGGGGCGGATGTCGTGCTCGCGGCCTGCGGCGATTTTCTTCACGATATGGGGATCGGCGATGAAGGCCCGCGTCATGCCGACCATGTCAAGCTTGCCTTCGGCGATGGCATGGCGGGCGGTCGCTACATCGGCGATGCGGGCGGCGTGGAATACTGGGAACTTCACGGCGGCGCGCACCTCGCCGGCGAAATCGAGATGCGGCGAGGCCTTCATGCCCGCTAACGGAATGACATCGGCGAGTGGCGCATCGTGCTCGATGTGACCCCTGATGATGTTGAGAAAGTCGATTAGGCCCGAGTCCTTGAAGCGCCGGCAGATCTCGATGCCTTCAGTGCGGGTCAGTCCCTGTTCCCAATCCTCGTCGGCGGCAATGCGCAACCCCACGATAAAATCCCGGCTGACGCGGGCGCGCACGGCTTGGAGCACCCGGAAGCCGAAGCGCAGGCGGTTGTCGATGGAGCCGCCATAATCGTCGCTGCGGCGGCCGGTGGCGGGCGACCAGAATCCGTCCATCAGATGGCCGTAGCACTCGAATTCGAGACCATCGAGGCCAGCGGCCTGCATGCGCTCGGCGGCATCGGCATAGTCCGTGACGATGCGCTCGATGTCCCAGTCCTCCATTTCCTTGGGAAAAGCGCGGTGGGCGGGCTCGCGGATCGGCGAAGGCGCCAGCACCGGCAGCCAGTCGGCCTTGTTCCACGCGGTGCGGCGGCCAAGGTGGGTGAGCTGGATCATCACCGCGGTGCCATATTCGTGGCATTCGCCGGCAAGCCGCTTCAGCCACGGCACGATCTCGTCCTTGTAGGCGAGAAGATTGCCGAAGACGGGCGGAGAATCCTGCGAGACGACGACCGATCCCGCCGTCATGGTAAGCGCGATGCCACCCTTCGCCCTCTCGACGTGATAGAGACGGTAACGATCCTTGGGCATGCCGTCTTCGCTATAGTTCGGCTCATGGGCGGTCGACATGATCCGGTTCTTCAGCGTCAGGTGCTTCAACCGGTAGGGCTGGAGGAGAGGATCGGCGGAACGCAGGAGCGTGGTCATCGCGGCGTGATGCTGGGAGCGGGGACCGGACAATGTGCGATGACGGTTTGCAATTCAAGGGCCGGGCAGCGGCGCGGCTGCGATGGCGGCGAAATCAGAATGCCCGGACGATTTCCGCGTCCGGGCATCGCACCTAATCGGGACGGGGCTTATTGCGGAGCCGCTTCACCTTCGGCTTGCGGCATGTGATGGCGGCGCTTGCCGGGGCGGTCGCCGGGGCCCATCATGCCGTCGCCGTCACGGTCCATTTGAGCGGCCATGCCGGCCATCGGCGCCTTGTATTCGTCGAGCGTCACCTGGCCGTCGCCATCGCGGTCGAAGCGCTGGAACTCGCGCACCATCTCCTCGCGGCGGGCCTTCAGCCACAGGGACTGAAATTCCGTGAGCGACAGATTGCCGTTCTTGTCGCCGTCGAACTCGCCGTGCCAGGCGGTGCGGTTGGCATCGATCTCGCTCTGCGAGACCTTGCCGTCCCTGTCGGCGTCGTAGCGCTCGGTCATGTGCATCATCATCATGGAGCCGTGGCCCCGTCCGCCATGGCCGTGGCCGCGGTCGGCGAGCGCCAGGCCGGCGGCGGCGCCCAGCGTGGCGAGGCCAAGCACCGAAGCCACGAGGGCGAGTTTGGTCTTCTTCTGCATGGGAGTCTCCTTGTTGCAGTGAAATAATGCAGTGAAATAATGACTGAAAGACGGCCGGCGCGCCCGGCTTCGGTCGCGCCCGGAGATGAAATCTTGGTAATGTGGGGAACTCAGTACCAGATGCCCATGCGGTCCCAGTGGATATGGGGGCCGCGGATGGGCGGCACGATAGAAGGGCCGGGCTGCGGCCTGCCGGGCATGCGATGGCGGGTCCGCTGCGGCCGGGGCGGAGCGCCATGAGCCGGGCAATGCGGTCCTCGGTCCTGGGATGGGTGCGCAATAAGGACGGCTGGGGAACGCGAGAACCGGGCAGGATCAGACCTTCCCAACTGCCCTGCTGGCGGTGCTCGAGGGTGGCGAGCGCCGAGGCGAGACCTTCCGGATCGCCGGTCAATGCCGCGCCGTCGAGATCGGCGTCATATTCGCGGGCCCGCGACAGCGCCATTTGCAGGAGGCCGCCGATGGTGGGCGCGAAGATCAGAAGCAACAGGCCGACAATGGGAATGTTCCAGCCGGTGCCGAGCATCGCCGGGATGCCGATCAGGCCCATGGTCGACATGAAGCTGGTGATGCGGTTGAGCACATCGGCAAGGCCCATGACCTTCAGATCGCCATTGCGGATGTGCGACATCTCATGGGCGAGAATGGCGGCGATCTGGCGCATGGTCATGACGCGCAAGAGCCCGTCGGTGACGGCGATCGCCGAATCCTCGGGTCTGCCGACGGCGAAGGCGTTGAGCATCCGGCTTTGCACATAGTGAAGCTGCGGCACCGACGGGAGATCGGCACGGGCCGCAAGCTGGCGAACCACCTTGTGCAGTTCCGGCATTTCGTCGGGGGTGAGGGCGCGGGCCTTGTAGAGCGACAGCACCATTTTCGGCGACAGGCGGCCGAGCGTCCACAGGCCGAAGCCGCCGAAGATCGCCGCCCAGATGAGCCCTCCGGGACCATAGACGGTCCACGCGATGGCGGCGGCGAGCAGCGCCGAGCCGCCGATCAGGATCGCCGTATGCAGGGCATTGCGGAGATCGTAACGGCGCCGCATCTCAGGATTGAGATTGGCCTTCACGTCCATCGGGGTTCGGTCCTTCGTTCAAAGTCACCAATTCGCGCAGCAGGCTGCCGAGACTTTCCTTGGCCGAGGCTTCCTGCGGGATGGGGCGGCAGACATCGCGCGCGGCCAGGCCGATGCGCGAGGTGAGGATACCATTGACGGCGCCCTCGCCAAAGCGCGCCGACAGGCGGCCGACCAGGCCCCTGCCGACCAGATGCTGGATGAGACTGTCGGACAGCGCGAGCCCGCCGGTGACGGCGAGGTGGCCCACCACCATGCGGGCGAGTTTCAGCGTCGCGAGCGTCGAGGGACGGCCGCCGTAGAGGCCGGCGAGTTCGCGCAGCATGCGCAGATTGAGGGCGGCGACGAAGAGAATGTCGAGAGCCGCGGCCGGCGTCATGGCGGTGAGGAGCGTCACGCGGCGGGCCGCGCGGGCGACGATGCGGTGGGCCTCGGCATCGAGAGGAAACAGCAAGTAACGCTCGGCCAATCGCACGCGGTCGCCCGGATCGATGATATCGGCGGCGTGTCCGGCAAGCGATGCGAGGCCCCAGGCCGCATCGTGACGGCCGCGATAGAGACGTTCGAGGGCGGCGACGGTGTTTCCGGCGGCGGCGGCATCGTCGTGATTGATGGCGCGGGTGGCATCGGCCTGCAGATGCTCGATGCGCTTGAGCCGCATCAGACCCCAGATTTCACGGACGGCGATGGCCAGCGCGGCGAAGCCCGCAAGGCCGGCGATGGCAAGCGCCGCCCAGCCGAGAAATTGCGAACGCGCGAAGAAGTCCTCGATCGATTGCGTGGCGGCGAGGCCCGCCCACATGACGAAGAGACTGAAGAGGGCGGTCATCAGGATCGAACCCCAGCGCATGGCGCGCGGGCCGGGCAAGGGGGCGGGTGCGGTGACCGTCAATTGGCGCAACGGTTCATCGGCGGTGAATTTGATCGCCGCCGCGCCATGGCGCTGGTGGGCGCCGTCCTCGATGATGAAGGCCCTGGGGCCGCGATGCTTGACGGTCATGCGAGGCGGTCTCCCAACAGGAATTCCAGGCTGCGGTCGAGGCGGATGTGGGGAAAGACGCCGTCCTTCGGCGGCGGCGGCCGGAAGGCCACGAATTTCAAGGCCCCGGCCAGGCTGCCATCGAGGGCGGCTTGCGGCTTCTCCGGCAGTTCGCCGGGGAAGATGGCCGCTTCGGTGGCGCCATCGAAATGGGTGCTGCCTAGCGTTTCGCCCGCTTCCGGAACGCCGGCGATACAGGCAAGCTCCGCGCCCCTCTGGCGCACGCTCGCCTCGCTTGTGGCGCGGATGCTGGCCAGGGCCGCCACATCGATCCGGGCGCCGGAAAATTCGGCGCGCGCGGCGGCCTCCGCGACGATCAGGCGGAGAATATCCTCCAGCCGGTCGTGGCTGGCATGGTGCAGGAGATCGGCCTTGGCGGCGGCAAAAAGAATGCGGTCGATGCGGCGGCCGAACAGGCCGGAGACAATCGAATTGGAACCCTGGCGAAAGCAGGCGAGGATTTGCGCGAGGGCGAGCTTCAGGCCGGCCACGGCGGCCGGACCGGCATTGAGGGCGGCGAGCGCATCGACCAGCACGATCTGCCGGTCGAGGCGGGCGAAATGGCCGAAGAAGAAAGGCTTCACCACTTTCGCCACGTAGGAGTCATAGCGCCTGGCCATCAGCCGGCCGAGGGAGCCGGCGGGAAACTCCGCGCCCGCCGCAACATCGAGCGGCGCGAAGGTGAGGAGAGGCGAGCCGGCAAGATCGCCCGGCATCAGGAAACGGCCGGGCGGCAGGGTGGACAGCGAAACTTCGTCCTTGCGGCAGCGCGCGAGATAGGCGGTGAAAGCTTGCGCGGCGCGCATCGCCGCGGACTCATCGGCGCTCGCCCGAGGATCGAGCCCGGAGAGATGGGCCTGCCAGTCCTTGGCCAGAGCCGCACGCGGCGCTTGGCGGCCGGCGGCGACGGCGGCGGCAGACCATTCGGCATAGTCCATGCGCATCAGTGGCAGATCGAGCAGCCATTCGCCGGGATAATCGACGATGTCGATGTGCAGGAGGCCGCCGTGCAGGTGGCGGGCGATGAAGCCGCGCGGGGTATATTCGAGAGTCAGGCGCAACTGGCTGATGCGGCTGGTGCTCTCCGGCCAATGCCGGCGCGGGGCGGTGAGGGCGGCGAGATGATCCTCATAGGCAAAGCGCGGCAGATCGTCGTCAGGCTGCGGCTCGAGATAGGCGCGAGTGATGCGGCCGGAGGCCTGGGCCTCGAACAGCGGCAGGCGGCCGCCGTTCAGAAGCGCGTGGACGAGGGCGGTGATGAACACGGTCTTGCCGGCGCGGGAAAGCCCGGTCACGCCAAGCCTTAATGTTGGATGGACAAGGCCGCTGGCGAAGTCCCTCAAGCCACCGGCCGCGATCCGGCTTGCGTCGATGATGCCGTCAAGTTTCACGATGCCCATAGTTGGGGGCGGACGCGGGCGATGACAAGGGATTTGAGCGCGGCGCTATTCGGCTTCGCCCATGATGTCCTTGGGGCGGATGAAGTGCTGAACTTCGCCCTTGCACTCGGCGAGGCCGCTCCAGCCGGCGAGGTCGAATGCGATGACCGCGAGGGCCGCCGTCGGATATTTTTGTTCGATCCGTTCCCGGAGCTTCTTGTCGCCGCCGCCTGCCAGCCGGGCCGCCGCCCGTTCCATCGAGGGATTGTGGCCGACTACGAGCACCGTCCTGGCCTTGTCGCCCACCCGGCGGACGGCTTCGATCAGCCGGCCGCCATTGCCGAAATCGTAGATCGCGTCCTCGACGATGAGTTTGGGCGCCGTCTTGATCTCTTCGGCCGCGAGCTTCCAGGTGTCGCGGGCGCGCCGTGCCGGAGAACACAGGACCAGATCGGGAAGCAGCCGTTTCGCCGCCATGACGCGGCCCATGGCCTGGGCGGCGCGCTGGCCCCGGCGGGTGAGCGGCCGGTCCATGTCGTCGAGACCCGGTTCGGTCCAGCTCGACTTGGCGTGACGGAAAAGCATGAGGCGGAGCATGGCGGGAAATCCGAATGCGGCACGGCCTTATTCAGACGCCAATTGTGACGGGAGCGTGAAGCAGGCTACTTGCCGATAGCTTCGGTGTCGAACGGCGTCGTCTGATAGACCTCGTTGATCCAGTTGCCGAACAGGAGATGGGCGTGGCTGCGCCAGCGGTTCTCGGGCTCGGCGCGCGGATCGTTATGGGGGAAATAATTGACCGGCAGTTCGATGGGCCTTCCGGCTTTCACGTCGCGCCAGTATTCGTCGCTGAGCGAATGGGTGTCGTATTCGATGTGGTTGAACATGTAGAGCGAGCGGTGCGCCTGATCGGCGACGAGGCAGAGGCCCGCCTCGTCCGACTCCATCAGGACTTCGAGGCCGTTCTTTTCGGGAACCTCGGCGCGGCGCACTTCGGTCCAGCGCGACACGGGGATCGAGAAGTCGTCGGAAAACCCGCGCAGGAACGGCGAAGCCGGATTGAGATTGCGATGCCGGTAGACGCCGAAGGCCTTCGTGGGCAGCGGGTGCTTCGGCACGCCGTGGAAATGATGCAACGCGGCCTGCGCTCCCCAGCAGATGTTCATGGTCGAATGAACATGGCTCTGTGTCCAGTCGTAGATGCGGCGGAGCTCGTCCCAATAGGTGACGTCCTCGAATTCCAGGAGCTCGACCGGCGCGCCGGTGACGATGAGGCCGTCGAATTTCTCCGCTCTCACCTCCTCCCAGTCGCGGTAGAAGGCGATCATGTGCTCGGCCGGCGTGTTCTTCGGCGTGTGGCTGGTGATCTTGACCAGGGTGAGCTCGACCTGAAGCGGTGTGGCGCCGATCAACCGGGCGAATTGCGTCTCTGTCTTGATCTTGTTGGGCATCAGATTGAGGAGGCCGATGCGCAGCGGACGGATGTCCTGGCGCTTGGCGCTCGCCTCGGTCATGACCATCACGCCCTCCCGGTCAAGGGTCTGGCGGGCGGGAAGATCGTTGGGAATCTTGATCGGCATGGAAATCCGGAACGCTAATATCGGTCGATGGCGCGCGACAGAAGGGCGAGGAAGTCCTCTTCCGACCTGACGGCCGGCACATCCTCCATCCGTACCTTGTAGCCGTAATTGCGGGCGATCGCCTCATAGAGCGGAATGCGGTGATGCAGCAGCTGTTCGAAGCCCCAGACGGCAAATCCGTCGGGATCGACATCTTCGTCATCGGCGATGCGGTTGAGCTCCTTGTATTCGGCCCATTTGGCATCGAGAAATGCCGGCTGATAATACATGGGCTTGGGATTCTGGCGGAAACGCTCGACCAGCATCCTGGTGTGCTGGGCGTTGCCTTCGATATAGAGCAGCAAGGTATTCCCGGACAGGCATTTGAGCACCGGATCGGCGGAATCGGCGGGGCCGGCGACCTCGCACAGGCTGCCGCCCGCATCGCAGACAAAGTGCGTGTACTGATAAATATCGCGGGCCCGGCCGATGAATTCCGGCACGTCGAGGAGGGCGCGGATTTCCGCCTCGCGGTGCTGGTTCTGGCGGCGCTTGTATTCGGCGATCGCAATGCCGCCCTTGGCCGGATTTCCGGGCTTGCCGAGGTAGGTGGAGAGCGGGCTCAGATTCTCGAAGGTGATGTTGGAACAGATATAGATCGAATCCGACTTGAGCAGATCGCGCAGGAAGGGAACGCGCATCGCCTCGCGCTTGAAATTGTCGACGATGTGTTCGCCCATGTAGCGGGTGCCGATGCGGTAATCGACCGAATACTGGAACCAGCCGCGCTTCTGCAAGAGGCCGGCGAGCGTGGTCTTGCCCACGCCCGACATGCCGAATAGGGTGACGGCCTTGGACGGCCAATCCCGGAATTCTTTTCCCGACTTGAAACGCATGGAGGCTCCATAGCGTCTTTTGCGCCGGAGCGGAACCGGGGCGATGGGGAAATCGGGCCCGGCCGTTAACGTTTGGAAATCGCCGCCCGGATCACCTGGCGCCGGCCGCCTCGAGCATGCGGATCATTTCGCTGTAGCCGCGGCTTCTGGCATGGGCGAGGGGGCGCACGGCCTCGCCGTCGGCGAGATTTACATTGGCACCGGCGGCGATGAGCTGCCTCAGAATATCCTGATGGGTGGGGCCGCCATCGGAGAGGATGATGGTTTCGAGCAGCGCCGTCCAGCCGAGGCGGTTGACGTGGTCGATGTCGATACCGGTCTTAAGCAATTCTTGCACCGTTTCCGGATGGCCGTGGTGGGCGGCAGGAATCAGAGCCGTGCCGCCATAGCGATTGGTGTCCTTGAGATTGGCGCCCGCCTTGAGGCACAGGCGGAGGATTTCGAGGCGGCCTTCGGCGCCGGCAAAGAGGAAGGGCGTGTCGCGGATATTGTCCTTGGCGTTGACATCGGCGCCCGCTTCAATCAGCGCAGCTGCGGCCTCGATCGCATTGGCATGGGTGGCAATCAACAGCGCGGTGCGCTTGGCCTTGTCGCGGGCATCGATTTTGACGCCAGCGGCGATCAACTTGTGGATAGCGGGCACGTCATTCGCCGCGGCGGCGGCATGAAGCTGCATTTCCATGTCCGTGGCATCCCCTTTTGCCCTGGCGGCGGCGGCAAGTGCCGCCAGGGCGGCGGCAGCGAGAATGGCGCGCCGCGATGCTTGCCTCATATGTCGACCCTTTCCGGCGTCTTTGCCAGATCTTCATCCTTGTCTGCTATCGGGGTCAAATCCTGCCGCAAGGCGAGGACTTTTTCCCGGCCGGAGCGTGCCGTTTGACGAGCTTCCGGCGGCTATTGCCGATGTGAAGGAGGGCAGCTATAAGCCCGCGCCACGAGAGGGTTAAAAGAGAGTTCGCGATGGCTGTTGAAGTCGACGAAGACTACAAACCCGGCGAAGACGAGGCGTTCATGAATGAACGGCAACGCGAGTATTTCCGGGCCAAGCTGAAGGCCTGGAAAGAAGACATTCTCAGGGAAAGCAGGGAAACGATCGCCCATCTGCAGGACGAAAATCACGTCCTCCCCGACCTTGCCGACCGCGCCTCCTCGGAAACCGACCGCGCGCTGGAACTGAGAACCCGCGACCGCCAGCGCAAGCTGATCGCCAAGATCGACTCGGCGCTCAAACGCATCGACGACGGCTCCTACGGCTATTGCGAGGAGACCGGCGATCCCATAAGCCTCAAGCGCCTCGACGCCCGGCCCATCGCCACCCTGTCGATCGAAGCCCAGGAGCGCCACGAGCGCCGCGAGCGGGTGTACCGGGACGATTGAGGGCGACCGGGTGCTCTACTTCATAATATCCCGATTGTTGGGGGTTGCAGCCGAGTTGAATAACTCTTCTATCTCCGTCACACATTGCTTCCCGAGATCGCTCAGGGGGTCCCGGCTTTCGCCGGGATGACGCATGATGGAGGTTGAGCGAGTCACCAGACGAACAGCTCGGTTTTCGCGAATTTGGTCACATCGATCAAGCCCAGGTCGGAAATGCGCAACTCCGGAATCACCACCAGCGCCAGCAGCGAGTGCTGCATATAGGCGTTGTTGAGGGTGCAGCCGCAGGCGCGCATGGCGGCCACCATCTTCTCGGCCTTGGCCGCCACGATCTCGGCGGGCTCGTCCGATATGAGCCCGGCGATCGGCAGTTCGACGCGGGCGAGTTCCTTGCCCTTGCCGACGACGACGATGCCGCCGCCGATCTCGCCCAGAATGTTGGCGGCCATCGCCATGCCGGCCTTGCCGGTGCCGACGACGATCATGTGGTGGCTGTCATGGGCAACCGTGCTCGCCATGGCGCAGTCCTCGCTGTAGCCGAAGCCGGAGACGAAGCCGTTGACCACCCGGCCGGTGCCGCGATGGCGCTCGACCACGGCGATCTGGCAGACGTCGCCGGCGCGGTCCATTTCGACGAGGCCCGATTTCACCGCGAGTTGGCGTTCGAGCGCCCGGGTCGGAGCCTGGTTCTCGATGACGCCGATGACGCGGGCCTTGACGGCATTGGCGCCGGGAGGTGCGGCGATATCGAAATCGGCGGCGGAAAGTTTCTTGCCCATGCGCACGGTGTTCCTGGCCGATGCAGGGTAGGGGAAGGCGGCGATGTCGCGCGTCAGCTTTCCGCTTTCGGCCATGACGATGCCGCGCGCCAGCACCGTTTCGACCGGAAGGGAGACGAGGTCGGAGGTGAGGATCAAATCGGCGCGGCGGCCGGGCGCGATCGAGCCCAGCTCGCGTTCGAGGCCGAAATGCTGGGCGGTGTTGAGAGTGGCCATCTGGATGGCGGTGATGGGCTTCAATCCTTGGGCGATGGCGTGACGGACCACGCGGTCCATGTGGCCCTCGTTCACCAGCGTGCCCGAATGGCTATCGTCCGTACACAGAATGAAATTGCGAGGATCGAGCCCGCGCTCGGTGACGGCCCTGATCTGGGTGGCGACATCGTACCAGGCCGAGCCCAGCCGCAGCATGGCGCGCATGCCCTGGCGGACGCGGGCTATGGCGTCGTCGATCCTGGTGCCCTCATGATCGTCGGCGGGGCCCGCCGCCGCATAGGCATGGAAGGCGCGGCCCAAATCCGGCGAGGCATAGTGGCCGCCCACGGTCTTGCCGGCGGCCTGGGTTGCGGCGATCTTGGCCAGCATGTTGCGGTCGCCCGCCGCCACGCCGGGGAAATTCATCATCTCGCCTAGCCCTATGATATTGGGCCAGGTCATGGCTTCCGCCACTTCCTTGGGCCCCAGTACGGCGCCGCCCGTCTCGAGCCCCGCCGCGCTCGGCACGCAAGAAGGCATCTGCACGAAGACATTGATGGGAAGCCCCATGGCTTCGTCATGCATGAGCCTGACGCCGGCCATGCCCAGCACATTGGCGATCTCGTGCGGATCGATGAACATGGAGGTAGTTCCGTGCGGAATGACGGCGCGGGCGAATTCTGTGACCGTCACCATGCCGCTTTCGACATGCATGTGGCCGTCGCAGAGGCCGGGCACCAGATAGCGCTTCTCCGCCTCGATCACTTTGGTGTTCTCGCCGATGGCATGACCCGCATCGGGACCGACATAGGCGAAGCGGCCGGCGGCGATGGCGATGCCGGTATCGGGAACGATCTCGCCGGAATGGACGTTCACCCAGCGGCCGTTGCGGATCACCGTGTCGGCGGGCTGCCGGCCCATCGCCACATCGACGAGAAGCGGCGCCACCTCGTGCCAGGATTTGAGTGCGGTCATGATGGTCTCCTTGACCCCACTATAGGCAGGAGTTGTTGCAACTTGAAACTGCGAGGAGGCTGCACTATGTGGCGGCGGCAGGCGGGGCGCGATGTTCGATTGGCTGTTTACTTTTGAGGGCTGGCTCAGTCTGGCGACGCTGACGGTCCTGGAGATCGTGCTCGGCATCGACAATTTGGTATTCCTGTCGATCGCCACACAGAAGCTGCCGCCGCCGCAGCGGGCCAAGGCACAGCGCATCGGACTGGCGGGGGCACTCGTCCTGCGCATCGCCATGCTGTCGGTGCTGGTGTGGCTGACGCAGCTTACCCGGCCGGTGGTGACGCTGGCGGGCTTCGAATTTTCCTGGCGCGACATCATCCTGATCGCCGGCGGGGTTTTCCTGCTCTACAAGGGCACGGTGGAAATCCACGAAGATCTCGAAGGCGGCGGGGAAGGGCCGCGCCAGGCCTATTCATCGAGCTTTATGGGCGTCATCGCCATGGTCATGGTGATCGATTTCATCTTCGCCCTCGATTCGATCATCACCGCCGTCGGCATGACCACGTTCCTGCCGGTGATGATCGCCGCCAACGTCGTCGCCATCGCCGTCATGATGCTGGCGGCCAAACCCATCGGCGATTTCATCGGCGCGCATCCGACGGTCAAGATGCTGGCGCTCGCCTTCATCCTGCTGATCGGCGTGGCGCTGGTGGCGGACGGTTTCGATCAGCACATTCCGCGGGCCTACATCTATTTCGCCATCGCCTTCTCGATCGGCGTCGAGTCGCTCAATCTGGCGGCGCGGTCGCGGCGGAAGAAGCGTGTCTTGATCGACAAGACGGATGTCGAACAGCCCTAGCTCATGGTCGCGAGGGCTTCGTCGAGCAGGGCTTGGGAACCGGCGGCGATGATGTTGCCGCCTTGTGCCGGATTGCCGCCATCCCAAGAGCCGACGACGCCGCCGGCACCTGCGATGATCGGAATCAGGGCGGCGATGTCATAGGGTTGCAGATCGGGATCGAGCGCGATGTCGAGGTGGCCCGCCGCAATGACCGCAAAGAAATACGCATCGCCACCATAGCGCATGAGCTTGACCGCCCGGGCGAGGCCGGCAAAGGCAAGCTCATGCCCGCCATCGCGGTAGCGTTCGGGTGTGGTGGTGCCGGCGGTGGCCTGGGCGAGCCTGACGCCGGTGCGGGTTCGGATCGGATGGGTGTCGCCGCGATGGTCGAGCCAGGCGCCTGCAGGGTTGCCGTAGAAGCGGTCGCCGACAAAGGGCTGGTCCATGACCCCGAGAACCGGCTTCTCCTCGAAGCTCAGTCCGATCAGCGTCGCCCAGGTCGGCATGCCGCAGACGAAGGAGCGGGTGCCGTCGATGGGATCGAGAATCCAGGTGAAGCCCGAGCGGCCGGCCTTGGGGCCGTATTCCTCGCCAAGGATGCCATGATCGGGATAGCGGCCCTCGATCAGTGCGCGGATGGCGCGCTCGCCCGCCCGGTCGCCTTCGGTCACCGGATCCCAGATCGGCCCATCTTTCACCTCGACCGGCGTATTGCGGCGGAAATAGGGAAGGATCGCCCGGGCCGAGGCCTCGGCCAGGGTGAGGGCAAATCGGGTGAGTTCGGTCCAGTCGGGGGTCTTGGCCATGGCGGACTTGCTAGTGTACGACGTGGGTCCACTCAAGCCTCAGCGTTTTTCGCATTGCAACATGACTGAAAAACCATGCGATTTCCGCATAGCTCCATGAAATTCTCCCAATGAAAGTGGGTAACACGAATATATTTATGAAAATCAATGGATTAATTAATTTTCTTGGGGCTGGAAAAGTGTGATATTTTTGACCGCCTGAAATAATTTTGCCGCCGATATCTTGAATTATTTATGTTGCACTGCCAACTTGCCTCTTGAGGCAGAGATGTCTCAGCCCTTCTTGGGCGTTTCCTCCCTAGACTTGGGCCGGTCACCTTGGTGTACCGGCCCTTTTTTATTCAGCCGCAAGCTTGCGCGGGCCGATGAGGCTGGCGAGGGCGCCGAGCAGATCGCCGCTGACGGCGGTGAGCGTCTGGCGCAGCGGCTCGAATCCCTGCGACGTCTCCAGGGTCGCCTCATCGAGGTAAAGCGCCCGGTTGATCTCGATCTGCAGGGCGTGGCGGCCGGTGCGGGGGGCGCCATGGCTGCGGGTAATGAAGCCGCCGGCATAGGGCTTGTTGCGCAAGACGCGCAGGCCCCGGGCGCGCAGCAGCTCTTCCAGATAGCCCGTCACCTCTTCGCTGCACGAAGCGCCGAAGCGGTCGCCGAGCACGACATCGACCTGCGGAACCGCGGCGGGAACCACATGGTTCGCGGCACTTGACGGCATGGAATGGCAGTCGACCAGAAGCACCGATCCGTTTTTGGCGAAGACTTCTTCGATCAGGGCCGACAGGGTGCGGTGATAGGGCCGGTAAATCCGCTCGATGCGCGACAGGGCCTCGGCGATGGGGAGACGGCCGCGGTAAATGTCCTCGCCCTCGGCCACGACGCGGGGGATGGTGCCGAGGCCGCCCGCCACGCGCGGCGAGGCGGCGTTGACGTAGCCGGGCAGCTCGTCCTCGAACATGCGCGGGTCGAGCTCATAGGGCTCGCGGTTGAGATCGACGTAACTGCGCGGCACATGGGCAATGAGCAGCGGCGCGCCATGCAGGAGGCAGCCGGCGAACAGCCGGTCGATGTAGCAGTCCTCGGATTTGCGCAAGGTGTGAGGCGCCAGCCGGGTCTGGCGCAGGAATCCGGGCGGGTAGACATGGCCGCTATGCGGCGAATTGAAAATCGCCGGCGCGGTCCAGGCCTTGGGGGCCCTGATTTCGAAATCGCCGGTGCCGGCGGCGTCCGCCATTTTCTGCTCCCGGTTGCGGTACTGCCGCATAGTATCCGACAGCGGCGCGGTCATGTCCACAGTTGCCGCCGGTTCATTCGCCGTTTACACATTGTTTCTAATTTGCTTTGTCCGGCGGGACAGGGTTCGCTGGCGCGTTTTCCCGAAAAGTGGAATCGCTTTTCGGACAAGAAAACGCGCCTAGTCAATAATTTGGCGCATGTACTTGTCGCCAAAGTGTGTACACTTTGGCGGAACATGCGCTAAGGCGGAGGGAAGGCGGCTAGAATGGCGTCGGGTACCATGGCTAGGATCATTTTGGCAGAAGACGACGACGACATGCGGCGCTTCCTGGCGAAGGCGCTGGAGAAGGCCGGCCATCATGTCACCGCCTTCGCCGAGGGCGCCAGCGCCTTCGAGGAGATCAAGCAGAGCACCTTCGACCTGTTGCTGACCGACATCGTCATGCCGGAAATGGACGGCATCGAACTCGCCCGCCGCGCCGCCGAACTCGATCCGGCGCTCAAGATCATGTTCATCACCGGATTCGCCGCGGTGGCGCTGCATCCGGATTCGCGGGCGCCCAAGGACGCCAAGGTGCTGTCGAAGCCCTTCCACCTGCGCGATCTGGTCGCCGAAGTCGACCGCATGATGGCGGCCTGAGAGGCTTGCGCGGCCGCCGCCTTGGCAATGGCCGCACAGCCGGCGATAGTCAGTCGAAGCGCAACACCGATAAATCTGCCAAAGTCGCGCACGGAACTCTGGCCGATCTTGGCGTGTGGGTGAAGGCGCGTTCAATGCCTCTGGCCGGCGTCAAGATCGGCTCGAATGGCGTTAGCCGGCCACCCGCCAACTGTTCGATAAAATGGTCGTAGCCGATACTCAGGCCCGAAAGGATACTGCGCCGGGCAGCCTCGTTCATAGCGTCGGCATGCCGGCGGCGCGCTGGCGAGCCATTAAGAGAGTAATATTCACGATCGCATATGAATCTCGGCATTCGAGAGCCTGCCCCGAGATGGAATACTGCATCGTCGTAGAGACCTCCCATCAACGGGTGCGGGTCCCAGGCGTTTGACCTCTCAAGCCGAAGGAAGGCCTTGTCTTCCCTTACCAGTCGATCCAGCAGGCCGCTCCCCGTCTCAGACGGCCGGCTGCTGAACGACGTTGATGGATCGGCGCCAAAGGACCAAAGTTTCTCCTGCCAGAAGGAACGGCTCAGAAGTGAAAAACCGCCGAACGGAAAGTTGTCACCCAGCTCGGTGCGGACAATGGTTACCAGCGGCACTTCGCCGGACAATCTCGAAATATAGTGCTCGTCCCAGCGCGGCAGCACAGGCCAAGAATCCATGTCGAAAGTCGCAACAAAGTCGCAGCCGTCCTCAAACGCATGAAATACCAGCTTATCGAGCAGGTAGCTGTGCTCGTCCTGCTGCTGCCTGGCAGGGCCGCTGCCGTTTCCGGCCGGCACGCAAATTACACCGGCCCGTTTCAGGGCATCCTCTTGATCCTTCGAGGTCCGGAGCGCGCTACCATAGATCCGATAGGGGCTGCGAGTATGACACGCGATTTGGTCGATCGACTTCTGTTGCAAGAAATCGCCCAAGTCGTCGAGAGACAGGTATACGACGCAGATTCCAAGCATCTTCCCTCAGATGGCGAGCAGGTGAGACGTCAAACCGCGCAATTGTATGGTACAGAGGTTCGATGTTTGCAGGCAAACCTTCATCTCTGCGAGATTTATCCAGAACGCATTTGGGCCAGGGTCTTCCGGCGGGTTCCGGAGCATTATCAGTTCATACCGGCTTGCGTCTTTGTAGAACCGCCCGCCTTCGTCGGATTCGACGGTTGAGATCAAGGGAGATGCGTCTTGTCTTTCGAAGGGCGCACTGGATTCGGCGGTTCTGCCCGGATATCGCAAAACCGACGGCCCCAGCCCCCATCCGAGCGCCAGGCCCGGCTCTGGGATTACATGAACCAGAACCTCCAATCCCCCGCCGGTCTCCCGGCAGGCAAGCGCACAGGAGCCTTCACCAGCACTGTTGATGAGTGGCTGAGTCCATGCCAGAACCTCCCGATTGGGGACCTGAACACAAAAAAATTCTACGGCAAAGCCCTGATCGCGTTCCTTCTCATACAGCCCCCACTCGGTGATCGCCCAGTTTGTCAGGGCTGCAATGGGCGCTGGCCGGAGGCGGTTAGACCCCGGCATGAGCGTCATGAATATCCTGCCAATCACCTCACTACGAACCGGCTGACGCAGGCTCTTGCGAACCAGGATGGACCCTGGTGAAAATCCATCATCTCGCTCATCCGTAGCCCAAGGCATCAGCGCCAGCAGTGAGCGTAGATCAATGTTGATGAACATGCTGCACGCCAATGCCTGTCGAATGATTGCCGCCGATGCCCATACAAAACCCGGTTTAACGGCGATATCATCGCGACACTCCGCCAGGATAAGGCGCTTACTCTTCATCAAATAACGCTCGCCCAAGTCGGACTGCGTTGTATCGCCAATAAGCTTGACGCCCTTGTCGTATGCCATGAAGGCGCTCACGTAGGGCGGCGCGGCCCCGCCGTGCAGGCGCATGTAATTTGCCGGGGTCGACTGAACGGTCGGACCGTATTGGACCTCGCCAATGCATCCCGGCTCGGCGCGCGCCTGGATCAAAAAAAACCGTTCGCCATCCACAACTGTGGTCAAAAGACCCGTAGTCGCCGCCTGAGGCTGATAAAGCATCAGCCTCCCGGTTGCGCCTCTTTCGTCAGAGCTCACGCCGACCACGCTAAAGAACCCACGCGAGCGGTGCTGGAGCGCTCCGTCCACGAGTTGCCAGTCTTCCGCCGCCTTCATGGGTACTTGCGAAACAGTAAAACCTGTTCGATTCCTCTCCCGAATCGCTTTCAAGTCTTCCAAAGTCCGCGCAAACACGCCCAAACAGACCTGCAATTTCCGATAAGAGTGTCTTATACGAATACCGCCGCCGCGCGAGCCCGTCCAGAGTGAAGGCAACCGCGAGAAGGGCCGATGATGGCGGCCTGAGAGGCTTGCGCGGCCGCCGCCTTCCCGTTATACGGGCGCGGCTTCCGGCAAGTGGGCGGTTAGCTCAGCGGTAGAGCACTACGTTGACATCGTAGGGGTCACAAGTTCGATCCTTGTACCGCCCACCATCTTTCTTTCAATCCGCGCAATTCAGTGGGCCGTCAGTCCGGCGGGCGCCTCGAGCGCCTGCTTCACCGATTGAATGAAGGCGGCGGCGTCATAGCCGTCGACGATGCGGTGGTCGAAGGACGAGGACAGGTTCATCATCTTGCGGATGACGATCCGGCCGTCGCGCACAGCCGGACGTTCGGCGATCCTGTTGACGCCGATAATCGCCACTTCCGGCGCATTGATGATGGGCGTTGCGGCAATGCCGCCCAGCGCGCCGAGGCTGGTTACCGTGATGGTCGAGCCCGACAACTCCTCGCGGCGCGATTTGCCGGCGCGCGCCGCCTCGCTCAGGCGGGCAATCTCGCCGGCGAGCTGCCAGAGGTCGAGCCTTTCCGCGTGGTGGACGACCGGCACCAGAAGCCCGCGCGGCGTCTGGGTGGCAATCCCGGCATGGACCGCGGCGTGGCGGTGAATGACGCCGCCCCCATCGTCGAAATGGGCGTTGACGCCGGGATGGGCGGCCACAGACTTCACCAGCGCCCGGATCAGGAAGGGCAGAACGGTGAGACGCGGGCGCTCGCCACCTTGTGATTCATTGAGCTCCTTGCGCAAGTCCTCGAGCGCCGTCACATCCACCTCTTCGACATAGGTGAAGTGCGGAATGCGGCGCTTCGAGTCCTGCATGCGTTCGGCGATCTTGCGCCTGAGCCCGAACACGGCGATCTCTTCGCTTCCTTTCCGCACTTCGACGGCGGGCGGCGCGGGCGCGCCCTGGCGCATCCGCAGGAGGCGGTCCAGGTCCTGATGGCCGATGCGGCCTCCGGGCCCGGTGCCCTCGACCGTTTCAAGACCAATGCCGAGAGCCGCGGCACGGGCGCGCACGGCGGGTGCGGCAAGAATCTTGCCTCCGGCGGCGGGCCTGGGCGGAGGAGGCTCGGCCGGCTCCGCCCGAGCCTCGGCCGGCGCAATCGCGGCGGGGGCGGCGGCCTCGCCCTTCGCCGCGGTGTCGAAGGTGACCAGTTCAGCGCCGACCGCCGCCTTCATTCCCGGCTCGCCGCCGCGCGAAAGGACCGTGCCGGCAACCGGCGAGGCTATTTCCACCGTCGCCTTGTCGGTCATCACATCGACGAGCGGCTGATCCTCCTTGACGCTGTCGCCCACCTTGACATGCCACTGAATGATCTCGGCCTCGGCGATGCCTTCGCCGACATCGGGAAGCTTGAAGACATAAGTCGCCATCGCCTCGCTCCCTAGCGCATGTTCCGCCAAAGTGTACACACTTTGACGGCAAGAACATGCGCCAAATTATTGACTTGGCGCGTTTTCTTGTCCGAAAAGCGATTCCACTTTTCGGGAAAACGCGCTAAGCGGCCATCGTCTGCCGCATCGCTTCGCCGACCCGGCGCGGTCCCGGGAAGTAGTCCCACTCGAAACTGTGTGGATAGGGTGTATCCCAGCCGGTCACCCGCAGGATCGGCGCCTCAAGATGGTGGAAGCAGCGCTCCTGGACCATTGCCGAAAGTTCGGCGCCGTAGCCGCCGGTGCGGGTCGCTTCGTGCACGATGAGGCAGCGTCCGGTCTTCTCGACCGACTTCACGATCGTCTCGATGTCCACAGGAAGCAGGCTGCGCAGATCGATAATTTCGGCATCGATGCCGGTCTCGGCGGCCGCCGTCACCGCGACATGCACCATGGTGCCGTAGGCAAGCACGGTCAGCGCCTCGCCCGGCCGCACCACCGCGGCCTGGCCGAGCGGCACCTTGTAATAGCCGATCGGCACCTCGCTCGCCGGGTGGCCGGTCCACGGCTGCACCGGCTTTTCGTGTTGGCCGTCGAAGGGGCCGGAATAGAGGCGCTTGGGCTCGAAGAACAAGACCGGATCGTCGTCCTCGATGGCGCTGATCAGCAGGCCCTTGGCGTCATAGGGGTTGGACGGAATGACGGTCTTGAGCCCGCAGACATGGGTAAACAGGCCCTCGGGGCTCTGGCTGTGGGTCTGGCCGCCGAAAATGCCGCCGCCATAGGGCGAGCGCACGGTGAGCGGCGCGTTGAATTCGCCGGCCGAACGGTAGCGCAGCCGGGCGGCCTCGGAGACGAGCTGGTCGAAGGCCGGGTAGATGTAATCGGCGAACTGGCACTCGACGACGGGGCGCAGGCCATAGGCGCCCATGCCGATCGCCACCGCGATGATGCCGCCTTCGCTGATCGGTGCATCGAAGACGCGCCGGTCGCCGTAGCGCTGCTGCAGGCCTTCGGTGCAGCGGAAAACGCCGCCGAAAAATCCCACATCCTGGCCGAAGATCAGGACATCGGGATCGCGCGCCAGCATCACATCCATGGCGGAGTTGAGCGCCTGCACCATATTCATGCCGGCCATCACGCCTCCTTGCCGCCAGGCGCTTGCGCCTTGTAGCGCAGGAGTTCGCGCTGCTGCTCGCGCAAATGCCAGGGCATGTCCTTGTAGACATCCTCGAAAATGCTGCCTGGATCGTGATGCGGGCCGTCGCCATGGACGCCGAATGTTTGCGCCTCGGCATTGGCGGCACGCACTTCCTCTTCGAGTTCGGCCGCGAGTGCCGCATGGCGCTCTTCGCTCCATTCGCCGAGCCGGATCAAGTGACGCTTCAGTCTGTCGATGGGATCGCCCAAGGGCCAGTGCTGGCCTTCGTCGCCCGGCCGGTAACGGCTGGGATCGTCGCTGGTCGAGTGCGGCGCCACGCGATAGGTGAAGAGTTCGATGAGAGTGGGGCCGTGATTGGAACGGGCACGATCGGCGGCCCAGCTTGTCACCGCATGGACGGCCAGAAAATCATTGCCGTCGACCCTGATGCCGGGAATGCCGAAGCCGACGGCGCGCGAGGCGAAGGTTGCTTCCTCGCCGCCGGCCACCCCCTGGCTCGACGAAATGGCCCATTGATTGTTGACCAGATTGAGAATGACCGGCGCGTGATAGACGGCGGCGAAAGTGAGCGCATGGTGGAAATCGCCCTCGGCGGAAGCGCCTTCGCCAATCCAGGTGGCGGCAATGTCGCGGCCGCCCTTGTAGGCCGAGGCCATGGCCCAGCCCACCGCTTGCGGACACTGCGTCGCCAGATTGCCGGAGAGCGAGAAGAAGCCGGCCTGGCGCGCCGAATAGAGAATGGCGAGCTGGCGGCCCTTCAGCCGGTCGCGGGTGTTGGAATAGATCTGGCACATCATGTCGAGGATCGGCCAGCCGCGGGCGATGAGCAGGCCCTGCTGGCGGTAGCTGGCAAAGCACATATCGCCGGGTTCAAGCGCGAAGGACTGGGCCACCGCGACCGCCTCCTCGCCGGTGCATTTGAGATAGAAGGAGGTCTTGCCCTGGCGCTGGGCGCGGAACATGCGTTCATCGAAGGCCCGCGTCAGCAGCATGGCGCGCAGTCCGCGCCTTAAGGTTTCGGGCGCGAGCTTCGGGTCCCAGGCGCCCACCGCGGCACAGTCCTCGTCCAGAACCCGCACCAGGCCGTAAGCCAGATCGCGCGTGGCCGAAGCCTTGGCATCGATCTCCGGCCGCACCGATTGACCCGCCTTCGGCAATTGCAGATAGCCGAAATCGGGCACGTCGCCGGGACGGAAGCGGGCCTCGGGAATATGCAGCCGCAGCGGACCCACCTGTTTCATTTTCCTCTCCTTCAGTCGCGTTCCACCGCAATCGCCACGGCCTCGCCGCCACCGATGCACAATGCGGCGAGCCCGCGTTTCTTGGCCCGCGCTTCGAGCGCGGCAATGAGCGTCGCCAGAATGCGGGCGCCGGATGCGCCGATCGGATGGCCGAGCGCGCAGGCGCCGCCATTGACGTTGAGCTTGTCATGCGGGATCGCCAGCTCCCGCATGGCGATCATGGCGACGGCGGCAAAGGCTTCGTTGATCTCGAAGAGATCGACATCGGCCAGCGTCCATCCGGCTTTCGCCAGCACCTTGCGGATTGCGGGGACCGGCGCGGTGGTGAAATGCTTCGGCGCCTGGGCATGGGCGGCATGGGCGGCGATCCGCGCGGCAATGGGTAGGCCTTGCGATTTGGCGATCGAGGCGCGGGCCATCAGCACGGCGGCGGCGCCATCGGAAATCGACGAGGCATTGGCCGCGGTGATGGTGCCGTCGGGGGCGAAGGCGGGCTTGAGTGTCGGAATGCGGGCGGGATCGGCGCGTTCGGGCTGCTCGTCGCGGGTCACGCCCGCAACCGCCACGATCTCCCTGTCGAAGGCGCCACTCGCCTGCGCTGCGCGGGCCCGGCTCAGGCTTTCGAGAGCGAATTCATCCTGGGCGGCGCGGGTCAATTGATAGGCGCGGGCCGTTTCCTCGGCGAAAGCGCCCATCAGCTTGCCCGGCTCATAGGCATCCTCGAGCCCGTCGAGATACATGCTGTCGCTCATCCGGTCATGGCCGATGCGGGCGCCGGACCGGTGCTTGGCGAGGAGATAGGGGGCATTCGACATGCTCTCCATGCCGCCGGCCACGACGATCTCGGCGCTCTCCGCCGCGATCGTGTCGGCCGCCAGGATCGCCGCCTGGAGTCCCGAGCCGCACATCTTGTTGACGGTGGTGGCTTCGACCTTGAGCGGCAGGCCGGCGGCGATTGCGGCCTGGCGGGCCGGGGCCTGGCCCAATCCCGCGGCCAGCACGCAGCCCATGACGATGCGGTCGATACGCTCCGGATCGACGCCCGAGCGCCGCACGGTCTCGCGCACCGCCGCGGCGCCGAGTTCGGTCGCCTTGACGCCCGACAGGCGGCCGAGGAAGCCGCCGATGGGGGTTCGGGCGTAGGACGAGATGACGACCGGATCGTGCGAGGCCACGAGCTCTCTCCTTCAGGCGCTTTCGTTGAACAACTCCCTGCCGATCAGCATGCGCCGAATTTCCGAGGTTCCGGCGCCGATTTCATAGAGCTTGGCATCGCGCAGGAAACGGCCCGCCGGAAAATCGTTGATGTAGCCGTTGCCGCCCAGCGTCTGGATGGTTTGCAGGGCGACTTCGGTTGCCCGCTCGGCGGCATAGAGAATGCACCCCGCAGCATCCTTGCGGCTTGCCTCGCCGCGGTCGCAGGCGGCGGCCACAGCATAGACATAGGCACGCGCCGCATTGGCGGCGGTGTACATGTCGGCAAGCTTCGCCTGCATGAGCTGGAATTCGCCGATCGGACGGCCGAACTGGCGGCGCTCATGCACATAGGGCATGGCCAGATCGAGACAGGCGGCCATGATGCCGAGCGGCCCCGCGGCGAGCACCACGCGCTCGAAATCGAGCCCCGACATCAGAACTTCGACGCCCTTGTCGACCTGGCCGAGGGCGTTTGCCTCCGGCACCTTGCAATCCGCGAAGATGAGTTCGCAGGTGTTGGAACCGCGCATGCCGAACTTGTCGAGTTTCTGGGCGGTCGTGAAGCCGGGAAAGCCGCGCTCGACCAGGAAGGCGGTGATGCCGCGGGCGCCCGCCTGGGGATCGGTCTTGGCATAGACGATCAGAATGTCGGCGTCGGGACCGTTGGTGATCCACATCTTGGTGCCGTTGAGAAGATAGTGACCGCCCTTGGCTTCGGCGCGCAGGCTCATCGACACGACATCGGAACCTGAGCCCGCCTCCGACATGGCAAGCGCGCCGACATGCTCGCCGGTGATCAGTTTCGGCAGATAGCGTTGCTTCTGGGCGCGGCTGCCGTGGCGGGTGATCTGGTTCACCGAAAGATTCGAATGCACGCCATAGGACAATCCGACCGAGGCCGAGGCGCGGCTCAATTCCTCGACCGCCACGCAGTTGGCGAGATAGCCCATGGCGGCGCCGCCAAATTCCTCCTCGGCGGTGATGCCGAGTAGGCCCAAGGCACCCATTTCCGGCCAGAGGTCACGCGGGAATTCATTGTCGCGGTCGATCGCCGCAGCGCGCGGGGTTACTTTTTCGCGGGCGAAGCGGCGCACCGTGTCGCGAAGCGCCTCGATCTCGTTGCCGAGGTTGAAGCTCATACCGCTTTCGTACATGGCACCTCCTTTGCGCCCTTGCGGGCGGCGAGCGCCAGGGCGGTGCGCGAGCGCGGCCTGGTGCCGAGTGCCGCGCAGACCATTGCTCCCGCCGCGGCCAGCCTGTCGAGATCGACGCCGGTTGCGATGCCAAGGCCCTCCAGCATGTAGACCAGATCTTCGGTGGCGAGATTGCCGCTTGCTCCCGGCGCGTAGGGACAGCCGCCCAGCCCCGCGACCGAGGCATCGAGCGCGGTCACGCCGAGGTCGAGACAGGCAAAGACATTGGCAAGGGCCTGGCCATAGGTATCGTGGAAATGCAGCGCCACAAGGGAAATGCCGATTTCTGAGGCAACCGCCTGGGTCATGGCGCGGGCCTGATCGGGGGTTCCGACACCGATCGTGTCGCCGAGCGAGACTTGATCGCAGCCCATGGCGGCGAGGGCGGTGGCAACGCGCACGACGCTCGCAATGGCGATCTTGCCCTCATAGGGACAGCCGAGGACGCAGCTCACATAGCCGCGAACGCCGATGCCGGCGGCAAGCGCTTCGGCCGCGACGGCCCGGTATTCGGCGAGGCTCTCGTCGATGCCCCGGTTGATATTGCGGCGGGAGAAGGTTTCCGAAGCGGCGGCGAAGATGGCAATGTGGCGCGCCCCCGCCGCCTTGGCCGCCGCGAGGCCCTTGGCATTGGGGACCAAAACCGGCAGGCGGAGATCGCGCCGTGACGCCAGCCTGGCTAGAACCTGGTCGGTGCCCGCCATTTGCGGAACCTTTGCGGCAGATACGAAGCTTCCGGCCTCGATCGTGGTGAGGCCCGCCGATGCCAGAGCCTCGATCATCTCAATGCGGGCCTTGGGCGAAAGAATGGCGGCCTCGTTCTGCAACCCGTCGCGCGGGCCCACTTCGACAATGCGGATGGCGGGCTCGCGGGTCATGCAACCGCCTCCAGCACGACGAGTTCCTCACCCGCCGCGACGCGGTCGCCGGCGGCCACATTCAAGGCTTTCACCAGCCCGTCGCGCGGCGCGGTAATCGAATGCTCCATCTTCATGGCCTCGATGACGACGAGGACAGCTCCCTTCGCCACCTTCTGCCCGGCCTCCGCCGCCACCGCCACGACGACGCCCGGCATGGGCGAGAGAAGGTGTCCGGCATCGGCGGTGCGGCCGGTGGCGGGCCGATAGGGATCGACGATGACGAATGAATAGTCCTCGCCAGCGCTGAACAGAGTCAAACTGCCGCCGTCGAAGATGGCGCGGGCTTGGATCTGCAATTCGCCAATGCGCGCCGTCAACGCGCCATCGCCGGACAGGCTGCCGGAGACGGGGATGTTTGCGCCCGCGATCGACGCGTCAAAGCCGCCTTGCCGGTATTGAATGGCGATCTTGTGGAGTGTGCCATTAGCCTGAAGCTGGAATGTGTGGGCGGCGAATGGGCCGAGCCGCCAGCCATTGCCGAGCATCCATGGCGAATAAGGATCGGCGGGGTCGATACGGGCGGCCTGGCGCCCGGCGTGGGCCAGGGCGGCGAGGCTTGCCAGCGCCAGGACGCGTTCATCGGGCTCGGGCCGGTTGCCCAGGAGATCATGCGCGTGCCGTGGAATGAAGCTCGTATCGATTTTCGCCGCCTTGAAGGCGGAATGACCGGCGATGGCGGCCAGCAGGCGGCGATTGCTGGGAAGCCCGGCAATCTCGGTCGCGGCAAGCGCCGCCGAAAGCCGGCCGATGGCTTCGGCGCGGTTAAGGCCGTGGCTTACGATCTTGGCAATCAGGGAGTCATAGTGGACCGGGATTTCGTCGCCCTGGCGCACCCCCGTGTCGACGCGGATGCCGGGCAAATCCTGCGGCAGGCGGAGATGCGCAAGCTGGCCCGTCTGCGGCAGAAAACCCTGGTCCGGATCCTCCGCGCAGAGCCGGGCCTCGATGGCATGGCCGTTGAGGGCGATGGCGTCCTGCGCCGCGGGCAAGTCCTCGTCGCCGGCCACCCGCAACTGCCATTCGACCAGATCGAGGCCGATCACGGCTTCCGTCACCGTGTGTTCGACCTGCAGCCTGGTATTCATCTCCATGAAATAGAAATGGTTGCCCGACACCAGAAATTCCACGGTGCCGGCGCCGACATAGGCGCAGGACTTTGCACAGGCGATGGCTGCCTGGCGCAGTTTCTCGCGCATTTGGGCGGAGAGGCCGGTGGCCGGCGCCTCCTCAATCACTTTCTGGTGACGGCGCTGGATCGAACACTCGCGCTCGAAAAGGTGGATCACGCGGCCGGCGCGATCTGCGAAAATCTGCACTTCGATGTGGCGCGGCTCCTCAAGATATTTCTCGACGATCATGCGGTCATCGCCGAAGGCGGCCTTGGCCTCGCGTCTCGCACCCTCGAGTGCCAGCGCAAACTCCGCCGCCGTGGCGGCGATGCGCATGCCCTTGCCGCCGCCGCCCGCCGAAGCCTTCAGCATGACCGGATAGCCGATGGAAGCGGCGGCCTCGGCAAGACGCTGCAAAGTCTGATCGCTGCCGTCATAGCCGGGCACGACCGGCACGCCCGCCGCGGCGGCGAGTGCGCGGGCGCGGGCCTTGTCGCCCATCATGGCGATCGAAGAGGCGGAAGGGCCGACAAAGACGAGGCCCACCTGCTCACAGGCTTTGGCGAATTCGGCGTTCTCGGCGAGAAATCCATAGCCCGGATGGATGGCTTGGGCGCCCGCCTGGCGGGCGGCGGCGACGATGGCGGGAATGTTCAAATAGCTCTCGCGCGCCGCGGCGGGGCCGATGCGGATTGCCATGTCGGCTTCGGTTACGTGCATTGCCTCGGCATCGGCATCGGAAAAGACGGCAATCACCCGAAGCCCCATGCGCTTTGCGGTGCGCATGATGCGCAGCGCGATCTCGCCGCGGTTGGCGACAAGAAGAGTGCCTATCGGGCCGGCTCTTGCGCCCATTTGGGTTTCCTCTTGGCAAGGAAGGCGGCAAGCCCCTCGCGCGCTTCCGCTGTGGCACGGATTGTGGCGATGCGGCGGGCCGTCTCTTCGATCAGGTCTTCGTCGATGGGGCGCGCCAGATCGGCAATAAGCTTCTTGGCGGCGGCCTGGGCGGCGGGGCCTCCCGCCAGAATGGCGACAACATGGCGGGCCACGGCATCGTCTAGCCCATGGGCCGGAACCGTCTCATGCACGAGGCCCAAACGCAGTGCTTCCGGCGCCTTGATGCGTTCGGCGGTGAGGAACAGCCGCCGCGCCGCGCGGGGTCCGATGGCGCGCACGACATAGGGCCCGATCACCGCCGGAATGAGGCCGAGCCTCACTTCGCTCATGCCGAATTCCGCCTTGTCGGCGGCGATGACGATGTCGCAACAGGCAACAAGTCCCACGGCGCCAGCAAGGGCCAAACCCTGGACCCGGGCGATCACCGGTTTGGGGCAGGTGTCGACGAGCTGCATCAATTGCGCGAGGCGGCGCGCATCGGCGAGATTTTCCTCGGGCGAGGCCTCGGCCATGCGCTGCATCCAGGCGAGATCGGCGCCCGCCGAAAACACCTCGCCCGCGGCCTGCAGGACGACGGCGCGGATGGCGCCATCGCCTGCCGCATCGCGATAGGCGCCGGCGAGCGCCTCGATCATGGCGCCATCGAAGGCGTTGCGCACCTCCGGCCGGTCGAGGGTCAAGACCGCGACGGCGCCGCGCTGTTCGACGCGCAGGCTCACATGCGGAACACGCCGAAGCGTGTCTCCCTCATTTCGGCATTGCGGCAGGCGGAAAGCGCCAGCGCCAGCACCATGCGGGTCTCGGCCGGATCGATGACGCCATCGTCCCACAATCGCGCGGTTGCGTAATAGGCGTTGCCCTGTTCCTCATATTGGGTGCGGATGGGCGCCCGGAAGGCTTCCTCTTCATCGGCGCTCCAGCTTCCGCCTGCGGCATCGATGCCGCCGCGCCGCACCTGGGCCAGAACGCTTGCCGCCTGTTCGCCGCCCATCACCGAAATCCGCGCATTGGGCCACATAAACAGAAAGCGCGGCTCATAAGCCCTGCCGCACATGGCATAATTGCCGGCCCCGAAACTGTTGCCGATGATCACGGTAAGTTTCGGCACCGCGGCATTGGCCACCGCGGTCACCAGCTTGGCGCCATCCTTGGCGATGCCGCGGGTTTCATATTCGCGGCCCACCATGAAGCCGGTGATGTTCTGCAGGAAGACCAGCGGAATGCCGCGCTGACAGGCGAGCGAAATGAAATGCGTGCCCTTCAGCGCCGATTCTGAAAACAGGATGCCATTGTTGGCGAGAATGGCGACGGGATATCCCCAGATGTGGGCAAAGCCCGTCACCAGAGTGGGGCCATAGGGCGCCTTGAATTCGTCAAACTCGGAACCATCGGCGATGCGGGCAATCACCTGGCGGACGTCATAGGGTTTCTTCGGATCGGCCGGAATGACGCCGTAGATGTCGCGGGCGTCGTAGAGCGGCGGCACGGGTTCGCGCACCTCGCCGTTTTGGCTTTTTCCGCGGTTGAGCCGTGCCACGATGTCCCGGGCGGTGCCCAGCGCATGGGCATCGTCCTCGCAGATATAGTCGGCGACACCGGAAATGCGGGTGTGGACATCGGCGCCGCCCAGTTCCTCGGCGCCAACGGTTTCACCGGTCGCCGCCTTCACCAGAGGCGGGCCGCCGAGAAAGACCGTCGCCTGGCCGCGCACCATGATCGCCTGATCGGCCATGGCCGGCACATAGGCGCCGCCCGCGGTCGAGCTTCCCATCACCACGGCGATCTGGGGAATGCCCGCCGCCGACAGGGTGGCCTGGTTGTAGAAGATGCGGCCGAAATGGTCGCGGTCGGGGAATACGTCGTTCTGGTTGGGCAGATGCGCGCCGCCCGAATCGACCAGATAGATGCAAGGCAGGCGATTGTCGCGGGCGATCGCCTGGGCGCGCAGATGCTTCTTGACCGTCATCGGGAAATAGGTGCCGCCTTTGACGGTCGCATCGTTGGCGACGATCATGCATTCCGAGCCGGAGACGCGGC
>JBQTKG010000096.1:0-12477 GCA_052386315.1 Hyphomicrobiales bacterium
AGCTTCCGCACGTCGTGGAAGTGCAGGCCCGTGGTGGGCTCGTCCAAAAGATAAAGCGTGCGCCCCGTGGCGCGGCGCGACAATTCCTTGGCGAGCTTGACGCGCTGGGCCTCGCCGCCCGACAACGTGGTGGCCTGCTGGCCCACATGGATATAGCCCAGCCCGACCCGTTGCAGCGTCTCCATCTTGTCGCGCACGCTCGGCACGGCGCGGAAGAATTCCGCGGCCTCCGCCACCGTCATGTCGAGCACGTCGGCAATCGATTTGTCCTTGAACTTGATCTCCAGCGTCTCGCGATTGTAGCGGTGCCCATGGCATTCGTCACAGGTGACGTAGACGTCGGGCAGGAAATGCATCTCGATCTTGATGACGCCGTCGCCCTGGCAGGTCTCGCAGCGCCCGCCCTTGACGTTGAAGGAAAAGCGCCCCGGCTCGTAGCCCCGCGCCTTGGCCTCGGGCAGGCCGGTGAACCAATCGCGGATCGGGGTGAAGGCGCCGGTATAGGTGGCGGGATTTGAGCGCGGCGTGCGGCCGATCGGCGACTGGTCGATGTCGATGATCTTGTCGAGGAACTCGAGGCCCTCGATGCGGTCGTGCTGGGCCGGCTGCTCGCGCGCGTTCGTCAGCTTGCGCGCCGCGGCGCGGTACACCGTGTCGATGAGCAGCGTGGATTTGCCGCCGCCGGAAACGCCGGTCACGCAGGTGAAGACGCCGAGCGGAATTTCCGCCGTGATGTTCTTGAGATTGTTGCCGCAGGCCCCCTTCACCCGGATCGCCCGGTGCCTGTCCCACTTGCGCCGGAAATGCGGCATCGGCACCTGCTGGAAGCCGGTCAAATACTGGCCGGTGAGCGAAGCGGGATTGGCCATGATGTCGGCGGGCGCCCCTTGCGCCACGATGTGGCCGCCATGGATGCCGGCGCCGGGGCCGATATCGACCACATGGTCGGCGTGACGGATCGCTTCCTCGTCATGCTCGACCACGATCACCGTGTTGCCGAGATCGCGCAGATGCACGAGCGTCTCGAGCAGCCTGGCATTGTCGCGCTGGTGCAGGCCGATCGACGGTTCGTCCAGCACATAGAGGACGCCGGTGAGGCCGGAGCCGATCTGCGAGGCCAGCCTTATGCGCTGGCTCTCGCCGCCCGACAGGGTTCCGCCGGTGCGCGACAGATTGAGATAGTCGAGCCCGACATCGACGAGGAACTGGAGCCGCTCGCGGATTTCCTTGAGAACCCGCGCGGCGATTTCCTTTTCCTTGGGCTTGAGCTTTGCCGGCAGATCCTCGAACCAGCGATTGGCTTCGCGGATCGATAGTTCCGACACCTGGCCGATATGCTTCTCCGCGATCTTGACCGCCAGCGCCTGCGGCTTGAGGCGATAACCCTTGCACTCCTCGCACGGGTGATCCGACTGGTAGCGCGACAGCTCCTCGCGCATCCACTGCGAATCGGTCTCGCGCCAGCGCCGCTCGATATTGCCGATGACGCCTTCGAAGGGCTTCTTCGTCTTGTAGGAGCGCAGGCCGTCGTCATAGGTGATGGAGAGTTCCTCCTCGCCGGTGCCGAACAGGATGGCGTCGCGGGCCTTTTTCGGCAGGTCCTTCCACGCCGTCGTCATGGCGAATTTATAGTGCTTCGCCAGCGCCGCCAGCGTCTGGGTGTAATAGGGCGACGTATTGCCGGTCTTGGCCCAGGGCAGAATGGCGCCCTGGCGAAGCGACAGGGTTCCGTCCGGCACCACCAGATCGGGTTCGAATTTCAGTTCAGTGCCGAGCCCGTCGCATTTGGGACAGGCGCCGAAAGGATTGTTGAAGGAGAAGAGCCGGGGCTCGATTTCGTCGATGGTGAAGCCCGAGACCGGGCAGGCGAAACGCTCGGAAAAGATGATCCGCTCATGAGTCTCGTTCTTCGACTTGTTGGCGCCTTCCTCGGATGTGGCCGATGGCGGCAGCGGCTTATCGGCGAACTCCGCGATGGCGAGTCCGTCGGCGAGCTTCAGCGCCGTCTCGAAGCTGTCGGCCAGCCTGGTGCCGAGATCGGGGCGCACCACCAGCCGGTCCACCACCACGTCGATGTCATGCATGAATTTCTTGTCGAGCGCCGGCACCGCGCCGATCTCGTAAAAGGCGCCGTCGACCTTGACCCGCTGAAAGCCCTTCTTCTGCAGCTCGGCCAATTCCTTGCGATACTCGCCCTTCCGCCCGCGGACGATCGGCGCCAGCAGATAGAGCCGGGT
Source organism: Hyphomicrobiales bacterium (assembly GCA_052386315.1). Lineage (GTDB taxonomy): Bacteria > Pseudomonadota > Alphaproteobacteria > Rhizobiales > Aestuariivirgaceae > Aestuariivirga. The sequence goes on from JBQTKG010000096.1 coordinate 2,238, forward strand.
TCCCTCCGGCAGTTCCAGAGTGCGGTCCACCATCTGGGTGACCGTCTGGCTTTCGATGGGGAGCCCGGTCGCCGGTGAATAGGCCACGCCGATTCGAGCGAAGAGCAGGCGCATGTAATCGTAGATTTCGGTGACCGTGCCCACTGTCGAGCGCGGATTGCGGCTGGTGGTTTTCTGCTCGATGGAAATGGCGGGGGAGAGGCCGTCGATCTGGTCGACGTCCGGCTTCTGCATCATTTCGAGGAATTGCCTTGCATAGGCCGAGAGGCTTTCGACATAGCGGCGCTGGCCCTCGGCATAGATGGTATCGAAGGCGAGCGACGACTTGCCCGAGCCCGAAAGCCCGGTGAAAACGATCAAGCGGTCGCGCGGCAATTCCAGCGACACGTTCTTTAGATTGTGTTCGCGTGCCCCCTGGATGGAGATGACTTTTCGGTGCTCGGCCATAGAATGTGACTAGACCAAACGGTGAACATGGGCAAGGATGGATGCCCAGTATCGGCTATGTAGGGGCAGCAGGTGTCAGCAGACGAAAGATATCCACAGCGACCGCGCCGGAGATGTGGGCGCCGAAGCTTTCGGCCGGTGTGTCACGCTGAAATCGTCCCCAACCTGGTAGCGCCCTGATGCAATAGGCGTCGGATTTTTGTTTCTTTGACTTGACAAGCACGGCAATGATGACAAGATAAACACGACCGCTGAGGCTGATTTGCGCGGCGGTACTGAACCGAAACAACGCGTGGAGGGAGCATGACGCCACCTGGCCACCATCATGGACCGCGGCAGGACTCGCGGTCACAGTCCGGCTAGCGAGCTGCAGCTTCAATTCGACGCTTGTCCGGATTGCCACATTCATAGACATATCCAAAAAACTGCGAGTGCGGGATGCTTTTAGCTAGGCTGCCCTATCATCTCGCCAATCATCCGGCATAAGCTGGATTGTATCGAAGACCACAAACTCGAAGGATCGAGGGCCCCGCCGGCGCAACATAAAGTCGCGGCGGGGCTGATCGTTTTGATGGTCCTCAATTGCTCATGAGCTTATCGCGCATTTTCGAAACCGCGTTGGCATGGGCATCGAAGCCTTCGTAGGCGGCGAAAACCCGGGCATGCCCGGCAAGCTCGGGATAGGCGGCCGGCGTCACCTGGGCCAGCGACGTGCGCTTCAGGAAATCATGCACCGACAGCGCCGAATGAGTTCTGGCCCAGCCGCCGGTCGGTAGCACATGGCTCGGGCCGATGACGAAATTGCCAAGCGTCGCAGGCGTGTGTTCGCCGAGCAGCACTTCGCCCGCATGCTTCACCAGATCGAGATAGGGTTGCGCATCCTTGGACAGGATCTGCAGATGCTCGGGCGCATAATCGTTGATGAACTCCATGGCCTCGGCCGTATCGCGGGCCAGCAGGATGCCGCCGCGCGAGGAACCGAGAACCGCCTGGGTGAATTTGACCCGCTGCGGACCCATGGCCTTCCAGTAATCCGGAATGGCCGCCAGTGCCTCTTTCGCCACCGCCTCGCTGGTGGTGACGAGAAAGGCCGAGGAATCCGCGCCGTGTTCCGCCTCGATCAGAAGATCGAGGGCGGCGAGACGGCCGTCGGTGGTGGCATCGGCGAAAACGATCGCCTCGCTCGGCCCCGCCGGCGTCCCCGTATCGATCAGGCCGGCCAGCAGCCGCTTGGCGGCGACCACCCAGGGCGAACCGGGACCCACCACTTTGGCACAGCGGGCAATCGTCCGTGTGCCGAAGGCCACGGCGGCGATGGCTTGCGCGCCGCCGGCCTTGTAGACCTTCGACACGCCCGCCGCCGCCGCCGCCGCGAGCGTTGCCGCGTCGATATGGCCGTCGGGGCCGGGCGGCGTGATGATGCAGATGTCGGCAACTCCGGCCACGGTTGCCGGGATGCAGGTCATCAGGACCGTACTCGGAAAAGAGCCTTTGCCGCGCGGGATGTAGCAGGCAACGGAAGCGATGGGCGTGATCTTTTCACCGGCGAAGACGCCGGGGCGGATTTCCTCGAGCCACTGCAGTCGCGGCATCTGCCTTTCATGGAAGGTGCGGATATTGCCGGCCGCAAAGGCGATGGCCTCGCGGATTTCGGCGCTGAGAGATGTCTGCGCCGCCGCGAAGTCGGCGGGCGTCGCGGCGAGCTTGTCTTGATCGACCGGCGCCTTGTCGAACTGCCGGGCAAATCGGGCGAGTGCTGCGTCGCCTTCGGTCCGTACCGCCTCCATGATCGGCTTTACCTTCTCGATGAAAGGACCGAGATCGCTCTCGGTACGGCGAAGCAGTCCGGCCCGCCGGGCCGGTGTCAGTTCGGCCAGCCGTTGGACGGAAATCCGTTGTGCCATGCTTGCACCCAATCCCATCAGTTTCCGCTGTGATCGGTGGTCGAGACATAGTCTTCGTCTTTCTGGCCGCCGCGTTCGAATTTGAGGAAGTCCCAGTAGCCGCAACGGGCTCCGCCGGGGAAGACACGGCAGGTGGCGGGGCGGGCCTCATAGATCGTGCAGCGCCGCGCCTCGATATCGAAAAACCGGCAGATCCTGCCGAAATGCGTGTCCATCTTGCGCCGCATCACCCGCTTGTAGCCGTGGGCCGGCTTGAAATACTTCTCCGCCGCCTTGAGCGAGATGCCGAAATGCCTGGCGATGCGGCGGGCGTCGCCGCCCTTCACTTCGATAACCGGATAGGAGCAGCAATAACCGGGGCATTTGGAACAATCGTAAAGTTTGCAGGGCACCGAGGCTACTCCATTGCGAAGACGGCGGACGCTAGCATTTGCGCCGCCTTGCGCAACTACCGTGAAACGTTTTTCGGCGGCGGCTTAAGTGCGGCGAATTTCCGGTTGGTCTCCGCCATCTCGCTCGTCAGCCATTCGCGGAAGGCGCGGGCGGGAGCGGTTTCCTTCGAGCCCTTGGCGCGCACAATCCAATAGCTGCCGTGATCCTTCAAGTCGAGGGAGAAGGGCCGCTTGAGCCGGCCGTCGAGCAGTGCGTCGGTGCACAGAATCTGGTCGCCGAGCGCAAATCCCTGTCCCGCCTCGGCCGCCTCGATCGCCAGATGATTGTGAAACACGGTGCCGCGCCAGTCCTCGACCCCGGCCACGCCCGCCTGGCGCAGCCAGTCCGCCCACCATTGCTTGCGGTCCTCATGCAGCAGATTGTAGTTGCCGAGACCGCCGGGATCGAGGTCCGGCACATCGGCGACGAGCCGCGGCGCGCACACCGGGAAGACGACCACATGCGACAACCGCACCGTCTCGACGTCGTCCCAGTTGCCGCGGCCATAGCGGATGCCGAGATCGGCCTCGCCGCCGCGGAAATCGGCGAAACTGTTGGTGGGATCGATGGCGAGCTCGATGTCGGGGTGGAGTTCGCCAAAGCTTCCCAGGCGGGCCACCAGCCAGCGTGAGGCGATGGAAGGTTCGACCGACACCTTGAGCTGGCGGACAGCGCCGGCCGCCGCGGCCTCGCGTGCGGCCTCTGCCATGGCATCGAATGGCGATGTCAGCTTGCCGCCAAAGCGGCGCCCCGCCTCGGTCAGTTGGACGCCGCGGCCGGTGCGCAAGAACAACTGCGTGCCCAGGCAGTCCTCGAGATCCCGGATATGGCGGCTGATCGCGGCATGGGTGACAAAAAGTTCGCCGGCCGCCACGGTGAAGCTGCCATTCCGGGCGGCGGCTTCAAAGGCTCGTAGGGCATTCAACGATGGTAGTCGGCGGGCCAAACTTAACCTGTAAGCTTTTGTTACAGGCAGCGTAGATTAAAGCCGTTTGTATTGCAAGAGCGAAAGGATCATATTGCAGGCAACCGAAGGAGATTGCCATGAACTGGATTTTTGACACGTATTCAAACCTTTACACAACTGCCATGATGCGGGAACAGAATCATGCACATCATGCTGCAATTGCGAAGGAACGGACCGGTGGCCGGTACCTGCCAAAGCTCGTATTGTTCGACTGGCGCTGACAGACTTCACTTGCAGCGTTTCCGGCTCATGTGGCCGGGGCCGCTGCCACTACCGAAACTTCCATCACGAGTTGTGGGTCGGCGAGGCCCGAAACCACCAGGAGAGTGGCCGCCGGGCGGTGGCCCTTGAGCATCTGATCGCGGGTTTCCCGGTAGAGGCCGATGTGGCTGCGGTCGGTGATGTTGACATGGGCATCGACGATATTGCGGTGGTCCATGCCGGCGGCCGCGAGGATCGCCAGCACGTTTTCCCAAGCCAGCTGATGCTGCCGGGCTGGGTCAGCGGGAATTTCGCCCGCAACCGTCGCACCGACCTGGCCGGCGACGAACAGATAGCGGGCGCCCGGATCGATGGCGATGGCTTGCGAATAGTTGGAGAAAGGCTTTGGCGCCTTGGCGGATTCGATGGCTTTGATCACTGTTCACCTCAATTCATTGGAAACGGGCGGTCCTGCGGGCCGCCCGTCATCTCACTAGCAATCGGTTGCGCGGTCAATCAATCGGGCGCGTATGGACGCAGACGTGCCGCGGACTGTCCACAATCTACTTGTGTATTTATCCCTTGACAGCAAGTATGCAGCGCCCTATGTTATCCCTGTACCGCAGGTAGGAACTTGTCATGGCGCGCTATACTTTCAAGCAGTTTCAGGCCGAATATCCGGACGACGCCGCTTGCCTCGCCCAATTGATGAAATCCAAGTTCGGTGGCACAGAATTGACGTGCCCCGGCTGTGGCGCGGTGGAGTCCAAATTTCACCCTATGCACTCCCGCAAAGCCTATGCCTGCCAAGAATGTGGCTACCACGTCTATCCATGCGCCGGAACCATCTTCCACAAATCCAGCACACCGCTGACCAAATGGTTCTTTGCCATGTACCTGATGACCAGTACCCGGCACGGCGTGGCCGCAAAGGAATTGGAACGGCAGTTAGGGGTCACGTACAAGACAGCGTGGCGGATGGCCCATGAGCTGCGGAAACTAATGGCCTCAGCCGATAAGCCCGGTCCTCTTTCTGGGTCGGTAGAGATCGACGAAACGGTCATGGGTGGTCATCAAAAGCGCCATGCTCGCCGCTCTAAAGGTACAAACAAAACTGTCATCATGGGACTGGTTGAGCGCGGCGGCAACCTCATCGCTGGTCCAATCCCTGATTCCTTCATGGGCACTATGGACCCAATCGTTCGCGAAAATATTGTTCCCGGTACGCGCGTCATGACGGATGAATTCAAATCTTATCGCCGCCTTGGCGATGGCTACATTCACCAGACCGTCAATCACTCGAAGAAGGAATACGTCCGGGGCGACGTTCACACCAACACGATTGAGGGCCACTGGAGCCATTTCAAGCGGGCGATCTTGGGAACCCACGTGCACATTTCGAGCCAGCATATGTGGAAGTACGTCAGCGAGTTCTCGTACCGCCGTAACTATAGGCAGTCACATACCCTTATGTTTGATCGTCTTGTGGCGGCGTTTTCGCAGCCGCGTCTACAAGACGCCTGAAATCCTCTCGGTGAGTGGGGCTTTCGTCGCTGGGTTGAGGGACAACTTCAGCGATAGTTTTTCTCGCTGCCGATGCCAGTTCGCGATTTTTATCCCACTCGGAAAACTTTTCCGTCATCTCTTTGCTCTCGAAAATTTCCAACAGCTTGGATGAAGGCACGACGACGCCGACTCCAACAGGTATCATTGCTTTGTTGAAAGCGCCACCTGAAAGCATTCGCGTAGCGAGCCCAGCAAAAGAATTGGACCATACGCCTAGCAGCATCAAGTCATTACCGATCAATTGAGCCGTTTCAACCTTATTTGGTTCTTTCGGATTGTTCACAAATGCAAGCGTCCCCGGTTTGCGCACAAAAACAGGAGAACCACTCATTCCCTCAATGCCATTTCCCTCAATCAGAAAGGCGTGGACGCGCTTTGTCCGGTTGCTGTCGTCCCAGTCTTCGACCGGCACCGGTTCGTCGCTAGGCAACATGGCCACGTTGCCGGTAAAAACAATTGGCACATTGCGCTCGTTGCCCGCCATGAAGCGAAACATGCCGACCGTATGAACAATATCTCCCACCCCCACCGCATTGTCTTCGATATCGGCTTGAGTGAGCAACATCCGAGACGGTAGATGCAGTTCCTCATTACCCCTTTCGCGTAGGGGGTAAGAGAAGGGAGCAACTGCCAAATCAACGTTGCTGTCTGAGTGAAAATACCAAGTCATTCGGCTCTCATCTGTGCTCTCCACAAGCACGATATCGCAACCACCGGATGAATTGTTGAGCCGAATTGAGAACGGATAGTCGCCCAGCGTCAGCGCAATATGCTTGTTAGTGACCAAGCAGGAGTAATCCCGAAATCCAACCAGGAACCCGGTCCCTCTGGCGCGGAATGGTTCCTTTTTGTCTGTCAGATCATAGTCACCAATGAAGACCACAGTCTTCCTGATATCCTTATGCAGCCGCACCTTTAAGCCCGGACAACTCTTTAATTTGTATGGCGGGACAGGCCCGAGGCTTAAAGGGATCATCTTTGCTACTTGCTGTCAAGGGATAAATACGATCTACTTGTAAAGAACAAAAAAAGAACATAAACAGTGTGGAAAAGCCGTCATAGGCAGTGCCAGGGAACGGTTTGATGACTAGGGTGCGCGGAAGGACAGGAGGGCGGACATGGCCGGGTCGGTGAATAAAGTCATATTGGTGGGCAATCTCGGCAGGGATCCGGAAGTCCGCCACACCCAGGATGGCAAGCCCATCGTTAACCTTAGCGTCGCCACCTCGGAATCCTGGCGCGACAAGAATACCGGCGAGCGCAAGGAGAAAACCGAGTGGCACCGGGTCGTTATCTTCAACGAGAACCTCGCCAAGGTGGCCGAGCAGTATTTGAAAAAAGGCGCCAAGGTGTTTATCGAGGGCCAGCTGCAGACGCGCAAATACACCGATAATTCAGGGGTCGAAAAGTATTCCACCGAAGTCGTGCTGCAGAATTATCGCGGCGAACTGACCATGCTGGACGCCCGCGGCAGCGGCGAAACCGCCGGCCAGAACGGCGGCGATTTCGGCCAGTCGGGGCCCCTGGACAAGCCGCGCGGCGGCGCCAAACCGCAGAATTTTGGCCGCGACCTTGACGACGAAGTGCCTTTTTAAGGCAAGTTGACCGCATTCCGGTCACACAAACTACACGATCATACTATTTTAACCACGACCGGTCCGAGCGGTTGTGCGTACCATCGTACCCGCAAGGCGCTACCTGTCATTAAAGAGGTGCTCATCATGGGCCGCAACCTAAAGCTCGCCGCGGCGGGCCTGTTTCTGGTTCTGTCATCCCACGGCGCAGCCGCCGACGAGGTCTTGACCCATTCGGAACTGCGCAAGCTTTTCCCGGGCAGCTTCTATGCCGTCGTCAACGGCATCGTCACCGTCCAGTTCACCGCCAAGGGCAATGGCACGCTCATCGGCCTGATGCCGGGCAAGAGCGACACGGGACGCTGGAGTCTCGAGAACGGCAAGCTCTGCATCATGATGTCGAAGTGGACCAAGGGCAAGCCGAACTGCTCGACGGTCGTCGCCGACAATGGCTGGTATCTCGGCAAGGGCGTCAAGTTCCGCAAGATCTGAGCCCCGGAATCGAGCCTTTCGGGCCGGGGTTTTCTCTGGAAATTCAACAGCTTTTCGTTGCCTGCGGGACGTTGCCCCACTACACTGCGGAACCATTCGAATCGTGCGGGCTCCGGCGACGGCAGAACCTGATTGGGATGGTCCAGATTGGGGCTTCCTGAAGGTTTTCCGTGGCCGATAACGACGACGAGAACGGCGCGCCGCCGCCCGCCAATCCAAACGAAATTTCGCCCATCTCCATCGAAGAGGAGATGAAGAAGAGTTACCTCGATTACGCCATGAGCGTGATCGTCAGCCGGGCGCTGCCCGACGTGCGTGACGGGCTCAAGCCGGTGCACCGCCGCATTCTCTTTTCGATGCACGAGAACGGCTATGAGTGGAACAAGCCTTATCGCAAATCGGCCCGCGTCGTCGGCGACGTCATGGGTAAGTATCACCCGCACGGCGACCAGTCGATCTACGACGCGCTGGTGCGCATGGCCCAGGAATTTTCGCTGCGCCTGCCGCTGATCGACGGACAGGGCAATTTCGGCTCCGTCGACGGCGATCCGCCCGCCGCCATGCGCTACACGGAATCGCGCATGGCGAAAGCGGCCCAGGCGCTGATGGAGGATATCGACAAGGACACCGTCGACTTCCAGGCCAATTACGACAATTCCGAACGCGAACCCACGGTGCTTCCGGCCCGCTTTCCCAATCTGCTGGTCAACGGCGCCGGCGGCATCGCCGTCGGCATGGCGACCAACATGGCGCCGCACAATCTGGGCGAAGTTATCGACGCCTGCATCGCCATGATCGATAATCCCGCCATCGCCGTCGACGAGCTGAGCGACATCGTTCCGGGCCCGGACTTCCCCACCGGCGGCATCATCCTCGGCCGCGCCGGCATCAAGTCGGCCTTTCACACCGGCCGCGGCTCCGTCGTCATGCGCGCCAAGGTCCACACCGAGGACCTGCGCAAGGAGCGCGAGGCGCTGATCGTCACCGAGATTCCCTATCAGGTGAACAAGGCGCAGATGATCGAGAAGATCGCGGAAATGGTGCGCGAGAAGAAGCTCGAGGGCATTTCCGACATCCGCGACGAGAGCGACCGGCACGGCATGCGGGTGGTCATCGAACTGCGGCGCGAAGCCATGCCGGATGTCGTGCTGAACCAGCTTTACCGATTCTCCTCGCTGCAATCGAGCTTCGGCATCAACAATGTCTGCCTGACCGGCGGCCGGCCGGAGCTGATGAACCTCAAGGACCTGTTGCAGGCCTTCATCGCCTTCCGCGAGGAAGTGGTCACTAGGCGCAGCAAGCATCTGCTTGGCAAGGCCCGCGACCGCGCCCACATATTGGTGGGCCTCGCCATCGCCGTCGCCAATATCGACGAGGTGATTGCGCTGATCCGCAAGTCCAGAGACGCCACCGAGGCCCGCGAGGCCCTGATGGGACGGTCATGGCCGGCCAAGGACATGGCGCCGCTCATTACGCTCATCGCCGATCCACGCCACCGGCTGGCGGGCGACGGCAGTTACAGGCTCTCGGAAGAACAGGCCAAGGCCATTCTCGATCTCAGGCTGCAGCGCCTGACCGCGCTCGGCCGCGAGGAGATCGCCGGGGAGCTGGAAAAACTGGCGATCGAGATTGCCGATTATCTCGATATCCTGCGTTCGCGCGCCCGCGTGCTGGCCATCGTCAAGGAGGAACTGGCCGCCATCAAGACCGAGTTCAATACTCCGCGCCGCACCCAGATTGCCGAGAACGAGGGCGAGGTCGAAGACGAAGACCTAATCCAGCGCGAAGATATGGTGGTGACAGTGTCCCACACGGGCTACGTCAAGCGCGTACCGCTGTCGGCCTACCGGGCCCAAAGGCGCGGCGGCAAGGGCCGGGCCGGCATGCAGACGCGCGAGGAGGATTTCGTCACCAAGCTGTTCGTCGCCAATACCCACGCGCCGATCCTGTTCTTCTCCTCCGCCGGCATGGTCTATCGCATGAAGGTCTGGCGGCTGCCGGTCGGCACTCCCCAGTCGCGCGGCAAGGCACTGATCAATCTCCTGCCGCTCGCCCAGGACGAACGCATCACCACGGTGATGCCGATGCCCGAGGACGAGAAGGCATGGATGTCGCTGCAGCTCATGTTCGCCACCCGCTCCGGCACTGTCCGGCGGAACGAGCTTTCCGACTTCGAGAATATCCAGCGCGGCGGCAAGATCGCCATGAAACTCGACCCCGGCGACCAGATCGCAGGCGTCGAAATCTGCACCGGCAACGACGATGTCTTGTTGACCACCGCCAATGGCCAGTGCATTCGCTTCCCGGCCGCCGACGTCCGCGTCTTCAAGGGCCGCGATTCGACGGGCGTGCGCGGCATCAAGCTCGAAGCGGACGATAAGGTCATCTCCATGGCGGTGATCCGCCATGTCGAGGCAACTCCCGGCGAGCGCGCCGCCTTCATCAAGATGTCGCGCGCCGTGGCCGGCGAGGAAGTGGAAACCGCCGCGGCCGATGAGGAGGAGGCCGGCGAGACGGCGCTGTCCCAGGAACGCTACGCCGCAATGGGCGCGGCCGAGCAGATGCTCCTTACGGTTTCGGCCAACGGCTACGGCAAGCGCACCTCGTCCTATGAATACCGCATCACCAATCGCGGCGGCAAAGGCATCGTCGCCATG
>JBQTKG010000097.1:0-6435 GCA_052386315.1 Hyphomicrobiales bacterium
TCTCAATCCGCGCAAATTGATCATCCCGCAAACCATAACGTTTCATCGGATGGCCCTCCTTAAAGAAGGCTCCCCATGAATCACACTTCAACTGATTTGCGAATCCCCAATTTGACGACACGCCCTAAAGCGCGCGCAAAATAAATCAGCCGAAGACCGATTTGCGGTGGCGGCGATCCTGCAGCGGCTGATAGGCGAGCTGCGCATGATATGCGCAATAGGGCGAGCCGTCGCGCGGCCCATGGCCGCAAAAGCAGAAGTCCTCATGGCCGGGATCGCCGATCGGCCATTTGCAGGTCTTGTCAGAGAGATGAAGAATGGTGACGCGCCCGTCCTTCGGCAGATCGACAAGGCGGACGGGCTGCGGCTCCAGCAGCGCCACGCGCCGCGGCGCCGCCTCCGGACGCAGGAAGGATTTGAGCGCCGTGTTGCCGGCCGAGGGCAGCGACGGCATGCCGGTCGAACGGCCCGGATGGCTCGGCTCGCGCGGCTTGCGTGGCGCCCGCGGCGCCGTCGAGCGCGGCTGCGGCGCGCGGCCGGAGAGATTGAGACGATGCACCTTGCCGATGACGGCATTGCGGGTGACGCCCTGGGCGAGCCGGGTGGCGATCTGGCTGGCGCTCAGGCCCTCGGTCCACAACTTCTTGAGAAGTTCCACCCGCTCATCTGTCCAGGACATTTTTGCCCCTCCATGGTTGCCATCCATCGTGCCGCGAATCCCTCTTCTTTCGCGCGGCCCTGCCGCCGCACGCGCTACGCCTTCGCCTGACTGTGAAATCCTACATTTCGTAGGCTCAATATACGAACACTACTATACGCGGTGGTTCGACTGCAAGAATCCGGTTGCCGTCCCGGGGTGTTTTCCCCAGCTAATCCCGACCGGTACAAGCTCGTCACTACCTCTACATGGTCGTTAACGAAACCTTAACAAGGGTTGCAATCGCCGGTACATGCGCTCTTTTGACTCACCCCGAGCTTTTGGCCGCGCGCAATTGACCCTCGGCGATCATGGATTTATAAGCCGGTGAAGTGAGCGGCGCCGTCCTTCGTGCGGCGCCGCATCGATTTTGAACGAGGGCCGCGGCCGATGATTGCACCCGTGCTCCCCACCTATGCGCGCGCCAGGATTTCCTTCGAGCGCGGCGAAGGCGTGCGCGTTTATACGCCCGAGGGCAAGGAGTATCTCGATTTCGGCGCCGGCGTGGCGGTGACGAGCTGCGGCCATGCCCATCCGCATCTGGTGAAAGCGCTCACCGAACAGGCCCACAAGATCTGGCACACTTCCAATCTTTACGAGATGCCGGGCCAGGAGCGGCTGGCCCGGAGATTGATAGAGGCGACATTCGCCGACACGGTGTTCTTCACCAACTCGGGCGCCGAGGCGCTCGAATGCGCCATCAAGATGGCGCGCAAATATCACGCCGTCACCGGAAACCCTCAGCGCTACCGGCTGATCGCCTTCGAGGGCGCCTTCCACGGCCGCACGCTGGCGACCGTCGCCGCCGGCGGCCAGGCGAAATATCTCGAAGGCTTCGGCCCCAAGGTCGAGGGTTTCGATCAGGTTGGCTTCGGCGGCCTTGAGGCGGTGAAGGCGGCGATCGGACCCGAAACGGCGGGTATCCTGATCGAGCCCATCCAGGGCGAAGGCGGCGTCCGTCCGCTGCCGCCCCAGGTTCTCAGGGCAATGCGCGAGATCTGCGACCGCCATGGCCTGCTGCTTGTGCTCGATGAAGTGCAATGCGGCATCGGCCGCACCGGCAAACTCTTCGCCCACGAATGGGCGGGGATTGCGCCCGACATTATGGGCATAGCCAAGGGTATCGGCGGCGGCTTTCCCCTGGGCGCCTGTCTGGCGACCGCGACGGCGGCGCAGGGCATGACGACCGGCACGCACGGCTCGACTTTCGGCGGCAACCCCCTGGCCACCGCCGTCGGCAATGCGGTGCTCGATGTGGTGCTGGCCAAGGGCTTTCTCGAAAGCATCCAGCAGCGCGGCCTGACTTTGAAGCAGAAGCTCGCCCGCCTCAAGGACGAGCATCCCGCCGTGATCGACGAGATTCGTGGCACAGGCCTGATGATGGGCATCAAGTGCAAGCTGCCCAACACCGAGCTGCAGGCCGCCGCTTTCGATGAGCAACTGCTCACCATCGGAGCGGGCGACAATGTGCTGCGCCTACTGCCGCCGCTCATCGTCACCGATGCCGATATTGCCGATGCCGTGAGCCGGCTCGACCGGGCCTGCCGCAAGCTCGAAGCCAAGGCGGCCTGAGGCAATGGCAATGGCGGCGGCGCCCCGGCATTTTCTCGATATCGCGGATTTCGCAAGCGCCGATCTCAAGGCCATGATCGCCGCGGCGCGGGCCATGAAGCAGGCGCGCATCGGCCTGCCCAGGGGCGCACGCGAGGCCGGCGAACCGCTGCGGGGGCGCATTCTCGCCATGATCTTCGAGCGGCCGTCGACCCGCACAAGAGTGTCGTTCGAGGCGGCGATGCGCCAGCTTGGCGGCGACACGCTGGTGATTTCCACCGGCGACATGCAATTGGGGCGCGGCGAAACCATAGCCGACACGGCCCGCGTCCTGTCGCGCTATGTCGATTGTGTCATGATCCGGGCCTCGCGGCACGCGCATCTGACCGAACTCGCCCGCCACGCCGGCGTGCCGGTGATCAGCGGGCTCACCGATCTGTCGCATCCCTGCCAGGTCATGGCCGATGTCATGACGGTCGAGGAGCGCAAGGGGCCGCTCGCGAATCAGACCATTGCCTGGGTCGGCGACGGCAACAATGTCGCCGCCTCGTGGATTCACGCGGCCGCAAGATTGGGCGGCAGGCTGCGGCTCGGCTGTCCGCCATCCCTGTCGCCGGCCCCCGAGTTGTTGCGCTGGGCCCGGGCGGAGAAGGCCGATGTGCAACTCGTTGCCTCCGCCGAGGCGGCGGTCGCCGGTGCCGATTGCGTCATCACCGATGCCTGGGTCTCCATGCACGATAAGGATGCGGCGAACCGGCACGGCCTGCTGAAGCCATATCGGGTCGATGCCCGGCTCATGGCTCTTGCCGCGAAGGATGCCATCTTCATGCACTGCCTGCCCGCCCACCGCGGCGAGGAAGTGACCGGCGAAGTGATCGACGGCCCGCAATCGGCGGTCTTTGACGAGGCCGAAAACCGCCTCCATATACAGAAAAGCATTTTGCTCCACTGTTTGAGCGGCGATGATTGAAGCAAAAGAGGTTCAGGCGGACGATCTCGTCAAGCCCTTCGAGATCAAGCGGCTCGGCGTGCGCGGCCGCGTCGTCAGGCTTGGACCGGCGGTCGACGACATTGTTCACAAGCACGATTACCCGGCTCCGGTATCGGCGCTACTCGCCGAAGCCGTTGCCTTGACCGCCATGCTCGGCGCCAGCCTCAAGTTCGACGGAAAGTTCATCCTCCAGACCAGGACCGGCGGCCCGGTGGACATGATCGTCGCCGACTATGTGTCCCCCGGCAAGATCCGCGGCTATGCCCGCTTCGACCGGGAACGGGTCGCGGCCCTCGATCCTCCGGCGCAGCCCGCCCTGATGGGCAAGGGCTACCTCGCCATGACTGTCGATCAGGGCCCCGGCATGGAGCGTTATCAGGGCATCGTGCCGCTCGACGGCAACACCCTGACCGAGGCGGCCGGCACTTACTTCGCCCAGTCCGAGCAGATACCGACCCGGCTCAGGCTGTCGGCGGGGCCGATCCTTGGCCGGGGGCGGCGGAGCGAAGCCTGGCGGGCGGGCGCCATTATGGTGCAGCATCTGCCCAAGGACGGCGGCATCAGCCCCATGCAGTTTTCTTCCGGCGATGCGCCGCACGGCGTCGAGGAGAAGGTCCGGGAAGACGACAATTGGGTAAGGGCGCGGCTCCTGCTCGACACCGCCGAAGACCACGAGCTCCTCGATCCCACCCTCAGCCCCGAACGTCTCCTGTACCGGCTTTATCACGAGGACGGTGTGACCGTTTACCCGGCCGCAGCCCTGGTCCGCCACTGCACCTGTTCGCGCGAGAGCGTTGCGGCGATGCTGCGGCGCTTTCCCGAAGACGACCGCGCCGGCATGGTCGACAACGGCGAAATCAGCGTCACCTGCGAGTTCTGCTCGGCCAATTACCGGTTTGAACCCGAGAACCTCGCCGGCGCCTAAATCCAGCCGCATCTACCCTGCCTATTGTCGCTTTTGCGCCTCGAGCCGGTGCAGACTGTCATTGACGGAGGCAGTGGGCCGTGACAGGTTTCGGTACAGGACCGGCTCAACGGCCATCCGCAAGAAAAAGAAGAAATGGGGAGACGACATGGCTACGCCGGCCGGGCACAGGGTTCGCCCCGCCGGGCGGGCATTGCATCGGACATCTTCTCGGACAGTTGGACATATTGGTCAGTCAGGAGAGAAACGCATGACCGAATCTGAAACAAAACTGAAACGCGCATCGATGCTTGTGGGGCAGGGAAGGCTCTCGCGCCGCGACTTCATGCAACTGGCTTTGGCCGCCGGATTCACGGCAGCCGCGGCCAACGTTATGTTCGCGAAGGCGGCCCGCGCCGCGCCCAAGCGTGGCGGCACCTTCAGGCTCGGCTCCGGCCACGGCGCCACCACCGACGCGCTGGATCCCGCCACCTGGACCAACGGTTTTCAGGGCAACATGTCGACCGGCATCTTCGGCGCTCAATTGGTGCAGATCGACCAGAAGAACGCCGTGGTGCCCCATCTGGCCGAGTCGATCGAGCCGGCCGATGGCGCTTCTAAATGGGTGTACAAGCTCCGCAAGGGGCTGACCTTCCACAACGGCAAGACGGTGACCGCCACCGACGTGGTCGAGACCTACAACTACCATCGCGGTGAAAATTCCAAGTCGCCGGTCAAGTCCCCCCTGGCCATCGTGAAGGACGTCGTGGCCGACGGCCCGGAGACCGTCGTCTTCACCCTCAACAGCGGCTCCGCCGATTTCCCCTACATCACCTCCGACTATCACCTGCCGATCTATCCGGCCAAGGACGGCGGCGGCATCGAATGGGAAAAAGGTGTCAGCGCCGGCCCCTACATCATCGAGAATTATGAACCCGGTGTTAAGCTCTCCGCCAAGCGCAATCCGAACTATCACAGATCGGATGCCGCTTGGTTCGACGCCGTCGAACAGCTCTCGATCGTCGACGTGGCCGCCCGTACCAACGCCTTGGTGTCCGGTGAAATCCACTACATCAACCGGGCCGACCTCAAGACCATCGATCTGCTCAAGCAGAATCCCGATCTCGAAATCAGCAACATTACCGGTTTCGGCCACTATGTGGCGCCGATGAACGTGACCCAGAAGCCGTTCGACAATGTCGATGTCAGGCTGGCGCTTAAATGGGCGGTCGACCGCAAGGAACTCGTGGACAAGGTGCTCCTGGGCTACGGCACTCCGGGCAACGACAACCCGATTGCGCCCTCGATCAAATTCGCCACGTCTCCGGAACCAACCTATTCCTACGATCCCGATAAGGCGAAGTTCCACCTGAAGAAGGCCGGAATGGAAGGGCTGAAGGTCGACTTCTCGACGTCGAACGCCGCGTTCTCGGGCGCCGTGGATGCGGCGCTGCTCATGCAGGCGCAGGCCAAGGCGGCGGGCATCGACATCAATGTCATCCGCGAGCCCGACGACAGCTATTGGGACAATGTCTGGATGAAGAAGCCCTGGTGCGTGTCTTACTGGGGCGGGCGCCCGACCGTCGACTGGATGTTCTCCACCGCCTACCAGGGCGGAGTCGCCTGGAACGATACGTTCTGGAACAATGAGCGGTTCAACGATCTGCTGTCGACCGCCCGTGCCGAGACCGACGATGCCAAGCGCCAGGCGATGTATGCCGAGATGCAGCAAATCCTGCATGACGACGGCGGCGTGATTGTGCTGATGTTCAACAACTTCGTGTCGGCCTATTCCAAGTCGGTGGCCCACGGCGACCTCAACACCAACTTCGACGACGACGGCGGTTACATTTTCGAGCGCTGGTGGATGGCGTGAGTTAGCTGCAACTCGGCCAACACAAATTCTGATCGGCAGGGCCCCGTCAAGCGATTGACGGGGTCCTTGTTTAGTGAGACGTTGCCGATTGAAGCGTTGCGCGTCTTGTAGAGAACCAGTTCATTATTACGCAGCGTCAGAACAAGAATGAGCCGTCAGGCTCCGTGCGAGTTGCGCCGGCTCGACAATCTAAGTCAGGAGGAGACTGCGACATGACGACGAACCACAAGCTGCAGATGGCAGCGAAACTCGCCGGCCGCGGCAAGATTTCGCGCCGCGAGTTCACCCAGTTGGCGCTGGCGTCGGGCCTGACGCTGGCTGCCGCCAACACCATGTTCGCCAAGGCCGCCCGCGCCGAACCGAAAAAGGGCGGGACATTGAGGATTGGTCTGGCTCATGGGGCCACGACCGACTCG
>JBQTKG010000098.1:0-13230 GCA_052386315.1 Hyphomicrobiales bacterium
AAGCGAAGACGTTCGTCCATCACCGAACTCTCTTTCCACGGCATCCACACCTCCCGCTCGCCAAAACAAGCAAAAAGTGTAACCCATGTGTCCGGTACGGAATGTCACCTATGTCTCGGGCCGTTCATCTACGAGTTATAGAATATCTCGCCTCACGGCCTGACAGCTCCTTTGAAGTAAGGCAGTCGCTCCACTCTTGGTTGATATTGACCGCTCGCCGAGAGCATTCTGACGTGATTGATTATCGCTTCGAGGGAGGCAAACCATACCTTCTTGGTTTTGAGCGTGTGGTCCAGCCATTGCTCGACTTGGCGCCAGCGGGCGAGACGCCCGGTGAGGAAAGGGTGCCAGATGCCCATCCAGAAGCCGCCCGCGTCGTACTGGGCGTCGAATTCCTCCCAGAAGGCTTTGAGTCCTTCGGAAGGGGCCTTTACCGGCATGAGATAGTCGATCTCGGCATAATGGGCGAAGGGCGGCCAGTCGTCGGTACCCCAGTGGGTTGGAGCCTCCCAGAGGTCACCGTGCTTGGTCTTCATCAGATAGGGTATGTCGTCGGCCATCAGGGAGGAATCGTAAAGGAAGCCATTGGCGACCAGCAGATCGACCACTTGCTGGGTGACATTGTACAGTGGCGCCCGATAGCCGCGCGGCAGCTTGCCGATCCGCTTCTTGTGGATTGCAAGGGCTTTCTCGAAAGCCGCTTTTTGGGCTTTTCCCTTCGTGGAGACAGGGTCTTCGTGGATGAGGCCGTGATGGCCGATCTCATGACCGTCCTTCAGGATCGCCTCGACAGCTGCCGGATATTGCTCGATGCACCAGGCGGGTATGAAGAACGACTGCTTCAGACCGAACTTCCGGTAGGTTTCAAGAATGCGGGGGACGGCGACCGTGGGTCCGTAGCGGCCCATGGTAATCGGATAGAGCCGCTCATGACTGTCCTTGGGCAGCGCGATGTGGATGAGGCTGTCGGCATCCATATCGAAGGTTATGGCGCACGCGCAACGGGCGCCGTTGGGCCATGGAATGGGGTTCTTGATCATGAGTCTCGCCTTTCAGCAACGGGCAGTCTGAGCGTCCAAACCAGCCGCCGGCATTTTGCTACGCCCCCCGCGGAAATGCGACAATCTTGACAGCCGCCCCCGTGTTAGACTTTGACTCGGCGAATACTGAGCATAAAGTCAAGTCAAAGTGTCCGGGGAGGAAACCATGAAGTATCTTTTCGCAAGTGCAGCAGTATCCGCTTTGATGGCGGTTGCAGCCACAACGGCCGACGCTGCGGAAACCATCCGCATGCTGGCGCCGACCTGGCTCGGCTTCGCACCCGTGCACGTCGCCAACGATCTCGGTTGCTTCAAGGAAGAAGGCCTGGAGGTCGACTACAAATTCGAGGACGACCGCACCAATGTGCTGGCGGCCTATGCGCGCGGCGATATCGAGGTGGATATGCGCACCGTTGGCGAGCATCAGGGACGCCCCCGTGACGCCTCGACCCCCGGCGTGATCATCGGCACGATCGACGAGTCGGTTGGCGGCGACGGCGTCATAACCGACGATGCCATCAAGTCCGTGGCCGAGCTCAGGGGCAAGACCATCGCCGCCGAACCCAACATTCCCGCCCGCCTGCTATTGCAGCTCGATCTCAAGAAGGTGGGGATGACCCTCAACGACCTTCGGATCAAGGACATCGCCACCGCCGACACAGCCGCCGTCTTCGCCGATTCATCGATAGCCGCCATCGCCACCTATGAACCATTCATGTCGCAGGCGGTGAAGGTATCGACGCGGCCGGGTGCCCGCGTCTTCTCCTCCTCGAAGGACTATCCCGGCATAATCATCGACATCATCACCGCCCGAAAGGACGACCTCGCCGCCAATCCCAAGAAATATGCGAGTTTCCTCAAGTGCATCTACAAGGCGATCGACTACAGCAAGAGCCAGCCGGACAAATATGCCGAGCTGGCCGCCCCGCATTTCGGCCTGACACCGGATGATGTGAAGGAGATACTGCGCACCAGCCTTGCCTACACGACGCTCGGCGAGGCGCGCGACTTTCTGGGCAAGCCCGGCCAGCGCGGCAAGCTGCACGATATCTTCGACACGGTGATGACGCTCAATCTCGAGAATGGCGCGGCCGAAAATCAACTGGATGCCAATCAGCAGATTGACAACTCGGTCATTCACCGGCTCGCCGGGCAGTAGCCTGTGCCGGCTTCCCGCTGGCATGTGCGGCCACAAGCGAAATGCGTGAACTGCTGACTTTCCGGGGCCGCGCATCGGCGCGGGCCGAGATCGCCATCGGCGTGGTCATGGCCGTCGCCTTGCTGTTGCTGTGGGAAGCCGTGGCGCGCGCCCAATGGGTCGCGCCCCAGTTCCTTCCGTCACCCACCGGCGTGGTCGCGGCCATGTGGTCGATGTTGACGACCCAGAGCCTTCTCTGGCACACGGCCGTATCGACGCTGCGGGTGTGGATCGCCTTTTTGATCGCGGCGGCGATGGCGATCCCTATCGGAATCCTCATGAGCAGCTACCGGATCGTCGGCGCCGCTCTCGAGCCGACAATCGATTTCATCCGCTATCTGCCGGTTCCCGCCCTGGTTCCGCTGTCGATCATCTGGTTTGGCGTCGGCGAAGAGACCAAGGTGTTTCTGCTGTGGCTCGGGACCTTTTTTCAGCTGGTGCTCATGGTGGCCGACGATATGCGGCGGGTGCCTCACGAATACGTGGAAATCGCATTCACGCTCGGCGCCAAGCCGCGCCAGGTATTGACCGATGTCGCGCTGCGCGCCATGGGGCCATCGCTCGTCGACAATCTCCGGATCACTTTGGGATGGTGCTGGACCTATCTGGTGATCGCGGAAATCGTGGCCGCCGATTCCGGCCTCGGCTTTGTCATCTGGTCGGCGCGCCGCTACGTCAAGACGCCGGAAGTCATGGCCGGCGTGGTCGTCATCGGTCTGATCGGGCTGATTACCGACCAGCTGTTGCGGGCATTCCATCGCCGCATGTTCAAATACCTTTGAGCCGCGCGGGATGACGGAAAATTACCTGACATTCGATCGCGTCACCAAGTCGTTCGGCATGGTTCCCGTGGTGCTCGAAACTTCGCTTGCCATTGCGCGCAATTCGCTCGCCGTGTTTCTCGGTCCATCGGGCTGCGGGAAGACGACGCTCATGCGCATGGTCGGGGGACTCGACACGCCGACGTCGGGCACCATCCGGCTCGAAGGTCAGGCCATCCATGGACCCGGCCGGCGGCGCGGCATGGTCTTCCAGTCCTATTCTTCGTTTCCCTGGTTGACGGTTGAAGGCAATATTGCGTTCGGCATGCATTACCGCGACGACCTTGCGCCGGCGGAACGCGCCGAGCGGATTCAGCATTATCTCAAGCTCATCGGACTTGAGGACTTCGCAAAGTCCTACCCCAGCCGTATTTCCGGCGGCATGCGCCAGCGCGTGGCGATAGCCCGCAGCCTTGCCGCGGGCTCCGACGTGCTGCTCATGGATGAGCCCTTCGGCGCGCTCGACGCTCTGACCCGCGAGCGGCTGCAAGTCGAACTGCGCCAGATTCAGGCAAGGGAGGCAAAGACCATCGTTTTTGTGACCCATGACGTGGAGGAGGCCGTGTTCCTTGCCGACCGGATCATCCTGTTTTCCGCACGGCCGGCGAACATTCTCCAGGACATCGACGTTGCCTCCGTCCTTGGCGGCGAACGCGGCCTGGAAATTCGCGAGAGCCAGGCCTTCTTCGAACTGCGCAACGACATATTGCACCTTATCCGCACTGTCGCCGGTCCGATAAAATGACCCGCATGCTGGACGGAAAAGTGACAGTCATTACCGGGGCGAGCCGTGGCATCGGGCTCGCCGTCGCCGAAGGCTTTGCGGCGGCAGGGGCCCGGCTTCTCCTCATTGCCGATGACGGCAATGTCGTGGCGCGCGCCCGGGAGATCGGTGCTACGGGAGCCGTTGCCGACATTACCGACGGCGAGGCGGTGGCCGCGGCACTTGCCTCACTTTCCCATATCGACGTTCTGATCAACAATGCCGGCCTGGAACGGCTAACACCGCTGGCCGAGGGCGGCCGGGATGTCGAAGAAACTTTCCGCCGAATAATCGAGATCAATGTGATCGGGACGCACATCGTGACCCGCCGGGCTTTGCCGAAAATTGCGGAGGGCGGGGCCATCGTCAACACGGCCTCGATCTGGGGGCGTGTGGCCGAGCCTGAATTTGGCGCCTACGTGGCCTCCAAGCATGCCGTGATCGGACTGACGAAAACCTGGGCGAAAGAACTGGGCCCACGCGGTATCAGGGTCAATGCGGTCTGTCCTGGTTGGGTGCGCACTGAAGCCTCCATGCGTTCGCTATCCATTATGGCCGAGCGCCGTCAGGTCGGCGAGCGGCAACTGCTTGCGGGCATCGTGGCGGGCCAGGCCCTCCCCGGACTGATGGAGCCTCGGGACATGGCGGAAACCTATCTGTTTCTGGCCTCCGATCGCGCCGCTAACATCACCGGCCAGTCGCTGGGCGTCGACAGGGGAGAGGTGCCATGGTGACCCCGTTTGACGGAAAGCGCGTTCTCATTACCGGAGCGGCGAACGGCATCGGCAAAGCCGCGGCAGCCATGTTTCAGGCGGAAGGGGCACGTGTCGCCGGTCTCGATCTTGAAGAACGTTCCGGCGTCCCGCCTATCTTCCCTTGCGATCTCGCGCGCGAAGACGATATCGTCAGCGGGGTTTCCCGCGCCATTCGCGAACTCGGCGGGGTGGATGTTCTGGTCAACAATGCCGGCATCATGCGCGAGGCGCCGATCGCGTCGATCAGCGCCAGCCATATCGACCTGCATTTCGCCGTCAATGTGCGTGGCGCCATCCTGGTCACCCGCGAGGCCCTGCCGCATCTCGGCGATGGCGCCCGGATCATCAATATTGCTTCGGAACTCGCTTACCTGGGCCGCGCCAATGCCTCGGTATATTGTGCGACGAAGGCGGCGATATTGGGTTTGACGCGTTCCTGGGCGCGGGAACTGGCGCCGCGCATTCTGGTCAATGCCGTGGCCCCCGGCCCGACCGATACGGCGCTGCTGGCATTTGAAAGTCTCACGCCGGAGCAAAGGGCCCTTGAGACCGCCCATCCCCTGGGCCGTTTAGCCCGGCCGGAGGAAATCGCATCCGCCATCCTGTTTCTGGCCGGGCCAGGCACCAGCTTCTTCACCGGCCAATGCCTGGGCGCCAATGGCGGTGCTGCCATGATTTGAAGCCGCCGGTGGCTCGTCACGGTGCCGGATTGACGACCTTTGTTCCTTCCGCCGCAAGCCGCGCAATGATTTCAAGCTTGATGCGCGCGGCTTCCTCGATGTTTACATTCCATGCCGAAATGCTGCGCTTGAATCCCTCATAGCGGCCTGCCTTGAGCCACGAGCAAAGCGCCTCGTGATCGGATTTTGAAATTTCCTTGGGCCGCTTCGCCGCCAGCCGGTAGACATCGGTCAGCGACGCGCCCTTCCATACATGCACGAAGGCGGTGCCGTTGCGCTCGATGATGCCGACCGACATCTCGCCCCACAGCCCCGCGGCCTTCTGCGCCTCCTCATGGGCAAGGCGTTGATTCCTCAACGCATCGTTGCGGCCATGATGATCGTTGGGTCCATATCTATGGTCGGGCCTTCGATTTACGGCTGATTTGGGCGGGTTCATCCTGTTTCCTTTCTGGTTCGGCCAATTGGCTTTCCGTGACGATGCGGTCAAAAGCCTCGAAGTCGTGCTTGATGCGGTAGCTAAGCTCGCGGCCTTCGTTGGGCATGACGCGAACCACCTTATAAAGTCCGTCAGCCCGGGCCTTCGGCAAGCGCAGGTCCTTCAAAAGATGCAGGGATTGGCCTGCCGAATAGCGCGCCGCCGCCATGATGTCTCTCGCCGGTGCAGGCGGGAGCAATGCGTTCCCGGTCGCCGGCGCCTGATGAAAAATGCCGATGATGATCCTATATGCGCCTTCGTCGCGCAAATAGCGACCTTTTTGCGCTTCCGCTTGGTATTTGCCGCCAGAAGTGCTTATGACTGCCCACAGCCAAATCGGAGCGAAAGAAATGGCATTCCCGCCGAACTACAACCAGGACCGCAACCAGCGGGCCCGCGCCAAGGCCCGCAAGGCGCTCGAAAAGCAATTGAAACGCGAAGAAAAGTCGGCCCAGCGCAAGCAGGATCGCCCAGCCGAAGCGGTCGCGGCCGATACGGCGCCGGAAAATAAGGAGCCGACGTGATGGCCAGGAAGAAATTTAGCCTGGACGATAGCTTCGTCCTGTTCGATGTCGTCTATGAGGACGGCACCAGGAGTTCCCGCCGGCGGATTGCCGCGGCCGATCTGTCGGCGCTTGACCGGGACACGGATGCCAAGACAATGATCACGGCCCAGGATCGCAAGATCGCGGAAATGTCGGGCCATGACCGGGGGCCCATCCGGTCGATCACCCGTTCACCGGCCTGAGCGCGGTGTCAATCTCCGCTCGGCCTCCCGGAATGAAACCAGCCGCTTCGCGTCCTCATCCCAAAGCGTCAGACGAACGCATTTAAGGCTCTGCCAAAGCGTCAGGCGCCCGACCGCCTTCAGTTCCGGATGATCCTTCAGTACCTGCGGCAGCCTGTGGAAGGGAATGCGGCTCGACAGATGATGCAGGTGGTGGATGCCGATATTGCCGGTGATCCACATCAGCGGTCGCGGCAGATCGTAATACGAACTGCCGTGAAGTGCCGCAGTCTCATGAGTCCAGTCTGTATTGCGTTCCCAATGTGTCCGTTCGAACTGGTGCTGGACATAGAACAGCCAGACTCCCACCGATGCTCCAATCATGACGATTGGCAGCTGAATCGCCAAAAAGGCCGCCAGGCCGACCAAGTAGATCAACAGCCCGCAGACCGCCGCGATCGCCAGATCCGTGGCAATTGTGCTCAGCCATGGCATGCGGCCCTGCGACATGGCGCCGAGCGGCAGCCGGTGCCGCAAGATGAACAGATAGGAAGGGCCAAGCCCGAACATGACAAGCGGATGGCGGTAGAGCCGGTATTTCAGGCGGCCCAGCCTTCCGCGCGCCAGATACTCGGCAACCGTCAGAGTGTCGATATCGCCAATCCCGCGCCGGTCGAGATTGCCCGAGCCGGCATGATGCATTGCGTGCGATTGTCGCCAGTAATCATAGGGCGTCAATGTGAAAACTCCAAAGATCCGCCCAACCCAGTCATTGGCCTTCCGCGAAGTGAAGAAGGCGCTGTGTCCGCAATCGTGCTGGATCATGAAGAGGCGCACCATCAGGCCTGCCGTGGGTATGGCGGCGAGCAGCGTCAACACGAAGCTCACCTGCGACAGGGCCCACATCGCAAACCACAGACCGGCAAAGGGGAGCGCCGTGACGGCGATCTCGAATATGGCCCGCCAATTGTCCGGATACCGGTATGGCGCAAGCCGCGCGTTCCACGCCTGCGAGACGCCGTTCAATTTAGATTGCTTTTCAATAGGGAATCGCTTTCTGCCGCGCCGGTCTTCTAGCATCGCGGCAAGCGCCTATATCACGGATGCCTGGGGAACTGTGAGCACTTTTGGTCAGTGCCGGAAGTGCTTGTAATCCGCTGCCGGAACGGCTATATTGACGGCATCGAGTTTCGGTCGATTGGCTCGGCGCCGCACTTTCTAAATCAAGGTGCCTCTGCCCTACCCCTCATATCCAGAACATCGATAGGTTGCGCCGCGCACCAAGCGCGTATGCACCATCACGCACTTGCACCTTGAAAGGAAGAAGCATGCAAACAGGTATCGTAAAGTGGTTCAATTCGCAGAAGGGCTTCGGTTTCATTCAGCCGAACTCCGGCGGACCCGACGTTTTCGTCCACATCAGCGCCGTCGAACGCGCCGGACTAAGCGGCCTCAATGAAGGCCAGAAGGTCTCCTACGAAGTCGTTGCCGACAAGCGCACCGGCAAATCGTCGGCGGACCGTCTGCAGGTCACGAACTAACTTCAAGCGATCTCGTCCAGGCCTGTCGACCGCGGATGTACCGGCGGCGGGTTTGGGCAGTAGCGCTTGCCGCCGGGCGGCCGGCGGGGCTGGGTTCTTTGCAAGAAGAATGCGGCTCTACATATTCTTACTCCTGAGTTGCGCGGGGTCGCGCAGTCTCTTTACGCTTTTCGCAAAGGAACGCTTCAGTGGCGGCCAAGTCCAATCTCTTCATGTTCCGCTCCAGCAAATCCGCGGCGCTGCACGGCTTTGCAACCGATCCGGCCGGCGATCGCCTGCCGCCGAAATTTGCGCCGTGGACCGGCATCGGGGTGGTCCGGCCGGATCAGCTCCCCCCGCACGGCCTGCGCCGCGACGCCATCGAGTCGGGCATCGCCGAGAACGGTTACCAGCTGTGGCGCAAGAAGAAGTCCTCAAGCTCATGAGTGCTTTCAACAATTCGATCACCGGATAAGGCCACCGCATGCAGGTTTTCGTCAGGGACAACAACGTCGACCAGGCCCTCAAGATTCTCAAGAAGAAAATGCAGCGCGAGGGCGTGTTTCGCGAGATGAAGCAGCGCGGCGCCTATGAAAAACCCTCGGAGCGCCGGGTTCGCGAGAAGGCCGAAGCGATCCGCCGCGCCAAGAAGCTCGCCCGCAAGAAAGCCCAGCGCGAGGGTCTCATTCCGATGCCCAAAATCAAGCCACGGCTGCCGCCGCGTCCGGATATCTTTCGCTCGGATCGGCCCTTGCTCAGCCGGCCTTTTTCATCGCCCGCCGATCCATCCGCCACCAAGTAAGCTGAAGGCCCGCGCACCGGCGGCCTTTGCGGTCGCCGGCTGCTAAGCCGCTATTTATGTTGCGGTTCCGGATAATTTCGCCGCGATTGTCGCGACATGCCTGCCCTGATAGCGAGCGGCTTCGAGTTCAACATTACTGGGTTGACGGCTGCCGTCGCCGCCGCTGATGGTCGAGGCGCCATAGGGCGAGCCGCCCTTCACCTCGTCCACGCCCATCTGGCCCTGGAAGGCATAAGGCAGGCCGACGAGCACCATGCCGTGGTGCAGAAGCACCGTATGGAAGCTGAGGATGGTCGATTCCTGGCCGCCATGCTGGGTGGCCGAGCCGGTGAACACCGAGCCCACCTTGCCGACCATCGCGCCATTCATCCACAGCGCGCCCGTCTGGTCCAGGAAATTCTTCATCTGCGCCGTCATGTTGCCGAATCGCGTGCCGGTGCCGAAGATGATGGCGTCATAACTGGCGAGTTCTTCTGGCTTGGCGACGGGCGCCATCTGGTCGAGCTTGTAATGCAACGATTTGGCGACGTCTTCCGGCACCAGCTCGGGCACGCGCTTGACGTCTACCGCCGCGCCCGCCGCTTTGGCGCCTTCTGCCGCCGCATAGGCCATCTGTTCGATGTGGCCCCAGGCGGAATAATAGAGAACCAGAACTTTCGTCATCGTCTTGCTTTCCGTCAGTTGGCTTGCTTGAGGAGATTTTCGAGATCGAGCCGGCGCGTCACCATCTCGAGGCCGCCGTCGGCATCGCGCGGCCACTGCTCTTTCGGCTTGTCCCAATAGAGTTCGATGCCGTTTTGATCGGGATCGCGCAGATAAAGGGCCTCCGAGACGCCATGATCCGAGGCACCGTCGAGGGGAATGTCGTGGGCCGCGAGCCGCTTCAGCGCATCGGCGAGATCGGCCCGGGTGGGATAGAGAATTGCGACATGAAAGAGCCCCGTGGTGCCCGGCGGCGGCGGCGAACCGCCTTCGCTTTCCCAGGTGTTGAGGCCGATGTGGTGGTGATAGCCGCCGGCCGAGACGAAGGCGGCCTGGGCGCCATAGCGCTGCTGCAGTTGGAAGCCCAGAACCCCGCAATAGAAGGCGAGTGCCCGCTCGATATTGGAAACCTTGAGGTGGACGTGGCCGATGCGTGTGCCGGCGGGAATGGGTTTGCTTGTCTGGGCCATGGTCAATCCAATTTGTAACAAGTTATGTTACCATATAGGCGCCCTCGCCGGATCATTCAAGGGCTATTCTCTCGGCAAAAAGTTCAATTCGGTGGATGACCGCCGCCCGGCCTTGAGTTTGGCGCCGGGATCGCGGAAATGACGGGGAGCCAGTGCATGTTCCGCCAAAGTGGACACACTTTGGCGGCAAGAACATGCGCCAAATTATTGACTTGGCGCGTTTTCTTGTCCGAAAAGCGATTCCACTTTTCGGGAAAACGCGCTAAGGGAGTTCCGCCATGGCCAAAGCCGATCTGCCGAAGAACCTGACGGTGGTCGATCATCCGCTGGTCCTGCACAAGCTCACCTTGATGCGCGACAAGCGCACGCCGTCCGCCGTTTTCCGCCAGCTCCTGCACGAAATCAGCCTGCTGCTCGCCTACGAGGTGGCGCGCGACCTGCCGATGACGACCCAGACCATCGAAACGCCGCTGGCCGAGATGGAGGCGCCGATTCTCAAGGGCAAGAAGCTGGTCATCGTCTCGATCCTCCGCGCCGGCAACGGGTTGCTCGAAGGCATGCTCGACCTGATGCCCTCGGCCCGTGTCGGCCACATCGGCATCTACCGCGACCCCAAGACGCTGCAGCCGGTCGAATATTATCTGAAGGTTCCCGAGGACATCGCCGAGCGGCCGGTGATCCTGGTCGACCCGATGCTGGCCACCGGCAATTCGGTTTCAGCCGCCGTGACCCGCTTGAAGCAGAAGGGCGCCAAGGACATCCGCTTCGTCTGTCTCCTGTCGGCGCCCGAAGGCATCCGCCATTTCGCCGCGATCCACCCTGACGTTCCGATCTTCACCGCCGCCATCGACAGCCATTTGAACGACCACGGCTATATCGTTCCGGGCCTCGGCGATGCCGGCGACCGCATGTTCGGCACCAAGTAGCGCGCCGGCCCGCTTAACCGCGCATTAGCCGTTGGCTAAAAGTTTCATCGATCCGGGAACCATTTGCAAACCATAAGACCCGTAGTTTCGGCATCAGTCAGTCGAGTGGGTTCCAGGTCCAAGCATGGGTTATCGCGCCGCCGCAGGTGCCGCAGTGAGCGCGGCAGGGCCCCTGAGCCTCAGGCAGCCGGACGGCAGCCGTCCGCAGCTCCTCCTGGCCGAGGACTCCATCGCCATGCGGGTGGTCACCTCCGCCTTGCTCAAGGCCATGGGCTGCGACGTCGACGCCGTCGAACATGGCGAGCAAGCCCTCAACTGCGCCAGAGCCAAGAAATTCGACCTGATCGTGCTCGACATCGAAATGCCGGTGATGGATGGCATCGCCGCCGCACGCTCCATCCGCAATCTTGGCGGCGCTCCGGGCCGCACGCCCTTGATGGCGCTATCCGCCTTCCTGGCCGATACCTCACAATCG
Organism: Hyphomicrobiales bacterium; assembly: GCA_052386315.1. GTDB lineage: Bacteria > Pseudomonadota > Alphaproteobacteria > Rhizobiales > Aestuariivirgaceae > Aestuariivirga. Next base: position 11,358 of record JBQTKG010000098.1, read on the forward strand.
GTCTCCTGGCGCGAGACTTTCGATGTTGCATTGCCCAAGCCCGCCAATCGCAATGAGCTGCATGCGGCGGTCGAAGCCGCCCTGACCCGCAAGCCCGCCGCCCCGCGGCCCGTCCCGTTTGAAACCCATCCGCCGCTGTCGCCATCGGGCATTGCCGGATTGAAATCGGGACTGCCCGCCGGCGTCTGGGCGGAACTGGTCGCTGTCGCCTGCCGCGACATCGCCGATTGCGTCCGCCATATCGCCCGGATCGTCCGCCACGGGGAAGCCGGGTCCCTCGCCTTCTATGGCCACCAATTGCGCGGCCTCGCCGTCACTTTTGCGGCACCCCAGCTCGCCGCCGTGGCGGGGCGGCTCGATGCGATTTCCGATGCGGAAGAAGCCGATGCCGTGGCCGTCGCCATCGGCCGGGCGGCGAGCGCGGCGATTGCGGCGCTCGAGGCGAGCATCTAGCTCAGCGTTGTGCGGCGGGCTTGAGGTGGGGCGCGGAAAACTGGCTCTCGAGGGAGTCGAGCATATGCAGGATTTCGTTGAGTTCGGGGCTCAGCCGCGTTTCGCGCGGTTTGGGGGTGATCTCTCGTCCGGCTTGACTGTTGCTCATCGCACCCGCCTTGATCCTGTCGGCATTTCACCGGCCGGGCGAGACTATGCCGCCGAGCCTTAGAGAATCCTAAACCGGATGCCCTGAACTGGGGCGAAACGGCGGGTTCATCGGACGTTCATGGAAGAAATCCGTTTTTACCTTAACGGCGCCGGGACCCTTTCAAGCCCGGCGATCGGGCTCGCCCGACACAAAATTGTGATGGACGCAACGCCAAGCTCCCGGCGTAGCATCCGGTGCGGGGTATGCTCCCGGTCGCTTCACCACACAAACGGAGGAACTGGTCGATGCTGTCTGGAAAACCGTTCAAAATCGTAATTGCCGGGGCCATGGTTCTGGGACTCGGGGCGAGCCTTGCCCATGCCAGTCCCGACGACTCAATCAGGGCCCGGCAAACCTTCATGAAGTCGCGCGCCGAGGCCTTGGGCCCCCTGGTGGCCATCATGAAGGGCGAAGCCACCTATGATCCCGCCGCCGTCAAGGCCAGCCTCGATACCATCAATGCAGCCTGGGAGGCGGCGAAAGGCGCCGATCCCTTCGCCCCCGACAGCGCCAAGGGCGACAAGGTCGAAACTTGGGCCAAGCCGGAAGTCTGGAGCGATCCGGAGGGATTCAAGGCAGCCAGCGAAGCAGATGAAAAGGCCATGGCCGCTCTCGCCGCCAGCACCGACGAAGCCTCCTTCAAGGCCGCTTTTACGGCTCTGGGCAATGCCTGCGGCGGATGCCATGAGAAGTTCCGGCGTCCGAAGGAATAAGCCATCCAGAAACTTCTGGGCAAACGCAATCTTAGGGTCCTGGCGCTGCTTGCGGTGCTGGGGCTTGTGGCGTTCTGGCTGTTGAGCGCGCCGCGCCCGCTTGATGCCTCCCTATTGCCGCAGCACACAGCAGACCTCGGTAATGGCGAAAGGCTCTACAATGCCGGCGGCTGTTATTCCTGCCACAAGCCGGCGACCGGCTTGAAGGACGTGGACGTGGACTTGCCCGCCGGCGGTTATCCCCTCAAGACGCCGATCGGCGCGCTCCATCCGGCCAATCTGACGCCAGATCTCGAAACCGGGCTTGGCCGCTGGAGCGACATTCAGTTTGTCAACGCGGTGCAGCGCGGCATCTCGCCCGGCGGCCGCCATTATATTCCGGCCTTTCCTTACACCTCCTATGCCGCCATGCGCGTCGAAGACGTGCTCGACATCAAGGCCTATCTGGCAACGCTTCCGGCGGTGAAATCGCCCAAGCGCGATGACGGCTTGGCGCTGGTGTCACTTCTGCGGCGCG
>JBQTKG010000099.1:0-31156 GCA_052386315.1 Hyphomicrobiales bacterium
ACCGGCAGCGTCTGCACATTGGCGGGCGGCGGCACATCGATGCGGCGCGGTGTTGCGACGGGGCCGAGGCTGTCGAGATAGGACGTGTCGAAATCCCCGCCATAGACCGGGAAAGCGGTGGGCCGATCGCGGAAGCCCTTCAGCATCTGGCCGAGCCCGCGCAGGCCCCGCTCGCGCGAGCGCCGCACCTGCTCCAAATCGATCTCGATCGGAATGATCTGCTCGGTCGCATCGCCGCGATAAATCGCCCGCCCCGAGGGATCGAAAACGCAGGACTGGCCGTTGCCGCCCGCCCCCAGCCCGTTCACGTCGAAGACGTAACACTGCATCATGGCGCTGGTGGCATGGCTGATGGCGATGTCGACGTCGCGGTCGATGGTGTGAGTCATCACCGGATGCAGGATTATTTCCGCCCCCATGGCGACAAGCTGGCGCGAGGTTTCCGGAAACCACGTGTCGTAGCAGTTGAGAATGCCGAAACGCCCCACGCCCTCGATGTCCCAGACGAAGAATTCGCTGCCCGCCTGCACCCCTTGCTCCAGCGGCCGGAACGGAAACATCTTGCGATAACGGCCGATGACCTCGCCTTGGGGATTGACGATCGACGTCGTGTTGTGGATGCCGCCGTCGCGCCGCTCATACATCGAGCCGTCGATGAGCCACACCTTGTGGCGCCGCGCCATCTCCTGGAAGGCCTCTTCCGCCGCTCCCGGCAGCGGCTGAGCATGTTGCAGCAGCGGTCCGTACACTGCGAGTTCCGAGAACATCACCATCTGCACCCACGGATAAAGATGCATGGTGAGGTCGAGCCGCTGCCGCATGGCCTCGACATTCGAACCATGGCCGAGTTGCATCTGGATGCCGGCAATCGCAAAAGGTGTCATGATAATTGAACTTCCTGTAAAGTTATGTCATTCCACACAAGATTGGGAGATATGTAGCCAGCCCGGCGGAAACAAGGCTCCGGCGGTTACCGCCTCAGAAGTCCTGCACGTCGACGACACCGGGAATAGACTTGAGCGCGCCCTTGATCTGCGGTGTCACGGTGAATTTGTTGCCGAGCGCCAGTTCCACTTCGCGGCCCTTGTCCAGCATCAGCACGAGCCGCACCGGCGCGCGGCCGCCATTGCCAAGGCGCTGGGCGATCGAATCGATGGGCCTGGCATCGCGCACGAAGATGGTGAGGCCGGTAATCGCCGTGGCCGCCGCCTTGTCGAGCACTTCGACCGCCTGCAGCCTGAGCTTCACCTCATCGCCTTCGACATCGGCCTCGACCCGTGCGATCACCGCCTTGCCGGGTTCGAGCAGATCGCGCGAGGCCGCCAGCGTGTCGGAAAAGCAGATGGCCTCAAACTGGCCGGTTGGATCGGAAAAGCCGACGAAGGCGAATTTGCTGCCGGACTTGGAGCGCCGCTCCTGCCGGTGGGTGACGGTGCCCGCGAGCTTCGCCGCCGTCGCTCCCTTGGTCAGCGCCTTCTCGTGGAACGACGCCCAGGTTTCGACCCCGAGTTTGGCCAGCGGCTTCACATAATCGTCGAGTGGATGGCCGGAAAGATAGAAGCCCACCGCCTCGAATTCCAGTGAGAGCCTTTGCATCGGCAGCCAGCCCTCGCGCGGCGGCAGAACCAGGTCATTACCGCCGCCCGCAGCCACGCCGAAGAGATCGTCCTGCCCGGCCTCGGCTTCCGTGCTGGACCGGCTCGCCATGGCGAGGATCGACTCAACGCCGTCGAGCACCTCCGCCCGATTGGAATTGAGACAATCGAAGGCTCCCGCCTTGGCCATGCTCTCCAGCACCCGCTTGTTGACCATGCGCCCGTCGATCCGCCTGGCAAAATCGCCCAGCGAAGCGAAGGGCCCGCCCGCCTCGCGCGCCGTGACCAGATGCTCGATGGCGCCCGCCCCCACATTCTTCAGCGCCGCCAGCGAATAGACAACCACGCCGTCCTTCACCGCAAAATCGCCGCCGCTGCGGTTTACCGATGGCGGCACGATATTCACCCCAAGCCTCTGCGCCTCGCGGCGGAACTGCATGAGCTTGTCGGTGTTGCCTGTGTCGAGCGACATCGAGGCAGCCAGGAATTCCACCGGATGATTGGTCTTGAGGAAGGCCGTCTGATAGGCGATCACCGCATAGGCCGCAGCATGCGACTTGTTGAAGCCGTAGCCGGCGAACTTCGCCACCAGCTCGAAGATGTAGTCGGCGCGGTGCGCCTCGATGCCCTTGGCGGTGGCGCCTTTGACGAAGCGCTCCTTTTGCGCGTCCATCTCGGACTTGATCTTCTTGCCCATGGCGCGGCGCAGAAGATCGGCTTCACCCAGCGAATAGCCGGAGAGTAGCTGGGCGATCTGCATCACCTGCTCCTGATAGACCATGATGCCGTAGGTCTCCTTCAGCACCGGTTCGATCAATGGATGCAGATAGTCCGGCTGCTCGTCGCCTTTCTTGCAGGCGATGAAGCGCGGAATATTGTCCATAGGCCCGGGCCGGTACAGCGCCACGATGGCGATGATGTCTTCGATGCAGTCGGCCCTGATCTTGCGCAGCACGTCGCGCATGCCGGAACTTTCCAACTGAAACACGCCCACCGTGTCGCCGTGGCCCAGCATCTCGTAGGTTCTTGCATCGTCATAAGCGATTCGCTCAATGTCGAATGATGGCTCACGCAGGCGAATAAGTTTCTGCGCCTTATCGATCACGGTGAGCGTCTTGAGGCCCAGAAAGTCGAATTTGACTAGCCCCGCCTTTTCGACATATTTCATGTTGAACTGGGTGGCGGGAATGGCCGAGCGCAGATCGCGGTAGAGCGGCACCAGTTCCTCGAGCGGCCGGTCGCCGATGACGATCCCCGCCGCATGCGTCGAGGCGTTGCGGTTGAGGCCCTCGAGCTTGAGCGCGATCTCGAACAGCGTCTTAACCATTGGGTCGCGATCGCGCTCTTCCTGCAGACGCGGTTCCGAAGCGATCGCCTGCGCCAGGTTTACTGGATTGGCCGGATTCATCGGGATGAGCTTGGAGAGCCGGTCTACCTGGCCATAGGGCATCTGCAGCACGCGGCCCACATCGCGCGTCACCATGCGCGCCTGCAGCTTGCCGAAGGTGATGATCTGCGCCACCCGGTCCTTGCCGTGGCGCTGCTGCACATAGGCGATCACCTCGTCGCGCCGGTCCTGGCAGAAATCGATGTCGAAGTCCGGCATCGACACGCGCTCGGGATTGAGGAAGCGCTCGAACAGCAGGTTGAAGCGGAATGGATCGAGATCGGTGATGGTGAGTGCGTAAGCGGCGAGCGAGCCCGCCCCCGAGCCGCGCCCCGGCCCCACCGGAATGCCTTTCGACTTCGCATACTTGATGAAGTCGGCGACGATCAGGAAGTAGCCGGGAAAATTCATCTTGATGATGACGTCGAGCTCGAAGTCGAGCCGCACCAGATAATCGTCGCGGCTGCGGCCCTCGACCATGCCGCGGCCGGCCAGGCGCAACTCCAGCCCCTCCTTCGCCTGGCGCCGCAGTTCCTCGCCCTCGTCGCCTGCGGCGAAGCGCGGCAGGATCGGCTCGCGCGAAGCGACCCGGAAGGCGCAACGCCTGGCGATCTCGACGGTGTTCTCGATGGCCTCCGGCAGATCGGCGAAGAGTGCTGCCATCTCGGCCTGCGACTTGAAATAGTGTTCCGGCGTCAGCCGCCGCCGGTCCTCGGCCGCCACCACCTCGCCGTCGGCGATGCAGATCAACGCGTCATGGGCGGCAAAATCGTCGGGCCTGGCGAAATAGGCCTCGTTGCTGGCAGCTAGCGGAATTTCGAGTTCATAGGCAAGTTCAATGAGCCCCGGCTCGGCAGCGCTTTCGCCGTCCATGCCGTGACGCTGCAACTCGACGTAAAGCCGGTCGCCGAACAGGTTCCTCAGCCGCTCGATGCGCTGCCGTGCCTGCGGTCGCTGGTCCTGCACCAGTGCTTCGTTGACGGGCCCCTGCGGCCCGCCCGTCAGGCAGATGAGCCCTTCCTGCAATTGTTCCAGCAGGTTCCACGGCACATGCGGCTCTACAATGTCGGCCGAGTCGAGATAGGCCCGGCTCGACAGTTTCATCAGGTGGCGGTAGCCCGCTTCGTCCTTGGCCAGAAGCGCCAGCGACGGCAGCTTGCGCAGGCCGTGCTGCGGCCGCAGTGCCGCATCCCGCGCGATATCGGCGAAGTCGACCTTCAGCGTGCAGCCGATGATCGGCTGAACGCCCTTTTCGGCCACTGCCTCGGAAAATTCCAGCGCCCCGAACAAATTGCCCGTATCGGTGATGGCCAGCGCCGGCATCCCCGCTTCCTTCGCCAGCACCGCCATCTGCTTGACCGGGAGCGCGCCTTCCGACAGCGAATAGGCCGAATGCGTCCTGAGATGGATGAAGGTGACGCCGGGCTTGGGTGAGTCGTTCGCCATGGACAGCAGTCTAGCGGCAGAGGCACCATCTTGCAGCTTAATCGACGGCCGCTTCCACAAGCCGTTCCAGCGCTCCTTCATAAGAGGTAAGGAACATGGCGAGATTGTCCGCCAGGTGATCGGTCAGGTAACCGCCCTCCTGGACAATTGCCGTCGGCAGCGACAGGCCAGCGATCTTCCCGGCGATGCGGGCAAAGCCGGCGGTGGTCACCTTTCCGCCTCGCAGCGGATCGGCCTCATGGGAATCGAGCCCGAGCGCCAGCACCAAGGCGCCCGGCTCGAATTTGCGGATGCGTTCGAGGGCGGTATCGAGCGCCTTGAGCCATTGATCGTCGCCCGCGCCCACCGGCAGCGGCAGGTTGAGATTGTAACCCTCGCCCTCATCGTCGCCCGTCTCCTCGGCGCTTCCCCAATAGAAGGGATAGAAGGCGGCGGGATCGGCGTGGATGGAAACCGTCAACACGTCCGGCCGGTCATAAAAAATTGCCTGGGTGCCGTTGCCGTGGTGCAGGTCGATGTCAAGAATGGCGACGCGCTCATGGTGGTCGCGCAGCCGCTCGGCGGCGAGCGCTCCGTTATTGAGATAGCAGAAGCCCGAAGCGCGATTGGCATAGGCATGGTGGCCGGGCGGGCTGCAAAGCGCATAGGCAACCTTCTCGCCTTTCGCCACCAGGTCGGCCGCGGTCAGCGCCGTCATCGCCGAGGCCGACGCCGATATCCATGTTTTTGTGGTAATCGGGCAGGAGAAATCCATGAGAAACGTTCCCGCCCGGGCGAGAATGTGCGGGCTTCGCGCCAGGGGCCGCACCACCGGCCTGAGGCTGGGCATCAATTCCGGTCCCGCCCCTTCGATCTTTTCCCACTCCTCGAAAGCGCCGCGGAGGAAAGCAAGATAGCCCGGCAGATGCACATCATCGAATTTGGCCGGATCGAAACGCCGGGCGGCAAAGATCTGGGCGCCGGCATGGCGCGCCCCTTCCAGAAGCCGCCGCGCCCGCTCCGGCGAATCGGGATAATCGGTGATTTTGCCCAGGCTCAGGAAGCGCGCCGGCGCGTGCCCAAGCTGGGCGGCGGAAAATACTGCCTTCATGTTCTATGCCTCGCCGATGTGCCCGCCTTCCAGCCGCGCGATGCGCGACATGTGGGCGGCCAGTTCGTGATTGTGGGTGGCAACCAGGGCGCCCAGTCCTTCCTCGCGGATCAGCCGCATCAGCTCCTTGTGTACCTGAGCCGCGGTGGCGGGATCAAGGTTGCCGGTCGGCTCGTCGGCCAGCAGCAAGAGCGGGCGGTTGGCGATCGCCCGCGCGATGGCGACGCGCTGCTGTTCGCCGCCGGAAAGTTCGGCCGGCCGGTGATCGAGCCGCGCCGCAAGCCCCAGCCGCGACAACAGCTCGCGGGCCCGCGCCGTCGCCCCATCCCTCGTCTCGCCGGCAATAAGTTGCGGAAGGATCGCATTCTCCAGCGCCGAGAATTCCGGCAGCAGATGATGGAACTGATAGATGAAGCCGATGCCGATGCGGCGGATACGGGTGCGCGCCGCATCGTCGAGAGCCGTGCAGTTCTGCCCGGCAACGAAAACTTCGCCGGCGGTCGGCGTTTCGAGAAGCCCGGCAATGTGCAGGAGCGACGACTTGCCCGAACCCGACGGTCCGACCAGCGCCACGATCTCGCCCGGATGCACTTTGAGGCTCACGTCGAGAAAGACGTCGAGCTGTCCCTTGCCCTCGGCATAGGAGCGCGCCACATGCCGCAGTTCCAGGGCGGGTTGGCGCGCCGCCGCCATCATTCGTACCTCAGGGCTTCGACCGGATCGAGCCGCGCGGCCCGCCACGACGGATAAAGTGTCGCGCCGAAGGAGAGCGCCAGGGACATCAGCACGATCCACAAGGTCTGCGAGGAGTCCATATCGGCGGGAAGCTGCGACAGGTAATAGAGTTCGGCGTTGAAGGGGTCGACGCCCGATATCCACTGGATGAATTGCCGGATGCTTTCGACATTGAGGCAGATGACGAGGCCGAGGACGAAACCGCCCGCCGTGCCCGCAACGCCGATCGCCGCGCCGGTGAGGAAGAACACCCGCTGGATCGCCCCGCGCGTCGCTCCCATGGTGCGCAGGATGGCGATGTCGCGGCCCTTGTCCTTGACCAGCATGATGAGACCGGAAACGATGTTGAGGGCGGCCACCAGGATGATCATGGTCAGCACCAGGAACATCACGTTGCGTTCCACCGCCAGCGCATTGAAGAGGGCGAGATTGCGCTCCTTCCAGGTCTGCACCTGCAATTCCGGCCCAACCGCCTCCTGCAATGCCGCCACCATGCCGTCGATGGCGTCGGGATCGTCCACCATGATATCGAGTGCGGTCACGCCGTCATCCGACATGAAATAATCCTGCGCCTCGGCGAGCGGCATGTAGACGACGCTTTCGTCGTATTCCGACATGCCGATCTTGAATATGGCGACCACCGGATAATCGCGGATGCGCGGCGCATTGCCGACGACGGTATCGGGCCCTTCCGGCGAGATCACGGTGAGCGGGCTGCCCAATCCCAATTGATGCCGCCAGGCCAGGCGTTCGCCGATGGCAACTCCGCCAGACGATTCGAATCCCTCGAGACTCGCCGGCTCGTCGGGGATGCCCGGTTGCTTCAGTGCCGTGCGCAGCCTGTCATTGTTGATACTCGGCAACTTTCTGAGATCGGCCTCGGAAATGCCGCGCACCAGCGCGCCGGTATTGTTGCGCAGCGACGACGCCATGGCTTGACCTTCGACCAGCGCGATCACCCGGGTTACGCCCCCGATCGCCTCGAGGCGCTTCTGAAGCTCGGCGAATTCGGCGATCGGTTCCATGTCCTGCCGGTAGACATTGGCGTGTCCGGAGAATCCCAGGATCTTGTCGAGCAGTTCGGCGCGGAAACCGTTGAGCACCGCCATCACCACGATCAGCGTGGCGACACCGAGCAGGATGCCGAGAAACGAGAACAGCGAGATGACCGAGATGAATCCTTCCTTGCGCCTGGGCCGGAGATAGCGCAGCGCCAGCATCCATTCGAATCCGGCGAAAGGCTTGGTATCGGGAAGAGTCTTTTCCATCAGCCGGCGAAGCGCTCCACGACCCGGTCAAGGGGCACATTGCTGCGTTCGCCGGTCTTGCGGTTCTTCACTTCCGCCATCCTCTCCTTGAGGCCACGGGGCCCGATGATGACCTGCCACGGCAGGCCAATCAGATCCATCGCCGCGAATTTGCCGCCGGGCCGTTCGTCGCGGTCGTCGTAAAGGACCTCCACGCGTTTGTCTTCCAGCGCCTTGTAGATCTTGCCGCAGACTTGATCGGTTTCCGCATCGCCCGCCTTGAGATTGATCAATCCCACCTTGAATGGCGCTACCGGCTCCGGCCAGATGATACCGGCCGCATCGTGCGAGGCCTCGATGATGCCGCCCGCCAGCCGCGACACGCCGATACCGTATGAACCGGATTGCACCGCAACTTTCTTGCCGTCGGGCCCTTGCACTTCGCAGCCCAAGGGCTCGGAATACTTCGATCCAAAGAAGAAGATGTGACCCACTTCGATGCCGCGGCCGGTGAGCCGGCGGCCCTCCGGCACCGTGCGCTCGAACTCCGCCTGATCGTGCTTGTCGTCGGTGGCGGCATACTTCGAGGTAAAATCGTCGACCACCTTGGCCACCTTCTCGACATCGTCGTAGTCGATATCGAATGCACCCCAGTCCATGTCGTAGAAATCCCTGTCGAAGAACACCCGGCTCTCGCCGGTTTCGGCGAGGATCAGGAACTCGTGGCTGTCCCTACCGCCGATCGGTCCCGTCTCGGCCCGCATCGGCACCGCCTTCAGCCCCATGCGCGCGAAGGTACGCAAATAGCTCACGAACATCTTGTTGTAGGAATGCTGCCCGGCCTCGCGGCTCACATCGAAGGAATAGGCGTCCTTCATCAGGAACTCGCGTCCGCGCATCACGCCAAACCGCGGCCGCACTTCGTCGCGGAATTTCCACTGGATGTGATAGAGATTGCGCGGCAGGTCCTTGTAGCTCTGCACCCCCTGGCGAAAAATGTCTGTGATCATTTCCTCGTTGGTGGGGCCGTAGAGCATGTCGCGGTCGTGCCGGTCCTTGATGCGCAGCATCTCCTTGCCATAGGCATCGTAGCGCCCGGACTTGCGCCACAGGTCGGCAGGCTGAATGGTCGGCATCAGCACTTCGAGAGCGCCCGCCCGGTCCTGCTCCTCGCGCACGATCTGCTCGATTTTCTTCAGCACCCGGAAACCCAGCGGAAGCCAGGAATAGCTGCCGGCCGCCTCCTGACGGATCATGGCGCTGCGTAACATCAACTTGTGCGAGACGATCTCTGCCTCCTTGGGGTCGTCGCGCAGAATCGGCATGAAATATTGGGAAAGCCGCATAAAGAATCCCCGTTTCCGGCAGGTCCGCGCCCTTTTACGGGAAACCTTCCGGAAAACAAGACAGCGGGGCCCGGCGATTGTGACGGCTTTGTGTCGCTTTTAACGTGACAGTCTGTTGAAATCTGCTAGTTTCCGCGCCCATAACAACACGGACTGCGGTATCACCCATGGTGGGCCCAGGTCTGGGGAGGACGTTTCCGGGCACGCCGCGGTTGTTCCGTCGAGCAGAAGCCACCGCCGGTCCCGCAAGGGCGGCAGGAGAACGGAAAGCAGATTGGACTTCCGAAGGGCAGGGCGAAAGCCTTGCTTTTTCTTTTGCCGCCTACCCGGTGCCCGGCATCCGGTCCAGGAACGGGATGTCCTCGAAGCCGATCCAACCCCAGGTGATGGTGGCATGGATGAGGGCGAAGATTGCGGTGGCCAGGATGGTGGTGATCACCGCCTTGCGCAGCAATTGCGGATTGACAGGCGCGCCCGGCTCATTGCCGTCCGTAACCGGCTCGCCGCTTTCATGCGGATTCCGCACCCCCCAGGGCAGCACCACGAAAAGCGTGACCCACCAGACGATGAAATAGACGGCAATGGCACTGGTCAGGCTCATGCCTGTTCGAGCTCCACCAGCGTGCCGCAGAAATCCTTGGGATGCAGGAACAGCACCGGCTTGCCGTGGGCACCGGTCTTGGGATCGCCGTTGCCAAGCAGGCGCGCCCCTTGCGCCTTGAGCCGGTCGCGCGCCGCCACGATGTCGTCCACCTCGTAGCAGACATGATGGATGCCGCCCGCCGGGTTCCTTTCGAGAAAGGCGCGGATCGGCGAGGTCTCGCCCAGGGGCTCGAGCAGCTCGATCTTGGTATTGGCCAGTTCCACGAATACGACGGTGACGCCGTGCAGTGGCTCAGCCTGCGGCGCTGAAACCTTGGCCCCCAGCGTGTCGCGATAGACACTTGCGCCCGCCGCAAGATCGGGGACGGCGATGGCGACATGATTGAGGCGTCCGAGCATGCGGCAATCTCCCTGATGAGCTTCCGTATATGCGGCGGCGGCGGCGATCTCAATGCCGCCTTTGTGTCAGTTCCCGGATGATCCACTGCCGCTGTTCGGGGGCGGCAATGCCGCGCGGGCCAAACACATCGCGCGCCAGAAAATGCCCGGTCAGGCGGAAGCCGTCGATGATGCCGGCGGGTGTTGCCGCCGCCCCCGCAATTCTGAGAAAAGCCGGCAAAACCAGCAGCCGGTCGTGGTAGGGCTCGCCTGCGGCGAAGCTGACGGCCCGGCCCGATTTCGGCGAAACATGGGTGAGGTCTTCGGCTGCGCCGGTCGCCGCGCATTTCGACAGATCGAGGCCGAAGCCGAGTTCTTCGAGGAGGCCTAGTTCCCAGCGCACCAAGAGCGCGGGCCAGACATCGTCGTCCTCGATCGCATCGAGAACCACGCGCATGGCGTCGTAAACGCGCCGGTGCGGTTCGCGCTCCGCCAGGAGCTGCGCCAGGGCGGCGAGTGTCGCCAATCCCGCCAGGCGGAACGGCACTTCCATGATGGCGCCGGCCTTAAGTTCTAGGCCCTCGATGGTGAAGTGACCGAGATGTTCTTCGAGCCGCGCCCGCCAAGCCGCCTGCACGATGTTGCCGGGTTGCAGCACCGGCCGCTGCCGCCGCGACCGCCCACCGCGCACATGACCGAGACAGCGGCCGTGCGCGGCGGTGAGAATTTCGGCAATGGCGCCGGTCTCACCGTGCTTGCGTACCGACAGAACGATGCCTTCGTCGCGCCATTCCATGTATCAGCCCCGGGTCTCCAGCCCCATCATGCGCAGGCGCTCGGGGTCCTTCGCCCAATTTTCCCGCACCTTGACGAACAAGAACAGATGCACCCGCCGCTCGAAAGCCGTTTCCATCTCGGCCCGCGCCAGCTGGCCGATGAGCTTGATCATCTGCCCGCCCTTGCCGAGCACGATCATCTTTTGCCCGTCGCGCTCCACATAGATCGTCTGATCGATCTTGACCGATCCGTCCTTGCGCTCTTCCCAGCCTTCGGTTTCGACCGTCGAGGCATAGGGCAGTTCCTCGTGCAACCGGTCGTACAGCTTTTCGCGGGTGACCTCCGCCGCCATGAAGCGCAATTGCACGTCGGCCACCTGGTCTTCCGGGTAGAGCCACGGCCCCTCCGGCATCTTGGCGGCCACATATTTGCGCAGATCGGCGAGGCCCGAGCCCGTTAGCGCGCTTATCATGAAAGTCGCCTCGAAGGGAAATGCCGCATTGAGGCCCGCCGAAATCTCCAGCAGCTTTTCGCGCCTGATCAGATCGATCTTGTTGATTGCCAGAATGGCGCCGGTCCTGGCGGCTTTCAGCCCTTCAAGAAGGGTCGTAAACTCTTCGCCGCGGCCGCGCCGGCCGTCGACCAGCACGATCACCGCATCCGCCTCTCTGGCACCGCTCCAGGCGCTGTCCACCATGGCCTCGTCGAGCTTGCGCTTCGGCGCGAATATGCCCGGTGTATCGACGACGACGATCTGAGCCTGGCTTTCCATGATTATGGCGCGCAGCCTGGCCCGCGTGGTTTGCGCCTTGCGGCTGACGATCGCTACCTTGGTGCCGGCGAGCGCATTCACCAGTGTCGATTTGCCGGCGTTCGGCGCGCCGATGATGGCGCAAAAGCCGCAGTGTTTGGGTGCTTGCGTCATGAGCGGATGTTTTCGCGCTTGAGAAAGGCCTCGGCCGCCGCCTGTTCCGCCAGCCGCTTGGATTTGCCGGTGCCCCGCACCGGCTCCATGGTTCCGGCCCGAACTTCAACTTCGAAGGTGGGCGCATGTTCCGGCCCCTCGCGGCTCACCGTGCGATAGGCCGGGATCGCCAGTCCCTTGCCCAATGCCCATTCCTGCAAGAAGGTTTTTGCGTCTTTATGCAAGTGCTGCTGCCCGCCGATGTACGGCTCCCAGGTGCGCAGGACGAAGTCCCGCGCCGCATCGATTCCGCCATCGAGATAAATGGCGGCGATCAGCGCTTCCATCACGTCGCCGAGCACCGTGAGATTACGGTTCATGCCCTTTGCCAGTTCGCTGCGGCCCATGACGATGAAGTCATCGAGTCCGAGCAGCAGGCCCGCCTCGGCGCAGGTATCGCCGCGCACCAACCCACTGTGGCGCGCCGACATTTGACCTTCCCCGTGATCGGGATCGAGCCGGAACAACTTTTCGGCGATGACGAGGGCGAGCACCCGGTCGCCGAGAAATTCCAGCCGCTCGTAATCGCCTCGTTTCTTTTTGTTGGAGGCGTGCGTCAGAGCATGGCGCAATAGTTCGCGGTCCTTGAACGCATAACCGATGCGGTTTTTGATGGCGTCGTATTTGGCTTGGGAAAAGCGAACCAAGGGGGCTCAGAGCAGGTTGAAGAAGCGGCTCCAGCGAATGGCGACGGGCCACTTCCAGAATTGCCACAGCGAGACATCCGGCGAACTCGAGAAGAAGATGATGTCGGCGCGGCCGACATAGTTCTCGATCGGCACGTAGCCCACCTGCAACAGATAGCGCGAATCCTGCGAATTGTCGCGGTTGTCGCCCATCATGAAATACTTGCCCTCGGGCACGACATATTCCTCGGTGAAGTCGCCTTCTCCGTTGGCCTCGGTGTCGAGCACCCGGTATGTCACGCCATTGGGCAAGATTTCCAGATACTGCGGAACCGGACGGCCCCCGCCTTCGCCGACCGGATCGACAAAATCCTCGATCCGTTCCTTCTTCACCGCCACACCGTTGATATAGAGCACGCCGGCCTGCATCTGGATGCGGTCACCCGGCAGCCCGATCACCCGCTTGATGTAATCGATGTCGATGTCGGTCGGCAGCTTGAACACGGCGATGTCGCCGCGTTTCGGCGTGTCGGCGAAGATCACGCGTCCCTGAAAATCAATGGGGCAGCATTTGACCCACTCACGCCCGAAGGCGCTGAGCGCGAAATTGAACGAGTATTTGCCGTAGCCGTAGGAGAGTTTCGAAACGAAAAGATAGTCACCGACCTTGAGCGTCGGATACATCGAGGCCGACGGGATGTTGAACGGTTGATACAGGAAGGTTCGGACGAAAAACGCGATCAGCAGGGCCTGGACAATGACCTTGACGGTCTCCCACAGGCCGTCTTCGGACTTGCGCCGGGAGTCTTGGCCAGCCGCCATCGTATGGTCTTTCTTGTGCATCGCGACCGGAGCTCCAAAGCTCCCGCTCTGTCCATCTCAAATACCGGCCTATAGCCCCTGGTAATTTGCGTTGCAACGCAACAACATTCAAGCTTTGCCACTGTTGCTCTATGATCACAGTTGCGTGTCAGGAGAGAGGAAACGCCTCGATCATGACAATCGCCTGGGCATAGGGGAAGTCGTCGGTGAT
Source organism: Hyphomicrobiales bacterium (assembly GCA_052386315.1). Taxonomy (GTDB): domain Bacteria; phylum Pseudomonadota; class Alphaproteobacteria; order Rhizobiales; family Aestuariivirgaceae; genus Aestuariivirga. The sequence goes on from JBQTKG010000099.1 coordinate 13,228, forward strand.
GGTGAGGTGGATGCGGACGCCATGCCCCGGCGGGGTCAGCCGCTGGAGGGCCGCCCTGGCGCCGCCGGTCAGCAGCATGGTGGGCCGGCCCGACGGCTCGTTGACCACACCCATGTCCTTCCAGAACACGCCGAGGCGGAAGCCCGTGCCGAGCGCCTTGGAACAGGCCTCCTTGGCGGCGAAACGCTTGGCATAAGAGGCCGCCCGCGCCGCCCGCCGGTCGGACTTGCGTTTCTCGATCTCGGTGAAAATCCGGTCCGTGAATCGTGTCCCGTAGCGTTCGAGGGTCTTCTCGACCCGCCTGATATCGACCATATCGTTGCCGAGGCCGATGATCATTTGAGACCCCGGCTGCCGGGCTTGACCGCCGGAATGGCGGCAAGTTCCGGCGGCAGCGCATTGGCCGCATAGGCCGGAATGTCGAGCCCGGTCAGCGCCGCCAGCGGTACGCCGAGATCGGCCCTGCCGCCCGAGCGGTCGATGAGGCAGGCAGCCCCCACCGTACGGCCGCCCTCCGCCGCGATACCGGCGATACACTCGCGCGAGGATAGCCCGGTGGTCACGATGTCCTCAACCATCAGTACCCGTGCCCCCGCCGCAATGGTGAAGCCGCGCCGCAGGGCAAGCTTGCCCTCCACCCTCTCGAAGAAGATCGCCGGCACGCCGAGCTGTCGGCCCATCTCGTAGCCGGCGACAACGCCGCCCAGGGCCGGCGAGGCGACCAGGTCGATGGGTGAACTAATCCGTTGACGGACGATTCCAGCAAGTCCGGCGCACAGCCGCTCGGCCCGTTTCGGATCCATCAGCACCCGGGCGCATTGCAGGTAGCGGCCGCTGTGCAGCCCGGAAGAGAGGATGAAGTGGCCCTCCAGCAGCGCGCCCGCGGCGCGGAATTCGTCGAGTACCTGTTGGCCTGTCAGCATCCCCTACCCCGTCACCCGCGCCACCGAGCTTACCGCGCTCCGCGTCCTCAGGCCCATCATGATTTCGTTCAGGTGCTTGAGATCGTGTACCTCGACGGTAATGTCGAGGTCGAAGAAGTCGCGCGCTCCCGCCCGCGCCACCATCTGCAATTCATCGATGTTGCCGCCCTGATCGCCGATCGTCTGGGTGACTTGCGCGAGTGCGCCCACTTCATTGAGGATTGTCACCTTGATGCGCGCCGGGAAGCGCTGCTCGGCCGCCGTCTGGTCCCAGGCGAGATCAACCCAGCGTTCCGGTTCGCCGTCGAACTGTTCGAGGGCCTTGGCGAAGATCGGATAGATGACGATGCCTTCGCCGGGCGTGATGATGCCGACGATTCGCTCGCCCGGCACCGCTCCGGTCTCGGGCGCGATTCGCAAGGCCGCCGTGCGGTTGGCGCCGCGCACCGGAATGGGCGCACTATCGCCGCGCTGCGGACCCAGCCGTGGCGGTTTGCGGCGGGCCTCGCGCGCCCGGCCTTCCTCGACGCTGATCCCCATGGCCTTGAGAACGTCGTGACCCGGCAATTCGCCGCGTCCGACGGCGGCCAGTGCATCTTCGAGATCCCTGTACCCAAGTCGCGGCATGGCTGCGGCCACTTCCTTCTCGACGAATTTGCGCTCGTGCTTGGCCAGCATCTTCTCGACGATCTCGCGGCCAAGCCCGGCATATTGCTTGCGCACCGCGCTGCGCGTCGCCCGGCGGATGGCGGCGCGGGCCTTGCCGGTCACAGCGAGGCCCTCCCACGCGGCCGGCGGCACCTGCGCGTCCGAGCGGATGATCTCAACCTCGTCGCCGTTCTGCAGTTCGGTGACCAACGGCGCATGGCGGCCGTTGATTTTCGAACCCACGCAACTGTCGCCGATCGAGGTGTGCACCGCATAAGCGAAGTCGATGGGTGTTGCCCCCTTCGGTAGGGCAATGAGCTGACCCTTGGGCGTGAAGCAGAACACCTGGTCGTGGAACAGCTCGAGTTTGGTATGCTCGAGGAATTCCTTTGGGCTCTCGCCCTCCTGCAACATCTCGACCAGATGGCGTAGCCACCGGTAGGCATTGGACTCGGCCGCCGGCGCCCGGAACCCGTCGAGCGCCTCGCGGGCATCGGGCGCATCTTTGTAGAGGGCATGGGCGGCAACCCCGCGCTCGGCGATCTCGTGCATCAGCCGCGTGCGGATCTGCATCTCGACGCGCATATGGTGGGGACCGATCACGGTCGTATGCAGCGAGCGGTAATCGTTCTGCTTCGGCGTGGAGATATAGTCCTTGAAACGGCCTGGTACGGCGCGCCAGGTGCGATGCACGATGCCGAGCGCCCGGTAGCACTGGTCGGCGGTTCCCACCAGCACCCGGAAGCCGAAAATGTCGGAGAGCTGGCCGAGCGACAAATGCTTGCGCTCCATCTTGCGCCAGATCGAGAACGGCCGCTTCTCGCGGCCATTGACGTCGGCCTTAATACCGTTCTCGGCCAGCTTGCCGGCCAGTGCCCTTTCGATCTCGCGCAGCACATCGCCGCTCTCGGCATGCAGCTTCTGCAGGCGCTCGGCGATGATCCGGTTGGCGTCGGGATTGAGCACCTTGAAGGCGATGTCCTCGAGTTCGTCGCGCACCGTCTGCATGCCCATGCGGCCGGCCAGCGGAGCATAAATGTCCATGGTCTCCTGGGCGATGCGGATGCGCTTGTCGGGCTTGACGTGATCGAGGGTGCGCATGTTGTGCAGACGGTCGGCGAGCTTGACGAGAAGCACCCGCACATCGCGCGACATGGCAAGCAACAACTTGCGCAGGTTTTCGGCCTGCGTCGCCTCCGTGGTGACCAGATCGAGCTTGGCGATCTTGGTGAGGCCATCGACTAGCGAGGCGATCTCCTTGCCGAACTTCTCCTCGATCTCCTGATGCGTCGTCTCCGTATCCTCGACCGTGTCGTGCAGCAGGGCCGCGGCGATGGTGGCATCGTCGAGCTTCATCTCCGTGAGGATGGCTGCGACTTCCAGCGGATGATTGAAATAAGCCTCGCCCGAGGCGCGTTTCTGGTTGCCATGCGCCTTCATGGCATAGACATAGGCGCGATTGAGCAGATCCTCATCCGCATCCGGGTCGTATTTCACGACCCGCTCGACCAGCTCGTACTGCCGTATCATGCCGGCAGTCTACGACAAAAAAGGCCGGACGCGAGAGGTCCGGCCTGAAATTCATTAGGTAGCTTCAGGCTCAATAGCCGTTGCGCTGGCTTCCCGGGCTCTCGGCCGGCGGCATGCCTTCGAGGCCGCGCAGCAACTCTTCCTCGGTCATGCGCTCGAAATCCGGCTGGTCCTCGGCCGCCTGGTCCTCGGCGACGATCGCCATGTCGCCCGGCTGCTGGATCAGCGGCACTTCGGTTGCCTCCGGTTCGTCCACTTCCACATGCTTCTGCATGACGTGGATGTATTCTTCGCGCAGATCGCCGGGTACGATGGTTTCCTCGGCGATCTCGCGCAGCGCCACCACCGGGTTCTTGTCGTTGTCGCGTTCGACGGTGATGGGCGCCCCTTGCGCGATCATGCGGGCACGGTGTGCCGACAGCAACACGAGTTCAAATCGGTTCGGCAGTTTGTCGATGCAGTCTTCTACGGTGACGCGCGCCATGGGGCTCGCCGGCTCCTTGATGAATGACTCTGGAAACGGCGCCTTCTAGGCGCAATTCTTCGCAAGTGCAAGTAAATCGGAATAATACTATATTCTGCAATAGACTTTATTTCCTTGACAAATTGGGTTAATCGCCCTATGCACGCTCCAATGCCTGACGTTCCCAACCGCATTCCTTGGCCGCCCATTCTTTTCCTGGCAGCCATCGCCTTTGCGCTGATACTGCACTGGCTTGCGCCCCTGCCCTGGCCCACCAGTATCGTGAGGATGGTGCTGGCCGCCATCGGCCTCGGCCTGATTTGCGCCGGTTTAGTCCTCGACATTGCGGCCTTCCGTTGGTTCAGCAAGCACCGCACCAGCATATTGCCAACCCGCGCCGCCTCGAGCTTGATCGTCGAGGGCCCCTTCTCCAAGTCCCGCAATCCGATTTATCTCGGCAATACCCTGATGATCTTCGGCGCGGGACTTCTGTTCGGCGTCTCATGGCTTCTCCCAGCCGCATTGGCAGCGGCCTTCGCCGTCCAAAAACTGGCGATCGAACGCGAGGAAGCCCACCTTGCGGCGCAATTCGGCGAGGCCTGGCGAGGCTACGCCGCCGGGACACCCCGCTGGTTTTTGTGGATCTGAGTTCGGTCGGGCCTGATGGCCCTGGCCACTTGCCCAATCGCCGCCGATCCGCCATTCATGCCGCAAAAACCGAAAGCCCGGGGGCCGATGCACCGCACCATTTTCATTCATGCCGGCATGCACAAGACCGGTTCGACTGCGATCCAGAGATTTCTGACCGGCAATGCGGATCGGTTGCGCGCGCTTGGCATCTATCTGCCCGTGGCGGGCACCGAAGTGCTTGCCCACAATCACACTGCAATTGTCAGGGCGGTGGCCCGCTTCGATCAGACGGATGCGGGCGGCGTCTTCGACAGGTTGCGGAGCGAACTGACGCAGGCCGGATATCCGCGACAAGTCCTCATCTCGACCGAGGATTTCTCGCCCAAATTCGGCCGCCCCCCCTTTCTCCACAATCTCGCCCGTTTCTGCATCGCGCTTGGCTATGCGCCGCATGTTGTTGTCTATGTCCGGCCGCAGGCTGCTGCGATCAATTCCCTGTTCACCCAGCGCGTCAAGAACTGGCGCGCCGTTGCGCCCTTTCACGAATATTTCCGGGCACAGCTCGCAGCACCCTTGTCGCAATTTCCGCACCTGTTCGCAGCATTGCGCGCCGATCGGCGTTTCCGCCTCACCGTCAGGCCTTACAGCCGGCAGATCATCACGACGGGCCTCATCGGGGATTTTCTCACCGTCCTCGGCCTGCCGCCGGACGATCCCAGGCTCACGCACTCGTCCGACCCGGTGAATGTGGCGCCGGGGCCCAAGACCGTCGCCGCGTTTGTACAGATCAGGCGCCGGCTCGCCGAACAGGAGCCGATGCTTGACCCTGCGATCCTAAGGGTCCTGACCCGCCCGCTGATTGCCGCCGCCGGCCAACATGGCTGGAACGATACCAAGTTCGACGGGATCGATGAAAACCGCCTGCGCCATGCGCACCACCGCTTTGCCGCGTCGAACCAGGATTTTGCCCAGGCCGTATGGCGGAAGTCCTGGCTCGACGTCTTTCCGGAGGAGCAAGACCGCCACGCCAATCCCAACATCTTCATACTCAGCGATGCCACTCCCGCCGAACGGGCCGAGTTCCGCGATTTCCTCAATGACGCGATCGCCACCATCCGCCGCTTCGATGCCGGCGCAGTGCAATCGCGATCCGGCGATCTGGACGACAGCGACGACTAACGCCGTCATAACAGCCACAACGCCGCAAGGCCGAGAAAGGCAAAGAAGCCGACAACATCGGTGACCGTGGTGACGAATACGCCCGAGGCGATCGCCGGATCGATGTCGAAGCGGTCGAGGGCGAGCGGCACCAGAATTCCGGCCACCGCAGCGGCGATCAGATTGATTACCATGGCGGCGGCGATCACCAGCCCCAGCCCATCCGAGCCGAACCACCACCAGGCGAAGGCGCCGGTGATGGCGGCGAACAGGAGCCCGTTGATGAGGCCCACCGCCGTCTCGCGCAAGACGACGCGCAACGCGTTGAGCGGCCCCAGATCGCGCGTCGCCAGCGCCCGTACCGCCACCGTCAATGTTTGCGTGCCGGCATTGCCGCCCATCGACGCCACGATCGGCATGAGTATGGCGAGCGCCACCATCTGTTCGATTGTGGCGTCGAACCACGAGATCACCCAGGAGGCGAGCACCGCCGTCACGAGATTGACGAAGAGCCAGGCAAAGCGTGAGCGCGTCGCCTGCCAGACGCCGCCGGAGATCGACTCTTCGCCCACGCCACCCAGATGCAGCAAGTCCTCTTCGGCTTCATCCCTGATCACATCGACAATGTCGTCGACCGTCAGCATGCCGGCGAGGCGGCCGGATTCGTCGGTCACCGCCGCCGACACCAGATTGTAGCGCCCGAACTTGTCGGCGATCTCTTCCTGCTCGTCGGTTACCCTGAACACCGTCTGTTCGGTGTCCATGATGCCGCCGATCTTGCGGTCGCGTGGATTGCGCAGCAGACGAGCGAGCGGCACCACGCCGATGAGATGATAGGCGGGGTCGACCACGTAGATTTCGACGAACTGCTCCGGCAGGTCCTTCTCGCTGCGCATGTAGTCGATGGTCTTGCCCACGCTCCAGAAGGCGGGAACCGCCACGAACTCGGTTTGCATCAGGCGGCCGGCGGTATTTTCGGGATAATTGAGCCCGCGGGAGAGTGCGGCCCGGTCCTCGCGCGGGACCTTGGCGAGAATGTCCTGTTGCTCGGTCTCTTCCAGGTCCTCGATCAGATAGAGCGCATCGTCGGTATCGAGCTTCTTGACGGCCGAGGCGATCACCTCGTTGGGCAAGGCCTCCATCAGGGCATCGCGCACCGTCTCGTCGAGTTCGGCCAGCGCCTCGACGTCGAAGCCGCGGCCGAGCGCGGCGATGAGGCTCACCCGGTCCGGCTGCTCCAGCGCCTCGATCAGATCGGCAAGGTCGGCGGCATGCAGGTCGCGGGTGAGGTCGCGCACCGCCCGGCCATCGCCCGCCGCCAGCGCCGCCGCGGTGCGCGCCAGGAAATCGGCCGCGATGGTGCCGCGCTCGTCGCGGATTGCAACGTCCTCATGCGCTTGCATCATGTCGCTTCCCGTTGAGCGGCCGCCCGCCGCCGTGCCATTGTCCGCCCCGAGCTTAAGCCCGATTTTTACCGGCAAGACAAAGTCAAAATGAAACCCGAAGCCGTCGCCAAGATCGCTGTCGCATATTCCGGCTTCGTCTGGGGCCTGTTCTGGATTCCGGTGCGCACCTTGGACGGCGCCGGTGTTCATGGCCTGTGGGGATTGCTTGTCTTCTATCTGGTCCCCGGCCTGCTGATACTGCCGGTTCTGGCTTTGCGCTGGCGGCAGAATCTCGCGGGCGGCCGGTGGCTGGTGCTGATTGGTCTTGCCACTTCGGTGCCTCTGGTCTGCTATTCCATTGCCGTTCTCTACACCGATGTCATTCGCGCCATGTTGCTTTTCTATCTGACGCCGGTATGGAGCACGATCCTCGGCTGGCTGTTCCTCAATGAGCGGATCACCCCGGTTCGCTGCATCGCCATCGCGCTTGCCATTCTCGGCATCCTGGTGATCTTCGGCATCGATGAGCGCTTGCCCTGGCCGGAGAATGCCGGCGATTGGGCAGCCCTTGCCTCAGGATTGGGCTGGGCGGTGGCCTCGGTGCTGCTGCGTTTCGACCGCGGCACGCATGCCCTGGAGTTCACCGTCCAGAATTTCCTCTGGTCGGCGATTGCAATGATGGGGATTGCCTTCTTGTTCGCCGCCGCACCGGCCCCCTCGCTTGCGCTTGTGACGGCGCAACTCTGGTGGCTGGCGCCGACCTTGATCGTGGTGGTGATGACCGGCGTCTATGCGGCGTTGTGGGGGGCGCCGAAACTGTCGCCCGGCCTCGTCGGCCTCCTGTTCATGACCGAAATCAGCGTGGGCGCGATCACCGCCGCCATCTGGTCCGGCGATCCCTTCGGGATGCGGGAAGTCACTGGAATTCTGCTGATTTCGCTCGCCGGCATTCTCGAAAGCGTCATTGATGTCTGGCGCGCTGGCGCCAAGCCGGCAACTCCCGCCTAGTTTCGGCCGTTGCCGTGAATGGCAGGCGGCTACTCTCGATCACGAAAAAGTTCCCGGTTTCCGGCCGAGCTCCACCGCATCCAAGTGCCTCTTGCTGAAACTTTCCGGGCGTATGCCCCGTACCTATTGAAGCTTGCCGGTTAACTCCGGCGAGCATTCGCAATCCGTCGCAACCGGAAACAAGGAACGCTCACATGTTCAGAACAATGCAACATCGGCTGGCCGTCGGAGCCTTGCTGATCGCACCCTTGTGGGGTGCGCTGCCGGCACTGGCTTCCAGCCACATGGACGCCCCGCTGATATCTCTCGACGATCCCGCCAACACCACCGACGTCTATGCTTTCAAGAGCAGGGCGGGCGGCATCGATTACCTGACCACCGCGCTCGGCGTGTATCCCTTCGAGGAGCCGGGCATAGGACCCAACAATTACCGTTTCGACCCGCAGGTGGATTATGAAATCCACGTCGCCCTCGGCGGCCACGCCACCTCCGGCAAGGCCGATCTCACCTACCGCTTCGAGTTCAATACGGCCTTTGTTAATCCCGACACCGTGCTCCAGTCCTATCTCGGCGTCGTGGCACCGGGCGCACAATTCTCGCCCAAACAGAATCTGCGGCAGCGTTACAAGGTCACCAAGATCGACCACCGCAACGGCGATGCCACGACAGTGCTCGGCACCGGGCTGATGGTGCCGCCGAACAACCAGGGCCGCGTTACGCCATTCTACAATCAGGGCAATAACGGCAACAATCCGGCCCGCGAGGGGGTGGCGAACACCGCGAATCTTGACGATTATACGCGGAACGCCATCGAGTCCCTGCTCGGCAATTATTTGGCCTTCGCCGGCCAGCGCGACGACGGCTTCTACGCCGACATCCAGTCGATTTTCGACCTCGACTTCAGCTTCGACAAGCCTGCCCCCTTCGACAGCCAGGGCGGCTACAACATTCACATGATCGCTCTCAACATCCCGCTTGCGCAGCTGGGCGGCGCGAAAATCGCCGGCGTCTACGCGACGACATCGCGGCACAGAGAGGACGGCAGCAAGCGCCAGGTGGCCCGTCAGGGCAATCCCCTGTTCGTCGAGGCATTGATCGCATTGAAGGACAAGAACCGTTACAACAGGAGTTCGCCCAGGGGCGATGAGCGCTTCACCGCCTATGCCGATGATCCGGAGATTTCCCGCCTCCTCGGGGTGACGCCACTGGTCCCGGGCCTGTTGAAGTCGATCTTCATTCCCGATCTGATCCGCGTCGATCTGACCACCGCGCCGGCGAGGCTCGCGGGCCAGGCCGGATTTCACCGCCTCAGCGTATTTGGCGGCGATGTTCTCCATAGCACCAGGACTGGCGGCGATGTTGCGGGCGGCTGGCCCAATGGCCGCCGTTTCGGCGACGATGTCGTCGACATCGCGATCATCGCGCTTGGCGCTGCTGGGCCGGGGCCCGACTTCTCGGGCGTCAATGCCGACAAGGTCATGGCCAACGACATCACCTACAACCGGGTCTTCCCGTATGCGGCGACCCCATTGAACGGCCGCTCGCACGAGCATAATAACTAGCAAATCCGGGATGGCCGCTCAGGCGGCCATCCCGCCACTCGAGTCTTGACAGGTATCGGCAAGATGAACATCGGCCGCAATCGTCTCGTGGTCTTAGGACGATCCGCCTTGTTCGCCGCGGCTTTGGCAAGCTTGAGCTGCGCGGCGATGGCGGCGCCAGCGAGGCCCGCCGACGATGGTCTGGTTCTGGCCACCCTGCCGGCCGCCCGCGCCGGTGCCTCGCCGGAACTGCGGGCGGCGGAAGCGGCACTCGCCGGCGATCCGCGCAACCTCGATCTCGCCTTACGCGTTGCCGGCCTCGCCATTGAGCAGGGCCGGGCCTGGTCCGATCCCAGGCTTTACGGCCGCGCCCAGGCCGCACTTGCGCCCTGGTGGGCAAATCCCGATCCGCCGGAAAGGGTGCGCGTGCTGCGCGCGGTGATCCTGCAGGCCGCGCATGATTTCGCCGCGGCTCTTGCCGATCTCGATGCCATTCTGGCGCGTTCGCCGGGCAACGCCCAGGCGCGGCTGACACGCGCTTTCGTCCGGCTGGTGGTGGGCGATGTCGCGGGCGCAGCCGAGGATTGCCGCAGCCTGCCGGTCTCCGTGGGGCTCCTACCCGCCGCCGCCTGCATGGGCCGGGTCGATCATCTAACCGGTGCAGCTTCGCGCGGTTCCGAGCGGCTCAAGCGGCTGCTCGCGGACAGCGCGCCAGCTAACGAGGCCATGCGCAAGTTTGCCTACGCCATCCTTGCCGATCTGGCCGCGAGCCAAGGAAGCGGAAGCGAGGCCGAGCGCTACTTCACTGAGGCGATGACGGCGGGCACTCCCGATGTGCCGCTGCTTGCCCGCTATGCCGATCTTCTTCTCGATGCCGGGCGCGCCGGTGAAGTCCTGACGCTTCTCGATGGCAAGGGCGATGCGGATGTCCTGATGCTCCGCCAGGCGATCGCCGCCAAGCGAACCGGCGATCCCCGCCTTGCAGGATGGGCCGCGATCCTCAACGAGCGCTTCGCTGCCGCCAAAGCCGGTGGCGTCCGCCTCCATTTGCGCGAAGAGGCGCGCTTCCGGCTTGACGTCGAAGCCGATGCCGCCGCCGCCCTCGTGCTCGCGGTGCACAACTGGGCGGTGCAAAAGGAGCCCGAGGACGCCCGCCTGTTGTTCGAAAGCGCCCTTGCCGCGAATGACCCGGCCGCTGCCGCCGATGCGACCCGCTTCGTGCGTCGCGTGGGCCTTTCCGACCGGCGCCTTACGCCGCTCATCGCGCGTCTCGAACCGGTGCTCAAATGAACGCGCTCCGCCTCTTCATCCTCGCCGCCACTGCGCTTCTGTGGTTCGCCGCGACCGATGCCTCCGCCCACACCCAGAGCTACGGATTTCTCACGGTCACGCGCGGCGAAGAGAGGCTCGAAGGCCGCATCGAGCTGGCGGTGCGCGATCTCGATGCGGCTTATGATCTCGACGCCGACCGCGATGGCAAGATCACCTGGGGCGAGTTCCGGCGCCGGGAAGCCGAACTCAAAGGTGCCGTACTCGCCGGAATTTCGATTGGAGCGGAAGGAAGCCCTTGTGCGCTCACCGCCGAGCCGGCCTTGACCGACAGCCGCGGCGGAGAAACCTATATCGTCATTCCGTTTCGCAGCCCTTGCCCGCAATCGGCGGCGCCGTTCCGGATCGGCTATAATCTTCTCTTCAATATCAACGCCCAGCATCGCGGCCTCGTTGCCGTCACCACGGCGAGCGAAACCAAGGGCTTCGTCGAAACCAAGAGCTTCGTCATGACGCCGGGTGCCGCCGCCGTTTCACTCGGCGGAACCGAAAGCGGCGCTCGCCTCTTCCTCTCTTTCATCGGCCACGGCATCCATCACATCTGGATCGGCTACGACCACATCCTGTTCCTGATCACCCTGCTCCTCGGCACCCTCGCCGCCAATTGCCCGGCCGGCCGAATGACCTCCGCCAATTTGAAATCGGCGCTGGTCGCCGCTGTGAAGGTGGTCACCGCATTCACGCTCTCCCATTCGTTCACCCTCGCCCTTGCCGCCTTCGGCGTCCTGCGCATTCCCGTCGCCCTGACCGAAAGCCTGATCGCCGCCACCATCAGCCTTGCCGCATTCAACAATATCTGGCCGCTCGTCTCGCGCCGGCTCTGGCTCGTGGCATTCGTCTTCGGACTCATTCACGGCGTGGGCTTCGCCAATGTCCTGGCTGAGCTGGAGCTGCCGCGCGACAGCTTGCTCACCGCACTCTTGGCCTTCAACATCGGTGTCGAACTCGGGCAACTGACGATCGTCTTTGCGGCCCTGCCGCTTGCGGCCCTTGCCCTGCGCTATTTGTCGACGGGCCGCGCCGCATTTCCAGCGGCCAATCTGGCGATCGCCGCTGTCGGCGCTGCCTGGTTTACCACCCGCGCCTTCGGCATTGCCATTCTGCCATTCTGAGATTCGCCGCGCCGCGCCAAACCGGCAACTAATCGGTAACCGTCCCGAAATGTTGGTGCGGCCAAGAGGACTCGAACCTCCACGGTGTTACCCGCTAGCACCTCAAGCTAGTGCGTCTACCAATTCCGCCATGGCCGCACGCCATTTGCGAAGCGGGCAATAACAGGCGCCCTATGTTTAATCAACCCCTTGCGGCGGCGGCCTCCGGGGACCGCCATGGTTAATCGACCATCACCGTATTACCTCGCATTTTCATAGACTTGCGATGCGAACTTGAACGCCATCTCAAAGCCTCGCCCTTATTCTGAAGGCAACAACAAGAAGGCAACGGGGCGTCACATGAAACTCAAGACCGCTGTGGGGGCGGCTTTCCTCGCACTGATCCTCGCACCCGGAGCGGCGTCCGCCCTTGACACTGCGAGCAGGCCGCCCGAACCGCAGAAGAATTTCGCCAGCGAATACGGCAAGGCCTTGCCGCCGGTTGGCTTCGTCAGGTTCTGCGCCGCTAATCCAAACGATTGCCGGCCCGTGGGCGGCAAGCCCAACCGGCTGGCCATGGAACCCGGCCGCTGGAACCTTCTCTACCAGGTCAACACCTATGTGAACGGCAAGGTGGTGCCGGTCAGCGATCAGGACCTCTACGGCGAGCCCGAGCACTGGGCCTACCCCACCGACGCCGGCGACTGCGAGGACTATCTGCTGCTCAAGAAGCGCTACCTCGAGGGTCTCGGCTTTCCGCCGGAGGCGCTGCTGATCACCGTGGTGCTCGACGAAAAGAGCGAAGGCCATGCGGTGCTCACCGTCACCACCGATGGCGGCGATTTCGTCCTTGACAACCGGCGCAACGAAATCCTGCGCTGGAGCGATACCCGCTACACCTTCCTCAAGCGTCAGTCGCCGCGCGATCCGCGCCAGTGGGTGGCGCTGATGAAGGAGAAAACCAACACCTCCGGCTTCATCGCCGGCGGCACGCAGAAATAGGAATGAGATAGGCCCGGTCGGCGTCCCCTCCCCATCCCCCACCAGACCGGGCTTCAGGAGCCGGCACTGTCCCACCCAGTGCCGGCTCCGCCTTTTTTGGCGCCGTGCTCTGGCAATCGGCAATCGGTTGTATAATGATCGCAAGAACATGCCATTGGAAGTTGATCATCGCGCCTTTATCGTCCGCATCATGGACTTGACCGGATGGACTCAGACCGAACTCGCCCAACGTGCGGGCCTGGATCCTTCAACCCTTTCGCGTTTTCTCTCGGGCAGCAGGAGCGGACACGCCCTGCGTGCCAGCACCATCCGCAAACTTGAAGCCATTTCCGGTCTTTCATTCGGGCCAAAGCACGATGAGACGACGGATGATTCAGGCGCGACGGGATTTGCGGAGCCGGAGGCCATTCCGCTTTCAATGGCTGAAGCAAATCCTCTAAGGCAGGCTATAGAGGCGCTTTCGCGGGGCAAGAGCAATGTCGATCCGTGGACACTGAAGAGCCGCGCCCTGGAAGGCGCCGGCTACAGACCCGGCGATATTCTGCTGGTGGCTCTCGGCGAAACGCCAATTCAGGGCGATCTCGTCTGCGCGCAGATTTATGACTGGACCAAAGGCCGGGCCGAAACCGTGTTTCGTCTCTTTCAGCCGCCCTATCTGGTGGCGGCCACGACCGATACGAATCTCCTGCGCCCCTTTGTCGTCGATGACGGAGCCGTCACCATAAAAGGTGTCGTTCTGCATACGTTGCGCGAGCGGACTATTGCGTGACGGCGCTTGCCAACTTGGTTTATCATATTTATCACTTGACAATATGATAATCTGAATTCAGGCTGCCTTTACGCAACGTGAGCAGGTGACAGGCATGAAAATCGTATTTTCCAAGGAAGAAGTTGCATTTGCTTTGGGCACGAGTGTCGAACACTTTGACGAAATTCGCCCCGTTCTGGAAGCGGAAGGCTTTCCGAAGCCCTTGCCGGGACTTGGAGACCGCTGGTCAATTATGGAAGTCATCACCTGGGTAAGGGGCGAACGAGCTCCCGTCGGCCAGTCTGAACCTTGAACAGATGTGCTTCCGGAACAGACGGATGCTGACGATCGGCAGAAAGCCGTCGTCGTCTCAGTGGAGGGCCGGTCGAAAAGTCGTCTTTAGATTGCAGCCTTCAAACCCTTGGCGAAACGCTGCCAGTTGCGCACATAGCCTTCCGCGGATTTGGTCAGCCGTGCCGCGGCCTCGGCATCGAGTTCGCGCACCACCTTGCCGGGCGCTCCCATCACCAGCGAATTGTCGGGGATCACTTTGTCCTCCGGGATCAGGGTGTGCGCCCCGATCAGGCAATTGCGGCCAATCTTCGCATTGTTGAGAATGATGGCGCCGATGCCGACCAGCGAATTGTCGCCGATCGTGCAGCCATGCAGCACGGCCTGATGGCCGATGGTGCAGTTGCGCCCGACATTCAGCGGTGAACCCCTGTCGGTGTGCATGATGCAACCATCCTGCACATTGCTGTTCTCGCCGATGACGATCCACTCATTGTCGCCGCGCAGCACCGCCCCGAACCAGACGCTGGCGTTGCTTTCAAGCCGCACCCGGCCGATGACGCTCGCCGTGGGCGCGATCCAGTACCGGCCCTCGCCCGGCAGTTCGGGAGCTATGCCGTCGAGGTCCAGTATGGTCATGCCGAAACACCGTCATCTAAAGCCGAACAACAGGGTTAGGATAAACACGCCCTGCAGAAAGCTCCAGCCCAAACCCAGGGCAATGATGATCAGCGCCAGGATCGGATCATGGGAGAGATACCAAGATCCGGTCCGCACCATGGCGAGGGGCGCGTTAACGCCGATTGCCAGCATTTCGAGCGTGGCATCGACGCCCGCCTTGCGCGGCAGCGCCGCGCGCAATTCCTTACCAGCAAACAGCGTCCAGATGCTGCCCATGATCCCGGCCGAGACCAGTCCCACCGCAATGGCAAACAGATAAGCGAAATACTGTGTTTCCATGACACTTTCCCCAGCGCCCGTGCCATCGGGGTACAGGCGTCTCATGCTGGAGCAGTGTTGCAAGGCTGGGGCCAAAGGGCCCGGCGGCGTTATTCCAGGTCGAAGTCGAGGATCGCCATGGAGAAATTATAGGAGAGCTCGCCGTCCTCTTCGTCGCGGAAGATGACGCCGATGAACTCGTCGCCGATATAGACCTCGGCCGAATCGGTCTTCTGCGGCCGCTTGCGCACGCTGATCGTGGCCAAATCGAATTTGCCGCGCAGGAAACGGGTGAGCTTGGCGATTTCTTCGGGCTGCAAGGCGGCCACTCCGGATTGATCGGGTGAGCCCCTCTAGCCTCAATCGGCGGCATCCGCAACCGGCTGGACATTATGGTCCATGACCCGCGCCGGTTCCTCGCAGCCTGCATAGCCGACGATCTTGGCCGGCACCCCCGCCACCGTGGTGTTGGCGGGCACATCATGCAGCACCACCGAACAGGCGGCGACCCGCGAGCAAGTGCCGATCTCGATATTGCCGAGGATCTTGGCCCCGGCGCCGATAAGTACGCCCTGGCGGATCTTCGGATGCCGGTCGCCCGACTCCTTGCCGGTGCCGCCCAGCGTCACTCCCTGCATGATCGAGACATTGTCCTCGACCACCGCCGTCTCGCCGATGACGATGTCGTGACCGTGGTCGACCATGATGCCTTTGCCGATTTTCGCCGCCGGATGGATGTCGACGCTGGCAATGATCGATGACCGGCTTTGCAGGTAATAAGCGAAATCCTTGCGCCCCATCTCCCACAGCCGGTGCGCCATGCGGTGCGTCTGGATCGACTGGTAGCCTTTGAAATAGAGCAGCGGATCGGCATAGCGGTGGCAGGCCGGATCGCGCTCGAAGGTGGCGATGATGTCGGCGCGCGCCGCAAAGCCGATCTCGGGCTCGGCTTCAACAGCATCCTCGAAGGCCTGCACCACCAGATCGGCGCCGAGATCGGCGTTGCCGAGCCGCTGGGCGAGACGGTGGATCAGCGCCTTCTCGAAGGAGCCGTGGTTAAGAACCGAGGAAAAGATGAAGCCGCCGAGCACCGGCTCCTGGCGGGCGATCGCCTCGGCCTCCTCGCGGATGCGGCTCCACACCGGATCGAGCTTTTCGACCGCTTGCGGCCTGGTTGTCGGACGGTTCATGAGTCTCTCCTTGATCGGCGCATCATAGCCGGAAAACCTTAATATGGGGAGGGGCGAGCCGAAGCCGAAATCATTGCCTCCAGCCGCCGCCGGTGTTCAGGGGGAAATAGAAGCCAGAAACCTCAGCACCGCCGCCTTGTAGCTCTTGTCGCCCACGGCACTCATGTGATTCCGGCCGGGGAGCGTCACGCCCCTCGCGCCCGGGATAGCGGCGACCAGCGGCGCCACCTCGCCCGCCACATCGTCCTTCTCGCCCGCCACCACCAGGACGGGGACGGCGATGCGGCCAAGCTCTTCCGCCGCGATCTTTGCCCGCGCCGAGCGCATGCACGCCGAGAGTGCCTTGAGATCGCTTTTGGTCTGCTCGGCAAAGAGACGGAAGGCGCGCGCGCCGGCCTCCGTGACCTCCGCCGCCGATCCGGCCTCCAGCGCCCGCGCGATTTCCTCGGCGCCGCCGACACCGGTGATCATCCGCGAAGCCAGCCCGGCGAAGACGGCGCTTCGCACCCGTGCGGGATGATTGATCGTCAGGAAGGCTGCAATCCGCGCGCCCATGGAATAGCCCATGACATCGGCGCGTTCGGTCGCAAGATGATCGAGCAGGCGGCGCGCGTCCTCCGCCATGATCGGCGCCTGGTAGAGCGCCGGATCGTAAAGTTTTTCGCTCGCGCCATGGCCGCGATTGTCGATCACGATGACTCGCCGCCCGGCATCCACGAGAGTCTTGACCCAGCCCGTGTCCCGCCAATTGACGTTGGCGTTGGAGGCGAACCCATGGATCAGCAGGATGGACGGCCCCTCGCCCGCCACGTCATAGGCGATCTCCACACCGCCGGAATTGAATTTGTGCATGGCTGTCAAGATATGCTAATCGCCCGGGCTCACAAGCCAAATCGAGGACGTCATGGCATCGGGCGCTACACCGCATTTCCACAACGACATGGGACTGCCGAAGATCGAAATCGGCGCCAGAGAATTCATGTGCATCGGCGCCAAGCCGCCTTTCGACCACCCGCATGTCTTTCTCGACATGGGTGCTGCCGATGAGATCGTTTGCCCCTATTGCTCGACCCTTTACAAATACAACGGCCGGCTCGCCCACGGCTCGGCCAATCCGGGCGAAGCCGTCTGGCACGATGCAGCAGCCTGACTCGCTCTCCCTCGCCGAGGCCCGCCGCGCGGCACTCGCGGCCCAGGGCTTCGCCAATCCCGATCGCACCGGCACCGCCAACTGGACGAAAATCGCCGGCGCCATAAGGCGGATGAATCTGCTGCAAATCGACAGCGTCAACGTCCTCTGCCGCTCGCATTACCTGCCGGTCTATTCCCGTCTCGGCGCCTATGACCAGGCCGCTCTCGACGCTCGCAGCTTCAGCAACGGCAAGCGGGCCCTGTTCGAATGCTGGGCCCATGAGGCGAGCCTCTTGCCCCTCGAACTGCATCCGCTGATGCGCTGGCGCATGGAGCGGGCCCGCGCTGGCCAAGGCACCTATGACTCGATGAACCGCTTTGCCGCGGAAGAGCGCGGCTATGTCAAGTCGGTGCTCGACTTCGTGACCGCCAATGGCCCCACCGCGGCTGGCGATCTGCCCGATGCCGGCAAGAGTGCCGGCGGCTGGTGGGGCTGGTCGAAGGGCAAGATGGCGCTCGAGCACCTCTTCGAGGCGGGCCTCGTCACCACGGCGGCGCGGCTGGGCTTCGAGCGCATTTACGACATTCCCGAGCGCGTCATCCCGTCCGAAACGCTGAACC
Source organism: Hyphomicrobiales bacterium (assembly GCA_052386315.1). GTDB lineage: Bacteria > Pseudomonadota > Alphaproteobacteria > Rhizobiales > Aestuariivirgaceae > Aestuariivirga. The sequence continues at coordinate 30,856 of JBQTKG010000099.1, forward strand.
GGCCGGCGCCCACCGAGGACGAGGCGATCCGTACACTGATCGATCTGTCGGCCCGCGCCCTCGGCATCGCCACCGCGGCGGATCTGCGCGACTATTTCCGCCTGCCTGTGGCCGAGGCCAATCGCGCCGTGACCGAACTCACCCAGGCCGGGACGCTGCTGCCGGTCCAGGTCGAAGGGTGGAAGCAACAGGCCTTTCTGCATCGCGACGCGAAGCTGCCGCGCCGGGCAGGTGGCGTGGCACTGGTCTCGCCCTTCGATCCTCTGGTCTGGGACCGCGTCCGGGCCGAGCGGCTCTTCGG
>JBQTKG010000100.1:0-29383 GCA_052386315.1 Hyphomicrobiales bacterium
CGCGTGACGCCGGGCACGCACATTCCGATCATTTCCGAGGCGGAAGCCCGGGCCATGCGGCCCGACTATTTTCTGGTGCTGCCCTGGCACTTCAAGGAAGGCATTGTGCGCCGGGAGAAAGAATATCTCGCCAATGGCGGCAGGTTCATTTTCCCGTTCCCGGAAATCGAGATTGTATAAAGGAAAGCAATGAACTCGGCTGTTATCACCGGCATAACCGGCCAGGATGGCGCCTACCTCGCCCAGCTCTTGTTGAGCAAGGGATACAAGGTTTATGGCGCCTACCGCCGCACGGCCTCGACGAATTTTTGGCGCATCCAAGAACTTGGCGTCTACAAGCACCCCAATATGCACCTGGTCGAGCACGACCTCACGGAATTGGGATCCAGCGTTCGTCTCCTGCAACAGACCGGGGCAGCCGAAGTTTACAATCTTGCGGCGCAAAGCTTTGTCGCCGTGTCGTTCGATCAGCCGATGACGACCACGGCGATCACCGGACTCGGGCCCCTCAATCTGCTCGAGGCGATCCGCATCGTCGATCCGAAAATCCGTTTCTATCAAGCTAGCACATCGGAAATGTTCGGCAAGGTACAGGCGATACCGCAGGACGAGTCGACACCGTTTTATCCGCGCAGCCCCTATGGCGTGGCCAAACTGTACGCACACTGGATAACCATCAACTACCACGAGTCTTACGGTATCTTCGGCTGTAGCGGGATTCTGTTCAACCATGAATCGCCGCTGCGCGGCCTGGAATTCGTTACCCGCAAGATTACCGACAGCGTGGCCAAGATCCGCCTGGGCAAGCTGGATGTCCTGGAACTGGGCAATCTCGACGCCCGGCGGGACTGGGGCTACGCCAAGGAATATGTCGAGGGCATGTGGCGCATGATGCAGGCGGACAAGCCGGATAGCTATGTGCTGGCCACCAACTGCATGGAGACAGTGCGAGGCTTTGTCACCATGGCGGGCAAGGCGGCGGGGCTTGATCTGGTCTGGAAAGGCGCGGGGGAGAATGAAGTGGCCAAGGATCGCAAGTGCGGCAAGATCCTGGTGCGCGTCAACCCTAAATTCTACCGCCCGGCCGAGGTGGAGCTTTTGGTGGGAAACCCCGACAAGGCCAAACGGGAACTGGGTTGGGAACCGAAGACCGGGCTGCAAGAGCTCTGCCAGTTGATGGTTGAAGCGGATATCCGCCGCAATGAAACCGGATTTTCGTTCTGACCATGACAGGCAGGGCCCTCATAACGGGTGCTACCGGATTCACCGGCCGCTATCTGGCGGCCGAGCTGGCTCGGGCAGGCTACGAGGTGTGTGGACTGACGCGCACGCCGCAGGCCGCGAAGATTCCCGGCGTCGGGTCTGTCCATGTCTGCGATCTGTGCGACTTTGCCGGTCTGGCCCGGGTGATCGACGATGTACGGCCGGATGTGGTGGCGCACCTTGCGGCGATCTCCTTTGCGGCACACGGCGATGTGGAGGCAATTTATCGCGTCAATCTGATGGGCTCGCGCAATCTTCTCGAGGCGCTGGGCCGCGCGGGCAAGCTTTTGCGCGCCGTGCTGCTGGCGAGCAGCGCCAACGTGTATGGCAACGCCGCCGCAGGGGTCCTGGAAGAAACCACGCCGCCCGCTCCGGCCAATGATTACGCGGTCAGCAAGCTGGCCATGGAGTTTATGGCGAGACTCTATCGGGAACGTCTGCCGATAACCATCGTCAGGCCGTTCAACTATACCGGGGCGAGGCAATCGGAGAGCTTCCTGCTGCCGAAGATCGTCAGTCATGTCCGGCGCGGCGCATCAGTGATTGAACTAGGCAATCTGGATGTGGCGCGGGATTTTTCCGATGTGCGCACGGTCGTGCAGTATTACCGCCGGCTGATGGAGAATCCTGCTTCCCGCGGCGAAACCTACAATGTTTGTTCGGGGAAGGCCTATACGCTGGAAGAGGTGCTGGCGATGGTGCGGGCCATTTCCGGACACGATCTTGAAGTGCGGGTGAATGCGGACCTCGTCCGGGAAAACGAAGTCAAGAAATTGATCGGGAGCCGCGCCCGTCTGGAAGCGGCAGTGGGCACGGTGCCCGATATAGCGCTGATCGACACGCTGCGCTGGATGATGGAGGCAGCGGCATGAGGCTTGTTCTGGCGGTGGATTCCTTGACGCCCGAGCTCACCGGCATCGGCCGCTACACATGGGAGCTGGCTTCGCGCCTGCCGCCGCTGCTTGGTACCGATCAGGTGAGATATTACCGGCAGGGACGGTGGGTGAAAGTCCCAGGTCAGCTGCTGCAACCGTCGCCATCGCCAAAATCCAGCCGTCATCGTGGCAGGCCGTGCTGGAGACTTAGGATGCCCGACTGGGTGAGGCAGCACGGTCTGAAGTGGGCCTGCCGCGGCCAGATATTTCATGGACCCAATTTTTTCGTGCCGCCCTGCGCCGACATCGGAGTGGCGACGGTGCATGATTTGTCGGTGTTCAAATTCCCGGAAACGCATCCAGTTGCGCGAGTCAAGCAATTCGAGCGGGAGTTCGAATGCTCGCTCAGCCGCGCCTCCCACTTGATCACGGCCTCGGAGACGACGCGCAAGGAAGTCATGGAATTTTCGGCTTGGCCGGGAGAGAAAATCACCGTGGTGCCATTTGGCGTGTCTTCGACATTCGCGCCGAAATCGGAGAGCGAACTGGCGCCGTGCATGGACAAGTATGGGTTGATAGGCGGCGCTTATGCCTTGTGCGTTTCGACGCTGGAGCCGCGAAAGAGAATTGGCAACCTGCTGCGGGCGTATCAATGCCTGCCGCGACGGCTGCGCAATCGGTATCCATTGATTCTGGTGGGTAGTGCAGGCTGGCTGAGTGAGGCGCTTCGTGAAGAAATTGAACGGGTTTCTCGGCAGGGCTGGCTTCGATATCTGGGATTTGTGCCGGAGGCGGATTTGGCCATGCTCTATGCCGGCGCAAGGGCGTTTATTTATCCATCGAGCTATGAAGGGTTCGGCCTGCCGGTGCTGGAGGCGATGGCATCGGGCATACCGGTTGTCGCCTCCAATCGTTCGTCTTTGCCGGAAGTGACCCAAGGCGCCGCTCTGCTGCTCGATCCCGATGATGTCGACGCCATGGCCGGAACCATCCGAACTGGTTTGTCCGATGAAGCGTGGCGTTCAACGGCCAGGTCCAAGGGCTTGACCGTAGCCCAAGCCTATTCGTGGAACAGGTGCATCGAGCAAACCGTCCGTGTCTATGAAGGAGTCGCACGATGAGATACGGCGCGGAGTCGAAATCATCCGGACCCATTGGTTGTTCTGTTCCTGCACTGCTGGTATTTATCGTGATGACCGCCTTGGGTGGCTGCGCAAGCTCCCCGACATGGCTGCCATCCTCCGGCCCAAGCCGCGCACAGATCGAGAATGCTCACAGCACCGAGTTGATCGCTGGAATTCAGATTGTGGATGTCAGTGACACGGTGGCCCGTAAGCTGCTTGCCAACCAAAAACTTGGCCGTTTTTCTGAAACATTTGGCACATCCGCCCGGCGGGGCGACGTCATCGGCGCTGGTGACCTGATCGGAGTATCGGTGTGGGAGGCGCCACCCGCCGTGCTGTTTGGCGATGGACTGAAAGACCCTCGCACGGAGATGGCCGCCACGCGCGCCACGACGTTCCCGGACCAGATGGTCAGCAGTAAAGGGACGATAACCATTCCTTTTGTCGGGCAAGTGCGCGCAGCCGGGCGCAATCCGCTGCAAGTCGAAACGGAAATCGTGCAGCGCCTCAAGAGCAAGGCCAATCAGCCACAGGTATTGGTGCGGGTGATCCGCAATAACACCGCGAATGTGAACGTGGTGGGGGAGGTGGCCTCCAGCACGCGCATGCCGCTGACGGCCGGCGGTGAACGGCTGCTGGATGCGCTGGCGGCGGCCGGCGGAGTCCGGCAGCCAGTCGACAAAATGACTTTGCAGGTCACGCGTGGCAGCAAGGTTCAGGCAATGCCGCTCTCGGCGATTATTCGCGACCCGAAACAGAACATCGTGTTGCGGCCGGGCGATGTGATTACGGCGCTTTATCAGCCGCTCAGCTTTACCGTGTTGGGGGCAACCGGCAAGAATGAAGAAGTGAATTTTGAAGCTCAGGGCATATCCCTGGCTCAAGCTTTGGCCCGTGCCGGCGGGTTGCAGGATGCCCGCGCCGATGCGCGGGGGGTATTCATCTTCCGGTTCGAGTCGGCGAATGTAATGGACATGACGGGGAAAAGGCCAGTGACGACGCCCGACGGCAAAATTCCTGTGATCTATCGGGTGGACCTGAAGAATCCCAGCACTTTCTTCATTGCACAGAGCTTTCCGGTCCAAAACCGGGACGTGCTGTATGTGAGCAATGCGCCTGCGGTGGAGCTTCAGAAGTTTCTGAATATTGTGGCGTCAATGACCTATCCGGCGCTGGCCGTCTATACCTCGAGCGGCATCGCGCTGGAATAGAATTCCGGATGAAGTGGACGTCGCTTTGGATGAGGTTCTGATCGATGTAACGCGCGTGCTAGGCCGCCTCATGAAGGGGCGATTGCCGACGGGGGTGGATCGCGTCAGTTTGGAGTATATGCGGCATTTTGCCGATCGCGCGCGAGCGGTGGTGCGTTTCGGCGAGCACAGTATCGTGCTTCCGCGGTCTGCATCCTGCTCGATAATCGGATGCATGCTGAATCGCTCCGGCAACTTCACGCGAACCGTAGGCTGGCAGGTTGGCCGGGAAATCCTCAGTGTTCGGCGCTGCCCTAACCTGGCCGGCGCTTTTCTGTTCAATACCGGCCATAGCGGTTTGGAAAAGGCCACTTACCCGGCGCAGTTGCAACGGCTGGGTGTGAGGCCGGTGTTTTTTGTTCACGACCTGATCCCGATTACCCACCCGGAATATAGCCGGGCGGGGGAGCTGAACAGGCATGTTGTCCGGATGGACGTTGTATTGCGCCTGGCTTGCGGCGTGATCGCCAACTCCCATGCCACCATGAATCAGCTCAAGCGCTTTGCCGGGCAATCCGGTCAATCCATGCCGCCACACCTGGTGGCTCCATTGGCGCCAGCCGAGTTTCCAGCGCCTGCCCCGGAGCGCCCCCTGGCTGCGCCGTATTTCGTGATGCTCGGCACCATAGAGCCCCGCAAGAACCACTGGCTGATCCTGCATGTCTGGCGCAAGCTGGTCGAGCGGCTTGGCAAGCGAACGCCAAAACTTGTGATCATAGGTCAACGTGGCTGGGAGTTTGAGAATGTGGCGAATTTTCTGGAACGTTGTGAGGTGTTGGACGGCATCGTGATGGAGTTGTCGAGCTGTTCCGATGCCGATCTGTCCACCTATTTGCGGCATGCGCAAGCCTTGCTGTTTCCGTCTTTTGTCGAGGGATATGGCATTCCGCTTGTCGAGGCGCTGTCGCTTGGCGTTCCGGTTATTGCCAGCGACTTGCCGGCATTTCGGGAGATTGCGGGCGACATTCCCGATTATCTGGATCCGCTGGATGGCATGGGCTGGGCGGCGTGTATTGAGGCTTTTGCAGACTCAAACTCCCCCGCAAGGGCAGCGCAGCTGAAGAGGCAGGCGCGTTTTGTGCCACCTAGATGGTTGGACCACTTCGAGTTGGTCGAAGAATTTCTGGAGCGTTTGAACCTGGAGCCATCCCCGGTCAATTGGCATAGCCGCGCTGCGCGAGATATGCGGCGCATACCCGTGGCGTGAAGGTGAACTTGGTGCGGCACCGCTTCGCTGAAAATCCGGCTTCTATCCCGCGAAGGACATTGCGGTCTGCAGTTCAATCTTGGGCAAGCCGCGCCGGATGGCCGCGAGCATCTCGTTCACGGGAACCACGACGGACGAGCGTTCGGGCGCGAAATTGCCGGCACCGGCGATGACGAAAAGGCGCAGGTGCGGCAGTTCGGCCAACCGCCTTTCGACACCGCGGGCGATCGTCACGGTGCCGCCGCCGCTGCGCGCGAAGGGCAGCCTCACCATGCAAGCCGTGACGGATTCTCCTGCCGCCAGTGGATGGCCGGATCTCGGAACGAAGCGGATCATGCGGCGGCCGGAGTCCGAGAGAAAATAGCCGGTGCTCCAGCCCGGGCAGCGGGCAAATTGCAGCCCCGTTGCCGGAAAGCAAATAAAGGGCTGCGTCGCCTCGATGGTGGATGTGTTGCGCACCGAGAATTGAATATGGATGAAGCCCGCGTGCTGCCTGGCGGTAGTGGCCTTGAACTCGACGCGGGCAGACACCAGAAGGATGGGGTTTCGGCAGATGGAAGAGACGACTTTCATGGCTGCTACTCCTTGGAAGTGGCATTCGGATCGGGCGGCAAGCGGGTGCCGCGGTTTGCGGCGCAATGCGTTCAGGCACTCAAGGCAAGGGGCATATGATCGGATTGGTCCGCCGGCGGTTGCGGCGCCGCCGCGCTGCCGGGGGTGAAGACGGAATCGATTGCCGTCCGCAACGTCGCGGCGCTTAACTGAAGCTTCACCCGCCGCAGCGGGAAGTTCGCTGCTCCGGTGGCGCAGGTGATGCAGAAATCGCCCATGTCCTCGCCGGTGCGGTGCGAGATGTCGGGCGTAAAGGCGAAGGCGCCGCTGGCGCAATCGTGGGCGAACACGATTGCACATGTTTGGAGCCGTCCATGTGGGGCGATCTGCAGGGTGCTGCTGGCGGTGCAGGCAAGCAGTTTCCGTGGCCCCGACATGGTGGGCTTGACGGTCATCGGTTCGCGGGGACGGATATCGAGGCCGAGCAAGGGAAATAGGATGAGCGGACTTTCGACCTGAATGTCGGTCCGGTTGTTCAGAAACAGATGCGCCTCGAACAGGTAGATTCCCTCAGCGACCAGGTCAGGCCATGGATCGATCTCGGCCTGCAGAACGAGCGGTGCATCGGGATCGAAGGGAATGTGTTTCATGAGAGCGGCCCCTGGTTCAAGCACTGGGCCGCATGGGTCCCGGGGTGCCGGGCGCCGCCCGCATTGTCCGCGAAAGCAGCGGATACTGGCAGCAGCTTCGGCGCGCGTAATTCCTCATCGGTAGTCGGCCCTTGATGTGAGCCAGCCTCGCGCTTTCTCCGGAATGACGCGTTACTCGCGAGCGAACAATTTTATTGTCTGCGCGTTTTCATTGCGCTGGGTTAACAGATGCTCACTCAATTAGTGCAAAATCGGCCTTGAAGTCGTACTGCATGCCAGCGTGAATCCCGGAGTTCGGGCGGCCGGCATAGGCTATTTTCGCCTCATTTGAGGATGATCGCCCTTCAGCACCAGTCTTGCGCAACTCCATATCGCATGCATCGCGCGTTTCAAGGCCACCCCGTCATGGGTCAGTACCCGGAAGAAGAGACCGGCATCATTCGGCAGAACCGAAACGCCGATGGCGGTTTGCCCGTAGTCGGCAGAAAGTCCGCGCCCCTGCTTCAGGATGTCCTCGATCCGCGATCCGCGGCACACGATGAGGAGCGTGCCCTGCGCACCAAACGCTCCCATGATCCCACTCACTCGGCCTTGCAGCGCCGCAGCATCAAGGCGCAAGCGGTCGATGGCGAGAGTGCGGCCCGCCGCGCTTTCAACGACGATCTCGCTGCCATAGAAATCCGGCATTGAGCGCGACGCCTGGGGGTCGTGCACGAGAAAGGCGTCCGACACCAGCACCGCCGCATCGTCGGCCGCCTTGATCCGGATCACCGATGAAAACCGCGATTGCGGAAAGAGAATCTGTGGGTCTGGCAGATACTCCACATAGCAGCCCGCATGGGCCGCGATGCTCATGTCCTGTCGTGCTTGGCCCGCGGGCATGCCGTGGATGATCGTCGAGGCTTGTGTGGTGAAATGACACTGCGCGCCCGCATGGGCGGTTAGCTCCAGCTCATGGCGGTCGTCTTCATAGAGCCCGCCCGAACAGGATTGAGCGTAGACGGTTGCAAGGTCTGGATGTGCCCGGTCGTGATACTGCACCTTGCAGATATGGAATGGATAGGCGGCGTATTGGCGTCCGAGATAAGTGGACCCGTTGCTGTCGCGATTGAATTGCAGATTCAACCGGCCGTGAACAAGCCGCCGCCGCGATGACGCCTGTTGTCCTGGGAAGGCCTCCAGCACACTCACTATGTCACCCAGTGAACAGAACGTCATGGACGAGCAGGTCCACGAGTTGTTCGATACCGGCGCCGGTCTTGCAATTCGTCAGCATGACCGGCCGGCCGCCACGCACGGCACTCGCCTCATGCACCATAAGATCGATATTGGCCCCCACATACGGTGCCAGATCTGTTTTGTTAATGACGAGGATGTCGGAGCGAACGATGCCCGGACCCTTCTTGCGCGGAATGTCGTCGCCGTCGGAGGTGTCGATGACGAACAGCCAGTAATCGACGAGTTCGAGGGAGAACGTCGATGCCAGATTGTCGCCGCCGGATTCCACCAGAACCACGTCCACCTCCGGAAAGGTTTCGACGAGTTTTTCTATGGCCTGGATGTTCATGGTGGGATCTTCGCGGATCGCGGTATGAGGGCAGGCGCCTGTCTCGACCGCGAGCACGCGATTAGGATCGATCAGTCCGGACCTTTTGATGCGCTCGGCGTCTTCGCGTGTGACGAGATCGTTGGCGACGACCGCCACCTCGAAGCCGCGTGACATCAAGGCGGGAATGAGCCGCTCAACCAGGGCGGTCTTGCCCGATCCCACCGGACCGCCGATGCCGATGCGGGCAGCGCCGGGCAGCTTCTTTGTGGTTCTCATCTCAGCATGTACCTCTGCGCCAGTGGAAGTTTCTTCGCAGGCTCGCAGGTCGCCAGGACGCCATCGACGAACACGTCGAAGGTCTGCGGATTGACGGTGATCTTCGGACAAGCATCATTGTGGAGCATGTGCTGCTTGTTGAGTTTTCGCGTGCCTTTCGCCGGCAGCAGCATCTTCGAAAGATCGAGCTTTCCGGCAATGCCGGCATCGATGGCCATGGGGTTCACAAAGCACGCGCTGAGAGCCTGCTTGGCGCGGCCGAAGGCACCCCATTGAGGACGCATCAGCAGCGGCTCGCAGGTCATGAGGCTCGCGGCACTGTCACCCATGGCGCCCCATGCGATGAAGCCGCCCTTCACCACAATTTCCGGCTTGATGCCGAAGAAGCCAGGGCGCCAAAGCACTACGTCGGCCATCTTGCCCGGTTCAAGCGAGCCGATGAAAGTGTCTATGCCAAAGGTGCGAGCCGCATTGATGGTGTATTTGGCGATGTAACGCTTGATGCGCTCGTTGTCGCCACGCTTGCTCTTCTCCTCCGGCATTCGGCCGCGCTGATCCTTCATCTTGGAGGCAAGCTGCCAGGTCCGGCAGATCACCTCCCCGATGCGCCCCATGCCTTGGCTGTCGGACCCAAGCATGGAAATCGCACCAAGATCGTGGAGAATGTCCTCCGCGGCGATGGTCTGGGGACGGATACGGCTTTCGGCGAACGCCACGTCCTCCGGGATTGCCGGGTTGAGATGGTGGCAAACCATCGTCATATCCAGATGTTCGTCGAATGTGTTGATGGTGTAGGGATTTGTCGGATTGGTCGAGGACGGCAGACAGTTCATCTCGCCGGCGACCCGAATGATGTCGGGCGCGTGGCCGCCGCCTGCTCCTTCGGTGTGATACATGTGGATGGTGCGGCCACGAATTGCCGCTAAAGTGTCCTCGAGAAATCCGCTTTCGTTCAGGGTGTCGGTGTGGAGTTGGACCTGGAAATCCAGATCGTCGGCGACCGAAAGACAGGTGTCGATGACCGCGGGCATGGCGCCCCAATCCTCATGGATCTTGAGGCCGATGCAACCGCCTGCGATTTGATCATAAATCGAGCGGGGGCGTGATGTGTTGCCACGGCCCAGAAATCCGAAATTGATCGGCCATTGCTCCGCCGACTGCAGCATCTTGCCGACATTGAACGCTCCGCCGCAGTCGATCCCGACGGTAATGGGGCCGAGCGAACCGCCGATCATGGTCGTGAGACCTGCGCTTATGGCGTGTTCACAGAGTTGTGCGGAATCAAAGTGAACGTGAACGTCAATTCCGCCCGGGGTGGCAATCATGCCTTCGGCATCGCGCACGGTGGTGGCCGCGCCAACAATGAGATTGGCATGAACACCATCCATGGTCGCCGGATTGCCGGCCTTTCCGATGCCGGCGATCTTGCCATCCTTGATGCCAATGTCCCCTTTGATAATGCCGAGAACGGGATCGATCACCAGAGCGTTGCACAGCAGCATGTCAAGGGCGCCCATGGCGCTGTCGTAGCCCGGCGTCAACCCGAGCCCGTCGCGCAGCGTCTTGCCGCCGCCATGCAAGCATTCCTCGCCCGGAACTCCATAGTCTTGCTCGACTTCTGCCAGGAGCGAGGTGTCACCCAGGCGTATGGCATCGCCCGTGGTCGGCCCATACATGTGCGCGTAGTCCTTGCGGCTCATCCTGGCCATGGCTCAAGCCCCCTTGAAACCGCGTTGCTTGGCACGGAGCAAGGCTTCCTGCTTGTTGGCTTCGCTGCGCCAGCTTCCTTGCGTGAGGCCATTGAGGCCCAGAAGTTCGCCGGTGCCGCCGAACTCCGTCAGCACCACCTCCTTTGACTCGCCCGGTTCAAAGCGCACCGCGGTTCCAGCCGGAATGTCGAGGTGCATGCCAAACGACCGCGCCCTGTCGAAATCGAGCGCCTTGTTGGTCTCGAAGAAGTGATAATGGCTGCCAATCTGGACAGGACGATCGCCTGTATTCACGACTTTAAGCGTAGCCTTGCGGCGGCCGGCATTGAGTTCGATGTCGCCGTCATCGGTTAATAGCTCTCCCGGAATGATGTCGTCCTCGCTGCGCTTCTTCTTGCCGGGCCGAATAGGATCATGGACGGTTACCAGCTTTGTGCCATCCGGAAATGTGCCTTCGACTTGAATGATTGGCATCAACTGGGCTACGCCGGGCATCACGTTGTCGGAGGTCAACAGCGTCGACCCCCAGGAGATGAGCTCTGCGACCGAGCGCCCTTCGCGCGCCCCTTCCAGGATCTGGTCCACGATATACGCTACGGCCTCGGGATGATTGAGCAACAGTCCCTTCGCCCTGTGTTTGCGGGCAAGCTCGGCTGCGACGTAAACCGTCAGTCGTTCCATCTCGGTTGGAGTCAAGAGCATGGTTTACCTCCCGTTCGTGCCAAAACTCAGTTCGAAAACAGTCTAATGTCCTGGAACGCGTGGCGCATGATCGCGATCTCGGCCTCGAAACCGTAGGAGCTGATGTCGTCCAATGATCCGATCGGCTCAATGGAGATCTGCGCGGCCACTTCACCCGCGGCGGTCAGGATGCGCTGCGCATCTATGTGGGTGAGGCAGCCCAGCCGCAGGCCTGCGCCAAGCAGACCAACACAAAAGCCATGAACCGACAGTGCCATTGCTTCGGTTTCCGCAAGACCGCTGCGAGCCCATAGAAATCCCTGCATGACAGCCAAATGCCCGTAAGCAAATCGGGACTTGATCCGTGTCCGGTAATCGACTGCTTCCGCATGCCCCAGGCGGGCGAAGATTGATGCCATCGCCTCGCCCATGCGCCGCGACGCAGATCGCATTTCTGCCGAAGACGTAAGCAATTCAACCATTTCGTCTATTCCGGCAACCGCCTGTAGGTCTCCCGCAGCGCGGTATGCTGCGGCAACGACGGGCCGGTCGAATGATGCCCAGCGTGCGTGAAGCTGCCCGATCAAGAATGCCTGGATGTCGTTGGCGTCCGTCAATACGCCACGCTCCACCAAGGCTTCCAGACCCCAGGAAAAGGAGACAGCACCCGACGGAAAGAAGCTGTCGCCGTATTGCAGGACCTCCATGAGTGAGCGAAACTCAGTCATGGTCGGTAACGCGGATTCGTCCTTGCATGGTGAGATGCGCCAACCGGGATGTATAGTGTTCCGCCGGACCCTCAACAGCAATCAGAATGGCTCCCGGCTCAAACCGTACCCTCCAATGAAGATTGCCCAGGATATATCCAATCTCCAGAGCGGCGTCGATGTCGCGCGGACCGACGCGAAGCCAGCGTTCATCCGTCATCCTCACGACAATGGCTCGATCGCTTTCGAGGACGAGCACAGCGCCGTCAGTCAACCGTTCGCTGCGGTCGAGCGCAATTAGGACTTCTGTGTTCCTATTGGTTCTGCCACGCAGCCGCCTGCGCAGCGTGTCGCCGCGATCGATGGTGAGTATTTCAACCTGGCCGCGGTGATCCAGATCATGAAGGCGGTCGGCGATCGATGCATCGCTTGCTACGCCGGCCAACTTTGTGACCGTCACCACCTTGGACCTCCTGTCGGGTCACTTCCGCAAGCACATCGCAATTGACAAGCACCGCGACGCCGACCGCTCTTCCTCACAAGCGCTCATGACGAGAGCTCGGCACTGTTCGGCGGAACGCACAAGGCAGGTACGCTATGGCACTCGCGCGATACATTCCGCATCGGATGACGCCTCCTATGATGCTTGAACTGATACTCAATGCCGAACCATCCATGGGTGATTGGAGACTTGCGCCTTGCCGCTGCCATGATCATGGGAATGCGAATGCCCCCCGTGGTGGTGCGCGTGAGCGTCTTCGGAAGCTTGATGTCGGCTGAGATCGCGATGGGTATCGTGTGGGATCGGATCTCCACGGCGGCGCCGAACCACGCGCGGCTCCTCCCCGCTCTTCTCATTTATGCGGTGTGCTTTCCGTAGGCCGGAGTCGATGCTCAGATAAGGCGCCGAGACGCAGCGGCTGGCCGGGCCCCCGCAGATCGGGCACGGCACGGAATTTTCACACTCGCTCATGTTGCGCCAGTCACTAAACGTGCCGTGTTTCCGGCACTCGTAGCTGTAGAGCGGCATGGTGGACCCCCAATTGTTTTGCGCGGAGACCGAGCCTTTGCTCGGTCCCTGCGATTTGATCCTCAGCGAGCTCGCGCCAAGTCGACTTTGGAAGAATCGACTTGCTTCTGCGGGCCGGCGGCGTTCGGGTGAATGTCGAATTCGAACATGGCGGTTGGAATGGCCATCGACACGCAGGCATTGGGAATGTCGACCACGCCGCCGATGCGGCCCTCGACCGGCGCGCAGCCGAGGATGACATAGGCCTGCTCTTTCGAGTAGCCGAACTTCGACAGATATTCGATGGCGTTGAGGCAGGCCCGCCGCATTGCCATGGTCGCATCGTTGTAGAGTTGCTTGCCTGTCCTGTCGTCGACGCCGATACCCTCGAACACCAGGTAGTCGCCGTAATGCGGATCGACGGGGCTGATCTTGAACAAGGGGTTGACGAGCCCGTACTTGTCGACCCCGCCCTTGATCACCTCGACATGCAGATGGATCCATCCCGCCATCTCGATCGCGCCGCAGAACGTAATTTCGCCGTCGCCTTGCGAGAAATGGTAGTCGCCCATCGAGAGTTTTGCGCCCCTGACATAGACCGGAAAGTAGATGCGCGAGCCGCGCGAGATATTCTTGATGTCGCAGTTGCCGCCATGTTCGCGCGGCGGGATGGTGCGAGCGGCCTCGTTAGCCGCCTTGTTGAGCGCCTCGCCCTTTAGGGTGCCGAGCAACACCCCTTCCGGGGTCGGCCCCAGCGCGAGCGGCGGCACCCGGTTCGGATTGCTGGCGATGAGCTCGGCTTCGCGCTTATTCCATTTGGCCAGGAGTTCGTGGCTCGGAGCGCAACCGATGAGGCCGGGGTGGGTGATGGCGGCAAATCGTACCTTGGGAATATGGCGCGAGGTTGCATAGATGCCCTTGCAATCCCAGATCGCCTTGCGCGCTTCGGGAAAAATATCGGTGAGGAAACCGCCGCCGTTTGCGGTCTTGAAAATACCCGTGTAGCCCCACTCGTTTCCTTTGAGCGGGCCGATATCGAGGATATCGACGACCAGGATGTCGCCCGGTTCGGCTCCGGTCACTTCGATGGGGCCGACCAGATGATGGCACGGCGGCAAATAGCAGTCGCGGACGTCCGCGGCGTTGTCGTCGTTCTTGATCTGCCCGGCAGTCCAATCCAGGGCTTCGACGATGAAATCGTCGCCTGGCTTCACCGTAACCACGGGCGGAATGTCCGGGTGCCACCGGTTGTGCAAGGGCGTGGGTTGTTCGGCCGGCGGCTTTTTGATGTCGACGGAGATAATCGTCTTTGCCATGGTTGTCCTCCTTCTTTAGACCTGCAAATGCCTCTTGACGACGGCATCGGTGAGCTGGCCGATGTCGCCCTGGGCGGCAATCCGGCCGGTATCGAGAATGGTGAAGCGCTTGGTGATGTCGCGGACGAAATCGAGCCGCTGCTCCACCAGCAGGACCGAGCACTTCCGCTCGCCGAGGATGCGCTTGATGATCGTCTGAATTTCCTCGACCACCGACGGCTGCAATCCTTCGGTCGGCTCATCGAGGAGCAGCAGTTTCGGTTCCTGGGCCAGTGCGCGCGCGATGGCCAGTTGCTGCTGCTGGCCCCCGGAGAGAACGCCGCCCTTCCGTCCGGCGATTGGCTTGAGGGCGGGAAAGTAGTCGAATACGAACTGCGGCACGCGAGCGTTCGACATGCCCTTACCGAGCAGCGCGAGCTCGATATTCTCGGCCACGGTGAGATCGGGAATGATCTGCCGGGCTTGCGGGACGTAGCTGATGCCGAGATGGGTGCGTTTGTGAGACTTGAGGTGGGTTATATCGGCGCCATCGAGTTCGATCGTACCGGTCTTGGCGGGGTTGACACCGGTGATGCTGCGCATCAGCGTCGTTTTGCCCGCGCCGTTGAGCCCCAGTACGGCGACCAGTTCGCCATCGCCGATCTCCAGAGACACCCGGTGGAGGATGTGGCTGGTACCGTAGAAGGAGTCTATGTCCTTGACGCGCAACATCAGTGCCGCCCGCCCTTTCCCAAGTACACTGCCTTGACCGTCTCGTTCTCGACAACCTCGTCGAGCGGACCCTCCGCCAGAACCTGCCCCTGGTGCATGACCGTTACCTTTTTCGCGATTTGACGAACCACATGCATGTCATGCTCGACCAGGAGCACGGTGTGATTCTTCGCGATACGTTGAATGAGGCTGGCGGTGCGCCGCTTTCCCTCTTCCGTCATCCCCGTCGTCGGCTCGTCCAACAGCAGGAGTTTCGGATTGGAGGCGACGAGCATCGCCATCTCAAGCCATTGCCGCTCGCCATGCGATAGCGTGTCGGCGGGGTCATTGGCCTTGCGAGCAAGTTCCATGAATTCGAGGATTTCCCAGATGCGCTCGTTCTCCGCGGGCGTTATGCGCTTAAACATGTATTTGAAGACTTTTCGATCGCTTTGCAGGGAGATCATGATGTTGTCGTATACCGAAAGGGTCTCGTACATGTTGGGTACCTGGAACTTCCGGCTGATCCCGGCGAGGAAAATCTCGTCGGGACTGCGTCCGGTAATGTCCTGGCCGTTGAAGAAAATCTTGCCGGAGGTCGGCTTGAATTGACCGGTGATCATCGAGATAAGCGTGGTCTTGCCGGCGCCATTGGGGCCGAGAAGCACGCGCAGCTCATTTTCTTCCATGCTGAAGCTGAGGTTGTTCAGGATCGTGTATCCCGAAACTGTCGTCGTCAGACCTTTGACATCGAGGAGCGCCATTCTTCGGTCTCAAATCCCGTTGTTTTGCACCGCTGAGCTAGAGGCCGAGCACACCGCTTTGCTCCTAGATCTTTTCCTCGCCCGCCTTGGAAGCGCCCGCGGGTTCCCAGTCGCGCTGGCGATCCCGTGCAAGTTGATCCGCCTCTTCCTGAATCTGCTCAAACGTGCCTCTACGGCGCCGGCGCAGCCAGGCGGCCAATGTTCCGACCAAGCCATCGGGTATCCACAACACGACGGCGATGAACAGTACGCCCATGAAGAATTGCCAGTAGTTGGCGAACCAGCTGCCGCTCAGGAGGAACTCCAATCCCCTCACCAGAAAGGCGCCGAGGAAGGGACCGATCAAGGTGGCGCGCCCGCCCACCGCGGTCCAAATCACCCCTTCAACCGAAAACACCGGCCCGGTATCGAGAAAGGAGACGATGCCTACCCATGCGGCATACATGGCGCCCGCGGCCGCCGACATGAATGCGGACACGCAGAACACGAAGATTCGATAGTTGGCGACGTTGTAGCCCATGAACTCGGCACGAACGTCATTGTCGCGGATGGCCTTGAGGACGGTGCCGATGCGCGAATGGGTGAGCGCTCTTGCAATCAAGAAGAAGGCCACCGCTACCGCAAGCATGAACCACAGAAATGGCGCACCGACGTAATTCCCATAGTCGGTGACTCCGTTGAAGCCTCCCGTGTAAGCCTGATATTCGATGATGAATTCCTGAAGGATCAGCGCTTCGGCAAGCGTGATCACCGCGCAATAGACGCCGTAGATGTGCCGTTTGAAAGTGATCACGCCGAAGATAAAAGCCAAAAACGTGGGGATTGCCACGGCACAAAAGACCGCAAATGAAGTGCTGGTGAGCGGCAACATGAAGCGGGGCACTTCAGTCAGCCCGTTCCACTCCATGAAATCGGGCAACGGATTGCCATAACGGGTTGGGTTCCCGAGCGCATAGTTGATCTTCAGCGACAGGGCGACGAAATAGGCGCCGATGCCGAAATAGACGGCCTGACCGAGGCTCAGAATACCGGCAAAGCCCCAGATCAGATCGATGCTCAACGCGAAAATGGCGAAACACAGGAACTTGCCAAGCAGCAGGAGCACATAGCTGTCTGTGCCGCCGTAGTAAGGGAACGTGCCGATGAGCGCCACCAAGAAGGCCCCCAAAAGAAGTGCCCATGGGGGCAGCAACCGGGTCCTCCGCACGGTTCTCACGCCGCTCATTTCTTGCGTACCTCGCGCCATCACAGGTTGTCTTTCAAGGAGCCTCTCAGTATCGGTTCAGGTCACCTGCGTTCGTGAAATCCGAATATTCCGCGCGGGAAGACGCGGATTGCCAACACGATGGCCACGAAAACCAGCAGCTGCCCGATCACCGAATTGTACTTGTAAGCGAGCAATGTCTCGCCTTCACCGATCAGGAACGCGCCGGTCGGAACGCCCAGAAGATTGCCAACGCCGCCCAATACGATGACCATGTAGGACCCAACGGCGTAGCTGAAGCCCATGGTCGTCGAGACCGACTTGATCGGGGCGAGGACCGCGCCCGCGATGCCGGCCAAGCCCGAGCCATACATGAAGATCAGCATGTCGATGCGTGCCGTGTCGATGCCGAGGCATTCCGACATCGCCCGGTTGCGCCTGACGGCGCGGACCTTGAGACCAAAGCTGGTCCTGTAGATCAGGTAGAAGGTCGCCAGCACCATGATGATGGCCATGGCTATGAGGAACAGGCGGTAATAGGGATAGGGAAGGCGGCCCATGATGCGGAATCCGCCATCGAGTATCCTCGGCGCGCCGACATAGTAGAGTTCGGGGCCGAAGATCGCCTTCATGAGAACCTCGAGAATGATTCCCACACCCCAGGTCGCGAGCAGCGTTTCCAGCGGGCGGTCGTAGATCCATTGGATAATGCCCCGCTCGACGATCAGACCGAGAAGCGCCACCACCATGAACGCCACCGGGATGGCGACGAAAGTATTTCCGCCCAGCTGTCCCACCACCGCCGCGGTGTACGCTCCAACCATGATGAACTGGCCGTGCGCCATGTTGATCACGCCCGCGACGCCGAAGATGACCGCGAGACCGATTGCGCCGATGGCTAGAATGGCGGCGACGCTAAAGCCGATGAGAAACTGCGATATCAGTGCCTGGGTCATGCGACAGCGAACATCCGGATAAATTCCGTCAGCGGTTTAACGGCAAGACCGGGGCGGGCGGCGGACTTTCCGCCGCCCGCCGTGTGGTCAGATATCCATCGTCCCGGACCTGTTCTTCTCATCCTTCCACGGCTTCTTTACCCGTTCGAGCACCTTGGGATTGGTGAAGTCGCAGTCCTTGTTTGGATAGAGAAGATCGACCCACGGGTCTGGACGGATGCGATCCGTCGAGGTCCACACGATGTCGAACTGGCCATCTTCGCGAGCCTTGCCGATGCGCGCCCAGAGCCAGGTGTGGTGGTTCTTTTCGTCGATCTTGACAGGCCCCTGCGGCGCCTTGAACTCCTGGCCCGGCAGCCCTTCGAAGATCAATGCGTCGGTGTCGGTGTTACCCACCTTTTCGATGGCCTGGGCGAGGAGATAGGTCTGGAAATAGGCCGCCTCCATCACCGCGTTGGTCACCTGATTCTTGCCGTATTTGGCCTTGTAGCGTTCGACGAAGGACTTGTTTTCGGGGGTATCGACCGTCTGGAAGTAGTTGAACGACGTGTAGTGTCCGACGGCGTTTTCCGCGCCCATGGCCGCCGTTTCTTGCTCCGTCGTAATCGGAGTGCAAATCGGCAGACTATCGGCGGTGAATCCGAACTGCTTGAATTGTTTGTAAAAAGCAACGATCGAGTCGCCGACGAGGTCGGAGAAGACGACGTCCGCGCCGCTGCCGGCGATATTGTTGATGATGGTGGAAAATTCGCTGTGGCCGAGGGGTGCATACTCCTCGCCCACATCCTCACCGCCATGTTGCTTAAGCAGCGCCTTGACTTCGCGGTTGGTCTCCTTGGGATAGATGTAATTCGAGCCGATCATGTAGAACTTCTTGCGGCCGAGCGTATTGATGATCCACGGCACGAAGTCGTCGAGCTGCTGGTTCGGCACCGCACCCGTATAGAACACGTTCTTGCTGCACTCCTGCGCCTCGTAGAGCGTCGGATAGAGGAGCAACCCGTTATACTGCTCGAATACCGGCAGCACGGATTGGCGGCTCGCCGAGGTGTAGCAACCGAGCACCGCGATGACCTTGTCGTCCAGAAGCAGCTTTTTCGATTTCTCCGCAAAGACCTGTACCAATGACTGCGGGTCTTCGATCACCGGCTCGATCATCTTGCCGAGCACGCCGCCCTTGGCGTTGATCTCCTCGATTGCCAGCAGTTCCGCATTGTGCAGCGACGTTTCGATGATGGCGATGGTGCCGCTCAACGAATGCAGAATGCCTACCTTGATGGTGTCGCTATCCTGCGCTTTGGCGATGTTGCGCTGGAAATAATAGGGTGCGGTGGTTCCATAAGTTAGCGCGCCTACCGCCGCGGAACCCTTCAAGAAAGTACGCCTTTTCATTCTACTTGGCATCGCTGTGTCCTCCCTGAACTTCTTCGAAAGCCAAAAACACAAAACCCCACGTGTCATCCTTTCGGAGACTACGTGGGGCTTCCTTGCCCGCCGATTTTTAGCGGCGCTGCTGCCGCCTATTCTGCACTCCACGCCATTGGAGAGTGCCAATCGCTACGCTGAGGCTCTAGTCCTTGCTCCCCAGCAGCATATTGCCAGACTCAACGACCACCGAAGCAACACTACCGATCGATATCCGCTTCTTCATCGCCTGATCGCGCAGGAATGCGTATGCTTCGGACTCATCGATCTTGCGCGCTTGCATCAGAATAAGCTTAGCGCGCTCCACTGTCCGTATCGACCTGAGTGTCTCCTCGAGTTTCGCTATCTTGTTCAGCAAACGCTTTTCGTATCGGGAATTTTTATAGGCTACCAATACATTTGTCAATATTGCGGTTGCGTCGAACGGCTTGGTGAGCACAACCTGGGGACCGACAGCCGCCAGCAGCTGCGGCGCCCGCGGGTTTGCCGGATCCACTATTCCCGCGATTGCCGTCTGGCGCGTGTGCATCAATTCGCAGCACAGTGCATATGTATCCGCCTGCAAGAGACAAAACGTGATGTCCGCCGTCGCCCCGATCTTGTCGGGCGGGGGCCACAGCAAATCGACTTGGCAGCGCAACCGCTGGAGATTACGTAACAGGAATTCGCCATCCTGGTCGCGGGGATGAATGACGATGATCCGCAGCTGATGAAAGTCGATAGGTAATTCCTCCAGCATACCGGGCCATTTTTCCCGCGACGGGTCGAGGGGAGAGTTGTGTGCTGTCATCGAAAGCGATTACCGTTAGTGGCTCACCAGATAGGGATCGGGTTTCACCGACTGCAGCGACTCACTGATTATGTCGAATTGCCCGCGTTCGTTCACGCGCCCGAGTCGCGTCCACAAATTGGTGTGATTGCTGTTTGAATCGATGACGACATGGCCCTGTGGTGCGTCGAACTCGCTGCCAAGCACGACGGGACGCAAAATGTCCGGATCCATCGAATTTACCTCCGATAACGCCTTGGCGAACATATGCACCTGGAAGTATGCCGCTTCCGCGCAAAGGTTTGCCGGCTCATCATCTCCGAACCGTTTCTTGTAACAGCGGAGGAACGATGCGTTGACCGCCGTATTCACACTCTCGAAGTAGGACGCTGCGGTGATGTGACCGCAAGCGACGTCGGCACCCATCAGCTTGACCTCCGCTTCCGAGGTGGTCAGACTTGCGATGGGCATGACGCGAGGATCGAAGCCGGCGTCGTTGTAGGCCTGATAAAGATAAGCCGTCGCCTGGCCGACTACGGTAGAAAAGATCACATCCGGGAGGGAATTGCGCACATCGCGCATTAACAGGCGGAATTCCGAGGGACGCGCTCCCAGATCGAGGTAGTGTTCGCCCACAACCTCGCCGTGACGCTGGCGCAGCATCTCGCGCATGATGCGGTTGGATTCGCGCGGGTAGATGTAGTCGGAACCGATGAGATAGAAGCGCAGGCCGTAGTTCTCCAGCAAGTAGTCCACGAGTGCGACGCTATTCTGGTTGGGGGCGGCGCCCGTATAGATGACGTTGGGCGAATACTCGAAACCTTCGTAGAGAGTAGGATACCACAGCAGGCCATTGCGTCGTTCGACGACGGGCAGCACGGCCTTCCGGCTGCTCGATGTATAGCAGCCGAAAATTGTGCTCACACCGTCTTCGGTGAGGAGCTTGTCGGCTAGGCGGGCGAACATCCTGCAATCCGAGGCAGGATCGTAGATGACGGGTACAAACTCCCGCCCGTTGATGCCGCCAGTGGCGTTGATTTCCTCAATTGCGAGCAACGTTCCGTGAAGTTGTGTCTCCTCGATGACCGCCGTCACGCCGGTACGCGAAAACAACACGCCGACTCGCCATGGTTCGTGACCGGCTCCCGACCTTGCCACTCTTACTTACCTCCCAATCGCACTTCTCGCCGGCGCGGCGCACCGCGCTCTACTGCGCTTCACAATTCCGCCGGCCGAGGCGTTTGTGCCAAAAGCAAAAAAAACTCACGCAATCCGGCATAAGGATCACGTGAGGCGTCATTGCCTGACAGTTTATCACGGCCTCATTGCCGCCCGTTCAACATTGAAGGTTCTGTAGAATAGAGATAGCACTAGTTCCCTTCGTCTGAAAGGCCTTGTTGCCAGTCCCCGAAACAGCCGGCCACGATGCCGGCCCGGAAGGTTCGGCAGATTCCCCGCACTTGGCTACTGGAATTAATCCCATGGGGCGGGGCGGTGGCGTGCTGGCGCTGGCAAGGCAATCCGGTTTACTGTCGCTGAAAAGCTCAGGCTCCGGCATCCTATGTATCTCGGTCTCGACATCGGCACCTCCGCGGTCAAGGCGGTCCTCACCGATCGGGCCCAGCGCATCGTTGCTTCGGCCTCGGTGCCGCTGACGACCAGCCGGCCGCGCGAGCTGTGGTCGGAACAAAACCCGGACGACTGGTGGCAGGCGGCGCAGCGCGTCGTCGCGCAGTTGCGCGAGCAGGCGGGAGCCGACTGGCGCGGCATGAAGGCGATCGGCCTGTCGGGCCAGATGCATGGCACCGTGCTGCTCGACCGGCACAACCGGGTGATCCGCCCCGCCATATTATGGAACGACGGCCGCGCCCATGCCGAGGCGGCCGAACTGCGGCGGCGCATTCCCGGCATCGGCGAGATCGCCGGGGTGCCGCCCATGGCCGGCTCCACCGCGCCGAAACTCCTGTGGCTCCGGCAACACGAACCGGATTCATTCGCGGCCATCGCCAAAATTCTACTCCCCAAGGACTATGTCCGCCTGCGTTTGACCGGCAGCTTCGCCACCGACATGTGCGATGCCGCGGGTTCGCTTCTCTTCGATACGGGAAAGCGGCAATGGTCTAAGGAAATCGTGGCGGCCTGCGGGCTGCCGCTGGAGGCGCTTCCGCCGGCACTCGAAGGCAACGCGGTCTCTGGGCACCTGCGCGACGACATTGCCCGCTTCTGGGGCCTCGAAGGCCGGATCGCGGTGGCGGCCGGGGCAGGCGATGCCGCTGCCGGCGCCATCGGCATCGGCGCCGTCGATGAAGGCGACGGCTTCATCTCGCTCGGCACCTCGGCGCAGTATTTCGTGACCCGCGAAAGCTACCGCCCGGCGCCCGCCTCGCTCATCCATACTTTCTGCCACGGCTTGCCCGGCCGCTGGTTCCAGATGGCGGCATTGCTCAATGGCGCCGGCTGCCTTTCCTGGGTGGCCGGCACCCTTGGCGAGAAGGATGTGGGCAAATTGCTGCGCGAGGCCGAGGCCGCCTTCGCCGGCCCGTCGCCGCTCATCTTTCTTCCCTATCTTACCGGCGAGCGCACGCCGCACAACAATCCCCATGCCAAGGGCGTGTTCTTCGGCCTGACGCCGGCGACCCGCCGCGAGGACATGGTGCTGGCGGTACTGGAGGGTGTGGCGCTGGCGCTCGCCGATTGCCAGACCTATCTGGCCGCCGCCGGTCCCCTGCCGCAGGAGCCCGGCGTCATCGGCGGCGGCTCGAAGAGTGCCTTGTGGATGAGAATTCTGGCCGCCGTACTCGACCGTCCGCTGGTTCTCTATGAGACTGGCGAGGCGGGGTCGGCCTTCGGTGCCGCAAGGCTTGCCCGTCTTGCCCACGGTTCGGAATCCGTTGCCGACATTTGCAAACGTCCGAATATTGCCGCTCGCTTCGCTCCCGGCCCGGAGCTTGCCCGCGACTATGCCCCGCGCCTGGAGAAATTCCGGGCGCTGTACAGAGCGCTGGCGCCTTTGTTCTGATCCCGGACACGCCCTTGCCACCCGAATGGTCCGCCGCTAAAAGGCCGCCCAATTCTTCGGGGTTAAGCAAGGGAACTGCATGGCAGTCGAGCGCACCTTCTCGATCATCAAACCGGACGCCACCCGGCGCAATCTCACCGGCGCCATCACCGCCAGGATCGAAGCTGCGGGCCTGCGCATCGTCGCCCAGAAGCGGGTGCGGTGGAAGCGGGCGGATGCGAAGAAATTCTACGCCGTCCACAAGGCCAGGCCCTTCTACAAGGACCTGGTCAAGTTCATGACATCCGGCCCTATCGTTCTCCAGGTGCTGGAAGGCAAGGATGCGGTGGCGAAATACCGCGAAATCATGGGCGCCACCGATCCGGCCAATGCCGGGCTCGGCACCATCCGCAAGGACTTCGCCAAATCGATCGAAGCCAATTCCGTGCATGGCTCCGACAGTGCGGAGACCGCCAGGAAGGAGATCAAGTTCTGCTTCAAGGCGAAAGAAATCGTCGGCTGAACCGGCGCAGGTCAAGCACCGCGGCCGGCCGGAAAGGCTGAGCCTTGTATATTCCGCCGCTCATCGAGGGCCGCCATGCGTCAAGGATCGGCGCCGTCATGGCCATGCCCGTCTTCGCGCCCGCCATGGCGGCAGGGATCGATACGCAACTTTCCGTCTTCATCTGCTTCACCAACCGCTGCGGCTCGAACTTCCTCGCCGATCTGCTGGCGGCAACCGGGCTATTGCCGCGCGGCGGCGAATTCTTCAATGCGCCCGCCGTGCTAAACCGGTCGCGCGCGGCGGGGATAACCGGCTTCGACTTCTATTGCCGTCTGCTGCACCAGAAGAATGCCAAGTCCGATCGCTTCGTCGCCAAGGCAAGCATCGACCAATTGGCGATGCTGGCGCGGCTCGGGTACTTGGGCAGCCTGTTCCCCAATCCGCATTTCATTCACATCCATCGCTACGATCTTGTGGCCCAGGCCGTCTCCTTTCTGCTGGCGTCCCACACCAAGGAATGGACCGCCAGGCAGGAAAACCCAAGGGCCGATGACGGGGTCCAATACGACGGCGCGAAAATCGCCGCACACATCGAACGGGTGAATCTGAAGAATGCCCTGATCCGCCAGTTCCTGCAGGTAAACCGCTTGCGCTACCTTGCGGTCCAATACGAGCATCTCGCGGCCATGCCGGATCATACCATCGCCATGATCGCCGATTGGCTGTGCCTCGGCCCGGCGAAGATCGACCCGAAACGCCTGAAAGTCGCCAGACAGGCCTCGGACCTCAAGCGGCAATTCTACGAGCGCTATTTGACCGAGACGGCTGAAGCTGGATCGTGAGGTAGGCGCCGGCGGCCGGGCCTTGGGACTCCGAAGAGTCGGAATTCATGAGTGAAATAGGGCCGTTAAGACTTTATCAGGACCAATTGGCAATTCGTTAACGAATTGGGCTTAGCCTGATCGGTCAGAAGTAGTCGGAGTCGTTTATGAGCAACCAAGTTGGCATAACCGCTCCGAGGCCCGCCTGATCTCCCAAGGGTCGTAAGACAACCTCCGGCGGCGCCTCGGACGGCGAGACTGGAGGTCTAATGTCTAATCATCGTGTGTGTTTACCTGTCGTGGCCGGCGTCTTGGCGTTCGCCGCGGCGGGCCCGGCCGGGGCCCAATCGGTGTGCGGCGAACGCGCCGAAATCATCAAGGTCCTGGACAACAAGTATCATGAGATGCCCAAGGCTTTCGGCATTGCCGGCCAGCGCAATCTGGTCGAACTCTTCACCTCGAAAACCGGTTCCTGGACCATGCTGATGACTCAGCCGAAGGGCGTCACCTGCATCCTGGCGACCGGCCAGTCCTGGGAGGAACTGCCTCCCGGCCAGAAGCTGACGGGACTCTAAGCCTTCAGCCGGAGATTGCCGGCGTCCCAGGCGGGTTCAGCGATGACTCGCGCCTTGCGCCGCTCGCCGAAGATCATGACCTCGAAACCCGTGCCGGGCGCCGTCAGCGCAGGCTCGACAAAGGCAAAGGCCAGCGACTTGTTCACGGCGTGGCCATAGCCGCCTGAAGTTGTAAGCCCAACCATCCTGCCGCCCGCATAGACCGGCTCGTTGCCCATGCAGTCGGAGTCGGTATTGTCCACTTCCAGATAGACGAGTTTGATGCGCGGCCCCCGCTGTTGCCTGGTCAGGCTCGCAGCCTTGCCGATGAATTCCGCCTTGTCGAGGCGGATGAAGCGTTCCATCGCGGCCTCGAACATGTCGATTTCCGTGGTGAGTTCCGAGCCCCAGCCGCGATAGGCCTTTTCCATGCGCAGCGAATTCATCGCATAGGTGCCGAACAGGCGGATGCCGTGGGCTGCTCCCGCCGCCAGCAGCGCATCGAACACCCTGGGCATTTCCGCCATCGGGCAATGCAGTTCCCAGCCCAGTTCGCCGACATAATTGACGCGCAGCAGCCGGACCCCCGCAACCCCCGCAACTTCTGCCTCCTGGGCGGTGAGCCAGCGGAACGCGGCATTTGACAGATCGGTCTTGGTGCATCGGGCGAGTACCTCGCGCGCTTTCGGCCCCGCCAGAACCAGCACGCCGTAATCGTCGGTGACATCGGTGATGGTGACGCGCTCGCCGTCGCGCTTGCGCCATTCGAGCTGGTCCCTGTCGTGCAATTGCGCCGCCGCCGCCGACAGCACATAGAAATGCTCGAAGTCCAGCCGCGTCACCGTCAACTCCGACTCGATGAAGCCGTTGACGTTGAGCAAGTGTCCCAGAACGATGCCGCCGTCCTTGGTCGGAATCTTGTTGGCGCAGATGCGCCCCAGGAATGTGTAAGCCTCCTTGCCTTTGACTTCGAATTTCGAGAAAGTCGAAAGGTCCATCAGGCCCACGCGTTCGCGCACGGCAAGCGCCTCGCCGCGCACCGCTTCCCACCAGTTCGAGCGCTTGAAGGAAAATGTCTCGCTCTCGCCCGCCGTCGCGTACCAGCGCGCCCGCTCCCAGCCGAAAATTTGCGAGAACTGCGCGCCGTGGGCTTGCAGCCGCTCATGCAGCGACGACTTGCGCAATCCCCGGCCCACTTCATGCTGTTCGGCCGGCTTGTAGCAGTAATACATGTGATGATAGTCGGCGACCGAGACTTGGGCTGTGTAGTCCTTGGTCGCCCAATTGCCGAAGCGGCGCGGGTCGAATTCGCGCATGTTGATCTCGGCCTGTCCGTGCACCATCCATTGCGCCAGATATTTGCCGGCACCGCCCCCCTGGCAGATGCCGATCGAGGCGCCGCAATGCATCCAGTAGTTTTTTGGCCCCGGCGCCGGGCCGGAGAGATAGACGCCGTCCGGCGTGTGGGTAATGGCGCCGGAGACGACAGACCTGATGCCGGTATTGCCGAAAAGTGGCAGGCGCTCCGTCGCCTTTTCGAGCCATGGCATCAGGCGGTCGAGTTCGGGTGCTATCAGCTCGCTCTCGAAGTCCCAGGCGGGCGGCTTGCCGTCCCAGCATAGATGCGCCGTCGCCGTCTCATAGGGGCCGACGAGCACGCCGTTCGTCTCCTCGCGCAAGTAAGCGTGCGAATAGGGATCGCGCACCACCGGGAGCTCGGGCGCCAGATCGATCAGTTCCTTGAGCGGCTCGGTGATCACATAGTGGTGCAGCATGTTGGCGATCGGCACATTGTGCCCGGTCCAGGCTCCCACCACGTCGCAATAGGACCCTGCGGAATTCACCACATGTTCGCAGATAATGTCGCCCTTATCCGTCACCACGCGCCATTCGCCATTCGCCATTCGCTTGATGTCGGTCACCCGCGTGCGGCGATAGATCTCCACCCCCAGCTTGCGCGCTCCCGCCGCCATGGCGTTGGTGATGTCGGCCGGCGCTACATGCCCGTCATGCACGGTGCGGAAGGCCGCCTTGACGCCGAAGGTCTCGAGGAAGGGATGAAATTTCTTGATCTCGGAAGCACCGATGATTTCGCACTCGTAGCCGGCCAGCCGCGAGATGCCGTGGACATATTTGAACCAGTTCACCTCTTCGTCGGTCATCGCCATCCTGAGGCCCCCGCAACCGTGCCACGACACCGCCTGGCCGGTCAGCGTTTCGAGATTCGCATAAAGCTGGGTGCCGTAGACATGTACCTTCGTCATGTTGAGCGAGCCGTTGAAATGCGGGCATTGCCCCGCCGCGTGCCAGGTCGAGCCGGAGGTCAGCTCGCCCTTCTCGATGAGCGCGATATCGCTCCAGCCTTCCAGCGCCAGATGATAGAGCAGCCCCACCCCCATCACCCCGCCGCCAACGATGACCACCCGCGCCTGCGATTTCATCCGCCGCTCCACATCCGCTTCCGGCCGCGGCCGATCTCATAGAGCATCAGTCCGGCCGCCACGGCGACATTGAGGGATTCGGCGCCCCCCTTCATCGGTATGCGCACGAGCGTCGAGCAGGCCGCCGCCAGCCCATCCGAGAGCCCGTGCCCTTCGCTGCCCATGACCAGCAGGGCAGGGAGGTTGTACGTCCGGCGATAATCCTCCGTGGCCTGAAGATGTGTGCCGATGACATCGCCTGGCCAGCTCCTGCACAGGCCGATGAATTGCCCTCCCGCCAGGCGGGCGATGGGCATCCCGAAGATCGAGCCCATGCTGGCCCGCACGCATTCGCGCGAATAGGGATCGCAAGCGGCCCCCACCACAATGACGCCTTCGGCCGCAACCGCGTCCGCCGTGCGGACGATGCTGCCGAGATTGCCGGGATCGCGCATTTCCTCCAGCGCGATCCACACGCCCTTTGGCTCGATCCGGTCGGCGAATCGTTGCTTGAACACGCCGAGCGCCGAACTCGCATTCCTTTGGGCGCTGAGCGATTGCATCACCTTCTCGGCGACCGCCAGCCGTTCGGCCTTGCCCCATGGTCCCGCCGCCGCCGTCGACACCAGATACGTAGGCACCCATCCCTCGCGCCGCGCCCTCGCCAGCACCTCCGCGCCTTCCGCCACGAACAGCCCCGTTTCCTCCCGATATTTCTTTTCGGCGAGCGAACGGATCAGCTTGATCGTCGGATTTTGCAGCGAGGTGATCGGCGGTTTCATTTTCTCTCCATGGCCGGGCTTGACCCGGCCATCCAGCCGATCAGAACGACTCATAGAGATCGTCCCAGTCCGGATTCAACTTCTCGATCAGATCGAGCTTCCATTTACGCGGCCATCGCTTCAGCGAAGTCTCGCGCTGTATGGCATCGGTAACCATGTCGTAGGTTTCATACCAGACAAGACGTTTTACACCATATCGCTTGGTGAATGCGGAACCGCGCCCTTCGCGATGAGCATAAACTCGAGCCGAAAGATCGGTCGTGACCCCGATATAGATCGTTCCATTTCGCTTGCTAGCAAGGATATAGACATGGCCTTGAGGCATGATGGCAAGGTGGAGGCACTGGATGGCCGGGTCAAGCCCGGCCATGGAGAGATGAGAGGAACCAGAATTTTATTGAAACTTCCGGCGCTTGAAAGCGGTGATGTCAGCACGGGTTAGGGCGAACCATTCCCCATTTGCGCGGCGAGCCGCAAAGCGACGATGCCAATAGGCTTCAATGCCATCGGGATCGTCGGTGTTAATAGAGTGCTCAAGAACCCCGCGTTCCGGGAGTCCGATTTTAACTTCCTTGATTCGCCGCTCCAGATCGGAGCTCTTGCCGATCTTGTAGTGATCGCCCCATCGGAGGAGGTAGACATGACCAAGTTTCGGAATTTGATTGGTGGTAATGTCCTTCACGGCGAAATTTGCACAAGCGGATTCAATGTCCGCCAGATCAGGAGTCTTGCGGGCGTATGCGTACAATGCGCCATAGAGGGCAGCCATCGTCCGGAAGCGGTCCTTAATTGTCGCAATTGAGGGAAACTCAGGGTCTTTGGTTCTATGAAGCTTGAGTTCTGCTTGAGTAGGCAGGCGACCAAGTTGCCTTACAACTTGAACCACATTTCTGATTACTCGATCTTCATTAATTCTGTCGGGAACTCTATTCGGCTGGTAGCCAGCTTCGCTTATGGCATCACCCCAACGAGCCCAATGAATGCCGCGCCAAGCTCCCTCCTTGATACCGGTCTCGCGTTTAAACAAGCGTATTCCCAACGGAATTCCGCCATTCGCTTCGGCGGTTCTCTTGATCTCGCGGAGTATTGTGTCCCGGTCAATTTTCATAATTCGAGCCTATCCCGAATTGGACAATTAGGAAATGCCACCATAGCTTCCAAGTGCATTTTAAATTGAAGCGGCTGGATGGCCGGGTCAAGCCCGGCCATGGGGAGAGTATGGTTATGGCGGCTGGGCATTGATATAGTCCGCCCCATGAACATCCGCCCCGACATCAAGACCGGCATTTCCGTCTGCCCGCACGATTGCCCCTCGACTTGCGCCCTC
>JBQTKG010000101.1:0-4090 GCA_052386315.1 Hyphomicrobiales bacterium
ATGGGTCCCGGCTTGCGCCGGGATGACGGAATTTTGATAACAAAATCAACGATATCAAACGCGCAAAGATGTGTGAATCCGATAGCGGCTTTCGCCGGGATGACGGAGTGAAGTGATGCAATAACAATACCTTGGCAATCGCCGGCGATCCAAAGATGTGTGCATACGATAGCGGCTTGCGCCGGGATGACGGTATATGGAAGGTCGCGTCAACCCACGTGCAACCCGCTTTAGAAGCGGTTACGAGTTCGTGCGGCGGCGCCTGAGGCGCTTGCGCGCCAGGTCGATATCCTCGCGGCGGTTGGGGCGGCCGAGCAGTTTTCTGAAACCGTCGCGGCGCTCGTGCACCGAGGCGATGGCGAGGCCCATGGGCACGCCGGCCTCGACCAAGAGCGCCTCGCCGAGCTGCAGGCTCGACTCGATGGTTTCCGGCACCGCCTCGGTGACGCCCGTCATATAAAGCTTCATGGCATGGCGCTCGTCGCGGGCCCGGGCGATGATCTTGAGATCGGCGCGTTCGGCGCGGGCCGACTTCGTCACGTCGTCGACGCGGACCGGATTGTCCATGGTGACGGCCAGCGCCGTGGCCTCGGCGAGGCCGCATTTGCGCAGGAATTCCGGGCTTGCCGCATCGCCGTAATAGACCGGAAGGCCGTTCTTGCGCTCGCGCGCCACCAGCTCGGCGTCATTGTCGACGGCGATATAGGCGATCTTGTGCTCGTCGAGCATGGAACCAATCAGATGGCCGACGCGGCCGAAACCGGCGACGATGACGCGGGGCTGGCGGTCGCTGGGCAGCGGCGCCAGCACTTCGGCCGGCTGCGGCGCCGCCCTCCTGATTTTCCCGGCGATGCCGCGGCCCAGCCATGCCAATAGCGGAATCGACATCATGGTCAGCGTGACGATAAGCAGTGCGTCGCGGTTGGCGGCGGCCGGCAGAATTCCGAGCGAGACCGCGGAGCCGAGAATGACGAAGGCGAATTCGCCGCAGGGGCCGAGCAACAGGGCCGATTCAAGTGCCGCCGCGTTGCCGATGCCGAAGGCCCGCGCCAGCGCGAAGACAATCGCGCTCTTGAGCGCCACCAGAACCGCGGCGGCCGCGACGATGGGCAGCGGATTGAGCGCCAGACCCTCAAGATCGATGCCGAGACCGATGAGCAGGAAGAAGGCGCCGAGCAACAGGCCCTTGAAGGGCTCGATCATGGCTTCGATGGCGCGGCGGTACTCGGTCTCGGCCAGCATCAAACCGGCAATGAAGGCGCCAAGCGCCATGGAGAGACCCGCCAAATTGGCGGCGACACCGGTGCCGACTGCGATCAGCAGGGTGGCGGCCATGAACAGATCGGGACTGTTGGTACCCGCCGCCATGCGGAGCAGGGGCCGCAGCGCAAAGCGGCCGATGACGACGATGACGACAATGGCAAGACCCGCCTGGGCCAATGCCATTACGATGCCTTGCATTACCGCGCCGCCGGTGTTGCGGGCCAGTATGGCGACCAGCAGCAGCAAGGGGATGACCGCCAGATCCTGGCACAGCAGGATGGCGAAGCTGGTGCGTCCGCTCTGCGTACCAAGCCTCTTGGCCTCCGACAGGAGCTGGACGACGATGGCGGTGGAGGACAGCGACAAGGCGGCGCCGAGGATCAAGGCGAGCTCCAGGGCGAAACCCAGCAGGTAAGCCACGCCCGAGACGGCCGCGAGGGTCAGGCAAACCTGCAATCCGCCGAGACCGAAGACCAGGCGGCGCATGGTCATGAGCCGCTCGAAGGACAATTCCAGGCCGATCAAGAAGAGAAGGAATACCACGCCGAGATCGGCCAACGACGCGACCCTGGCGGAATCCGCAAGGCTGACGGCCTCGAGAACCGGATAGACCCTGGCAAGGCGGCCGAGCACATCGGGGCTGAGCAGGATGCCGACGATCAGGAAGGACAGAATGGCATTGATGCCGAAGCGCAGGAACAGCGGCACCACCAGTCCCGCCGCTCCCAGAACGATCAGGAATTCCCGGTAGTGCGCGACGTTTTCAGCGGCCATGCGAATCCTGTCTCCCGCCCGTCGATGTGTGGCATATGGGACGGCGTTGGTGAAGCGCGAGTGACGAAAATGATGCCAGACTGGAAGACGACGCTGTCGGGAAAGCTGCGGGGCCGGGGGCTGGGGCTGCCGTTCGCGGGAACGCCGGGCCCCCAC
This sequence comes from Hyphomicrobiales bacterium, assembly GCA_052386315.1. Taxonomy (GTDB): domain Bacteria; phylum Pseudomonadota; class Alphaproteobacteria; order Rhizobiales; family Aestuariivirgaceae; genus Aestuariivirga. The sequence goes on from JBQTKG010000101.1 coordinate 2,194, forward strand.
AATGCCATCACCGACGTGGCGGGCGTCGAGGTGGGAACGGTCACGCTGATTTCGGGCGATGGGCCGCTGACCGCCGGCAAGGGGCCGGTGCGCACCGGCGTTACCGCCATTCTGCCGCGGGGCCGGGCCAAGGCGCAGGTGCCCTGTGCGGCGGGCTATTATTCATTGAACGGCAATGGCGAGATGACCGGGGTGGTGTGGATCGAGGAGTCGGGCGAATTGCAAACGCCGATCACCATCACCAACACGCATTCCTGCGGGGTGACCCGCGATGCGACGATCAGGTGGCTGGTTTCGCGCGGTGTGGGCACCGGACAGGACTGGGGCCTGCCGGTGGCGGCCGAGACCTATGACGGCGAGCTCAACGACATCAACGGCTTTCATGTGACGGCCGAACATGCGATCGCGGCGCTGGACGGAGCCCGCGGCGGGCCATTGGAATTGGGCAGCGTGGGCGGCGGCACCGGCATGATCTGCTATGATTTCAAGGGCGGCAACGGCTCGGCCTCGCGCATGGTGGAGATTGCGGGAGCGCGATATGCCGCCGGCATTTTCCTGCAGGCGAATTTCGGCGCCCGCGAGCAGCTCACCGTGCTGGGCGTTCCTGCCGGCCGGCACATCGGCGAAGATAAATTGCGCGGCAAGGATCAGGGTTCGGTCATCGCCATCGTGGCGACCGATGCACCGCTGATGGCGCACCAGCTCAAGCGTCTGGCGCGGCGGGTCGCCATGGGGCTGGCGCGCACCGGAACCGTGGGCAACAACGGCTCGGGCGATATTTTTCTCGCCTTCTCGACGGCGAACGAGGCGGCATTCGCCCATTCCGGCAAGGGCTCCCGCTCCCTGGAAGCGCTGCCGAACGGCAGTCTCGATCCGCTCTTCGCGGCCACCGTCGAGGCAACCGAAGAGGCCGTGCTCGATGCAATGATCGCCAATGAAACCATGGTGGGCCGCGATGGCAACCGTTGCATCGCCCTGCCGCATGACCGGCTGCTGGCGCTGATGCGGCATTACGGGCGGAGCGGCGGCTGAAGCAGCCTTCAGCCTTCGATCCCGGCCAATTCCTGCCGGCTCGGCGGGCGGTGCATGACATGGCGTGCGGCGATCATGCCGGCGGCCATGGCGATGACGAAGATGAAGCTTTCGGCGCGGCCGAAGACGAGACTCGCCACCGCGGGGCCGGGGCAGAAGCCGGTCAGGCCCCAGCCAAGGCCGAAGAGTGCCGCACCGCCGATGAGCCTGCCGTCGAGGCCCTTGGATTGCGGCAGGTGGAAGGACGGGGCATAGAGCGGCCGGGCGCCAGTGAGCACCAGCCGGTAGCCGATGAAGGTGACGACGAGGCCCGCGCCCATGACGAAGATCAGGGTCGGGTCCCAGTGGCCGAACAGGTCCATGAAATTGAGGACCTTCATCGGATTGACCATGCCGGAAACCGTGACGCCGGCGCCGAACAGCAACCCCGCGATGAAGACAGCGATGCTGGCCATGATCAGCCTGCCATCGCGTGGCGGGTGATCATGACCGTGGCGATGGCCACCGCCATGAAGATCACGGTGGCGGCGATGCTGCGCCGCGACAGGCGCGAGATGCCGCAGATGCCGTGGCCGCTGGTGCAGCCAGCACCCAGCGCCGTGCCGAAGCCGACGATGAGCCCGCCTGCCGCGGTTAGCGCCGGGCCGCCGGAAAAGGCGATGCTCGCCGCTTCAAACAGGCCGGCCTGGGCCGCGGCGGCGGCACCGATGAGGAGGCCGGCGATGAACGCAGCCCGCCAGGAAAATTCCCCGCCTAGGTGCTGCGTGAGCAGCCCGCCGAATATGCCGCTCAAGCCGGCAACGCGGCCGTAAGCCGCCATCAGCAGCACGGCGGAGAGGCCGATGAGGACGCCGCCGGCGAGACC
>JBQTKG010000102.1:0-11197 GCA_052386315.1 Hyphomicrobiales bacterium
GCCGCGCCGCGATGCGGTCCGGCTGATAGTTGAGTTCGCGGATCGCGGTTTCGATTTTGCCGGCGGTGACGGCGCGCACCCCGGGCCTTCGGTTCAGCACCCGGTCGACGGTCGCGGCACTGACCCCGGCGATGCGGGCCACATCCTGGATGGTGACCTTGGCCATTTCTATGTTCCGTCGAAGCGAATGGGCGGCGATTTCTCGGGAATGAGGCCGGAGCGGAATTTTTGCAAGACCACCTGCAGCAAGAGCCCGATCAGCAGCATGCGGATATAGGACGAGCGCGTCGCCAGTTCCGGCGGCAGGCGGTTGGTGAAGATTTCGGTGACCGACCAGATGGCCCAGATGCCGAGCCCGCCGGCTACCGCGCCCCGGTTGTTGCCGGAACCGCCGGCCATCAGCATCACCCAGACGAGGAAGGTGACAAGCAGCGGCTCGGTGGCGCTGGGCGACAGGAACTTGAAGTAATGCGCCGACAACCCGCCCGCCACGCCCATGATGGCGGCGCCGATCACGAAGGTCTGCAGGCGGAACCAGTCGACATCCTTGCCCGCCGCGCGCGCCGCATGTTCATTGTCGCGAATGGCGCGGAGCGTCCGGCCCCACGGACTGTCGTGCAGCCTGGCGCTCATCGCATAGACGATGACCACGACCGCCCAGACGCTGGCCAGGAAAACGAAATCGGCGGCACGGCCCTGCACCAGCGAGCCGAAGGGGCGCGGAATATTGGAAATGCCCAGGCTGCCGTTGGTGATCCAGCTTTCGTTGACGATGACGACGCGGAGGATTTCGGCGATGCCGATCGACGCCATGGCGAGGTAATCGCTTTTCAGCCGCACGCAGATCTTGGCGACCGCCCAGCCGGTCAGCCCCGCGACGGCTGCCGCCACCAGGAGCCCAACCGGGATCGGCATGCCGAAACCGCCGAGATGCTTGGTCGATGCCGGGGTCGTCATGATCGCCGAGGCGTAGGCGCCAACGGCGAAGAAACCGGCAATCCCGGCATTGAACAGCCCGCCCATGCCCCACTGGATGTTGAGGGCAAGGCACAGGATCGCATAGATGCCGCCGGCGATGAGAAAGCCCACGAGATAGAAGAGAAGGCCGGTCAGCTCCATTACAACAGCCTTCCCCTGAACAGGCCCTGGGGCCGGAAGATGAGCAGCACCACCATGATGATGAAGCCCACCGCGGTCTTGTAGGAGGGCGAGATCAGCGCCACGTCGCCAATCCAGTTGAAGGCCGAGAGTTCCTCGGCAAGGCCGATGATGAGGCCGCCCGCCATCGCCCCCATGGGCTTGCCGATGCCGCCGAGGATGGTAGCGGCGAACATGGGGAGCAGCAGGTTCCAGCCGAGATTGGGATGCACATCCGTATCCATCCCGGCGAAGACGCCGGCGATCGCCGCAAGGGCTGCGCCGATGATCCAGGTCCAGCGGATCACCTGTCCCGTATCGAGGCCGGCGACGGCGGCGAGCTCCGGATCGTCGGCGACGGCCCGCATGGCCCGCCCGGTGCGCGAGCCCGTCAGGAAATAGTGCAGCGCCACGGCGATGATCAGTGTAAGGAGGATCGCTTCGGCATGCAGCGCCGAGATCCGCAACGTGTCGAACAGCACGACGGGCCGCGTCACGCCGCGCACATAGACCTGGTTGTCGGCGCCCCACAGGATTTGCATCAGCGAGCGGAAGATCAACGCCACCCCGAACGACGCTATCACCGTGTAGATGGTCGGCAGCTTGCGCAGCGGCCGGTAGAACCAGCGGTCGACGGCCAGCGCCGAGAAAACCGCCAGCGCCACGCCGAAGGGAATGAGCAGCAGGGGATGGACGGGAATGAACCATACGGCGGTGAGCACGCCATAGGCGCCGATCGACATGACATCGCCATGGGCGAAATGGGCAAAGCGCAGGATGCCGAAAATCATCGAGATGCCGACGGCGCCCAGCGCATAAATGCTGCCGAGGGTGAGCGCCGGCACCAGATAAAGGTTGATGAAGTCGATCATGCGGCACCACCCAGGAAGGAGCGGCGCACATTGTCGTTGCCGAGAAGCTCAGGCCCGCTACCCGAGATGAAATTGCGGCCATTGACCAGCACATGGCCTTGATCGGCGATGCGCAGCGCCTGCCTGGCATTCTGCTCGACCATCAGGATGGTGACGCCGGCTTTGCGGATATCGAGAATGAGATCGAAGATTTTTTCGAGATAGGCCGGAGAAAGCCCCGCCGTCGGCTCATCGAGAAGCAACAGCCGGGGCTCGCTCATCAGTGCCCGGCCGATCGCCACCATCTGGCGCTGGCCGCCGGACAGCTCGCCGGCCGGCTGGTTGAGCTTCGCTCTCAGATCGGGAAACAGCGTCAGGATTTTCTCCCGGGTACCGCTATGGTCCCTTGGCGGCGCCGCATAGGTGCCGATGTCGAGATTTTCCGAAACGGTCAGCGAGGCAAACACGTTGCGGTTCTGCGGCACTGCGGAAATGCCGATCGGCACCAGCGCCGAAGTGGCCAGCCCGGTGATATCGCGGCCGCCGAGCATGATCGTGCCCGAGGCGATTTGGGTGAGCGCGAAGATCGATTTCAGCAGCGTGGATTTTCCCGCGCCATTGGGGCCGATGATGACGGTGACGCCGTTCTCCGCGGCATCGAGATCGATGCCTTCGATCGCCGGCACGCCGCCATAGCCCGCCGTGAGTCCCGCCACCTTGAGCAGCGCGCTCATGCCCGGCTCTCGTACTTGCCGCCGCCGAAATAGGCCTCGATGACGCGTTCGTCCTTGCGCAGCTGCTCGACGCTGCCGCGGGCGAGAACCGCGCCCTGGGCCATCACCACCACATCGTCGCAGAGTTTCGAGACGTAGTCGAGGTCGTGTTCGATCAGGCAGAAGGTGAGCGAGCGCTCGCGGTTGAGCAGCTTGATCTTGTCGGCGATCCTGGCGAGCAGCGTGCGGTTGATGCCGGCGCCGATCTCGTCGAGGAGCACGATCCTGGGCTCGCGCATCAGGGCGCGGCCGAGTTCGAGAAGTTTCTTCTGCCCGCCCGAGAGATTGCCCGCCTTCTCATCGGCCACGCGGTCGAGATCGAGAAATGCGATCGTCTCCCTGGCGCGGATGAAGATCGATCGCTCCTCGGAAAGATAGCGCCCGCGGCCGAAGATGACATTGAGGACGTTTTCGCCGAGCGGCGCCGATGTCGCCGCCATCAGGTTTTCGAGCGCCGTCAACCGCGAGAACTCCTGCGGAATCTGGAAGGTGCGGGCCAGCCCGCGTCCGGCGCGCTGGTGCGGCTTGAGCCGGGTGATATCTTCGCCTTCCAGAAGCACCCGGCCGGAACTTGGCCGAACGTGACCGGCGATCGCATTGAACAGCGTCGTCTTGCCGGCGCCATTGGGCCCAATGAGACCGGTGATGCGGTCCTTGGGAATTTCGAAGCTCACATCGTCGACGGCCCGCAGGCCGCCGAAATCGACCGTGATGTGATCGAGGGCGATCATCGCGTCACTCCTCACCCTGAGGCGCATCGCCGAAGGCGATGCCTCGAAGGGTCAGCCACGCATTCTGTCTTGGCCGATGCTTCGAGGCTCCCCCGGCTCGAAGCCGGGGTTGCACCTCAGCATGAGGAACTCCTACTGCATCACCGCCGTCTGCTTGTACTTGTCGCCGTCGACCACGAACTTGCCGATGTAGCCGAGCACATCGCCGTTGGCGTCGAAGTCGTAGGCGCCGCCGGCGCCGTCATAATCGATGTCCTTGCCGGCCGCGATCAGCTCCTTGGCCTTGGCCCATTCGCCGGGACCCACCTTCTCGCCGGGCGCCGAGGCGACTTCGCGCAGCGCCGCGGCCATCTTGGCGCGGTCCGCCGAGCCCGCCTTCTCGATGGCAAGGAGCGCCAGGAAGGTCGCATCATAAGTCTGGTCGACGAAGGCCTTGTCGGCGCCTTCCTTGTACTCGGCGTTGAACATCTCGTGCAGTTTCGCCTGGGCCGGATTGTCGGCGGGCGAGGTGGGCGACGAGAAGAACGAGGTCGCGAGCGCCTCAGCACCCACCTCCTTGATCAGCGCCTCGTCGCGAAGGCCGTCGGTGCCGATGAAGCGGGTGAAGAGTCCGCCTTCCAGCGCCTGCTTGACGATGGTCGAGCCCGAGTCGCCGGCATAGGCGACGACCACCAGGGCCTCGGCGCTTCCCTTGGCCAGTGTCGCGAGTTCGGAGCGATACGAGTTCTTCTTCTCCTCGTGCTTCTCGGCCGCCACCACTTCGCCGCCCGCCGCCTTGAAGGCGTCGATGAAGGTATTGCCGATGCCGACGCCGTAATCGTTGTTGACATAGGTGACGGCGACCTTCTTGATGCCCTCGTCGAGCACCATCTTGGCCAGCACCGCGCCCTGGTAATTGTCGGAGGGCACGACGCGGTAGAGGAGGTCGCCGTCCTTGATGGCGGTAATGGCCGGCGATGTGGCGGTCGGCGAAATCTGCACCACGCCGGCCGGGATCGAGGCCGCCTCGGCGGCGGCGATGGTGGTGCCGGACATGAGCGCCCCCATGATGATGGGAACATTCTCGATATTGACCAGCTTGCCCGCCGCATCGACCGCGGCCTGGGCGGCGCCCGTCGTGTCGCCATAGGCGGCGACGGCCTTGCCGTCGAGCAATCCGCCCTGATCGTTGACATGCTTGATCGCCAGATTGGCGGCATTCTGGAGCGGCGGAATGAAGCTGGCGATGGGCCCGGTGATGTCCATGAGGATGCCGATCTTGGTATCGGCGGCAAGTGCCATGGCACTGGTGCCGAGCACGGCTGCGGCGGCGAACGCGACGACTGACTTTTTCATTTTTTCCTCCCTTTGCAAAAGTGGCCGATGCTACTTGAGTAGCCCGCTCGGCTCAAGCGCGGTTTCGGATGCGGCTTCATACCGAAACCTTGGCGTATTCCGGCTGCTTCCAGATGCCGTCGGCGAGCACGCGCTTGAGCCGCTCGACCGCCTCCCAGCAATCGGCGTGACGGATCACCAGGGCCGAGACGCCGAAGCGGATGGCATCGGGCTTGCGGAAGGAGGAGACGACACCGGCATCGATCAGCGCCTCGACGACGGAGCCGGCGCCGGGCGAGCGGAACGAGACATTGCCGCCGCGCCGGAAATGATCGTCCGGCGAGGTGACCGTAACGCCGAGCGGCCCGCATTCCTGCCAGAGCGCGGCGATGAGAAAATCGGTGAGCGACTTGTGCTTGGCCCACAAGGCGGCGGGATCGATCTTCGGCCAGATTTCGAGAATTGCCGAGGCGAGTTCATCGGCGCCCACCAGCGGCGTGCCGGCAAGAAACTTTTTCACCCCCGGATGCGGCGCATAATCGCGGGCGAAGGCATAGACATCGGCATGGCCCATCCAGCCGGCGAGCGCCGGCCACACATCGTCGCCGAGGCCGGGCTTCATGTAGATGAAGGCGGGCCCGCCGGGGCCGGCGCAGAGATATTTGTAGCCGCAGCCGATGGCGAAATCGGCATCCGCCGCCTTGACATCGACGGGCACCGCGCCCGCCGAATGCGACACGTCCCAGACCGTGAGCACGCCTTTCGCATGCGCCGCCTTGGTCACGCGGCCCATGTCCCAGCGTTCGCCGGAGCGGTAATCCACATGGCTCATCGCCGTCACCGCGACGCTCTCATCCAGCGCCGCTATCGCCTCATCCTCGCCGTCGACGAAGCGCAACACAAGCCGCCCGCCGGCTTGCCTCGCCATGCCCTGCAGCACATGCACGTCGGTCGGGAAATTGCCGTTCTGGGTGAGAATGATCCGGCGATCGGGCCTGAGCGCCAGGCAGTGGCTGACCGCCTTGAACTGGTTGAGCGTGGTCGAATCGCACATCACCACTTGGCCCTTCCCCGCCCCGATCAGCGGCGCGATCGCGTCACCGAGCAGCGACGGCATTTCGAGCCATTGCCGCCGGCTCCAGCCGCGGCGGCGCAAATTGACCCAGTCGTCGAGCAGCCCCTTGGCCTTGGCCCGCACCGCCTTGGGCATGGGCCCCACCGAATTGGCATCCATGAAGATGACGCCTTCCGGCAGCTCAAAAAAATCGCGGACATGCGCCAAGGGGTCCTTGGCATCGAGGCTGTGGGCGTGGACGGCGCTGACCATGGACATCGCTCAACCTAACCATGGGCGCCGATTTCTTGCAATAACGAAAGAAACTTGCAAATTTGCAAGATGACGGCATAATCCGGCCATGACCAAGACGATCAAGCTCGCCGCCGATATCGGCGGAACCTTCACCGATATCGTGCTGGAATTGGGACCGGAACGCTGGAGTGGCAAGGTCCTCACCACCACCCGCGCGCCCGAACTGGGGGTGATCGAGGGCGTGGGCCAGGTTCTCGCGCAGTCGGGAATAGAAGCCCGCGATGTCGGCGTGTTCATTCACGGCACCACCCTCGCCACCAATGCGCTGATCGAGCGCAAGGGGGCGAAGACCGCCTTCGTCACAACGCACGGCTTTCGCGACATTCTCGAACAGGGTTACGAAAAACGCTTCGACCATTACGACCTGATGATCGACCGCGCCCCGCCGCTGGTGCCGCGACCCTTGCGCTTTACCGTCCGCGAGCGGCTCTCCGCCGGCGGCGATGTGCTGGTGCCGCTCGAGGAATCTTCCGTACACGGATTGGCGGCGGCGCTGCGCGCTGCGGAGGTCGAGGCCGTGGCCATCGGCTTTCTCCATGCCTATGCCCATGACGGGCATGAGCGCCGCGTGCGCGACATGCTTTCCGCCACGCTGCCCAAGGACGTCACCATCTGCATGTCCAGCGAAGTGGCGCCCGAAATCCGCGAATTCGAGCGCTTCTCGACGACCGTGGCCAACGCCTATGTGCGCCCCCTCATGGCGGGTTATTTGCACCGCTTGCGCGGCGATCTGACGAAGATGGGCATGACCTGCCCGTTCTTCCTGATGATGTCGGGCGGCGGCTTGACGACGCTCGAAACCGCGGCGCGCTTTCCCATCCGCCTTGTTGAATCGGGCCCGGCCGGCGGCGCCATTCTGGCAAGCCAGATCGCCGCCCAATGTTCGCTGGGCGAAGTCATGTCCTTCGACATGGGCGGCACCACGGCGAAAATCTGCCTCCTCACCGATGGCGAGCCCGAGCGGGCCCGCAAATTCGAGATCGCCCGGGCCTATCGCGGCATGAAGGGCTCCGGCATTCCGGTGCGGGTTCCGGTGATCGAGATGGTCGAGATCGGCGCCGGCGGCGGCTCCATCGCCCGCGTCGACAAGCTCAATCGCATTACCGTCGGCCCCGACAGCGCCGGCTCCACGCCGGGTCCCGTCTGCTACGGCCGCGGCGGCAGCGAGCCCGCCGTGACCGACGCCAATCTGGCCCTCGGCAAGATCGATCCCGCCTATTTCGCCGGCGGCAAGATCAGGCTCGACGAGGCGGCGGCGGCAGCCGCGCTCAAGAAAAATATCGGCGACCGGCTCGGCCTCAAGGATTTCTGGCCGGCCGCCGGTGTCACCGAAATCGTCGAGGAGAACATGGCCAATGCGGCGCGGGTTCACGCCATCGAGCGCGGCCGCGATATCTCCGCCTGCACCATGATTGCCTTCGGCGGCGGCGCGCCCCTTCATGCCTGCCGCCTGGCCGAGAAGGTCGGCGTCGGTTCGATCATCGTGCCGAAGGGCGCCGGCGTCGGCTCGGCCATCGGCTTCTTGCGGGCGCCCGTTGCCTATGAAATCACCAAGAGCGCGGTTGTCTCGCTGGAATCCTTCGATGCAGCGCGCATCAACCGCCTGCTTGAGGCCATGCTGCGCGATGCCCGCGCCGTGGTCGAACCGGCATTGGGCGGCGTCCGGCCGCAGGTCCAGATCGTCGCCGATTGCCGCTATGTGGGCCAGGGCCATGAAATCCGCGTCGCCGTTCCCGATCGCCAGCTCGCCGGCACCGATGGCGCCAAGCTGAAAGCGGCATTCGAGAAGCTCTACGAACAGGTCTACGGCCTGCGCATTCCCAATCAGGAGGCGGAAGCCATTACCTGGTCGGTAACCGTGTCTTCGAGACCTGAGAAGCCCAAGCGCGCCGCCAAATCCGCCAGCCGCCCCGCGCCCAGGCCGCGTGGGCGGCGCAGCACCTATGATCCCGCCCTCGGCCGGCTGGTGACTGTGCCGGTCTATTGGCGCTTCGACATGCTGCCGGGTGCCGCCATCAAGGGTCCCGCAATCATCGCGGAAGACGAGACTTCGACCATCGTCGGCGCCAATTTCCACGCCCGCATCGACAGTCTCGGCTACATCGTCATGGAGCGAGTGAAATGAGCAAATCCGCCCTCGCCGCCATCCGCACGCAAGTCATGTGGAACCGGCTTATCGCCGTGGTCGAGGAGCAGGCGCAATCGCTGCTGCGCACCGCCTTCGGCACCATCACCCGCGAGGCGGGCGATCTTTCGGCCGGCGTCTATGACACGAAGGGCCGCATGATCGCCCAGGCGATGACCGGCACTCCCGGCCACGTCAACACCATGGCGACCGCCGTTGCCCATTTCTTCAGGCATTTTCCACAAGACACCATGAAGCCCGGCGATGTCTACGTCACCAACGATCCCTGGCTCGGCACCGGGCACCTGTTCGACTATGTGATGACGACGCCGGTGTTCCTCGGCAACAAGCTCGTCGCCTTCTTCGCCTCCACCTGCCACGTGATCGATGTCGGCGGCGTCGGCATGTCGGCCAAGGCCAATTCCTCCTTCGAGGAAGGCACCCTCATTCCGCACATTAAAATCCGCAAGGAGGGCCGGCTCAACGACGAACTCCTCTCCATCATCCTCGCCAATTCGCGCAATCCCGTGGAGGTCAAGGGCGATCTTCTGTCGCTGATCAGCGCCAACGACACCGGCGCGCGCCGCCTGATCGCCATGATGGGCGAGTTCAAGCTGACGAACATCGACGGACTCGCGCAGCACATTCTCTCGCAATCCGGGAAAGGTGCCCGCGAAGCGATCCGCGCGTTGCCCGAAGGCGAGTGGTCCTATGAAATGCCGCTCGACGGTTACGAGCGGCCCATCGCCATCAAGTCGAAACTGACGATCCGCGGGGGCAGGATCACCATCGATTTCTCCGGCTCCTCGCCCGCTTCGATCTACGGCATCAACAGCCCGCGCACCTATACCCACGCCTATTCGGTGTTCGGATTGAAGGCGGTGATCGCTCCCCATGTCCCGAACAATATCGGCTCGCTGTCCTGCTTCGATCTCGTTACCGAGCCCGGAACCTGCGTCGATCCCATCCGTCCCTCGCCGGTGACGGCGCGCCATGTCATCGGCCAGATGCTGGCGGATGCCGTGTTCGGCTGTCTCGCCCAGGCGCTGCCAGGCCAGGTGCAGGCGGAAAGTGCGGGCTCGATCTGGATACTTGCCCTCAACAGCGCCCATGGCCTTGTGCCGCCGCACGAGACGGCGAAGGCCAGGCCCTTCGGCGTCATCAACATCGGTCTCGGCGGCATCGGCGGCAGGCCGGGCAAGGACGGGCTGGCGACCACCGCTTTCCCCTCCGGCGTCGGCACCATCCCCATCGAAGTCACCGAGACCCAGTGTCCCCTCTGGTTCAAGCGCAAGGAATTCCTGCCCGACTCGGGCGGCGCCGGTGCGTGGCGCGGCGGGCTTTCGCAGGCAATCGAGATCGCCAATCGCGAGGAGGCCCCCTTCACCATCTCGGCGGCGACCTTCGACCGCATCCATAATGCCGCCCAGGGCCGCGACGGCGGCAAGCCCGGCTGCAAGGGCAAGGCCCATCTCGGTTCCGGCAAACCGATCCCCGACAAGGGCATCCATGTGATCCCCACCGGCGACAGTCTCGTGGTCGAGCTTCCCGGCGGCGGCGGTTTCGGCGATCCGAAGCAGCGGGTCCGCGAACTCATCGAAGCCGATCTCGCCGCCGGCCTTGTCACGGCGGAAAGGGCCCGCGCCGATTATGGCTATGAATAGGCCGCCATTGGCGCTCGGCCCGCGTATCAAGGCGCTGCGAAAGTCGCGCGGGCTGTCGCTTGCCGGACTGGCGAAAGCCACCGGCGTTTCGGAGGCGACCCTGTCGCGTGTCGAGAACGAGCAGACGCTGGTCGGCGCCCATCATCTCTATCGGCTGGCCCAGGCATTGGGCGTCGACATCACCGCCTTCTTCGAGCCCGGCAGCAAGTCCATTTCCACCGGCATCCGCTCGATCTGCCGCAAGGGCGAAGGCATTCCGCTTTCGACCGCCCGCTATGACGCCCAGGTTCTGTGCACCGACATCGCCAACAAGCACATGCATCCCGCCATCAATACGGTGACGGTGGGCTCGCTTGAGGAGGCGGGCGGTTATTCGCGCCACGACGGCGAGGAATTCCTGCACGTCCTTTCCGGCAGTCTCTTGCTGGCGACGGAATTCTACGAGCCGGTCATTCTCGAGGCGGGCGACAGTGTTTATTTCGACTCGCACATGGGCCACGCCTATCTCTCGGCCGATGGCACGCCGGTGCGGATCCTGGTCATAGCCACGACGGAGCCGCCCAAATGAGCGCCGGACAATCCCACATCGCATCGATCGAAGTGAAACGCAGCCCCGCCGAGGTCTTCGCCTTCATGGCCGACCCGGCGAAACTCAACCGCTGGTCCTTCGGCACCTGGGAGACGGAGATCGCGGACGATGGCCTCGTCACCGGCACGAGCATATTCGATGGCGTGAAAACATTCGTGCGCATCGATGCCGACAAGCAGCGGCTGTCGATCGATTACCGCCTCGGCGCCGATCCCACGAAACTGGTGCCGCGCATCAATGTACGCGTGGTTCCGGGTGGAAATCTCGGGCTCGATCCCGGCCACTGCGTCTTGACCTTGATCGCCTGGCGCGCCGCCGCCATGGACGACGACCGCTGGCGCCGCCTGACCGCTGCCCACGACTTCGAAGCCGTGCTGATCAAGAACCTCATCGAGAACGGCCGGGCGTAGCTTTTCTGCGAATCGGCGAACCCAACCAACTCCCCCCATTTCCCCTTCGCCCTGCCGCTTACGGCGGGGAGAAGGGGAATGGGGCGCACCTCGCTACTCACTACTCACTACTCACTACTCACTATTCGCTACTCACTATTCGCCATTCGCCGCTTGCAAACTTTTTTCCTAAACCCTCTTGACAACATTCCTAGGTTATGCCATATATCCTCCCGTCTCTCCAGGAGGGGCGGA
>JBQTKG010000103.1:0-23330 GCA_052386315.1 Hyphomicrobiales bacterium
TTTCGACGCCTTGACCCGGTTGAGGATAACCATCGCCACCGCCAGCTGCCCCTGCTGTGATTCCGACCGGGCCTCGAAATAGACCGCTCTGGCCAGGCAGCTTTTCTCGACGATGCGCGCGTCAAGGAAGGCTATGATTTTATGCGTCCAGGGCAGGATCGAGGAGGCGGCGAGTTTCAATGCCGAGCCGCGGACTTCGCCTGGGCCGTCCAGAGTAGCGGAGGCGGAGGCACCGACGCCTTGATGGTAGTGGTTGGTCCGGCCAGTCACCAGTTGTGGGATTAACTTATTCTCACCGTTGACTGGTGCGGCGCCTGCTCCGCCTATCAGCGCAGCAGTAAACAACAATGCAAGGAACTTCCCGTTCATCCCCAAAGGCCCCACGCCTTATAATTGTCGGAATGAACACTCGGCGAACGGGCTTGAAATCCAGTTAGCGAGCCGGGGCGAACGCCCGCAAAAATTCGTTAATCATGAAAAAATGGTCGCCGGCTTTGTCTTGCAGTCACGGCGTCCTGATGCGCGGCTCGGGCTGGCTGCGCTTTTCGGCGACCGCGACGGTGAGCGTCATGGCCAGCGACAGCGTCGCCGCCATCGAGCGGAAGCCCTCGAAATTCGCCTCCACCACCTCGAACCACAAATCCGCGATCTGGGCGAGCGGCGAGAACGGGCTGTCGGTCACCGCCACGATCGGCACATGGCGCGCCGCCGCGGCCTGCGCCAGCGCCACCGACTCGCTGGCGTAGGGCGTGAAGCTCACCACCAGGACCGCGTCCTTCCTCGTCGCCGCGGCGATCTGCTCAGGCGCCAGGCCGCCCACCGCATCGATCAAAACGCTCCGTACACCGAGCTTTCCGAAGGCGTAGGCCATGTAGGAGGAGATCGGGAAGGAACGCCTGAGCCCGATCAGGTAGACGGTCTCGGCGCGGCTCAGGATGTCGACGGCGCGGTCGAGCGCGGCGGGATCGAGCTTCTCCCTGAGCCCCATGATCGATTTCTCCGCCGCCTCGCTGAAGCCGTGGAAGATGACGGCGGCCTTCGAGGCCGAGAGCGCGTGCTGGCGCAGCTGCTCGATGCGCTCCTCATAATTGAGGATGCGGTCCCTAAGCCTCGAGCGGAAGACCTCCTGCAAATCCGAGAAGCCCTGATAGCCCATGGCCTGCGAGAAGCGCACCAGCGCCGAGGGCTGCACCTTGGCCTGTTCGGCGATCGAGGCGACGGTGCCGAAGGCGATCTCGTCGGGGTGCTCAAGCGCGTAGGCGGCGATCTGGGTCAAGCGCTTGGGGAGCGCGGCGCCCCTCTCGACGATGCGGCTGCGGAGCCCCGCGAAGTCCTTGGGGGCTGCGTCCAGATCGCTCATTTGGCGCTCCTTGTGGCGCGGTTTGCGTTACTTTTGTCGCGCTTTTGCGTCGCTTTTGACGACATGTCGGGAGCCATTCCGACGCTTTCCCAGGGACCGAGCGCCGACAACTGACATGCTAGCATGTCAGTTTGCATGCATCCGACTCCGGCCACTAACATGTTAGCATGTCAGTGCGTTTGCCGGCCCCGGCATGCCCAGACTGTGGCCCAGCCGGAAGTAGATCACAGTTTCCCGAGGCTGCCAAGCAAAATGGAATGAATATTCCATTCCTCCGAGGCGGTGTGGAAAAGTTTTAATTGGGCAAGTAGAAGCGGGCGGCGCCGTGGAAGGCGAGGCGGATGGTCAAGCCTCTTTCTCCGGAATCTTGAGGCCGCGCCCGACCAGCTCCGCCCAGGCGGCCCGCGGCGTGTCGGCGAAGCCGAAGAGATCGAGATCCTCGGCGCGGATCATCCGCGTCTCGGCGAAATGCCGGAAGTTGATCGCCGAATTCCAGAACTTCGAATCGTAGAGTACCACGGGAAGCGCGTCGTCCATCTTGCCGGTCTGGCGCAATGTCAGAATCTCGAAGAGCTCGTCCAGGGTGCCGAAGCCGCCGGGAAACACCACCAACGCCGAGGCGCGCATAGCGAAGTGCATCTTGCGCATGGCGAAATAGTGGAAGCGGAAGGTGAGATCGGGAGTCGAATAGGCGTTGGGCTCCTGCTCGAGGGGAAGCGTGATGTTGAAGCCGATCGAGGGCGCGCCGGCATCGGCGGCGCCGCGATTGGCCGCCTCCATGATGCCGGGGCCGCCGCCGGTGGTGATCACGTTCTGGCGCGGCAATCGATGGTCGAGCATGGCGCCGCCATTCTCGGAACAGATGCGGGCGAATTCACGCGCCGCCTCATACCAGCCGGTGCCGTCGGCCTCCTTGACCCGGGCCGAGCCGAAGACAACCACCGTGGTGGCAATCCCCCAGGCGCGCAGATGTTCCTCGGCCTTCTGGTATTCGAGCTGGAACCGCAAGGCGCGGGTCGAATCGCCCAGGAGAAAATCCTGGTCGAGAGCCGGCAGGCGATAGGCGGCCGCCGCCATCTGGGACTTGTTGGAATCCGTCAGGTCCACGCTGAAATCCGTATCCATTGCCGCTTCCCTGTTGCGGGATAGGCGCAAGGCCCCTTGCAATCAAGAGGGCCATGGGCGAACCTGGCGGACGGGAGGCAGTTCATGGCGGGGACGAAAAGGCCCTTCGGCGCGCGGTTCCTGGCCGCGCCGGGCAAGGCCTTCAAGCTGGCCAAATGCGATCCGCGCCATGACGGCGGCTTCAGCGACAAGGAGACCACCAAGGCGCGGACCATGGACGACGCCATGGCCATCGACCGCCTGCAGGACCGGCTGTTCGCCGAGGGAAAGCGGGCGCTGCTCGTCGTGCTGCAGGGGATCGATTGTTCCGGCAAGGACGGCACGGTCAGGGCGGTGTTCAACTGCTGCGGGCCGATCGGCGTGACGGTGACACCCTTCAAGGCGCCGAGCCCGGAAGAGATGGCGCATGATTATCTCTGGCGCGTCCACAAGGCCTGCCCGCCGCGCGGGCTGATCGGCATTTTCAACCGCTCGCATTACGAGGACGTGCTGGTGGCGAAGGTGAAGAAGTTCGCCGGCGCGGAGGCGATCGAGCGGCGCTACGAGGAGATCAACCAGTTCGAGAAGACGCTCGCCCAGAACGGCACGCGCATCGTCAAGTTCATGCTCAACATCTCGAAGGACGAGCAGGCCAGGCGCCTGCGGGAGCGCATCGCGGCGCCGGAAAAGCGGTGGAAATTCAGTCCCGGCGATCTCGACGACCGGGCGCTCTGGGCCGGCTACATGGCGGCCTATGAGACGATGGTTCAGCGCTGCTCGACGGCGCATGCGCCGTGGCATGTGATTCCGGCGGACCGCAACTGGGTGCGCAATGCCGTCATCGCCCGCATCGTGCGCGAAAGCCTGGAGGAGATGAACCCGCAATATCCGCAGCCCAAGGACTGGGACCCGGCAAAGATCGGGATCGTGTGAGGCCATGGATCTGCAATTGAAAGGCAAGCGCGCCCTGGTGACCGGCGGCACCCGCGGCATCGGCCGGGCCATCGCTTTCGGATTTGCCGATGAGGGCGCCGATGTGGCGGTCTGCGCGCGCGACGCCCTGGCGGTGGCGCGCATGGTCGCGGCGCTGAAGGGCCGGGGCGTCAACGCCTTCGGGCGGCCGGTCGATGTGGCGGACGGGGCCGCCTTGGCGGAATTCGTGCATGATGCGGCCGCGGCATTCGGCGGGCTCGATTGCGCCGTCGCCAATGCCAGCGCCCTGGCGAGCGGCGCCGACGAGGCGGCCTTCCGCCAGGCCTTCGAAGTGGACATGATGCATACGCGCAATCTGGCGGAAGCGGCGATGCCCTATCTCGAAAAGAGCGGCACCGGATCATTCACCGCCATTGCCTCGGTCTCGGGCTCGGAGGATTACGGTTTCGAAGACGCGGCCTATGGGTCGATGAAGTCGGCGCTGTTGTTCTACGTGAAATCGATGGCGCGCTATGTGGCGGCGAAGGGGGTGCGCGCCAATGTGGTCTCGCCGGGCATGACCTATTTCAAGGACGGTTTCTGGCACAAGGTGGAGGAGACGGCGCCCGACGACTTCGCCGCGGCCGTTGCCGCAAGTCCCATGGGGCGGCTGGCCAAGCCGGAGGAAATCGCCAATGCGGTGGTGTTCCTGTCGAGTGCGGCGGCGGGCTTCGTGTCGGGCGTCAATTTCGTCGTCGACGGCACGCTGACCAGGCGGATACAGAATTGAGGCGGTGAAGTTGTGGACGGCCGGCGTCATCATGGCGCGCGGGCCGATGTCTGCTTCCGGGATGAAAGGTCTGCTCTCGCTGGACCGTCAGGGGTCCAGGGACTATTGAAGCAACAGGGTCGTTGATGAGATCAACTAGCGCTTGTGTCTGTTCTCTTTTTGTTCTAGAGTGGGGTTATGTCGACAACGACTCAAATTGAATGGACGGACGCTACCTGGAATCCCGTTACTGGGTGCTCAAAGGTCACGCGCGGTTGCGACTTCTGTTACGCAGAGCGCTTCTCAGAGCGGTTTCGCGGTGTCCCCGGACATCCCTTTGAGAAAGGCTTCGACCTCACGCTCAGGCCCGAACGACTGATGCAACCGTTGCAATGGCGACAGCCTCGGCGGGTCTTCGTCAACTCCATGAGTGACCTTTTTCACAAAGAGGTGCCCAAGCTTTTTATCGATTCCGTGTTCGACACCATGGAGGCTGCGGACTGGCATACGTTTCAGGTGCTGACCAAGCGCAGCTCGCTCATGGCTCGGTATCTTCGCAGCCGGTATGGCACCGGCTTGGCGCCGCCACACATATGGCTAGGCGTTTCCGTTGAAGATGCGAAAAACGCTGTGCGGCTAAGGCAGCTTCAAGCAGCGCAAGCGTCAGTGAAGTTCGTCTCTTTCGAACCCCTTCTCGCCCCAGTTGGAAAGGTCGATCTCACGGGAATCAACTGGGCCATTGTCGGCGGCGAGAGCGGTCCTCACGCGCGACCTATGGCCGAAGAATGGGCGATTGAAATCCGCGACCAATGCCGGGCCGCCAAAGTTGCATTCTTCTTCAAACAGTGGGGCGGGGTCCGACCAAAATCCGGCGGGCGTCTCCTTCGCGGGCGCGAATGGAACGAGTATCCGTGCATTCCAAAAAATAAGTCTGAGGCCGTTCGGTATAAGGGAAATAATTCCTTTGCGATTCAACCGCTTTTGTACAGAAGTTGAAGGTATCGCAGCAGGTAACATTCGCATGCAGCCAAAGGCAACAATTTGGGAACTGGAGCCGCACACTGCGGCAAAGCACGAAATTCTCCGCCGATACATTCAGGCCTGGGCGCCAATTCTAAGTCAGGGAAATTTCCCTCACCTCGTCTTTGTTGACGGGTTTGCTGGTCCCGGCCGGTACTCCGAGGGCGAGGAAGGGTCCCCCGTCATCGCCATCAAAGCCGTGATCGAACAACCGCGCCCGATTAAGGCCAAGGTTGATTTCCATTTTATCGAACTCGACAAGCGGCGGTCGGATCATCTCGCCACTGAGATCGGTGCTCTGAAGCTTCCCGCAAACATCACTACAAAGATTTACGGCGGGTGGAGCTTTCAAAACGCGTTTCCTGCAGTTTGGAAAAGCTATGCTCCAAGGCCGGGCCGTTCGCGACCGCCGACGTTCGTATTTATCGACCCTTTTGGTTTCAAAATCCCGTTTTCGTACGTAGCAGAAGTGCTGCGCGCGCAAAGCTGCGAAGTGCTAATCACATTCATGTTCGAGGAGATCAACCGCTTCCTCTCACAAGGCCAGCAACCGGACAATTTCGACGATCTATTTGGCTGTCGAGATTGGCGCGAAGGGATCAATATTAGGCTCCCCAGGGAGCGCGTGAAGTTCCTTCACGACCTCTATCAGCGCCAGCTTGTGCAAGCCGCCGGCGCTGAGTTTGTGCGCTCTTTCGCGATAAGAAATGAGCGCAATACCATGGACTTTTTCCTTTTCTTCGCCACTAACCACGAACTCGGCTTGAGGAAGATGAAAGAGGCTATGTGGCGCGTCGACGAAAGCGGGACCTACACGTTCTCCGATGCAACGGACCCAAATCAGTCTGTGCTATTCTCTGCCGAGCCTGACCGCCAGCTACTTACTCGGCTCATCGTTGACAAATTCGCGGGTGTTGAAACAATACCAAACGAAATCGAGCGTTTTGTCGTTCGTCACACACCCTTTCGCGAGACGCATTACAAGAAAGTACTGCAAGCGCTAGAAGAAGCCGATAAAATCGTGCCCGTCAATCCTCCGGCGAGTGGGCGGCGCGGTACGTACGCTGATATGAATATGAGGTTGTCATTCAAGGCTAAGTAGGACTTGTAACTGACTTGCTCACAACAAGTTTCGCTTGGGCCCTTCCCTCTCCTCCAAGAGGAGAGGAAAAGGCCCGGCGCTTCTGTACGTTCAGGCGGAACCGCTGGTGTCGAGTTCACGAACAGGGGAGGCCGAATCGATGCCAAAAGCCAAGGCCGCAGGCGCGGTCCGGCCTTTATTATTGACCCCAAAGCCGCATGGACGGGCGCCCCTGCGCTTCCGCCTGAACGTCCGCTATGGCCCGCATGTAGGTGGCCCAGTCGAGCGCGCGTTGCGGGCACATCGAGTGCGTGGTCACTGGATCGATCTCCGAATGCCCTTGAAGGTACCATCTGTCGGCGACCGGAAGGCCTAATGTATGCCCGAGCCATACGACCAGTTTCGCCGACTTCCAATACTGTATGTCGGTGAGCGTGGTATCGCCGGGATGACGTGCGTTGTGCTCGATACCGATAGTGTACGAGTTTTCGGTGTTGACATGGAAGGCGACGTCCTTATGGCGCACGCACTGGACGACGGTTCCGTCCCGGCCGACGATGTAGTGCGACGACTGCTGGCGCCATTTGCCATCGGGGCCAAGCTGCCTGGGTTGGGCAAAAACGTTCCTGGCGGTCTGCTGCGCGTCCACCGCCCTGCCATCGGTGATGTGAAGGACGATCGCGTCAATCTGCCGGGAAGTCTTGACGGCATATCGATCGGTGTGGGCGGGAATCCAAATCACCTCCGGAAACCCATCACCAGCCATTAAACCCTCCCTATCGGCTTAAGAGCGTAGCAATCGCACAATCCTAGTGTTGCGGAGCGGCGCCGGCAAGGGTTCCTTTTGTTCCAGGCGATGGGGATTTGTAAGACCGGCCTGGAGAGCGCTCCACGCGGCGCGGGGTTGGCGGCACGCAATGGGAAGGTGCGGGGATGAGGTCGCGCAATTGAGGCACCGGCTCCCCCTCATCCTCCCACGCCTCCGGCGTGGGCCCCTCCTTCTCCCCCACGGGGCGAAGGAAATTGCGCGTAGGAAATTACGCCAGATTGCGGTCAAGAACGAATTCGCTTCGGCGGGTTGCCGTTATTTGCGGCAGCCAATGTCTGTTTGCCGGATTTTATTAGGGGACGGGTGCCGTCATGCCGTTCCTTTCGGATGACAGGTGTGTCATGTTGTGCGAAATTGCCAATGACGCAAGCACCAGGGGGAGGACCAGGACATGGCGAAAGCAAAGCTGATCGTGCTTAAGGTCGAGGACAAGCCGGGCGCGGTGGCGGGGGCCATCGCGGCCTTGGCCGCGGCCGGTGTCAATATCATGTCGATCTTCGGCACGGCCCCGCAGGGCGATTTGCAACTGATCGTCGACAATCCGCGCAAGGCCGTGAAAGCGCTGGCGGCCGCGGCGGTTGCCTATAGCGAGGCGAGTGCCGAAGTGGTCGAGTTGCCGAACAAGCCCGGCAGCCTTCATGCCTATCTGGAGAAGCTCGCCAAGAAAGGCGTCAATCTGCGCTCGATTTGCGGAACGGCGAGCAAAGCGGCGCGCAAATCGGTGGTCGTCTGGACGGCCGGTTAACAGGGCAGCCGAAAGATATAACAGTTGCAGCCTGGTGCGGGCGGCGGGGGCGACTCCCCGCCGGAAGCCTTACTGAAACTGCCTGCACCCGCAACAACGGAGGAAATGAATGGCTGCGATCAAACTGCACATTCTGAAACCGAGCGTCAACAACATGACGGCGCGGGTATTCGTGCGCGCCGCGAAGCTCGACTTCAGCGAGGACGATGTCTGGGGCAAGACCCGCTCGCCGGAATTCCTGGCGAAGAACCCGGCCCACATGACGCCGATGATCGAGGCCAAGGGCCTGCCCAGGGGGGCGCTGTGGGAAAGCTGCGCCATCATGCAGTATCTCTGCAACAAGCATCAACTCTCGCGCTTCTATCCGAAGGCCGCGGCCAAGCGGGCGATGATCGACAGCGCCATGTTTTACCTGATCGGCACGCTCTATCCGCTGGTGGCGCGCGCCACCTATCCCAATCTCGGCTTCCCGCAATATGCCGGCGAGGTGGGCACCAGCAGCGCCGGCGCGGACATGAAAGCCGAGGCGCAGAAGGCCGCCGCCGCGGCGATCGCCGAGCCGCTCGACGTCTTCCACAAATTTTACATGGACGGAAAGCCGTTCATCGGCGGGGCGAGACCGTCGATCGCCGACATCCGCCTCGCCTCGACGCTCGAGTTCCTGGCGGCGATCGACTACGAGCTTCCGGGCTGGGCGAAGAAATACATGGGCGCCATGGAGAAATCCCTCGGCAAGGCCTATGCGGAACCGGCCGCCGATGTGCGCGGCTACATCGCTCACGTGAAGTCGCAGAAGAAATAGCGCTCTTCGACTGCCGCAACCACACTCTCGCGAAGATTGGGGGAATAGGTTCGAACCATTGTTGCCGGCCTCCCGCACTTCAACGATTCCAATCGATTATCTACACCGATCCGAAACATCTCCGAAGCTAACTAGGCTCCTGGATCGACGGGAGCCTGCCCATGCGTGCGTCACCTTTATCGACTGCCTTTGTCCTTATACTTGGCCTCATCGTATCGACGGATTTGGTGGAAGCCGGAACTCTGAAAATCGGCACCGTCGCCAAGGACGTGAAGGAGGAGCTCGAGGAGTTCGAGCCGCTGGCCATCTATCTCGAGGGCAAACTGTCTGAGGCCGGTTTCGAAAGGGTGGAGATTGTCGTACTGCCGACGGCAGCGCGCATGACAGAGGCGTTCAAGAGCGGAGAGGTCGACCTCTATGTCGAGAGCCCGCTCGTCGCCGCGCGGGTCGGCGATGACGGCGGCGCCGTGCCGTTGGTGCGCCGCTGGAAGAAAGGCGTCGGAGAGTACTGGAGCGAGATCATCGTCTTGAGCAACTCGGCCGTGAAAACGCCCGCCGACCTCCGCGGCCGCGTGATCGCGTTCGAGGATCCCGATTCGACCTCCGGTCACCTGCTGCCGCGCGCGCTCCTGCTGACGCACGGTCTCCATATCGAAATTCTCCGGCACGCGACTTCGCCGCCCAGCCCGTCCAATGTCGGGGCGGTGTTCACCTTGGGCGACCAAACCTCGATCCTCTGGCTCCTGGCGGGCCGGGTCGACGCCATCGCCACGGATCCAAGCTTTGTGCGGCAGATCGAGGCGGAGCGTCCGGGCGCCATTCGCTCCATCGCACGCACCATCAGCGTTCCGCGCCACGTCGTCATGCGAGCGGCCGGCATGGGTGAGACCCAAGCAGCGCAAATTGCCGATATTCTGATCGGCATGGCCGACAGCGAAGACGGCCGGCGCGCCCTCTCCTTGTTCGGCAAAACGGACCGCTTCGATGCATTCCCCGCCGGGGTGGAAGCGACCTTCGAGCCGATACGCGAGCAGTTGCGGCTTTTGGACGCCGAGGGCACGTATTCAGGGCCGACCCAGTGAGACCCGACAGCAAGCCGGGGGCCGGCCCATGCGCCCGGCCATCGTAAAGGCGATTTCAACCTGGAGCGGCCGGCTAGCCGTCAGGGTCACGTTGTGCGTCGGCGCGGCACTGCTGATCTTCGCAGGGCTGGTCCTCGCGGCGACAATCCACGAAGCCGAGACGATGCTTCAAAGCCATCTGAGCACACGAGCCGACGATTTGAGCGAGCTTGTCGCGGAGCTCGCCGCAAGTCAAGTCGGCAACCTCGAAGCCTTCGAACTGGAGGTCCTTCTGGAAGACGTGGCCCGGCAGCGCGAAGTGAAGCAAATCAACGTTGTCGATCCATCCGGCGGCATCATAGCGGATGGAAGCTCTGGCACGAGCTTCTCTCTGAAACGAACCCAAAGCCCCCTCGTCCTTCAGACTCTTGCCAGCGGCGTTCGCGGGAGCGAGATCGGCCCCGACTCGATCGACCTTGCCGTTCCAGTCAAGCTCGGGCGTAAGCTCGTCGGCGTCCTGCACATGACAATGACGCTTGAAGCGGTGGGAAGCACCCTGGATCGGATCAAGCTGCATTTCTTCCTGCTGGTCATGGGGTGCTTGCTCCTCACATTGTCGATCGCGGCTATTCTCGTCTCCCATGCGACTGGAGCCATCCGCCGGATAACCACAGCCGTTCGGGGCGTGACGCACGGCAACCTGGATATCCAATTCCCGCGCCCGGCATCCGGCGAGGTCGGGGAGCTGCAACAGGCATTCCAAATCATGCTCACCGATCTGAAGCACGGACTCGTCGAAATCGAGCGCCTGGCGAATACGGATCCGGTAACGGATCTGCCCAATCGCCGGGCGTTCCGGACGCGGCTCGAAGAGACCCTGTCGCGTTCCAGCCCGCCCGGCGGCGCCCTGTTCTTCGTGGATCTCGACGGCTTCAAGCAGATCAACGACACGTTCGGGCACGATTGCGGAGACGACCTCTTGAAACAGGTCAGCCGCCGGCTGGAGGCGGCGCTCGATCGCCTGGCTAACGCGGAAGGATCGAGCCTCAAGCATGATCGGCCCTTCCTCGCCCGCCTCGGCGGCGATGAGTTCGTTTTTCTCGCTCCAGGGGTTCAGCCGGTACCGGATGCCCGGGCGATCGCGTTGGAATTGATCGGGACTTTCGACGCGCCGTTCAAACTGCGCGGGCAGGAGATCGGAATAGGCGCCAGTATCGGCGTCACGCTGACCCCGAAGGACGCCGCAACATATGACCAGCTCATGAAATGCGCCGACCTTGCCATGTACGCAGCCAAGGACGCAGGCCGCGGGACGGTTCACTTCTACGCGCCCGAGCTGGAGCGCGACTCGCTCGAGCGGTACGCGCTCGAACGCGAACTCCGCGAGGCGCTCGTCAACAACGAACTGGTTGTCCATTATCAGCCCCAGATCTGCTGCTCGAGCGGCCGAGTGACGGGCGCCGAGGCGTTGGTGCGATGGCGGCACCCGAAGCGGGGACTCCTGGCGCCCGGTTCCTTTTTGCGCCTGGCGGAGGAGACAGGTCTCATAGACGACATCGGATGGTACGTCCTCGATCGGGCCGCGCGGGACTGCGCCGCTCTCGCCGAAAGCGGCAGACCGATCTCAATCTCCGTGAACTTGAGCGCCTTGCAGTTCGAGAGAACCGATTTCTCCGAACGTATTTTCGCGGCGCTGGAGAGCGCCGGTCTTTCACCGCAACTCCTTGAGCTGGAACTCACGGAATCGATCGCGATGCGCGATCCGGAAAGGGCGATCGCACGCCTGCAGCCCCTGCGCGACCGCGGGGTGCGCTTCGCGATCGACGATTTCGGCACGGGGTATTCGAGCCTGAGCTATCTGTCGCGTCTGCCGATCGACACCATCAAGATCGATGGATCCTTCATCCGGGCCGTCGGCGCCGACGCCAACACGCTCGTGACCATCATTCTGCAGATGGCGAAAAGTCTCAGACTTCGGAGCGTCGCCGAAGGCATAGAGACGGAAGTGGACTTCGCGTTCGTTCGCAGCCATGGCGTCGATGCCGCCCAGGGATTCTTGTTCAGCCCGGCCCTTCCGCTGCGCGAGTTCACGGCGTTCCTGGCGGCATTCCATTCCTGGCCGGCCGGGGTCGAAGCCGACCGTCAGGTGGCGCGGCTTCCCCACAAAATCGTCGCCTAGACTAAGCGGCTTTGAGGAAGGCCTCGACTTCGGCGGCGCTGGGGGCGGCGGCGGAGGCGCCGTATCTGGTGGTCGAGAGTGCGCCGCAGGCGGCGGCATAGCGCGCGGCCTCCAGCAGGGGCATGCCTTGCTCGATGGCGTGAGCGAGGCCGCCGTTGAAGGCGTCGCCCGCCGCCACCGTGTCGACGGCTTTGACCTTGAAGGCGGCAATGGCGCCTTCGGCACTGGGTGAAGCAACCGCGACACCCTTGGCGCCGAGCTTGACGATGGCGGTGGCGGCGCCGAGACCGCGCAATTCGCGGGCGGCTTTCAGGCCCTCGTCGAGGGATGCGGGAGTCCAGCCGAGAATGGCTCCGGTTTCGGATTCATTGGGAGTGAGAATGCCGATCGCCCGCAGCACATCGGCGGAAAGTCCCCCTTTCGGGGCCGGGGCGGGATCGAGAATGACAATGCCGCCACGGGCCTTGACGATGCTCGCGGCGGCGAGCGAAGCGGCCAGCGGCACTTCCAGCTGGAGGAGCAGGACGCTTGCTTCCTCGAGGGCGGCGCGGCCGCGCGCCACGTCGGTTCGATCGACGGCGAGATTGCTGCCGCCGATGAGCGCGATGCAGTTCTCGCCGCCTTCGCCGACATTGATGATGGCGATGCCGGTGGCGCCATCGGCATCGCGGGCCAACAGCGCGGTATCGACGCCATAGGAGGCAAGCTCGCGCTCGGCGGCGCCGGCGAAATCGTCGGCCCCGAGGCGGGCGATGAAGCGCACATCGCTGCCGAGCTTGCGGGCCGCCACCGCCTGATTGGCGCCCTTGCCGCCAAGGCCCAGCTTGTAGCGGTTACCGTGCAGGGTTTCGCCCGGCTTCGGCAGCCGCTCCATATAGGCGGTGATGTCCATATTGATGCTGCCAAAGACGGCGACGGTCATGGCAACCGCTAAGGGGTGGGGGTAATGATGCCCGCCCTGACGCCGGCGTTCACGGCGTTGTTCACCGCCGCCATGGTGGCGGCGATCGGCGTGATGGCCCGCATCCATTCGACCGAGGGCGCGTTGGTCACGTAGATCGTGTCGTTGGACACGACGCCGAAGACCTGGGCGATGAACATGGTCTCAGGTCTCGACATGTTGAACCTGAAGATCGCCGGACCTTCGTGCCAGCGGCCGTCCTCGTCCCTCCAGGCCTTCGGCTCGCGCAGGCGGAAGACGAAGACGCCGGTGTTGCTGGCCAGCTCGTTGGAGAGGCCGCCCACCTGGGAGAGCGCGTCGAGCAGGCTGGGATTGAGCTTGGAGAATTCGACCTGGCCGGTCTTGGTGACCGCGCCCAGCGCATTGAACACCTTGGCGTCGGCCTCGAGAATCACTTCATCGCCGGAGCGCAGCTGCATGTTGCGGCCGCTCTGCACGGTGGAGAGCGGAATGCGCATCACCTGCTTGCCGCGGCGGACCAGCACGTCGATCTGGTGGGCGGGACGCGTGGCGCCGCCCGCCTTGCCGACGGCATCGAGCAGGGTCAAGGGCCCTTCGAGCAGGGAGAAACGGCCGGGATTCTTGACCTCGCCGCCGACCAGGACGCTGGAACCGCGGTCGGACACCAGTTCGACATAGACCTGCGGCTCGAAGGAGACCCCGCTGAGCTTGTCGCGGATGCGGTCGGCGACCGCCTGGGTATCGAGGCCCGACACCTTCACACGGGCCGCATAGGGCAGCGAGATGGTGCCGCGGTGATCGACGCGGACCTTGTCGAAGACGGTGCCGCCGGTGGCGATGGGCGCGAACAATCCGCCTTCCTTGCTTTCGGAAATCCGCACCTTGATGATGTCGCCGGAGGAGAGAACCACCGCCGGCGCCGAGGGAACCCCGGCGGTACCGGCGCCGTCGCCGGTCTGGCGCACCAGATAATTGCCGACATTCTGCGGGGTCATGTCGAGGAGCGAGAAGCCGGCGAGATCGGCGGAACCATGGGTGATCGCCACTTCGGCGGGGCCCGAGCGGGGAATGCCGGAACAGGCCGTCAGGAAGAGGAGGGCGGCGAGGATCGCAATGCGCTGAATTCCTGGCCGCACCATTCCGCTATTACGCCCCATTTGTGTTACTTGATCTCCGGCACGGAGACGCCGGCGCATCCCCTTGGCACCGGTCACCCGGTGATAACCCATCAGGCCGGGGCATCGCAAGCGATGCCAGGTGGCCGCCGGTGCGAATTCCCAAGTGGTTGATATTCTTGCAACAGTGGCGAGATTGCGCGGTTCAGTTCAAGCCGAATTGGCGCTGCCAGAAGCCGCGCACGCGGGCCTGATCGCCAAGCGCCGCGGAAAGCCGCCGGCCGCCCTCGGCAAGATGACGCACAACATTGCGACGATCGGCGAGATCGAACAGGGCCGCCTGCCAGGCCGCCGGGTCGGTGGGCAGAAGCCTCCCCGACTTGCCGTTAGCGATCGTCCCGGCAAAGGGCGGCTGGGCGCTGTAGAGGCCGGCGGCGCCATAGCCTGCATGATCGTGCAGCCGGCTCAGCGATCGCGCCCGGTTGAAGGCGGTATCGAGGGCGGGCGCCAGAGCGATGTGGAAGCGATGGGCGGCGACGAAGGCGCGGTAACTCTCCCAGCCCATGGGCGAATGGTGGGTGACATTGGGCAGTTTCCGCAAGGCGGCGGGCGCATGGCCGTAGAGGAAGGTGGTGAGATGGGCGTCGGGCCGGGCCTTGAGGAAACCGGCGATGGCGGGGGCGAAGTATTCCAGATCGCCCAGATGCGAGCGCGTGGCGGCGAAAACGATGTCGAGCCTGGCGGTCCTGTCGTGGTGGTCGAGTGTGGCTACGGAGTGGCATTGGGCGGGTTCGAGACGCAGGCGCTCGTGCCGGCGATACGCCTGCAGGATGGGCTCGGAGGGGGCGACGACATGGGTGACGACATCCAACAGCTTGCGCAGGGCGCCGTCGCGATAGGCGAGCAGGCGGCGGCGCCAATCGGCCGGCAGGCCGTCGCCGTCGTGGAGGGCCTGCAAATCGTCGTCGATCAGCAGATAGATTTTCCTGAAACCGCCGCGCCGCAGAAACGCCAGTTCTTGCTCGCCGGCATAGCGGACAATGACGGCGGCGGCGCCGCAGGCAAAAGCGGTTGCCGAGATGCGGCGGATCGGCTTTTCGGCACAGCCGATGCGATCGCCGATCAGGTCCGACAGGGGATCGGCGAAATAGAGCGATGTGGTTGGGATGGAACTGCGGCCCTGAATCCGGGATGGTCCGGCACCTGAGAGAACGCCGCTAACTGCCTGCCCAACGAAGCTTGCCAATGACACCATGCGACGAACCCCGCTTCCCCAGTTTGCCCTCGCCCACCGGAATGTGCCGGCGAACATCCCCAAATCGGTGTCAAACATGGCGGCGCAAATCACGGCCGCTGCGTCATATGAAAGCACAACTTAATACAATTGTAACGATATTTTAATTGCAACCAATCGTTCGGCGTTTGTGCTTATTGCGCCTCGGCCAAGAGCCGTTGCACGACCGGTTCCACGCTCCGCTGCCAAGGGTCAAGGGCAAATCCGAAAGCCTGGGCGAAGGCGGCACAGTCGAGGCGGGAGTTGGGCGGACGGCGCGCCGGGGCTGGGTAATCGGCGGTGGAAATGGCGGCGACCTCAGGCCGGGGGCCGCCATGCGCGCCGCTTATCTCGAAAATGTAACGGGCGAGGCGGCACCAGGTGGTCGCACCCGCGCCAGCCAGGTGAAACGTGCCGGCGGGCATGCCGCCCGCGGCGAGGCGCGGCGCCAAGCGCAGGATGGCATCGGCGAGATCAAGCGCACTCGTCGGATTGCCCCACTGATCGTCAACCACTCGAAGAACATGGCGCTCGCGGCCGAGACGCAGCATGGTCTTGACGAAATTCGTGCCGAACGGGCTGTAAAGCCAAGAGGTGCGCAGGATGAGGGCGCCGGGATGAGCTTCGCGCACCGCGATTTCGCCGGCGAGCTTCGAGCTGCCGTAGACATTGACCGGACCCGTGGCATCGGCCTCGATGTGGGCGCCCGGTTCCAATCCGGCAAAGACATAATCCGTCGACAGTTGAATGAACGGCGCGTTCAAGGCCGCCGCGGCGCGGGCGACGGCGGCGGCCCCGTCGCGGTTGACGGCAAAAGCGCGCTCCGGCTCGGCCTCCGCCCGGTCCACGGCGGTGAAGGCTGCGGCATTCACCACCAGATCCGGCCGCGCGGCACGGATCGCCGCGGCGACGGTTTCCGGGCGTTCGAGATCGAGATCCGGGCGGCCCAAGGCAACCACCTCGATCGCCGGCGTCAGGGCCGCCCGTTCGATGAGCGCACAGGCGAGCTGGCCGGTCCGCCCGGTGACGGCAAGCCGCATCACGGCTGCGCGGTCCCGAGCCGCTCGCCGCCATAACGGCGGGCGCGGATATCCTGCCACCAGGCGCGATTGGCGATGAACCAGTCGACGGTCCTGGCGAGGCCCGTCTCGAAACTCTCCTGCGCCCGCCAGCCGAGCTCGCGCTCGATCTTCGAGCAATCGATGGCGTAGCGGAGATCGTGTCCCGGCCGGTCGCCGACGAAGGCGATGAGCGAGCGGTGCGACCGGCCGGAGAGCGGGGCCCGGGCATCGAGCAGATCGGCGATCGCCTCGACCACGGCGAGATTGCTGCGTTCGCTGCGGCCGCCGATATTGTAGGACTGGCCGATCTCGCCGCGGGTGAGGACCAAGGCCAGGGCGCGGGCGTGATCCTCGACATAAAGCCAGTCGCGGACATTGGCGCCGGCGCCGTAGACGGGAATGGGCCTCTCCTCCAGCCCGTTGATGATGGCGAGAGGGATGAGTTTCTCGGGAAAATGCCAGGGGCCGTAATTGTTCGAGCAGTTGCTGAGCACGATGGGGAGCCCGTAGGTCTTGTGCCAGGCGCGGACCAGATGATCGGCGGCGGCCTTGGAAGCGGAATAGGGCGAGGAGGGCGCATAGAGGCTCGCCTCGGTAAAGGCGCCGCCGTCGAGCGGCAGATCGCCGAAAACCTCGTCGGTCGAGACGTGATGGAAGCGGAACTGCGCTTTCCGGGCGGCGGGCATCGTGTCGCGCCAGGCGCGCGCGGCTTCAAGCAGCGCGAAGGTTCCCTCGATGTTGGTCCGGATAAAAGCGGCGGGCCCGTCGATCGAGCGGTCGACATGACTCTCGGCGGCGAGATGCATGACGGCATCTATTTTCTCGTCCCGCATGACCTTGAGCACGGCGTCGCGGTCGCAGATGTCGAGCTTGTAGAAACGATAGCGCGGGCCGGCGGCGATGGCGGCGACCGACTCGAGGCTCGCGGCATAGGTGAGCCTGTCGACGTTGACCACCGAGTGGCCGAGATCGCGCACCAGATGGCGGCACACCGCCGAGCCGATGAAGCCGGCGCCGCCGGTGACCATGACTTTCATGGGACGGCCACGGCCAAGAGCGGCGCGGCGCGATCCTTCGCCGACATGATGGGGGTGGCGCCTTGCAGCGGCCAGGCGATGGCAAGGGCCGGATCGTCGTAACGGACGGCGCGCTCATGTTCCGGCGCATAGGGGGCGGAGACCTTGTAGAAGACATCGGTATCGGGCTCCAGCGTCAGAAAGCCGTGGGCGAAACCCTTGGGGATCAGAATCTGGTTCCATGCGCTGGCTGAAAGCGTGCAGGAGACGCAGCGGCCGAAGCTCGGGGCACCCCTGCGGATATCCACGGCGACGTCGAAAATCGAACCGCGCAGCACCCGGACGAGTTTGTCCTGGGCATGGGGTTCGATCTGGAAATGCAGGCCGCGCAGCACGAATTTTTCCGCCGAGAAGGACTGGTTGTCCTGCACCCAATCCTGGGCCAGTCCGAGATCGCGGAATTTGCGGCGCGACCAGGTCTCGGAGAAAACCCCGCGGGCATCGCCGAATTTCTCCGGTACGATTTCGAGAATGCCGAGGCCGATGTCGCGCGACCGCATCGGCTCACAACTCCGGTTCTTCGGTGAGGCGGCGCAGATAGGCGGCGTAATCGGTGTTGCCGAGCCGGCCGGCACGCTCGTGCAATGCGGCGGCATCGATGTAGCCGGCGCGGAAGGCGATCTCCTCGGGGCAGCAGATCTTCATGCCGGTTCGCACTTCGATGGTGCGGATGAAGGCTCCCGCGTCCTGCAGACTGTCGTGGGTGCCGGTGTCGAGCCAGGCATAGCCGCGGCCGAGCATTTCGACATGGAGTTGGCCGCGCTCGAGATAGACGCGGTTCACATCGGTGATCTCAAGTTCGCCGCGGGCCGAGGGGCGCAGCGATCTGGCGATTTCAACGACGCCGGCATCGTAGAAGTAGAGGCCGGTCACCGCCCAGTTCGATTTCGGCTGCGCCGGTTTTTCCTCGATGCTGTGGGCGCGCCGGTCGGCGTCGAAGGCAACGATGCCGTAACGCCGCGGATCGGAGACATGATAGGCGAAGATGGTGGCGCCTAGCCGGCGCGTCGCCGCCTTGAGGCAAAGTTCCTGCAGCTTGCCGCCGTGAAAAATATTGTCGCCGAGAACCAGGGCGCCCGGGCCGCCGCCGAGAAACTCCTCGCCGATCAGGAAGGCCTGGGCCAGGCCGCCGGGATGGGGCTGCTCGGCATAGGACAGGCGCAAACCGAATTCCGCACCGGTGCCGAGCAGGCGGCGGAATTGCGGCAGGTCATGGGGCGTCGAAATCAGCAGAACATCGCGGATGCCCGCCAGCATCAGCACCGAAAGCGGATAATAGACGAGCGGCTTGTCATAGACCGGCAGCAATTGCTTGGAGACGGCGAGCGTCAGCGGATAGAGCCTGGAGCCCGCGCCTCCCGCCAGAATGATGCCGCGCATGCGTCGGTCCTGTGAAGCCATCATTGACACCGACTCTGCCCATGGCGGCGGAATTTGCAAGGGCGGGTCACTTTCGCTCGCGCAGGAGATCGATGACGGCGCGCACGTCCTGGGCCCGGTCCAATGTGGTGACAAGCACGGCTTCGCCGGTGTTGACCACGGCAACGCCGTCGAGGCCGATGACGACGGTCACGGCACCGCTGCTGCTGACATAGGAATTGGACACGCCTTTAAGGATGGAATTGCCCGAGACGACGTTGCCGCATGCATCCTTGCCGGCGGCGCGCCAGACGGCGTCCCAGGAGCCGATATCGCTCCAGTCCGGATCGATGGCAACCACCACGGCATCGCCGGTCTTCTCCATCACCGCATGGTCGAAGGAAATCGACTCGATCCCCTGCAATGGCGCCGCGGCGGGGACAATGGCGGAGCCGCGCGCCGTTGCGGCGGCCATGGCCGCGCGGCAGGCGCGCAGGATTTGCGGATTGAGTGCCGCCATCGCCGCAAGCAGCGTGTCGCGCGCGAAAAGAAAGTTACCGCTGTTCCACAGGCAGCGGCCCTCTTGCAGCAAGGCCTCGGCGCGGGCGGCGCCGGGCTTCTCGATGAACTGTGCGATCTCATGAGCTTTAGCCGGTGCGTTGAGCGCGATTTCGCGGCCCGGCCTGATATAGCCAAAACCGGTTTCGGGGCGATCGGGCGCAATTCCGAAGGTCACGAATTTTCCCGCCCTGGCGCAAGCCATGGCCTGGCGGACGGCTTCGATCAGCACCCGGGGCTGGCCGAGATGATGATCGGACGGCATCACCAGGAGGCAGGGATTGCCGGCCATGTCGGCGGCCGCGAGGGCGGCGAGGGTCATGGCGACCGCCGTATTGCGGGCGACCGGTTCGAGGACGATCGTGGCCTCGATGCCCGCAAGATCGGCCAGGATCGAAGACTCGTGGGGTAGTCCTGCCACGATGAGCGGAGCGGCAAAGCCGGACACTCCGGCGCAGCGGCCAACCGTCTGGCGGAACAGGCTGTCGGGGCCGGTTAGATGCTGGAACTGCTTGGGAGCGGAAGCCGTCGACAGGGGCCATAGCCGGGAGCCCGATCCACCCGCCAGGATGACCGGAACGATTTGATCCGTCCGCGTCCCCACCATGATGCCGCCCGTGCCCTCCATTTTCACGGATCATGCGCAGATTCGCGCCAGTTCATCAAATGAGCTTCAATGGCGAATCGAGGGTGAGGCCGGGGAAAATCGACGCCTCGACGGTCGCGGGCTTCAGATCGAAGAGCGAGACGACCAGCCAGCCGAGATAGCGCCGGACATCGTCAACCGGCATCAGGTCGCGGCCCTCATAGAGATGTGTCTCGGAGAGGCCCGGCCAGCTTGTGGTCAGAATCTTGCCGCCCTGGCCGTTGGCGAAGAGGCCGCCCGCCAGAACGGCGGCGCCGCCGGTACCGTGGTCGCTGCCGCCGCTGCCGTTGAAACGGGCGGTGCGGCCGAACTCGCTCACCGCGACGACGGCGGTCTTGGCCCAGGCGGCGCCGAGGCCGTCCTTCAGCGTGAGCAGCGAGAGGGTAAGTTCGTCCAGGGATTTCTTCAACTTGGCGCCCTGGGCGAAATGGGTGTCCCAGCCGTAGAGCGAATAGGCGGCGATGCGGCTATCGCCCTTGAGAAGCTTGGCGGCAAGGCCGGCGATTTCGCGCACCGAAACTCCGGGATCGAGATTTTCGCCCTGCATCTCCGAGTCCGAGGCCGTCTCGATGCGGGAGAAACTGTCGCGCAGTTGCGGATCGTCCTGGTAGAGCAAGCGCAGGAACTGGGTGCTGTTCCGCCAGAAGGCGAGATCGGATTCGGGATAGAGATTGAGGTATTCCGCCGGGCCCTTGAGCAGCAGAGCCGAGCCCGTGCCGATGTCGGCGGCGAACTCCATCCTGTTGCTGCCGATCAGGCCGATCAGGCGGTTGACCCATCCCGACTCGGCGGCCGCGAGCGTACCGGTGCCCTTCTCCAGGAGATCCTGGGCCTCGAAATGGCTGCGGTTGCGATAGGGCGTCGAGACCGCGTGGACGAAGCTCAACTCGCGCGCCTTGAACATGGGCTCAAGCGGCGCCAGGGATTGGTGCAAGCCGAAGTAATTGCCGGCGGCAAAGCCTGGCGCGGGAGGGGTCTGTGCGGTCTTCGGGCGAAGCCGGGCGAATTCCGGGTCGCCCCACGGCTGGACCACATCGAGCCCATCCATGCCGCCGCGCAAGACGATGACGACGAGACGATGATCGGTCGCCGCCGCGGCGAGGGTCAGTGCCGGCAGCATCGAATAGGCGCCGCAGGCGGCGGCGGCATGGAGCAGGGCGCGGCGGCTCAACATGGTCATCTCCGGTTGAATTCGGGGCTGGCGAAGACCAGGCCCAGGGCCTCCAGCCGGTTGCTGGCGGCCTTGACGGTCGCAATGGTGTTGGCGGTGGCGAGCGGGCCCAGTGCCGCCTCCATGGTTTCGGCGGGAGTTGTTTCGGCCATGTGGCGCACCAGTGCCGGAATCCAGCGCAGGCGCCGCGCGAAAGTTGCAGGCGCCAGCCAGAAGCCGGGATCGTCCGGCCAGCCCTGGGGCGAGGGAGCGCGCCACAGCTTCTGGGTGAGGGCGGCCATGGCGCCGCTGGTCAGCGGATTGTGGCGAATCCCGCCATCCTCATTAAGCTTCAGTTCGAGGGCGCCGGGGCGCAGCCTGGCGGCGCGAAGGGCGCTCACCAGGAATTCGAAATCGTTGCGGGCTAGCGCCCCCAAGGGCGCTGAAGCCTCGGCAAGGTCGAGCAAGGCATAATAGACTGCCGGCAGATAACCGCCGCTGTCGCGGAACACCCGGGCGAGCTTCGCCGCCGCCCGATCGGTGGAAGGCCCCAAGAAATGGCGGGTCAGCTTGCGGGCGATGTGTCGGGCGGTTGAGGGATGGGCCGCCAGCATGCGGAGCGCATCGGCGAATTCCTTGCCATCGGAGTTTGCGGCAAATTCGCGGTCGAGGAGGGTCTTGGAGCCCGGCTCGGCGCGGTTGCGGGCGAAGACAACTTCAGCCCGCTTCAAGTTGACGAACCAGCCGGTCATGATGGCGGCCAGGGCGGTGACATCGCGCTGGGAATAGCCGCCATCGGCGCCCAAGGTGTGAAGCTCGAGAATCTCGCGGCCGAGATTTTCGTTCAGCCCCCTGCCGCGGCGCTTGCCGAGCGGCGAATTGGGGCCGACAGAGACCTGCAAGTTAAGATAGAAAACCATCGCCGGATGCAATTCGGCGGCGATCAGCAGATCGGCGAAATGACCCATGATGCGCGGCCTGATGGCATCGGCCTCAAAGGGCCCCGCCAGGGCCTGGACCTGCGGCACGCCCAGCCCCAGGCTGAAATGATTTGCCCAGAAGGCCGAGAGCCTTGCGGCAAAGGGCATGTCCGTGGCGGCGGCGGTCACGATCGCGGCGTGGGTGTCGCGGAAAAGATATTGCCGGAGTTCGGCATTCAGACGAATGCGCGCGGCGTCGCTCGGCCGTGCGCGTTTAGCCTCTTTCACGGCGCGATAATGATTGCGAAGCGCCGCAAGCCTTTGCGGCGTTTCATCGGGAGAGGGCGGGTGCGCGCCTTCGAGGCGGCCAAGCTCGGCCGCGGCATCGAACGGGGAAAAACCTTCCTTGCCGGGACCGAAGCCGAAACGGAAAGCGGCAGCATTGCCATGCATTCAAACAGTCTCGGTGGCGACTGTGGCACCACTGTGTCGTGTGTTTCACGGCCGAAGGTTTTTCCGTACGGCTCTCCTGCTTCAGGAAATCGACAATATCTCTCTTGAGGCCCGCTGTCATAGCCGATAACGTTCCCCGCAGTTTCAACAACCAAGGCCGTGGTGACAATGAGTATTGTACAGGCTCTCGGGTTCCGGGAGCCGCCGCCCGCCGCCGCGCGGCCAGCCGTTCGGCGCTGAGCCATGGCCGGCAACGACAGGTCTGCGTCGAATTTCAGGACTGCGCGGAAACTCATCGCGGCCTTTCTCGATACGGGAGTCAATCCGCTCTACCACTATGTGTTTCATGGCGGGGCCGGATTGGCGCGGGCAATCATTGTGGCGGCGATCGAACGCGAATTCGATGCCGACTATTATCTGAAAACCTATCCGGATGTGAAGGACAAGGGCTTGTCGCCCCTCGAACATTATATCGAGACGGGCTGGCGCGAAGGGCGCAACCCCTCCGCTCATTTCGATACGGCCTATTATCTCCAGGCCAATCCCGATGTCGGCATCGCCGAGATCAATCCGCTCTATCACTATGCGCGCTACGGCAAGAAGGAGGGACGGCGGCCAAGACCCGCGCGTTACGGGGACCGAAAGTCGGCAATGCCGCTGGACATGGCCAAAGCCGATCCGGCGGAGGCCGGGCTGATGGCGCTGATCGCGCCAGAATTCGACCGGGATTACTATCTCGACAGGAACCCGGCGGTGCGCGCGGCAGGATTGGATCCGGTTTTGCATTACTTGCGGCAGGGCTGGAGGGAATTGCGCGATCCCTCGCCGTTATTCTCAACCGCCTATTATCTGGATGCCAATCCCGATATTCAGTCGGCCGCGATAAACCCCCTCGTGCATTATCTCCAGAACGGGCGCGGCGAAGGGCGCCAGCC
>JBQTKG010000104.1:0-18219 GCA_052386315.1 Hyphomicrobiales bacterium
CCAGAAAGGGCTGCAGCCACTTCAAGAGTTCGTCATTCCACCTCGCCATGCCGCGCTCCTCATCATTGGAACGCAGAGCATCACCGAAACATGGTAACCAAGACATTAATCAGCCAAAGTAGTGCTAAGCCGGCTTGCCGTTTCTCACCACCTAAGAATCTACACCGGCAATGTGTCCCTTACCTATTGATTGGTAACTTGTCAACTGGTAAGTAGAAAAAAATTACAGAATCGTGTAGAGTGATGCTTGATGCGGCGACGGGAAATTCCAATGGACCAGAAAGTAATCGCCAAACACACCTCGCAACAGATATTGGACATCGCCCAGCGCCTGGTGCAGACGCGAGGCTTCAATGCCTTCAGTTACGCTGACATCGCCGAAGCGCTGCACGTCACCAAGGCGAGCCTTCATTATCATTTCTCGACAAAGGCCGATCTCGGTGTCGGGCTAATCGAGCGCTATGACCGGCAAATGCAGGAGGCGCTTGCTGAAACCGGCCGCTCCGGCGCCGGAGCGGCGGCAAAAATCAGGGCCTATGTGCGGATCTATTCAGAAGTCCTGCGCGACGATCGCATGTGCATGTGCGGCATGCTCGCCGCGGAAATCTCGACTCTGCCGAAGGCGATGCAGTCGGCGCTCGACCGCTATTTCGAACAGAACGAACGCTGGCTCGCAGCGGTTCTGGAGGAAGGACGGGCGGAAGGTGAGCTCCGGTTCAGCGGTTCATCCGCCGATATGGCACAATTTCTCATCGGCTCGCTCGAAGGGTCGATGATGCTGGCGCGCTCGCATGGCGGCATGGCGCGCTTCGATGCCGCCGCCCGCCGCCTGCTGGCGGAACTCGGTGCGTGATCGCAGCCTAAGACGTTACCCGATGGCGCAACGATTTGGCCGCCAACTTGGCCCTGTCGAATGCGGCCCGGCGCCTGGCGATTTCCGCTGGCGACAGACGCTCGATGTTACAATAGTCGAGCTTCCAGTCCGGATTCTCGGACCATGTCTGCGGTGACTGCACGGTGCTGCGCGGGCCTTTCGCCTGATCGAGAAGCGCCAGAGCAAGGTCCAGCGTCAGATCCTGCGAGACGCGATCGTTCGGCTTGCCGGCGGCGTTGCCAAGCGGGAAATCGCTGAACAGGAAACGCGGCACGCCCACATGTTCCACGATGTCTCTGGCGCAGCCCATGACGACGGTGGCAATGCCGCTCTCCTCGAGAGGGCGGGCCGCCAGGCCAACGCTCTGGTGGCAGACTGGGCAGTTGGCCACCAAGATGACCGCGTCGGCACCGTCGGCCTTGCAGCGCGCCGTGAGCTCCGGTCCGTCGATACCGATCGTGGTGCGCTGGCTGCGGTTGGTGGGCAGGCCGTGAAAGTTTTTCGTGAGGGCGCCGATGCGGCCACGCGCAACGCTCCGGCGCAGGGCCGCGAGGGGGAAATACGTGTTCTGGTCTTGCCCCGTCGTATGCTTGCGATCGATGGCGATATGGGAGATGCGCAGGTCATGATCGCCGGACGTATCGGCCGAATAGACCTGGTAGAACTTGGCGGCCGCGTTGTAGGCGGCACCGGGTCCCTGGCCGCCCTTGCCCGGTTGATAGGGAGCCGCCGTGGTGACCAGCGCCACCCGGCATTGCGCCAGCGGCTTCGCCAGCGGCTTGAACGGCACCTCGGTGAAGTGCGCCCATTCATAGGGCGCGCCGTAGCCGAGCGCCTGGTAATAGGTCCGGATGCGCGCGAGATAGGGGATTGGCGCGTCAACTAACACTGTTCGGCAGTTCCGCTTCCCGTTTCGCGATGAACTCTTGCAGGCCCTCGGCCACGCCCTCGTCGAGCTTCGGCTCCTCGTAAGCCGCGAGCATGGCGCGGGCCTTGTCGCGCCCGCGGGTGTCGTGATCCTTCGCACCTTCCGCCTGCCACTGCTCGAAGGAGTTGAAATCCATCACCGTCGGCATGAAGAAGGCGCTTTCGAAATGTTCGAGCGTGTGCTGGGTGCCGAGGAAATGGCCGGCCGGGCCCACTTCGCGGATCGCCGCCATGGCCTCCTTGAAGTCGTCGAAGGAAGGGCCGGCGGCATATTTATACCAGCCCTGCAACTGCTCGGCGTCGGTGACGAACTTGGAATAGCCGCAGCACAGGCCCGCTTCCAGCCAGCCCGCCACATGCCAGATATAGTTGGCGCCCGACAGGATCGCCGCATGCATCAGCATGTTGGCCTCGTAGCCGGCCTGGGCGTCGTTGAGCTTGGAGCCGACATGGAAGCCCGAGGTGCGCCACGGCAGCTTGTATTTCCGCGCCAGCGCTCCCATCAGATACATCATCTGCGCGGCCTCCGGCGTGCCGCCCATGGGGGCCCCGGTTTTCATATCGACCGTCACCATGAACTGGCCGTAAAGCTGCGGGCTGCCGGGCCGCACCAGCTGGGTGAAGGCAACCCCCGCCAGCGCCTCGGCGTTGACCTGCGCCACCGCCCCCACCGAAGACGCCGACGTCGAAGCGCCGCACAGCGCGAAGGGCGCCAGGATCAATGGCTGATTGTGCCGCGCGTAGACCTTCATGGCATCCAGCATGGTGGCGTCCCACACCAGCGGCGAATTGCAATTGGTGATCGAAACCAGCACCGCATTGTCCTTGACGTAATCGTCACCGAAGACGATGCCCGCCATCCTCATCACATCCTCGGCCCGCTCCTTCGAAGTGACGATGCCCATGAACGGCTTGTCGGAATGCTTGAGCGCCGAATGAATGATATGCAGATGGCGCTTCGGCACCGGGACTTCCATGGGTTCGCAGATGATCGAGCTCGAGGAGTGCAGGGCCGGCGACATGTAGGCGAGCTTGTGGAAATTGTTGAGATCGGCGAGCGAGCCGTAGCGGCGGTTATTGTCGAGATCGCGCACGTAGGGCGCGCCATACATGGGAACGAAGACGGTGTTGCTGCCGCCCACCTCCACGGTTCGCGCCGGATTGCGGGCATGCAGGGTGAACTCGGAGGGGACCTTGGCGATGAGGTCCATGAGCAGCGCCCGGTCGATGCGCACCCGCGTTCCCTGCACATCGGCTCCCGCCGCCGTCCACATCTTCACCGCCTCGTCGTCGCGGAATTCGCAGCCGATCTCTTCTAGGATTTTGATCGACTCCTGATGGATGAGCTCGATCGCCTCGTCCGGCACCATCTGGTAGACGGGAATTTTGCGTACAAGCGTCGGGAACGACGTAACCGGCGCCGCCCGGAGCGCCCGGCGCCCCTCGCGCCCGCCGCCGCGGCGGCCGTGCGAGGAAACTTGCTTGGAAAGTTCGAGCGTATCGATCATGTCGGCCTCGGTTCCGGTTCGCCGTCATAGAGTGCCGGGACGCCGTTGACAATTGAACGCGGTCCCTTGAAGCTAAGACCAATCCAAGTCGATAACAATATGGCGTCGGAAACTCCGGTCATCGAGTTCAGGAACGTCACCAAGCGCTTCGGCGAGGTGGTGGCGGTGGCCGGCAGCAATCTGACTGTGCGGCAGGGCGAATTCCTGTCGATCCTCGGGCCTTCGGGTTGCGGCAAGACCACGGCGCTGCGCATGATGGCGGGTTTCGAGCAGCCGAGCGAGGGCGAGGTCTTCATCCGCGGCGACAACATGACCGGGGTTCCCGCCTACAGGCGGCCGGTCAACATGGTATTCCAGGACTATGCGTTGTTTCCGCATCTCTCGGTCGCCGACAATGTCTCCTATGGCCTGAGGCAACGGCGGCCGAAGCCCGGCCACGGCGAGATCGCCCGCGCGGTGCGCGAG
Source organism: Hyphomicrobiales bacterium (assembly GCA_052386315.1). Taxonomy (GTDB): domain Bacteria; phylum Pseudomonadota; class Alphaproteobacteria; order Rhizobiales; family Aestuariivirgaceae; genus Aestuariivirga. The sequence goes on from JBQTKG010000104.1 coordinate 3,775, forward strand.
GCCCTCGCCATGGTGCGGCTGGAAGGCTACGAGAGCCGCCGCTCTTTCGAGCTGTCCGGCGGCCAGCAGCAGCGGGTGGCGCTCGCCCGGGCGCTGATCAACCGGCCGGCCGTGCTGCTGCTCGACGAGCCGCTCGCCGCCCTCGACCGCAAGCTCAGGCGCGACATGCAGATCGAATTGCAGAACCTGCAGCGCGATGTCGGCATCACCTTCCTGCTCGTCACCCACGACCAGGAGGAGGCGCTCTCCATGTCGGACCGGGTCTGCGTCATGCGCGACGGGCGCATCGTGCAGACGGGTACCCCGCGCGAGCTTTACGACCAGCCGGTCAACCGCTTCGTGGCGGATTTCGTCGGCAAGACGAATTTCTTCGAGCGCCCGGCGGGCGGCGTCATCTCGGTCCGGCCGGAACTGATCGAGATCGCGGCCACTGCGGCGACCCTGCCGTCGGATGTGGAAACCCGGCTCTCGGTGCGCGTGCTCAACCGCATCTTTCTCGGCGAGCACACCCAATACCGGGTGTTGCACGAGAAGCTTGGCGAGTTCATGGTGCTGGCGCCGCGCAAATCCGAGCGCGACAGCGGCGTCTACGAAATCGGCGACCTGGTGGCGGCCGGCTGGCGGCCGGACGCCGCCCGAATTGTCGCCGCAACGTGAGTGCCTGCAAGTTCAACAGGGAGGAAACAATGACCAAGAACAACGGAGTGATTACACCGCGGCAGTTCATGGAGGAACTGCGCCGCTATCAAAAGGGCTCGGTTTCGCGCCGGCATTTTCTCGGCGTCACCGGGCTTGGCCTGGCCACCGCGGTGCTGGGATCGGCGGTTCCGGGGCTCAAGCCCCGCAAGGCCTATGCGGCGCTATCCGGCACCGTGAACTTCACCACCTGGCCCAATTACTTCGCCCAGGAGAATCTCGACAACTTCACCAAGAATTCCGGCGTCAAGATCAATGTGGCGATCTTCGGCTCGAATGAGGAAATGCTGGCCAAGCTGCAGGCGGGCTCGACCGGCTGGGACGTGTTCGTGCCGACCAACTACACGATTTCGACATACAAGGAGCTCGACCTGATCGAGCCGCTCGACCTCAAGCTGCTGCCCAATTACGATCAGGCCACCCAGGAAGCCCGCTTCCTCGAGCCGGGCAACATCGACGGTACCGTCTATGCCGTGCCGAAGGACTGGGGCACGACGGGCTTTGTCATCAACACCAAACACGTGACGCAAAATCCAACGAGCTGGAAGGAATTCTGGGACCTGACCCAAGGCCCGGCCTCCGGCCGCGTCATGGTGCACGACTATCAGCTCACCACCATCGGCAATGCGCTCAAGTACCATGGCTATTCCTTCAACTCCAACGACGAGAAGGAACTGGGCGAGGCCGAGAAGCTGATGCTGGCGGCCAAGCCGCATCTGTTCGGCATCAACTCCGACTATCAGCCGGGAATGCGCAACGGCGATGCCTGGATGTCGGTGGCCTGGACCGGCGATGCCACCCAGTTGCACCGCGACATGCCGGAAATCGTCTATATGCTCGGCAAGGAGGGCGGCGAAATCTGGAGCGACTTCTATGCCGTGCCGAAGGGAGCGCCCAACCGCGAGGCGGCCTATGCGCTGATCGACTATCTGCTCACCCCCGAGATCAACGCGAAAGAAGTCATTGCGCACGGCTATCCGTCGACCGACTCGCGCACCAATGCTCTGGTGCCCAAGGAGATGCTGGAAAACCCAATCCTGTATCCCGCGGCCGAAGCATTGGCGCCGCTCGAATTCGGCGCCGCGGCGACGCTCACCAATCCGCTGCGCGCCGAGATCATGGCCCGCTTCAAGGCGGCCTGATCCGTCTTGAGCAGTCAAAGCCGCTCCCGCGCCGCGACAGCCATGCTGCTGGCACCCGCGGGAGCGTTCTTCTTCTTTCTGCTGGTCTTGCCGCTCGCCGTGGTGCTCGTCTATTCCGTGGGCGAGCGCGCGCCGGCGGGCGGTTATGCGCCGGCCTTTACTTTCGACAATTACTTGAACCTGCCGGCCCGCGGCAAGGCCTTCTTCAACACCTTGACGCTGGCGCCGCTCGGCACCTTGCTCACCGCACTCTTCGCCTATCCGATGGCCTATTTTCTCGCGGTGAAGGTCTCCGCCCGTTGGCGCGTCACCATGCTGGTTCTGGTCATGGCGCCGTTCTGGACCAGCCAGCTCCTGCGCTATTACGCCTGGATAATGATCCTCGGATCGAAGGGCATTCCCGCCTGGCTCTTATGGTTCGGCATCGCCGATATCCGCATCATCAACACGCCCTGGGCGGTGCTGATCGGCGCCGTCTACGGCTTCCTGCCGCTGATGGTTCCGCCCATCTATGTGAGCCTCGAGAAACTCGACAAGCGTCTGCTCGAGGCTTCCGCCGATCTCGGCGCCACGCCGTGGCGGAGCTTCCTGCAGGTGACGCTGCCGCTGTCGCTGCCCGGCGTCGCCACCGGTTCCATGCTCGTGTTCATCCTGCTGATGGGCGATTACATCCTGCCGCAGTTCCTGGGCGGCGGAATGGTTTTCTTCATCGGCAATGCCCTGGTCGATCTCTTCCTGCAATCGCGCAACTGGCCTTTCGGCGCCGCCGTCTCGGTGGCCCTCGTCGCCATCATGTTCGTGACAATCTACGTCTATATGCGCTTCATCCTCGGCAAGAGCGGCGAGCGCCGCGTGGCGCTGGTGTAGCCATGCGCTTCTATGCGGCTCTGATCTACATGTTTCTCTATGCGCCGATCGGGCTCATCGTTTTCTTCTCCTTCAATGCCGGACGCTACGCCATGGACTGGCAGGGTTTCTCGGTCGCCTGGTATGGCAAGGCCTTCTCCAATCCGCTGATCGTCGAAGCACTGTTCACCAGCATCACCATTGCCGGCTCCACCGCCTTCCTGTCGTCGATCATCGGCACGCTGACGGCTTTGGGCCTCGAGCGGGTTTCGGGCTGGCCCAGGCACGTCTTCGATGCGCTGATCTATATCGCCATCATGGTTCCCGGCATCGTCATCGGCATTTCGACGCTGATCGCCTTCGTAACGCTCTTCAACATCGTCAATCCGATTCTGCTGTCCGCCTGGGGCTGGAAGATCGAGATGGGCGTGTGGACGGTGGTTGCGGCCCATGTGCTGTTCAACATCGCGGTCGTCTGCCTGCTGGTGCGGGCGCGGCTCTCAGGCATGGACCGGAGCTTGGTCGATGCCTCCGAGGACCTTTATGCAACCCCTTTCGGAACTTTCCGGCAAATCGTGTTGCCGCTGCTGACGCCCTCGATTCTGGCCGGTTTTCTGCTTTCCTTCACTTTCTCCTTCGAGGATTTCATCATCGCCTTCTTCGTCGCGGGGCCCAACGTGACGCTGCCGATCTATGTGTTCTCCTCGATCCGCCGCGGCATTACGCCGGAGATCAATGCGGTGGGCACCGTGGTGCTGCTGACTTCCTTCGCACTGTTGATCCTCGCGCAAGCGATCCTGCGCCGGCAGCACCGCACACAATGACCGCGGCCAGCAATCTGCCGGTCAGGGACGATCTCCGGCCGCGCATTGAGAACCGCGTCCACATGGTTACCTTCTGGACGGTCTGGTACAATTGGGTTCGCATCCACAAGAGCCTACGGGTGACGCCTGCGATAGCCGCTGAAGTTCATTGCAAATGAGAAGAATTAATCACCCAAATTCCGTCATCCCGGCGAAAGCCGGGACCCCCTGAAATCTTTCCAGCGGCAGAGTGCCGGTGGCAAGTGCTCAATGGGTCCCGGCTTTCGCCGGGATGACGGTGTATGGAAGGTCGCTTCAACCCAAGCGCAATCTGCTTTAATTGAGCACATGAACGCCGCGACGCCAGCGAAAAAGCGCGGACCATACAAAAAGCGTGGCGGAAGCAAGGGAGGATAAAATGACGGCACAAGTCGGTGACATGAACAAAAACGGTCAGAAGCTCATTAGGAAGACGGACGAGCGAGGCAATCATCCCTTTGCTACGCTTTGGGTTCTTGAGTGCTCTAAGCCCGGCTGCGGACTGAAGTATGAATCTAACAGTTGCGATTTCCATATCCGGCGCTGCCCCAATCACGGCGGTGCGCCTGCCTCAATTTCAAACTGAGACACTACCATCGGCCGGCATGTCGTTTTTCAGGCGGCCCTTCTGTTTTCCTGTTTCCCGCCGCCGCTGGCGATCACCAGCCCTTCGGCCCCGTCCAGCGCGCCGGGGCGCAGTTCGAGGCCGAGGAAACGGCCGCGCTCGACCGGCCCCGGCAGATGCAGATCGGCAACCGCGGCACCTGAGAAGCAAAAGCGGCCGTAATAGGGTTCGTCGCCGACCAGCAGCACCGCGCCATGGCCGCGGGCCTTCGCCTCCGCCAGCGCATGGGCCATCGGCGCCTTGCCGATGCCGCGTTTCCGTCAGCGGCTATCGACGGCGAGCGGCCCCAGCAGCAATGCGACGCCGGCCGAGCCCGCCACCACGTCCCACAGGCGGATAGTGCCGGCAAGACGGCTTGGGCATCGACCGCGGAAAAGGCAAGATCCGGCGACGGCAATCGGCCTTGGCGCAGGCGTTCCGAGGTCCTGCGGCGGCGGTTGCGGCCTCTGGCGCGGTCGAGCAGCGCCTCGCGCGCGGCATAGTCGGACTCAATCTCGGGGCGGATGGTGACCATTGCGGCCTCCATGGGTTACGCGACTGTAGGGCTGTTTCAGATGACGTAGGCCTGGAGCGGCGCGAATCCGTTGAAGGCCACCGACGCATAGGTCGTCGTGTAGGCCCCGGCCGATTCGATCAGCACCTCGTCGCCGACGGTAAGCGTCACCGGCAGGTCGTAGGGCGTCTTCTCGTAGAGCACGTCGGCCGAATCGCAGGTGGGCCCGGCAACGACACACGGCGCCTTGGCGTCCTTGTCCCTGGCGGTGATCAGCGGATAGCGGATCGCCTCCTCCATGGTCTCGGCCAGGCCGCCGAACTTGCCGATGTCGAGATAGACCCAGCGTACATTGTCATTGGCGTGCTTCTTCGACACCAGCACGACTTCCGCCTTGATGACGCCGGCGCCGCCGACCAGCCCACGGCCCGGCTCGATGATGGTTTCAGGGATGGCGTTGCCGAAATGCTTGGTGAGTGCGTCGTGGATGACATTGCCATAGACGCCGGTGCCCGGCACCGGCTTCAAATACTTCGCCGGGAAGCCGCCGCCGAGATTGACCATCGATAGCGTGATGCCGCGAGTGGCGAGCCCATCGAAGATCGCCTTGGCTTGGCCTAGCGCCTCGTCCCAGGCGGCGAGCCGCGTCTGCTGCGAACCGACATGGAAGGAAATGCCGAAGGCATTGAGGCCCAGCGCATGAGCGCGGACCAGAACCTCGACCGCCATTTCGGGATCGCAGCCGAACTTGCGCGACAAGGGCCATTCGGCGCCGGCGCCGTCGGTGAGGATTCGGCAGAAGACGCGGGCGCCGGGTGCGGCGCGGGCCATCTTCTCGACCTCTTCGACCGAGTCGACGGCGTAGAGTGTCACGCCGAGCTCATGGGCGCGCGCGATGTCGCGTTCCTTCTTGATGGTATTGCCGAAGGAAATCCGGTCGGGGGTGGCCCCCGCCGCCAGCGCCATTTCGATTTCCGGCACCGAAGCGGTATCGAAAGAGGAGCCGAGCCTGACAAGCAGCTTGAGGATTTCCGGGGCCGGATTGGCTTTTACCGCATAGAAAATGCGCGTATCCGGCATGGCCCGCGTGAAGGCCTTGTAGTTCCTGGCAATGACGTCGAGATCGACGACGAGGCAGGGTCCCTCGGGACGCCGGTCGCGGAGGAAGTCGAGAATACGGGCGGTGGCGGCCATGGCGGAATCTCCTCAACACAAGAGCTTTGCCTTTGCCGGTCCGGCCGGCGGAACCACGCGATGGAGACGTGGTGCGCTTGGCGCGTTCCGGTTTTCGCCTTGGCTTGATTGGGAGTTTCCAACCGCACTGCCGGCAATGAAAGTGGTGCCTCTTCAGTAACCCCGGCCTTTGGAGGAGCCGGCAGACACTAACAAGGCCCGCACCGTCGTTGCTTTGGGGATATCCTTGAGGCACGTGCGACTTTGGGCGCGGGATATATGAGTCAAAATCCGAGTCGTTTCAAGAATTTTCCGCGGCTAGAGTGAAGAAAATCTTTCGGCGGCGGAGAGCGACGGCGATGACCAAGACGCGCGGCACGGCCCTCGGCCTCTTCGCGATCCTGTCGTGGTCCTGTTACGGCGTGCTGATCGCCGCCAACAGCGCAACACCGCCGTTCCTGTCGACGGCGATCGTCTTCACTTTCGCCACCGCGACGCTGCTGGCGCGCCGCCTGCTCATGGGCGGCAGTCTGCGCGATCTCTTTACCATTCCGCTGCCGACGCTGGCGCTGGGTTTCACCGGGCTGTTCGGCAGCAACTGCTTCTATGTGTTGGCGCTGGCGCTGGGCGGCAATCCAGTCACCGTCAATATCGGCTCGCTCACCTGGCCGGCCTTCATGGTGGTCTTCATCGTTGTCTTCGGAGTCGCCCGCGCCACCTGGCTCGACGGCCTCGCCATGTTGTTGGGCCTTGCCGGAGTGGTGGTTCTGGTTTCGAAGGGCGCCGGGATATCGTTTGAACTGCCGGTGCTGCTGGCGCTTTTCGCGGCGCTGAGCTGGGCGATCTATTCAGCACTCAGGACCCGCGTTCCCGCCAGCCCCAAGGACGCGATGATCGCCTTCGTGGCGACGAGCGCCATCGCCTGCTGGGCGATCACGCTCGCCTTCGAGACCGGAACCGCACCCGGCATAGAAATCCTGCGCCTGGCCGCCGTCGGCATCCTGCCGGTGGGGCTTGCAAATCTTGCCTGGGACATCGGCGCCCGCCATGGCGATCCGGTGCTGCTGGCGGGCTTGAGCTTCATGGAGCCGGTGCTTTCCACCGCCCTCACTGCCTATGCGCTGTCGCGGCCCGTCGGTGCCGGCGATGCCATTGCACTGGCGCTGGTTCTCGCCGCCGTCCTGTGCAGCATCATGAGCGAGCGTCTCCGCCGAAGGCTTGCCAGCCCGCCCACAGCCGCGTGACGGTCGTCACCGTGCATAGGGCGGCATAGACATAGGCGATGCCTGCGAAGTGCTGCGGCCACCAGCACATGGCGAGAAAGCAGACGATGGTCTCGGTCCCCTCGGTCAGGCCGCCCAGATAGTAGAAGGACTTGGTGGGATAGGCCTCGTTCTTCAGCCCGCGTTTCTCGGCGATCACCGCATAGGCGAGGAAGCTGGTGCCGGTGCCGACGAAAGCCGCCAGCAGCACGGCGGCGGCAAGCCCGTTGTTGCCGGGATCGGCGAGCCCGAAGCCGAGCGGAATGGCGGCGTAGAACAGGAAATCGAGGCCGATATCGAGAAAAGCGCCGCGGTCGGTCGCCTGGCTGAGCCGCGCCAGGGCTCCGTCGATCCCGTCGATCGCCCGGTTCAATAGCAAGGGCACGATGGCGAGCGTGGGGAAACCAAGAGCGATCGCCAGGGCCGCCAGCAGGCCAATGGCAAAGCCTGCCAGACTCACCTGGTCGGCGCCCAGACCCTTTGCCGCCAGCCGACGCGCCGCGGCATCGGCGACGGGCTTGAGAATTGCCAGCGCATAGCGGTCAAACATGCTTCACCTCGCCGTCGCGGCCGATGCGCAGCACCAGGCCGCCCTTGGGCGCATCGTCGCGGTCGTGGGTCACCAGCAGCGTTGGAATATTGCGTTCCTTGAGATGCGAAAACACATAGGTCCGCATCGACTGCTTGAGCTCCGCGTCGAGCTTGGCGAAGGGCTCATCCAGCAGCATGGCATTGGGATTGGCAAGCAGCGCCCGGAACAGGGCGATGCGCGAGCGCTGGCCCCCCGAAAGCGTGTGCGGCGGGCGGTTCTCGAAGCCTTCGAGTTCCGCCTGCCTGAGGGCCGCGCGCATATTTGCCTCGCGCTCACGGCGGGACCCGCGCGATACTCCGAAGAGCAGGTTTTCGGCGACGGTTAGATGGGGAAAGAGCAGATCGTCCTGAAACAGCCGGCCGATGCGGCGGCTCTGCGGCGGCGTGTCGTTGAGCGGGGCGCCGCCGAGGAGAATCCGGCCGCGGCCCTCGAGCGGGGCTTCGAGATCGCCCGCGATATAGGCAAGCAAGGACGACTTACCGGAGCCGCTCGGGCCCATCAGCGTTGCGATTTCACCCGCCGGAACCTTAAGCGAGAAAGCCCCGATCAGCGGCATGCCGTCGAGCAGGATAGCGACACTATCGAGGCTCAGATCCATGACCGTCCCCAGCGCGGCCGTCCGAACCACGCCGCGGCGAGAAAGACAAGAGTGGGCGGCAATGCCAAGGCCAGGGCGAAAACGGCGGTAAGCGCCCGGTTGCCGCCGGAGGCGAGCGTCACCGCCTCCATCGGCAGTGTGGAATAGCGCCCGGCGGCGACCAATTGCGCCGGCAGGAATTGCGCCATCGAGACGGCGAATCCGACCGCCGCCGCAGCGAGGAGTGTGGGCGCGAGCAAAGGCGCCTTGATGTGCAGCCAGAAGCGCAAGCGCGTCGTGTTGAGTCCGAGTGCCACCGCCCGATAGCGCGGATCGAAGGCGCGATAGGGGCCTTTGAGAACGATGAACACATAGGCGAAGACGAAGGCCAGATGGGCGAGGAAGAGTCCCGGTGCGGTGCCGGTCAGGCCGAGGGCGAGGAACAGCCGGTACTGGCCGCCGGCGATGAGCAAAGCCGGAAGACCGAGAGCGGCGATCGCGGCAAGGGTAACGAAACGGTCGAAGCCTTCGCTGGCCGTCTCGAACCACAGAATGGCGAGCGCCAGCGCGCTTGCCGACGTGGCGAAGGCGAGGGCGAGACTGGCGAGGGCGGGTGCCGGCACGGCGATGAGTTGCTGCCAGGCGTCCCACTTGAAATGTTCCGGCAGCAATTGCGGGAACGGCCAATGGCCGGAGATGGACATGATGGCGAGAACTGACAGTACCGCGACGTAGATAAGGGCAAATGCCGTAAGGAGCGCCATACCGGGCGCACGCGACATGGTTGCCGGCGAAGGCCCGCGCGTCAGGAATGCCCGAAACATCGGGCGAAGTATCCGCGCCGCGAGAAGGGTGAGACACGCAACCGCGGCAAGCACCAGTGTCAGGAATAGCGCGCCGGCCGTGCCGCGTGCATTGATGGCTTGATCGGCATGGTTGAGATCGGCGAACACGATGACGGCAAACGTCGAGGGCTGGGTGGGACCGATGACCAGCGCCATGTCCACCACGCTGGCGCCATAGGCCCAGACGATGCTGAGCGGCCAGACGAGGCGCGGCAGGATTTGCGGGATCAACACCCTCAGCCAGACCGAAAGGCTGCCATGGCCGAGGCTTCGGGCGCTCCACCACTGGCCGGCAAGTGCTGCCGCCACATCGCCGCGCGCCATCAGCGCCCATATCGTCCAGATCAGGAATGGCGTCTCCTTCAACAAGAGACAGGCAATCAGCGCCAGGCCGTAAGGATCCTGGGCGGCGATCCATTGCGGCGGCTCGCTGCCGCTCGCAATGGCGCGCGCCAGGAAGCCGGCCGGCATGATGAGAAATCCGAAACCGATGGCGAAGGCGAGATGCGGCAGAGAGAGAAACGTGCCGCTGAGCGAGGCCAGGCGTTGCCACAGCGTCGTGGCATGGAGTCCTGCCACGATGATGAGTGCCGCGGCGAGCGACAGGATCAGACCGGCCGTGCCGGTCCATAGCGACAGCGCGAGGCCCGGCCAGAGCTGCGGATGTAGCCACAGGGCCGGCCAGGCGGAAGGGCCTGTGAGGGCGGCAACGAGACTTGCGGCGAGCGGCAGGCCCCATGCGACCGCAACCGGCGCCATACCGGCGATCTTCATGCGCCGTAGCGCTCGAGCCAGGCGGCTTCGATGAGCGGCACCCAGCTCGCATTGGGTTCGGGGAGCGCCGGCGCCGGCTGGGTGACGCTGCCGGGAACATTGGCGCTGGCGAAGCGCTTGGCATCGGCCGCGCCAAGTTTCGCGAGCGCCAGCACCGTCGGATCGCCCCAGATCTTGAGATCGGCCTTGCGCGCCTGGGCTTCCGGCGACAGCAGGAAATTCGCCACCACCTGCGCCGCGGCGCTGGCCCTCGCATTGACCGGAATTGCCAGGAAATGGGTATTGCCAATGGTGCCGTTCCGGTGCTGCCAGGCAATCGTTGTCGGCGGCAATTCGCCGGAGGCTGCGAGATTGGCGGGCTCATTGGGATTGAAGGTCAGCGCCATCAGCAATTCGCCGTCGGCCAGCATCTGTTTCAACTGCGCCTGGCTTTGTGGAAACTGCTCGCCGCCGCGCCACAGATGCGGGTGCAAGCGATCGAGAAAGCTCCACAAGGGCGAACTCAGCCTAACGAAATCCTCCTTGGCCGTTGCCTGCCGCAATGGTGCAGCATCGGGCATGGCCTCGATCAAGGCCTGCTTCACGAAGGTCGTTCCGTGGAAATCGGGCGGTGCCGGATAGCTGACGCGGCCCGGATGGGCGGCGGCGAATGCCGCAAGTTCGATCATGCTGGCGGGTGGCGATGAAATCCTGGCTCCATCGCCGAAGAAAGTGAGCTGGGCCATGCCCCAGGGCGCTTCCAGGCCTTCGACCGGCTCGGCGAAATCGATGCGCGTCGTCGGCTTGCCCTCCGTGTCGACGAAGCGGAAATTGGGCAGCGCCTCGGCGAAGGGGCCGAACAAAAGCCCGTTCGCCTTCATGGCGCGGAAGTTTTCGCCGTTGATCCAGACGAGATCGGCGGAGCCGTCTTGCTGTCCCGCCTTCACCTCGTCGCGCACCCGGCGCACCACTTCAGCCGCGTCGGCAATCTTCACATGGACGAGGCTGACCCCGTAACGCGACTGCAATTCGGCACCGGCCCAGGCGATATAGGCATTGATGGGTTCGGACCCGGCCCAGGCGTTGAAATAGACGGTCTGGCCCCGTGCTTCGGCCTCGACGGCCGCCCAATCGTTGCCCAACGCCCCGAGCGGCGCCAAGGCCATGAACATGGTGGAAGCAAGCAGAGTCCGTCTGGTCACATGAATCATAAGCAAGACCGTCCCACTGTCATCGCCCCGTCATAGGCAATCTGCCCGGCAAATGAAATCAATCCGGATGGCGGCGGATCAGATTGTCGTGAACGGCACGCCATTTGGACCCCTCTCGACCGCGGCATGTGGATGACCTAGTGTCGGACCCGCAGGCAATAATACAACAGGGAGGCAATCAATGACTTGCAAAGCCATGCTGGCCGCGGCTTTCGGGGCCGCGCTGATTTTCGTGAGCGGCGCGTCCGCCGCATTCGCCGACAAGATCGTGATCTCCAATTGGGACGGCTACATGCCCAAGGACATGGCCGAGCGGTTCAAGGCCGAAACCGGCATCGATCTCGAAATTGCCGTGCACGCCACCAATGAAGAGATCATGGGCAAGGTGACCGCCTCGGGCGGCGAGGGCTTCGATGTGCTCTTCGTGTCCTCGCCCTTCGCCGAGGCGCTCAACAAGCTGGGTCTCCTGGCCCCCATCGACCACGCGAAAATTCCCAACCTCGCCAATCTCTATCCGGAAGCCGACAAGTTGCAGCACGATCCCGGCAACAGCTTCTCCGTTCCCTACGCCTGGGGCACCACCGGCCTGTGCTATCGCTCCGACGTGGTGAAGGCCGAGCCCACAAGCTGGCAAGACCTTCTGAATCCGAGCGACGACCTCAAGGGCAAGATCACCATGCTGGCGACCGACCGCTGGCTGATGGCGGCGGGCTTCCTCGCCAATGGCCTTTCGGTCAATACCGCCGATCAGGCGAACCTCGACAAGGTGCGCGACCTGCTGGTCGCCGCCAAGAAGAACCTGCTCGCCTATGACGACACGACCTTCTACTCCAAGCTCGTCTCCGGCGAGGCGGCCCTCGTCCATGCCTGGGACGGCTGGTGCAACTACGGCATCGCCGAAAACCCGGCGATCAAATATGTGGTGCCGAAGGAGGGAACCGACCTGTGGGTCGATGCCATGGTGATCCTCAAGGCCTCGAAGAACCCCGATGGCGCCGCCAGGTTCATCGACTTCGTTCTCAAGGCCGACAACGGCAAATGGGTGGTCGAAAACATCATGTACAAGACGCCCAACAAGGCGGGCATGGAGGCCATCGACAAGGCCATTCTGGCGCAATATCCCAACATGGCCATGGCCCCGGCCGATCTGCTCAAATACGAGCAATTGCGCGACCTGGGCGACGGCATGAAGGCCTTCTCCAGGACCGTCTCGGAGATCATGGCGGCGCAGTGAGGGAAGCGCGCCTTCCAACATTCCTCATCCCGGCGCAAACCGGGGTGAGGGATGTAAAATGATATCTCACTGAAATGTTTTCCCCCCGCCTCACTTCATGGCTGCTCATGGCGCCGGGCCTCTTGTGGCTCGCGGCCTTCATGGTGGTGCCGTGCCTGTTGGTCCTCGCTCTCGCATTCTTCGAGCGCGGCACCTATGGCGGCATCGATTGGAACGCCGCGACGCTGGAGAATTTCCGCCGTGCCGCCGATCCGCTCTATCTTTCGATCTTCCTCGACAGCGCCCGCATCGCCTTCATCGCCACCGCCGCCGCCCTGCTGATCGGCTATCCCGCCGCCTACGCCATCGCCCGGGCGCCGGAGCCCCGACGCACACCGCTTCTGTTTATAGCCATCCTCCCTTTCTGGACCAACTACCTGATCCGCACCTATGCCTGGATCGTGCTGCTCAATCCGGCCGGGCTGATCAACAATGCATTGATAGGCGCGGGCCTGATCGAGGCGCCGCTGCCCTTGCTCTACAATGAATTCGCCGTGGTCCTCGGCCTCGTCTACAATTACACGCCCTTCGTCATCCTGGCGGTCTACTCGGCGCTGCAGCGCCTCGATCCAGCCTATGCCGAAGCCTCGCGCGATCTCGGCGCCGGCGCCTGGACCACTTTTTTCCGCATCACCCTGCCGCTCACCGTCACCGGCGTCGCGGCGGGCGCCGTTTTCGTCTTCGTGCTGTCGATCGGCAATTTCGTAACACCCGATCTGCTCGGCGGCGGCAAGTTCCAGATGGTGGGGAACCTCATCTACGACCAGTTCCTGACGGCGCGCGACTGGCCCTTCGGCGCCACCCTGTCGGGCCTACTCATTGCGCTGATGATGATCCTCCTGTTCCTTCAGGCGATGGCGGCAGGCCGCGCCCGGGGTGATCATGCCTAGGGCGCTCAACATCCATCTCGGCGCTACCTACGCCTTCCTCTATATCCCCATCGCTGTGCTGATGGTCTTGTCACTCAACCGGGCGGGCCTGCCGACCGCCTGGACCGGATTTTCCCTCGAGTGGTACGGCAAGCTCGCGGCCAACCCCAAGATCATCGCCTCGGCCTGGAATTCGATTGTAGTCGCCTTCTGGTCGACCCTCATCGCTACCATGATCGGCACGCTTCTGGCGCTTGGCGTCGAACGCGCTCGAGCATCGCCGGCCCGCGATGCACTGCTCTTTGCGCCGATGATCGTACCCGACATCGTGCTGGCGATAGCGCTTCTCTCCTTCTTCACCTTGCTCAGATTCACCCTCGGGCTGCATTCCATCGTCATGGCGCACGTGGTGTTCAACATCGCTTTCGTCTGCGCCGTGGTGAGAGCCAGGCTCAAGAATTTCGACTGGTCGCTGGTCGAGGTGTCGCGCGATCTCGGCGCCGGCCGCTGGACGACGTTCTGGCGCGTGACCTTCCCATTGATCCTGCCCTCGGTGATCGCCGCGGCTCTTCTCGCTTTCACGCTGTCGGTCGACGAATTCATCATCGCTTGGTTCACCGCGGGGGCAGGGCAGGCCTCGACCACGCTGCCCATGCAGATCTATGCCATGATCCGCTTCGGCGTGACGCCCGAGATCAATGCCATGGCCACCATTGTCATGCTGGTCAGTTTCGTGCTGGTCTTTCTCGCCCAGCGGATGAATCGCGGGCGTATTCCGGGCGCCTGACGGCTCTGCCAGAAGCAAATCACATCACGGGGAGGCAACAATGATGAAAAAACCGGCGCGCCGGCAAGCGGCGAAACGCAAGGAAATGAAGGTGATTGCGCTGTTTCCCGAGGCGGCCTTCGGCCCGGCGCTCAATTCCGTCGGCATCGGCCAGGCGCTCGAGAAGCTCGGCCACAAGGTTGTGTTCCTGTCGGACCCCGGGTTTCTCGACGTCTACAAGAACTATGGTTTCGAGGCCCATGCGGTCAATCTCTCCGAACCTTTGCCGCCCGACGAAATGGCCAAGTTCTGGGCCGGCTTCATCAACGGCCATATCCCCAATTTCCGCAAGAGCCCCTACGACCAGATCGACAATTATGTGAAGGGCTGCTGGGAGATGATCGTCGAGACGGCGAAATGGGCCGAGAAGGATCTGCCCGGCGTGCTGGCGAAGGTGAAGCCGGACGTCGTCTGCGTCGA
>JBQTKG010000105.1:0-34284 GCA_052386315.1 Hyphomicrobiales bacterium
TGACGGAGGCGGCATAAAGGAAGGCGCGGGCGGATGCGATGGTAGCCTCGAAGTCTTTTGCCAGACGCCTGTTGCGGTTGATCCAGGCGAAGAACCTCTCGACAACCCAGCGCCTCGGTTGAACGGCGAAACCGATTTGGCCCGGCTTGGCCCTGACGATTTCAACGGCGATGCAGGTGGCACTTGCAACTCTTTCTCCCGCGTAACCTGAATCGGCGAAGACGCGTTCGATGAACGGGAACGATCTTCGTGAGCTTTTGAGGACCGGTCCCGCTCCATCGCGATCCTGGATGCTCGCGCAATGGGGCCTGAGAATGAGCCCGCGTCCATCGGTATCGACGAGAGCATGACGCTTGCGGCCCTTGATCTTCTTTCCCGCGTCGTAGCCTCTGGGGCCGCCGCTTTCCGTGGTTTTGACGCTCTGGCTATCGATGATCGCAGCCGACGGAGAGGCTTCCCGGCCAACCCGCTCGCGATCCGCCATCACCAGCGCATGATTGATGCGCTCGAACAGGCCGCTGTCACGGAACGCCGCAAACCAGCGGTAGACCGTCTGCCACGGCGGAAAACCTTCAGGCAGAAACCGCCACGGGCAGCCGGTGCGCATCGTGTAGAAGATCGCGTTCACGATCTCGCGCCGGCTCCACGCCATCGGGCGGCCATGAGCGCGCTGCGGCGGCATCCACGCTGCAATCAGCCGCCATTCCTTGTCCGACAAATCACTCTCGTAACGCAACTCACCGCGGCTATACTGCCGCCGGGTGGTTGGGGTCCACATGGCTCCATCCAAGAAGGCTTCGAGAACCCCTTGGAATCACGCCAGCCTCAACCACTCAACACATTTCGAAACGGGCTCTCAAGCAAAAGCAACTGCCCGCAATGTAGTATCTGGATACTTCAGAAACTGCAGGCCGGGCTTATGGGAGGATACAATGATCAAGAAGATTGCTTTCGTCTTGTCGTGCGCCGTAGCGATGGCCGCCACGGCCGCTCTCGCGCAAGACACCAATCTCGAGAAGCTTGGAGCATTCAAGCAGACCGGAACGCCGATGATGGTTCCAATCGAGCAGGGCGGCGCCAATGCCGAAGCCATCGAGAAGACGCTTGCCCGTATCAAATTGCCGTCCGGTTTCAAGATCGGCCTCTACGCCATCGTTCCCGATGCCCGCCACATGGCGGTCGGCCCGCAAGGCGTCGTCATGTTCGTCGGCACCCGCAAGGAAACCGTCTACTCGGTCACCGACCGCAACAAGGACCGTGTCGCCGACGACGTGAAGGTCTTTGCTCCGTCGGTGAAGATGACCATCCCGAACGGCGTCTGCTTCACCAAGGATGGCTTCCTCTATATTATCGAGCAGAACCGCATCCTGTGGAATCCGGCGGCCGAATTCTTCTATGAAGGCCCGGACGTGGTGTCGATTCCGATCGTCAAGCAGGGCGAACTCATTCCGCCGGAGGAAGAAAGCTACAACCATACGGCCCGCACCTGCCGCGTCGGCCCCGACAACAAGCTCTATGTCCAGCTCGGCCAGCCGTTCAACGTGCCGGCGCCCGAGAAGCTCGACCTCTACAAGAAGTGGGGCATTGGCGGCATCGTCCGCTTTGACCTGAACGGCACCAATCGCGAAGTCTACGCCACGGGCCTTCGCAATCCGGTCGGCATGGACTTCAACCCCAAGGACAAGACCCTGTGGACCAACGACAACCAGGTCGACGGCATGGGTGATCTGATCCCGGCCGGCGAAATGAACCGCATCGAAAAGATCGGCCAGGACTTCGGCTTTCCGTGGTATGGCGGCGGCAAGACCCGCACCAACGAATACAAGGACGCCACGCCACCGGCCGATATCGTGTTCCCGCAAGTCGAACAGGATGCCCACGCCGCCGATCTCGGCCTGACTTTCTACACGGGCAAGCAATTCCCGAAGAAATATCAGGGCGGCATCTTCTCGGCCCAGCACGGCTCGTGGAACCGGGTCAGTCCGATTGGCGCGCGGGTGCTGTTCACTTCGCTCAAGGCGGACGGTACGGCGGACAAGACGGAGGTCTTCGCCGATGGCTGGCTGAACGAGAACGGCGAATATCTCGGCCGTCCGGTTGACGTGACCGTGCTCAATGACGGGTCGCTGCTCGTATCGGACGATCTCGCAGGCGCGATCTATCGCATTTCATACGGCGAGTAACCGATCATGTGCTGCGCGGCGGGCCTCGGCCTGCCGCGCGGCGGCCGTTTCCCATCACAAAAACGAGGTGCAACGTGCGCGGATTGATGGCGTTCCTGTTCGCGATGGTTGCCGGTTCGAGTGCTGCCGAGGCGGCGGGAGACGCGGCGGCGGGCAAGAAGGTGATGCTGAAATGCCAAGTTTGCCATGGCAAGGATGGAATCGCCAAGCTGCCGGAAGCGCCGAACATCGCCGGGCAGAAGGAGACCTACCTTGTGAAGGCGCTCACGTCGTTCAAGGCGGGGGAACGCAAGAACGAACAGATGACGGTCGTGATTAAAGGTCTGAGCGACGATGACATCGCCAATGTCGCGGCCTATTACGCCTCGATCAAGATCACCGTGCAGGTACCGCAGTGAAATGGTCCAAGGTTGGGATTGTGCGCCTTGCCGTTTCAGGCCAAAGTAATGCCAATGGCATCGCAGAGATGCCGATAACAGGGAGAAAACGACGATGACGAAATCTCGCAAGACTGCGGATGCCAAGTCGCGCCGCGCATTTCTGAAAAGCGGCGCGGTGGCCGCGGCGGCGGGTGCCGCAACGCTCGCCATGCCGAATGTGGCGCGTGCCCAGGAGGCGGTGGTGTTCAAGTTCCAGAGCACATGGCCCGCCAAGGACATCTTCCACGAATATGCCGCCGACTTCGTCGCCCGCGTCAACGGCATGGCGGGCGGGCGGCTCAAGCTCGAGCTTCTGTCGGCCGGCTCGGTCGCCAAGGCTTTCGAGGTGCAGGATGCGGTGCTGGCTGGCACGCTCGACGGCGGCCATGGCGTGTGCGCCTACTGGTACGGCAAGCACAAGGCCTATTCGCTGTTCGGGACGCCGCCCGCCTGGGGCTGGCGCGCCAACCAGATGCTCGGCTGGATGCCATATGGCGGCGGCCAGGCTCTCTACGACGAGCTGGTGCAGCAAGTTCTCGGCCTCAATCTGGTGGGCTTCCTCACCGGCCCGATGCCGACCCAGCCGCTCGGCTGGTTCAAGAGCGAGATCACGGACGCAAGCCAGCTTGTTGGTCTCAAGTACCGCACCGTCGGGCTGTCGGCCGATCTGTACAAGCAGATGGGCGCGGCGGTCACCATCATGGGCGGCGGCGAAATCGTGCCCGCCATGGACCGCGGGCTTCTCGACGCGGCCGAGTTCAACAACCCGTCATCCGACAAGCTCCTGGGCTTTGCCGACGTGTCGAAGGACTACATGCTGCAGAGCTACCATCAGGCGGCCGAGTGCTTCGAGATCATCTTCAACAAGTCGAAATTCGATGCTCTCGCGCCGGAACTGCAGGCGGTCATCAAATATGCCGCCGAATCGTCCTCCGCCGACATGAGCTGGAAGGCGATGGACCGGTATTCCAAGGACCTCGAGGCGCTCAAGGCGGCTGGCGTCAGGGTGCACCGCACGCCGGATTCGGTGCTGCAGGCGCAGCTCGCCGCCTGGGACGCGGTGATCGCCGCGCAGTCGGCGGAGCCGTTCTTCGCCAAGGTGGTCGAAAGCCAGAAGGCCTGGGTCAAGCGCGTCGTCGGCACGCAATTCGAATTGGAGGTCGATCAGGTGATGGCCTACGATCATTTCTTCAAGGCCTAGGACTCGACGAGTTTGATCCCCTTCCCCCGCAAGGGGGAAGGGATAAAATGTTTGTTTGCGTGATCTTGCCGCAAGGGGGGCGACGATGGCAGTCAGCCAAAGAGGTAGGACGGCATGAGGCGTGACTGGCCGCCGTTTGTGCTTTTCGCGGCGGGCGTGGCGCTGGTCATTGTGGCGATCTTCTGGTCGCTCTATGCCTATGGCGAGGTCGGCCGGATGGTCGCCGCCAAAGGCCTGCGGCCGGCCAACAGTTTCCACTGCCTCATGGCATTCGGCGGCAATTGCGACCTGCTCACCGCAGCCCATGCGGAAAAGGGCACGACGGCCTATTCGCCGCTGATGTTCTGGGCCGGCATAGCGGCGGTGATCGCCAGTTTCGCGCTCCAGCTCCAGCCACGCGAGGCGGGCGAGGCTTGGGGCATCAGGTTGCAGCGCCTGCTCATTCCGGTGGACCGGGTGAGCACCTTGGTCGGTCATTTCTTCGCCTGGAGCATTCTGCTCTTGACCTTCGCGGTCAGCTTTGAAGTGTTCTCGCGCTATGTTTTGGGATCGCCCACCGACTGGGCCTTCGATGCGAGCTACATTCTCTACGGCACGCTGTTCATCATGGCGGGCGCCTATGCGCTCTCCCGCAATGCCCATGTGCGCGGCGATTTCCTGTATCGCGCCTGGCGCCCGAGAACCCAGGCGCGCATGGATCTGCTGCTCTACTTCCTGTTTTTCTTCCCCGGCATCATCGCCTTCATCTATTCGGGTTACGGATTCGCCGCCCAGTCCTGGGTCACCCACGAGCACTCGGCCTACAGTCCCGACGGACCGCCGGTCTACCATTACAAGACTCTCATCCCGGCGACCGGCGTATTGCTGCTGCTGCAAGGGGTGGTCGAAGTGGTGCGCTGCCTCGTCTGCCTGAAGACCGGCGCCTGGCCGCAGCGGCTGCACGATGTCGAGGAACTCGAAAAAGTCATTCTCGAGCAGCATGCCGGCGGGGGAGAGGAGCCATGACCGACCCGCAACTGGGCGTCTTCATGCTCATCCTGTTCGTCGGGCTCATCATGCTCGGCTTCCCGATCGCCTTCACGCTGATCGCGATGGGGGTCGGCTTCGCCTGGCTGGCTTTCGACGGCAATTGGGAACCGGTCATGTCGCTCCTGGTGCAGCGCACCTGGTCGGTGATGACCAACGACATCCTGATCTCGGTGCCGCTCTTCGTGTTCATGGGCTACATCGTCGAGCGCGCCAACATCCTCGACCGGCTGTTCCGCTCGATCCAGCTCGCAGCCGGGGGATTGCCGGGCTCGCTGGCCATCGCCACGCTGGCCACCTGCGCGCTGTTCGCCACCGCCACCGGAATCGTCGGCGCGGTCGTGACACTGATGGGCCTGCTCGCCTTTCCAGCCATGCTGCGCCACGGTTACGACGTGAAGCTTTCGGCGGGTGTCGTGTGCGCCGGCGGCTGCCTCGGCATTCTCATCCCGCCGAGCATCATGCTGATCCTTTACGGCGCCACGGCGGGCGTCTCGCCGGTGCAGCTCTACGCCGGGGCGTTCTTTCCCGGGCTCATGCTGGCCGGCATGTACATGGTCTATGTCATGGTCCGCACCTTGATCAATCCGGGGCTGGCGCCGCCTCTGCCGAAGGAAGAACGCAATGTTCCCCTGGCCACTATCGTCTACGAACTGCTCACCTCCTTCGTGCCTCTGGCGCTGCTCATCCTGTCGGTGCTCGGCGCCATCATGTTCGGGCTCGCCACGCCCTCGGAAGCCGCGGCAATCGGCGCGCTCGGTGCGCTCGTCCTGGCCGCCGCCTATCGCTCGCTGACCTTCCAAAAGCTCAAGGAGTCGGTCTATCTGACGGCGCGGACGGCGGCCATGGTGTGCTGGCTGTTCGTCGGCTCCTTCACCTTCTCGGCGGTCTTCGCCATCCTCGGCGGCGATGCGGTGATCAAGGACTTCGTGGTGGGCCTCGACCTGTCGCCGTTCATGTTCCTGCTGGTCACCCAGATCATCATCTTCATCCTCGGCTGGCCGCTGGAATGGACCGAGATCATCGTGATCTTCGTGCCGATCTTCCTGCCGCTGCTCGATCACTTCGGCATCGATCCGCTGTTTTTCGGCCTGCTGATCGCGCTCAACATCCAGACCTCGTTCCTGTCGCCGCCGGTCGCCATGGCGCCCTTCTATCTGAAGGGGGTCGCGCCCAAGGAGGTGTCGATCAACGACATTTTCGCCGGCGTCATGCCGTTCATTTTCATCGTCGTCTTCGCCATGGTGCTGCTCTACATATTTCCGGGCATCGGCATGTGGCTGCCGGGCTATCTCTACGGGCGCTGAGGGAAAAATCCGCTATTTTTGACTGCGCGCGGTTGCGCTTGCTCCCGCCCGGGCGTGTGCTAAGAGTCGGTGAAATTCGGGGATTCTTGTGCTTTGCCAAGGGCGGTGATGGCAGACACTCACAAACTGGATGAAGCATTCGGCCGGTTCGAGGCGGCCTTGGGGCAGTTCGAGGCGGCGGTGGCGCGGCGGCAGGAAGCGCAGAAGAGCGCCGAAGTGCTGGCGGGCGAAGCCGATGCGTTGCGCAAGGACCGCTCCAAACTGGCCAATGAGCTCGATCTGGTGCGCGCCAAGGCGTCGGAACTGGTCGAAACCAGCAAGCAGGCGGTCGGCAAGATCGATGCCGCCATGTCGCGCATCCGCGCCATCCTCCACAGCAACTACGGGGGCTGAGGGAGATGGCCAATGTCGTGGTCCAGGTGAACGACCGTCCCTACACCATGCAGTGTCCGGACGGCGAGGAAGAACATCTCAAGGAACTGGCCCGGCTGCTCGATGCGGAAGTCGTCCGCATCCGGCAGAGCGTCGGCACGGTCGGCGATATCCGCCTTCTCGTCATGTCGGGGCTCATGGTGGCCGACAGGTTGTCGGAGGCGATCCGCAAGATCGAGGATCTGGAAGACCAGATGCGGGGCCTGCGCGAGGCGCGAGCCGCCGCGCAGTTCGAATTGAAGGCGGTCGAGGAAACCCTGTCGGAACGTCTCGACATCTCCGCCAAACGCCTGGAAGCGGTGGCGCTGGAATTGGCGAAGTAGCGGGCAACTCCAGGTGAAAGTGTGAGACAAGCGCGCGGCCAAGCGGGCCAAGACCACAACGGCGACGGGGCTTGACGGGACGCGTCAAAAATGACACATTCAACCAGGTGACGTCGCCACGCAAGAAGCTGCCCGCGCGGTTTTTCACCAGTGGCACGGGCCGGTTGCCGGTGCGGGAGTGGCTGTTGTCATTGGATGAGGTCGACCGCCGGACTGTCGGCAAGGACATACAGAAAGTCGAATTCGGTTGGCCGATCGGGATGCCCTGTTGCCGTCCGCTGGGCCGAGGTTTGTGGGAAGTGCGCAGCGATCTCCCGGGCGGCCACATTGCCCGGATTATTTTCTGTATCCTGGCGAGCGACATGGTGTTGCTCCACGGCTTCGTGAAGAAAACGCAAAGGACGGCGCAGCAGGACATCGAACTGGCGATGAAACGCAGAAAGGAATTGGCGTGATGGCAATGAAAAATAAAGCCCGGGTCAGCGGCGAAACCTTCGACGAATTTCTCGCCGGTCAGGGACTCTTGGCGGACAGCGAGGAACTCGCGCTGAAAGAAATCATCGCCGACCAGATCAAGAACGCCATGAAGGCTCAGCGCCTCACCAAGACGGCGATGGCATTGCGGATGAACACCGACCGGCGCCAACTCGACCGGCTGCTCGATCCGAAGAACCCATCGGTCACCCTTTCTACTTTGCGTCGCGCGGCCTCTGCCGTGGGGCGCACGTTGCGCGTCGAACTGGTCTGACTGGTGGGCGTCCTGGTCCGGCAATTCGCCGCCACTGGATTTCCATGCTTATGCGGCTTACATTCGTCTCCGGCGGGCTGCCCGGTGCGTGAGGAGACTTTTTCCCTGGGGCCTATGCGATTCTCATGGGAGCTGTCCCTGTGCCGGACCGTGGTCCGGCGTAAACGGCACCCACCTACGTAAGTAGGGACCCGGTCGTAACCTCCCACGGCCCACGGTGGCTCGCCGCTTCCAGGACAAGGTCTTGATGAATTTGCCAGACGACAAGCGCCGGGCGCGCAGCGAGGCGGCAAAGCGGCGTGCGGCGGCCCACCTGGCCCTGCACAAGGTGGCGGGGCCGGCGCTGGCGCAACGGGGGCTTCCCTTCGCGCGCCAACCGCAGCAGAGGACCATATCCGGTTTCTTTCCCTACAAGAGCGAGATATCGCTGTTGCCGCTGCTTGGATTGCTGCATGGCGAGGGGTGGGTGACAGCCATGCCGGTGGTTATCGGCGAAGGCTTACCGCTGGTCTTCCGCGCCTGGGCGCCGGGGGACCCGACGATGCCCGGCATCTGGGACATTGCCGCACCGCTCGAGACGGCGGCGGAGGTCTCGCCCGATGTCCTACTGGTGCCGATGCTCGCCTTCGACCGCAGGGGCTACCGGCTCGGCTATGGCGGCGGCTTCTATGACCGGACGCTTGGCAAGCTGCGCGCCTTGAAGCGCATCATGGCGATCGGCGTTGCCTATGCCGCCCAGGAAATGGCAGAAGTTCCACATGGCGAATTCGACCAGCCGCTGGACTGGATCATGACCGAGAAAGCGACGACCAAGTGCGGCTGATCTTCATCGGCGACGTGGTGGGAAGGACGGGGCGCGAGGCGATCCAGCGCGAGCTTCCGCTGCTGCGCGAACGCTACGGGCCCGATCTGGTGGTGGTCAACGGCGAGAACGCCGCCCATGGCTTCGGCATCACGGAGGAAATCTTCCTCGGCCTTGTGGCGGCCGGTGCCGATGCGGTGACGCTGGGCAATCATGCCTTCGACCAGCGCGAGGCGCTGGTTTTCATCGAACGCCATCGCAATCTCCTGCGTCCGGTCAATTGGCCCGCCGAATGCCCGGGCCGCGGTTCGGCGCTCCTCGATACCGCTTCGGGCCGCCGGGTGCTGGTGGTCAGCGTCATGGGCCGGGTGATGATCGAGCCCACGCTAGACGACCCCTTCCCGGCACTGGCGCACGAACTCGAAGCTTGCCCCATGGGCAAGGAATGTGATGCCATCCTCATCGACATGCACGCTGAAGTTTCGTCCGAGAAAATGGCGATCAGTCACTTCGCCGACGGCCGCGCCAGCCTTGTCGTAGGGACACACACCCACACGCCGACGGCGGATCACCAAATCCTACCCGGCGGCACGGCCTATCTGACCGACGCCGGCATGACCGGCGATTACGATTCCGTCATCGGCATGGACAAGGCCGAACCCCTCAACCGCTTCCTGCGCAAGCTGCCGGTCGAGCGTCTCAGGCCGGCCGAAGGGCCGGCGACGCTGTGCGGCGTGGCGGTGGAGACCGACGATCACACCGGGCTGGCCACTGCGGTGGCGCCGATCCGCATCGGCGGCAGGCTCGCGCCCGCCGATGTGCCCTTCTGGTAAGTATTGGCGGCAATTCCGGCTTCAGACCTAAAAACTCTAGTGACTGCCCGACAAAGCGCCGTTAGTATCCTTCATCAACGCTCACAAAAAAGAGCCGCAGGCGGGGTCGCGCACAGGGTTGCGAGGGGCGCCGCCAAGGTCCGAGGGCGTCGGAAGGGGAGGTTCGAATTCGCTGCGCGGTCCTGCTGTTTCGCAGGCTTTCGCGCCGCGCATCAATCCTCCTCGAGACAATTCACCGGCCGGATCACCGGCTCATCAGGAGGTAACATTAGCATGAAGAAACTTTCAGTCTTGTTCGGCGCCGCACTGCTTGCCGGTACCGCGTTCCTGGCCGTAGTTCCGGCCCAGGCGGGCGATGACCTCACCATCGTATCGTGGGGCGGCGCCTACCAGGAAAGTCAGCGCAAGGCGTTTTTCGAACCCTTCAACGCGGCCGGCAACAAGGTCACCGAAGAAGAATACAACGGCGAAATCGCCAAGATCCGCGCCATGGTGGAGGCCAAGAGCATCACTTGGGACGTGTTCGACGCCGATACCCAGACGGCGCTCGCAGCCTGCGCCGAAGGTGTGATCGAGACCATCGACTGGGCCAAGCTCGGTCTCGACCGCTCCAAGTTCATCGGCGGCGACCTGCAGGAATGCGGGGTTCCCAACATCGTTTACGGAACCGTGCTCGCCTACGACACCACCAAGCTCAATCCGGCGCCGACCCAGATGGCGGATATCTTCGATCTCGAAAAATTCCCGGGCAAACGCGGCTTGCAGAAGAGCCCGTTCGTCAACCTGGAATGGGCGCTGATCGCCGACGGCGTGCCGCAGGCCGACGTCTACAAGGTGCTCAACACGCCGGAAGGCGTGGACCGGGCCTTCAAGAAGCTCGACACCATCAAGAAGGACGTCGTCTGGTGGGAAGCCGGCGCCCAGCCGCCGCAATTGCTTGCCGACGGTCAGGTGGCGATCACCTCGGCTTGGAACGGCCGTATCTTCAACGCCGTCAAGACCGATAAGAAGCCCTTCAAGATCGTCTGGGACCAGCAGGGCCTCGACTGGGACTGGTGGGCGATCCCGAAGGGTACGCCGAAGCTTGACGGCGCCTACAGGTTCATCGCCTTTGCCAGCCAGCCCGCGGCGATGGCCGAGCAGACCAAGTACATTTCCTACGGTCCGGCCAACACCGACGCCGTGCCGAACATCGATGCGGCGGTCCTGCCCGATCTGCCGACGGCGCCCGAAAACATGAAGACGGCGCTGATCGTCGATCCGCAGTTCTGGGCCGACAAGGGCGACGAGCTGCGTGAGCGGTTCAATGCCTGGCTCGCCCAATAGGCACACGCACTTTGGGAGGAGAGGCGACTCTCCTCCTGCTTTTCGAGGCATTTCCGGTAAGAGGTCGATCCTGCGATGGCAATGGCCGATGCCGTACCGACCAAGGGGATCGTGCTGGCGGCCGATGGCACGCCGCTCAAGATCAAACTGCGCCGGGCCGAACGCCGCGAGCGCGTGAGGGCATTGAGCCTCATTGCGCCGTTGTTCCTGTTCATCGCGCTCACCTTCCTGATGCCGATCGCGGTCATGCTGTTCAACGCGATCCACGATCCCGATGTCAGCGACAATCTTCCGCAGACCATTGCCGCCTTGCATGTCTGGGACGGCAAGGACCTGCCGGGCGAAGATGTGTTCGCGGCGTTCGCGCAAGACATGAAGGCGGCAAACACGAACAAGACTACGGCGCTGATCGGCAAGCGCCTGAATTACGAGATTTCCGGCATGCGCTCCAAAGTGGTGACCACAGGGCGCAAGCTCGCTGCACTGGAGGCAGGCCCCTTCAGGGATGCGGTGATGGCGATCGATCCGGTCTGGGGCCAGGCCGAAACCTGGGCCACCATCAAGCGGAGCTCGAACGCCTACACACCATTCTATCTTCTCAGCATGCTCGACCTGCGCCAGGCCGCCGACGGTTCGGTCGAACGCATGCCCGCCGACCGCTCGATCTATGTCGACATCCTGTTGCGCACCATCGGCATCAGTCTGCTGGTCACGCTATGCACGCTGATCCTCGGCTATCCGGTCGCCTACATGCTGGCAACGCTGCCGCAGAAGACCGCCAGCCTGTTGATGATCTTCGTGCTGCTGCCGTTCTGGACCTCGCTTCTGGTGCGCACCACCGCGTGGTTCGTGCTGCTGCAGGACAACGGCGTGGTGAACGACCTCATTATTGCATTGGGAATTTCGGATGAACCGCTGAGGCTGATCTTCTCGCGCTTCGGCACAGTCGTCGCCATGACCCACATCCAGCTGCCGTTCACGCTTCTGCCGATCTACAGCGTGATGAAGACGATCTCGCCCACCTACATGCGGGCGGCGAAGTCGCTCGGCGCCACGCCGTTCTACGCGTTCCTCAGGGTCTACATGCCGCAAACGCTTCCGGGGGTGGCGGCGGGATGTCTGCTGACATTCATTCTCAGTCTCGGCTACTACATCACGCCGGCTCTGGTCGGCGGTCCCACCGATCAGATGGTATCGGGATTTATCGCCGATGCCATCAACCGCGAGAACAACTGGGGCAAGGCCTGCGCCTTCGGCACCATCCTGCTTTCCGCCACGCTCATTCTCTATTACGTCTACAACAAGCTCATCGGCGTCGACCGGATGAAGCTCGGATAACCGGCCATGGCCTTTCCCGCATACATGACGGCCGGCGAGAAGTTCGCCTATTACGGGCTCCGGGTCTTCGTCGGCCTGGTGCTGCTGTTCCTGATCGCGCCGATCCTGGCGATCATGCCGCTGTCGTTCAATTCGGAGAGCTTCTTCAGCTATCCGATGCCCGGCTATTCGCTAAAGTGGTACGAGGATTTCTTTTTCAACGAGCGCTGGACCAGCGCCGTCAGGGTGAGCCTGATCGTCGCCACCGCCACCACCTTTCTCGCCACCTCGCTCGGCACGCTGGCAGCACTCGGCCTGTCGCGTTCCAACGTGCCCGGCCGCGGCTTGATCATGGCGGCGCTGATCTCGCCGATGATAGTGCCGGTGATCATCTCGGCGGTCGGCATGTTCCTGTTTTACGCGCGGATAAATCTCGTTGGTACGCTGATCGGCCTCATCCTGGCGCATACGGCGCTGGCCACACCCTTCGTCGTCATCACAGTGACCGCGACGTTGACCAGCTTCGACCGCACCCTGATGCGGGCGGGGGCCTCCTGCGGAGCGCCGCCGCACACCGTGTTCTTCAAGGTGGTGATGCCGCTCATCCTGCCGGGTGTCATCTCGGGGGCGCTGTTCGCCTTCGTCACCTCCTTCGACGAGGTGGTGGTGGTGCTGTTCCTGGCGAGCCCGGAGCAGCGAACGCTGCCCAAGCAGATGTTCTCCGGCATCCGCGAAATGATCAGCCCGACGATCACGGCTGCGGCAAGCGTGCTGATCGTCTTCTCGACGACATTGCTGGTGACGGTCGAACTGCTGCGCCGCCGTTCCGAGCGGCTGCGCGGGATCAGAGTCTAGCGGCGCTTCTTGAGATAATCGGGCAGGCTGGCGGCGGGGTACTGCTTGCCGGGTGTGGCGGTGGCGGCCATCTCGTCCAAGCGGACGATGGCGCGGGAGAAGTGCAGAGTTGCCTGGTTGCCGTCGCCGCGATCGAGGGCGTGGCGTCCGGCTTCGAGTTCCGCCTCGATGTTCCGCGACATGTCGGTGAGCGTGGCGATTGCCGCGAACAGCCGGCCGGTGGGCGCCGCATCGGCGAGCGAGCGCACCCGGCGCAAGGCGGCGCTTGCGGCGGTTCCCGCCATGGCCTCGGTTGCGAAGGAAAACCCACCCGGCTTGCCGCCCCGGTCCAGCATGAAACCTACTCCCGCTTACTCACGGTTCCAAGCTTGCCGCAGGCCCGCTTAACGGCCGGTTAAGCGGCTTGTTTCGCACCCGCCTGCAAGTCTATAAAGCCCGGAAAATCCAGCGATCCGAGAGCGTCATGGCCGGCCATTCACAATTCAAGAACATCATGCACCGCAAGGGCAAGCAGGACGCGATCCGCGCCCGGTTGTTTTCCAAGCTCGCCCGCGAAATCACCGTCGCCGCCAAGTCCGGCCTGGCGGACCCGGACAAGAATTCGCGGCTGCGGCTTGCCGTGCAGTCAGCCCGCGCCGAGAACATGCCGAAGGACAATATCGAGCGCGCCATCAGGAAAGCGATGGGCGGCGGCGCGGAGACTTACGAACAGATCCGCTATGAGGGCTACGGCCCCGGCGGCGTGGCAGTAATCGTCGAGGCGCTTACCGACAACCGCAACCGCACCGCCTCGGTGGTGCGATCGCTGTTCGCCAAATATGGCGGCCATCTCGGCGAGACCGGCTCCGTCGCCTTCATGTTCAATCGCGTGGGCGAGATCGTCTACGGGCCGGACAAGGCCTCCGCCGACGCCATTCTGGAAGCGGCGATCGATGCGGGCGCCGATGACGTGCAGTCGGACGCAACCGGCCACACCGTCACTTGCGCCTTCGGGAATGCCGGCGAGGTCTCGGCGGCGCTTGCGGCGCAATTCGGCGAGGCGAAATCGGTAAAGCTCGTGTGGAAGCCGCAGACCATGGCGCCGCTCGATCGGGAAAAAGCCGAGAGCCTGATGAAGCTGGTGGAGGGGCTCGACGAGGACGACGACGTGCAGAACGTCTTCTCCAACGCCGATATTTCCGACGACGTGATGGCGCGGCTCAACGCGGCGTAATCTGTTAGTCTCGGATCATGGTCCGAATCATCGGCATCGATCCGGGATTGCGCAATACCGGCTGGGGCATCGTCGCGGCGGATGGCGCCGGGCTTTCCTATGTCGCCGACGGCAGCGTTCATTCCGACGCCGATGCGCCCTTGGCCGAGCGGCTGCTGCAAATCCACAGCCGGCTGCTCGAAATATTGCAGAGTTTCGCCCCCGACGAGGCGGCGGTGGAGGAAACTTTCGTCAACAAGGATGCCCGCGCCACCCTGAAACTCGGCCAAGCGCGCGGCGTGGCGATGCTGGCGCCGGCCTCGCTCGGCATTCCGGTCAGCGAATATGCGCCCAATGTGATCAAGAAGTCGGTGGCGGGGGCGGGGCATGCGGAAAAGGATCAGGTGAAGCACATGGTGCGGCTGTTGCTGCCGAAGGCGGAACTGAACACGCCCGATTCGACAGATGCGCTGGCGATCGCCATCTGCCATGCCCATCATCGCGGGCCGCGAAGGCTCGCCGCCGGATTGGCGCGTTCTTGACTTGTTCACTGCTGTTTGATAAGTAATACCCGAGAGGTATTACCATGCGCGTAACCCAAAAGGGCCAGGTGACTATTCCGCTGGATATTCGCAGAAGGGCCGGATTCATGCCGGGGACAAATGTCGCAATCGTCATGGATAGCGATACGGTAAAGATCGTCAAAGCCGAGGAAAGCCAGGATGAGCCCTCCAAGCGCATGAAGGATTTCGAGGATTGGCTTGAACGCGTAAAGGGTACGGGAACTTCGGGCCTGACCACAGACGAAATCATGGAAATCACCAGAGGCCCTTGGAATGACCTCGACCCTGGTCGACTCTAACGTACTTTTGGACATCGTGACACTGGATCCAGTCTGGTTCGCTTGGTCGTCGGCGGTGCTGCAGAACAGTATGCGAGCAGGAGAGCTGGTCTTGAATGCCGTGATTTACAGCGAAGTTTCCAGTGCATTCGATCGCATTGAGGATACCGACAATTTTCTCGACGAAAAACTCTATCGCCGGGAGGATATGCCATGGGCCGCCGCGTTCGTTGCCGGCCAGGCCTTCAAGCAATACCGGAGCCGGGGCGGAACGAAGGCGGCGCCGCTTCCGGATTTTTTCATCGGCGCCCACGCGGCGGTGTGTGGTTATCACCTGCTGACGAGAGATCGCACTTACTTCAAAACCTATTTCCCCAAGCTTCATATCGTTTCGCCAGTCACCCCATGATCGGCAAACTCAGGGGAAGGATCGACGGCTACGGGGCGGATTGGGCGCTCGTCGATGTGGGCGGCGTCGGCTACCACGTCTTCTGTTCGGCCAAGACGCTGGCCGCCCTGCCGCCGGCGGGCGAATTCGCCGAGGTGCATACCGAGATGCTGGTGAGCCAGGACACGATCCGGCTGGTGGGCTTTGCCTCGACGCTGGAGCGGGAATGGTTCAGGCTCTTGCAGACGGTGCAGGGGGTGGGCACCAAGGTGGCGCTCGCCATCCTCTCCACGCTGTCCGCCCATGACATCGCCAATGCCATAGCACTACAGGACAAGGCGATGATCGGACGCGCGCCGGGGGTAGGCAAGAAGCTCGCCGGGCGCATCGTGCTGGAGCTCAAGGACAAGGCGCCGGCCTTCGCGCCCGCCGATGCGGCGCTGGCGCGGTTGCAAGCCGATCTCGATGCGCCAAGACCCACCGCGGCATCGGATGCGGTCTCGGCACTGGTCAATCTCGGCTACGGCCAGATGCAGGCGGGTACGGCGGTCGCCGCGGCGATGAGAAAAGCGGGAGACGATCAGCCGACGGAGAAATTGATCCGGCTGGCGCTCAAGGAACTGGCGCTCGCATGAGCGGCCGCCTCATCGACCGCGACGGGAGGCCCGAGGATGCGATCGAGTCGCATCTCAGGCCACAGCGGCTGGAGGATTTCATCGGCCAGGCCAAGGTCAAGCAGAATCTGCGCGTCTTCATCGAGGCGGCGAAGAGGCGCGGCGAGGCCTTGGATCATGTGCTGTTCGCAGGCCCCCCGGGCCTCGGCAAGACCACGCTGGCGCAGATCATGGCGCGCGAGCTCGGCGTCAATTTCCGGGGAACCTCCGGCCCGGTCATTGCCAAGGCCGGCGATCTTGCCGCCCTTCTCACCAATCTCGAAGAGCGCGACGTTCTGTTCATCGATGAAATCCACCGGCTCAATCCGGCGGTGGAGGAAATTCTCTATCCGGCGATGGAGGATTTCCAGCTCGACCTGATCATCGGCGAGGGGCCAGCGGCGCGTTCGGTCAGGATCGATCTCGCCCAGTTCACGCTCATCGGCGCCACCACGCGGACCGGGCTTCTCACCACGCCCTTGCGCGACCGTTTCGGCATTCCGGTGCGGCTCGATTTCTACAACGAGGAAGAGCTTCTCGATATCGTGCGGCGCGGCGCGCGGGTCATGCGGGTCGCCGTTTCCGACGATGGTGCGCGTGAGATCGCGAGGCGTTCACGCGGCACGCCGCGCATCGCCGGCCGGCTGCTCCGCCGGGTGCGCGATTTCGCGGCGGTAGCCGGCGCCCAGGCAATCGACCGTCAGGCGGCCGACGCGGCGTTGCGCAATCTCGATGTCGACACGCGCGGCCTCGATGCCCTCGACCACCGCTATCTCTCCTGCATCGCGGTTAATTTCGGCGGCGGGCCGGTGGGCATCGACACCATCGCCGCCTCGTTGTCGGAAGCGCGCGATGCGATCGAGGACATCGTCGAGCCCTATCTGCTGCAGCTCGGCTTCCTCAACCGAACGCCGCGCGGACGGCTGTTGACGCCGCATGCCTTCAAGCATCTGGGGCTCGCCGTGCCGCAGCGGCCGGAGATCACGCAAGGGCTGTTGCCGCTCGGCGATCACGATGTCTGAAGCCTGGCCCGATCTTGCCGGGCGGATCGAAGGCGGACGCCATTTGCTGCCCATCCGCGTCTATTACGAGGACACGGATTTCTCCGGCGCCGTCTATCACGCCAATTATTTGAAATTCTGCGAGCGCGGCCGCTCCGATTGCCTCAGGCTCCTCGGCATCCATCACCACGTACCGCACTGGCATGAAACCCAGCGCGGCATTGGCTTTGTCGTCCGCCGCCTGGTGTGCGAGTTCCTCAAGCCCGCCCGCATCGACGATCTTCTCGCAGTCGAGACCCGCTTCGTGGAGATGGTGGGCGCGCGCCTAGAGATTGAGCAGAAGGTGAGGCGCGGCGGCGAAAGCCTGTTCGAGGCGCAGGTCACTGTCGCGCTCGTCGATGCGCAGGGACGGCCCCGCCGGGTGGCCAGGGACATGGCCAAGGCCATGGCGCTCATGCCGCAGGCGGGCCCGTAACTCAAACTTAACCATAAATTCGGCATGTGATCGGGGCGCTGGCGGATCCCGGTCCGGCGGCCCGGTGGATTCGCGGGGATTACCCCGCGAATCGCCGCAGTTTCGACAGATTTGACCTGTTTCACGGCGCCTTCGCCCAGGGATGGGCGCCGGATGGTCACGGGTGATGCGGGACACGCTTCCGGCGGTGGGAAAACAAGAATGGATCCAGTCACGGTCGAAGCCGTCGCCACAGGCGGCCAAATCTCGATCTGGCACCTCATCTGGCAGGCGAGCTGGCCGGTGTTCCTGGTCATGGTGGGTCTTGCCGCCGCCTCGATCTGGTGCTGGGCCATCATTCTCGAGAAGTATGTCGTGGTGCGGCGGATGAGCGGGGCGAACGACCGCTTCGAGCAGCTGTTCTGGTCCGGCCAATCGCTGGAAGACCTCTATCTGTCGCTGGGGCCGCGCAGCAATATCGGGCTCTCGGCCATCTTCATGGCGGCCATGGGCGAGTGGAAGCGCAGCCAGGATGCGGCACTGAGAGCCGGCTTCCAGGGAGTTCAGAAACGCATCGAGAAGGTGATGGATGTGCAAATCCAGAAGGAAATGGGCGGGGTCGAATCGCGCCTCCTGTTCCTCGCCACCACGGGCTCGGCCGCCCCCTTCATCGGCCTGTTCGGCACGGTCTGGGGCATCATGACCTCGTTCCAGGCGATCGCCAATTCGCAGAACACCAATCTCGCCGTGGTGGCGCCGGGCATCGCGGAGGCGCTGTTCGCCACGGCAATCGGCCTTCTTGCCGCCATACCGGCGACAATCTTCTATAACATGTTCACCGCCGATACCGCGAGGATCGGGTCCCGGCTGGAGAACTTCGCGGACGAATTCTCGTCGATCATTTCGCGCCAGCTGGACGAGCGGGTGTAAGGATGGCTGCAGCGGCAGGCGGAGGGACAAGCGGATATTCGCGGCGCAATTCCAGGCGCCGTACCTCCTTTCGCGTCATGAGCGAGATCAACGTAACACCGCTGGTCGACGTCATGCTGGTGCTGCTCATCGTGTTCATGGTGGCCGCACCCCTGATGACGGTTGGGGTTCCCATTCAGCTTCCCAAGACCGAGGCCAAGCAGCTCGACACCTCGACCGAACCGATCACCATCACGGTGCAGGCCGACCGGACCATCTATCTTCAAGAAACCAGGATCGCGCTGGCCGAACTGGCGCCCAAGCTCGTGGCCATCGCCAGGAACGGCTATGAGGAGCAGATTTTCGTGCGCGCAGATACTTCGGTCGATTACGGTTCGGTGATGGAGGTCATGGGCCTCCTGAATGGAGCCGGCTACCGCAAGATCGGCCTGGTGACCGGCGATTTGGAAAAGCCGGCGAAGTCCAACTAGCCATGCGCTGGAGCCTCACGACATCGCTGGTCCTGCATGGCGCCATTCTCGCCGCCGCCCTCATCGTGCTGCCGCGGCCCGAACCCTTCAAGGTGAAACCCCAGGACGCGATCGAGGTCGACATCAGCAAGATCGAAGACGTCTCGAAGCGCAAGGCGACGACAAAGGCGGCCGAGGTGCCCAAGGAAAAACCGGCGCCGAAAAAGACCGAGGAAGTGAAGAAGGCCGAACCCGCGCCCGAGGTCGCCGAAGAGGTGAAAAAGGCGGCCAAGGAGCCTGAGGCCGCGCCGCCCAAGTCCGAGGCCAAGATGGAAGAACCGAAGAAGGATGCGACCAAGCCGCTCGATACCGCGGCACTCGCCGATACGCTGAAAACGCTCGAGGAAAAACCGCCGGAAAAGAAGCCGGAAGAAAAGAAGCCGGAAAAGAAGACCGAGAAGAAACCCGAGAAGAAGAAGCCGAAGCTCGATATCGACCAGATCGCCGCCTTCCTCGACAAGACCGACGAAGAGAAGGCCGCGCCCGAGCAGCCGAGCGAACTCGCTGCGGAACCCGAGCAAGGCGAGGCCAATCTTCAGGGTACGGATGAGCGGCTTGCCGCCACTTTCGTTGAAGCGCTGGTGCAAAGAATCCGCGAGTGCTGGACGGTACCGCCGGGCGCGCGCGAGGCTAATATTGTGGTCAAGGTGCGTTTCGGCCTCAATCCGGACGGCTCGGTAATCGGATTTCCCGAGGTCCAGAACCCGTCCTCCGATCCGCTGTTCGATGCAACGGCGCGCTCGGCCGTCGCCGCGGTGATGGAATGCCAGTTCTACAGTTTCCTGCCGCAGGACAAGTACGATCTGTGGAAGGACCTGATCATCAATTTCAACCCGAACATGATGTTCGACAGCTGACCGGAACGGCGAAATAATGCACCAGATGCGACGACCCAACCATGCCAGGGCGGCAATACTCGCCGTTCTCACACTGGTGTTTGCCATCGCCTTGCTTTGCCCCGCGCAGGCGCAGACCGAGATCGACATCACCGGCGGACGCATCAATCCGCTGCCGATCGCCATTGCGCCATTTCTAGCGGGCGCTGGCGCGGAGGAGGCGGCGGGCACCGTCACCTCGGTCATTTCCAACAATCTCGCGCGCTCGGGCTATTTCAATCCGCTGCCGCCCGAGTCCTTCATCGAGCAGATCGCCAGTTTCGAGCAGGAGCCGCGCTTTGCCGACTGGCGGCAGATCCAGGCCAAGGCACTGGTCACCGGCCAGGTTTTCGTGGAGGGCGAGAAAATCCGCGCCGAGTTCCGCTTGTGGGACGTGAACTCACAGCAGCAGCTTGCCGCCCAGCAATTCACCACTACGGCCAAGAACCTGCGCCGCATCAGCCATCTGATCTCCGATATCGTCTACAAGTCGCTGACCGGCATCGACGGCTATTTCGACACCCGCATCGTGTATGTCGACGAATCGGGACCCAAGGATCAACGGGTGAAGAAACTGGCGATCATGGACCAGGACGGCTTCAATCCGCGGGCCTTGACGGACGGCAGCGAACTGGTGCTGACGCCGCGCTTCTCGCCCAACGCCCAGGAAATCACCTATATGTCTTTCGGCAGCGCGACGCCGCGCGTCTATCTGCTCAACATCGACACTCGGCAGCGCGAGATCGTCGGCGAATTTCCCAACATGAGCTTCAGCCCGCGCTTCTCGCCCGACGGCCAGAGTGTGATCATGAGCCTGCAGGACGGCGGCAATTCCAACATCTACGATCTCGATCTGCGTTCGCGCAACGTGCGCCAGCTTACCGACGTGCCGGCGATCAACACTGCGCCCAGCTATTCGCCGGACGGCGGCCGGATCGTGTTCGAATCGGATCGCGGCGGAACGCAACAGATCTACGTGATGAACGCCGATGGCTCCGGCCAGACCCGCATCAGTTTCGGCAACGGCCGATATTCGACCCCGGTGTGGTCGCCGGACGGCCAGTACATCGCATTCACCAAGCAGGCCGAAGGCCGCTTCGCCATCGGCGTGATGAAGCCCGACGGCTCCGGCGAGCGCATCCTGACCGAAGGCTTCCACAATGAAGGGCCGACCTGGGCGCCGAACGGCCGGGTCATCATGTTTTTTCGCGAATCGGGCGGCGAGCAGGGCGGCCCGCAGCTCTATTCGGTGGATATTACCGGCTACAACGAGCAGCAAGTTCCAACCCCGGGCTTCAGTTCCGATCCGGCCTGGTCGCCGCGGCTCAACTGAACGAGACACGGAGGGACGCGGCCACAAAATCGCCCTTGTGTACCCGCCATAACGGCCAGCGTGTGGAAGCAGGCCGGGATGCGGGTGAGGAAAAATTAACCCTGTTCCGTCACAACTGTCCGATGGGACCGGTTCTGGCCGGACGAGTGCCGCATAGCGCGGGGGATTTGCACAGGTGCCGGCTTCTGCCGGGGGCACCGACTGAAGGAGTGGGATCACATGATGCGTCGTTTGGCGGGCCTCAAGATCGCAGCGGTTTGCTGCTGTTTCCTGGCGCTGGCGGCCTGCTCGAAGAAGAATACGCCGGACCTCGAGGCCGGTGGCGGCCAGGCCAAGGCCGGCTCGGTGCAGGACTTCTCCATCAATGTCGGCGACCGGGTATATTTCCTGGTCGACCAGTCGACGCTGACCCCCGAAGCGCAGGAGACGCTGCGCCGCCAGTCCCAGTGGCTGCAGCAATATGCCGGCGTCACCATCCAGGTCGAAGGCCATGCCGACGAGCGCGGCACCCGCGAATACAACATTTCCCTTTCCGCCCGCCGGGCCACGGCGACCCGCGAATTCCTGATCGCCAATGGCGTCGACCCGAACCGCATCTCTTCGATCGCCTATGGCAAGGAGCGGCCGGTGGCGCTGTGCGACGAGGAGCAGTGCTGGTCGCAAAACCGCCGCTCGGTCACCGTCATCACCGGCGGCACTTCCTGACCGTCTAAGCCTGTGCCAGCCCTGCAACAGTGGGGTGCAAATGTGCGTGGGTTGCCTTCAAGCCTCAATTTTACCGCCTTTGCGGTCCAGTTGCGCGGCTTGGCGGTTCCGGCAGATTGCCGGTCGAAATTGGTGACCTGAAATGCTGGTCTATGTAAGATCGACGGTTACGGCAGCGCTGCTTCTCGGCGGCGCCGTGTTTTCTCCGGCCTTCGCCCAGTCGGCGTCCGACATGGCAGTGCGCATGGGCCAGATTGAAGAACAGATGCGCATGCTGATCGGCCAGGTGGAGGAATTGACCTTCCAAGTTCAGCAGTTGCAGAGTCAGCTTGCCCAGCCCGGAAAGACCGGCGCGGCGCCGCTTGCAAAGAAGAACCGGCAGGCGGCAGTCCAGCCGGAGCCGGGGCTCGGACAGGTCGAGGATCAGCCGCTGTCGATGGGCGGCGGCGAACAGATCGTCACCACCGTCATCAAGGACGACGGAACCGAGGAGCAGGTGGTCATCAACAAGGCGCCGGGCCCGAAGATTCTGGGGACACTCAGCAGTGGGGCGGCAGCAACGGACGATGGCGGCTTCCAGGGTCAGGTCCTGACTCCGTCAGACGGGCAGGATCAGGGCGGGTTTGCCAGCGATCCCGATGCGATCGAAACCGTGGCGCTGGCCCCTGAGTCTCCCGAGGTGCTCTATGAGCGGTCGAATGAAAGCCTGCTGCGCCGCCAGTTCGGCGATGCCGAGTCGGGCTTCCGCAGCTTCATCCAGAAATATCCCGAACACAGCCTGGCCGGCAGCGCCCAGTACTGGCTGGGCGAGACCTATTTCGCCCAGAACGATTTCCGCCAGGCGGCCCAGACCTTCCTCAAGGGCTATCAGCAATATCCGAAAAGCCGGAGGGCCGCCGACAGCTTGCTGAAGCTCGGCATTTCTCTCTCTCGTCTCGGCCAGAAGCAGCAGGCCTGCGCGGCCTACAGCGCGGTGAGCGGCGAATATCCGAAGGCGGTCGAAGCCAAGAAGCGGGCCCAGGCCGAAGCCAAGCGTGCCGGCTGCGCGGCCTGAGCCCGACCAGCTTTTTCAGCCTATTGCCGATCAGCACCATGTGGCGCTTGCCGTCTCCGGCGGCTCCGATTCCATGGCCATGCTGCATCTCGCCGAATCCTGGTCGCGGCAGCGCGGCGGCCCACGGCTCACGGTGCTGACCGTCGATCACGGCCTGCGGACGGAGTCCGGCCGCGAGGCCGCGCAAGTTTCAGAATGGACCCGGGCGCTCGGTCTCGATCACGCTACTCTCGCTTGGACGGGACCGAAGCCTTCGACCGGCATTCAGGCCAAGGCCCGCAATGCCCGCTACGATCTGATGAGCGGGTGGTGCCGCAGTCACGATGCCGCCTGGCTGTTGACCGCGCATA
Organism: Hyphomicrobiales bacterium; assembly: GCA_052386315.1. Taxonomy (GTDB): domain Bacteria; phylum Pseudomonadota; class Alphaproteobacteria; order Rhizobiales; family Aestuariivirgaceae; genus Aestuariivirga. The sequence goes on from JBQTKG010000105.1 coordinate 23,058, forward strand.
CGCTGGAGGATCAGGCGGAAACCGTATTGATGCGGCTGGCGCGGACGGCGAGCATCGACAGTCTCGCGGCCATCCCGCGGCTGGGCCAGTGGCGGGGGACCGGCCTGTTCCGGCCGCTTCTAGCGACGCCGCGGCAGGTGCTGCGGAACCTGCTCGGGGAATTGGGCCAGAGCTGGATCGACGACCCCGGCAATGAGGACGAGCGCTTCGAGCGGGTGCGCATCCGAAGAGCGATGCCGCTGCTGCGCGAACTCGGCATCACCGCCGAAGGGCTCGCCGAATTGGCACGGCGGGCGGCCGACGCGGTGCATGGGCTGTGGGGCGCAGCCGAGGATTGGGTTGGCGCGCATGTGACGGTCCACGAGTCGGGCTATTGCACAGTTCCAATGGCGCCGTTAACGGATCAAACCGAGGAACTGAAGGCTCGCATCCTGAGTTTAGTCATCAGCCGCTACGGTTCGGGCAAGATGCCGGAGCCGCATGAACTCGAACTTCTCGCCGGCTGGATCGATGCTGGCGGCAGCCGCCGGACATTGGGAGGCGCCATGATCGTTCGTCGCAAGACAAGCCTGCTGATTGGCCGCGAGCCGGGGCGCATTGACGCCGCGCCGGTCGCCGTGCCGCCCGGCGGCGAAATCGTCTGGGACAGGCGTTTTGCCGTCATTGCCCCCAGTGGTGCGGCGGTTGTCCCGGCGCGAGACTTGCATAATCTGCCGCGACGCAGGGATATTCCGGCATTCGTCCAGCAGGGACTTCCGGCGGTGACAAAAGACGGCACACTGCTGGCGGTGCCGCAACTTGGATTGGGCACGGGGGCCTCAGCCAGATTCTTGCCCGCCGTGCCGCGATAACGCCCCATTTACAATGATCTTGAGCTTGGAAATGCCACGGGGGCGACCTATGTTAGACTGCAAGTTTGGGCCGGAGACGCTTCGGGGCCGGTGGGCCCCTCGGGCAGAAATCGAGGAATAACGTGAATCAATTCCGCAACTTCGCCGTCTGGATCGTCATCGCGCTCCTGCTGTTTGCACTGTTCAGCCTGTTCCAGGGCCAAGTCGGGCGCACCGCCTCCACCGAGATCAGCTATTCGGATTTCCTCGAAAAGGCCAATGGCGGCACGATCCAGTCCATGACCATCACCGGCGATACGATCACCGGCAAACTTGCCGACGGCAGCACGGTGCAAACCACCGGTCCCCTGATGTTCTACGAAGATCAGGTCAACGAGTTGCGCAAGAAGAACATCGAGATCACCTTCCGCGCGGCGCAGAGCGACTCGCTTCTGACCAACGCGCTCATCTACTGGCTGCCCATGGTGCTGCTGATCGGCGTGTGGATCTTCTTCATCCGACAGATGCAGCAGGGCTCCGGCAAGGCCATGGGCTTCGGCAAGTCCAAGGCCAAGCTTCTGACCGAGCGCCAGGGCCGCGTCACCTTCGAGGACGTGGCGGGCGTCGACGAGGCCAAGGACGACCTGATCGAGATCGTCGACTTCCTCAAGGACCCGCACAAGTTCCAGAGGCTGGGCGGCAAGATTCCGAAAGGCGCTCTGCTGATCGGCCCGCCGGGCACCGGCAAGACGCTGCTCGCCCGCGCTATCGCCGGCGAGGCCAATGTGCCGTTCTTCACCATTTCCGGTTCCGACTTCGTCGAGATGTTCGTGGGCGTGGGCGCATCGCGCGTCCGCGACATGTTCGAGCAGGCGAAGAAGAACGCACCCTGCATCATTTTCATCGACGAAATCGACGCGGTCGGCCGCCATCGCGGGGCCGGCCTCGGCGGCGGCAACGACGAGCGCGAGCAGACCCTCAACCAGTTGCTGGTCGAGATGGACGGCTTCGAATCGACCGAGGGCGTCATCCTGATCGCCGCCACCAACCGCCCGGACGTGCTCGATCCGGCGTTGCTGCGCCCCGGCCGGTTCGACCGGCAGATCGTGGTTCCCAATCCGGATGTGGCGGGGCGCGAGAAAATCCTCAAAGTTCACATGCGCAATGTGCCGCTGGCGCCGGATATCGACGCCAAGACCATCGCGCGCGGAACGCCCGGCTTCTCCGGCGCCGATCTTGCCAACCTGGTGAACGAGGCCGCACTGCTGGCGGCGCGGCGCAACAAGCGCATGGTTACGCAATCGGAATTCGAGGAAGCCAAGGACAAGGTGATGATGGGCGCCGAACGGCGTTCGCTCGCCATGACCGAGGACGAGAAGAAGCTCACCGCCTATCACGAGGCCGGTCACGCGCTGGTTGCCATCAACGTGCCCAAGGCCGATCCGGTGCACAAGGCGACGATCATCCCGCGCGGCCGGGCGCTTGGCATGGTCATGCAGCTCCCCGAGGGCGACCGGCTGTCGATGAGCTTCACCCAGATGACATCGCGGCTAGCCATCATGATGGGCGGGCGTATCGCCGAGGAAATCACCTTCGGCCGCGACAATGTTACCTCGGGCGCCCAGTCCGACATCGAACAGGCGACACGGCTGGCCCGCGCCATGGTGACACGCTGGGGTTATTCGGAAGAACTCGGCACGGTTGCCTATGGCGAGAACCAGGAAGAGGTCTTCCTCGGCCATTCGGTGTCGCGCACCCAGAATGTCTCGGAGGCGACGGCGCAGAAGATCGACGCCGAGGTCAAGCGACTGGTCGACGAAAGCCACGCCGTGGCGCGCAAGATACTCATCAAGAAGAACAAGGATCTGGTGACGCTGGCCAACGGTTTGCTTGAGTATGAAACGCTGAGCGGCGAAGAGATCACCAATCTGCTGAAAGGCATTGCGCCGAAGCGCGACGATGGCGGCCAGGGCGGCAAGCCCGAAAAGGCCCATTCGGCGGTGCCGCGAGCCGGCGGCGCCAAGCGCGGCCGCGGCGCGGGCGACATGGAACCGCAGCCGCAAGCCTGATGCCCAAGACCTATCTCCGGCCCGTCGGCCTTTCTTACGGGGCGGATGCGGCGCGCGCGGTGACCCTGGGCCGGGCCGGGCGGCTCGGCGGCAGCGCCTTCATTTCCTTCAATGCCGCCGAAATCGTCACTCGCGACGGCAGCCGCGTCACCCGCGAGGCGGCGGACTATGGCGATCTCCCGCAGGATGCAACGCTGGCACGGATAGAAGCTCCGCGCCCGGCGCTGTGCGGGCTCAAACTCGACCGGCCCAGGCTCATGGGCATCGTCAATGTGACGCCCGATAGTTTCTCCGACGGCGGGCAGGCCGCCGAGGCGGGCGAGGCCATCGCCCATGGACTGCGGCTTGCCGCCGAAGGGGCCCATCTCCTGGATGTGGGCGGCGAGTCGACGCGTCCCGGCTCGGAAGGAGTTGCGGTGGATGAGGAGCTGGCGCGCGTCATTCCGGTGATCAGAGGTCTCGCCCAGGCCGGACATATCGTTTCCTGCGACACGCGCAAAGCCCGCGCGATGCGCGAGGCGGCCGCCGCCGGCGCCGCCATCATCAACGATGTCTCGGCATTGCAATTCGATCCCGATAGTCTTGCCAGCGTGGCGGAGCTGGGCTGTCCGGTGGTGCTGATGCATGCCCGGGGCGATCCGCGGACCATGCAGCTCAACCCTTACTATGACGACGTGACGCTCGACGTTTACGATATGCTCGAGGCGCGGATCGCGGCCTGCACCGCGGCGGGCATCGGGGCTGGCGACATCGTGGCCGATCCCGGCATCGGCTTCGGCAAAACGTTCCGGCACAATCTCGATATCCTCAGTCAACTGACGATATTGCACGGGCTCGGCGTGGCGGTGCTGGTGGGGCTTTCGCGCAAGGGCTTCATCGGGGCGCTGGCCGGCGAAAAAACTCCTGCGGCGCGAGTATCCGGCTCGATCGGCGGGGCGGTGCAGGCGGCCCTTAACGGGGCCCATGTCCTGCGTGTACATGATGTGAAGGCGACGGCCGCGGCGCTGGCCGTGGCGCTGGCGGCGGCCGATCCGGAGGCGAGTGGGCTGTGAGACGGGGAGACTGACCATGGCAGGCAAGTATTTCGGCACCGACGGGGTTCGCGGCACGGCCAATAGCGGCGCCATGACCGCCGATATGGTGCTGAAGATCGGCATGGCGGCCGGCAATCTCTACAAGCGCGGCAGCCACCGGCACCGGGTGGTGATCGGCAAGGACACGCGGCTCTCGGGCTACATGATCGAGCAGGCGCTGACCGCGGGCCTGCTCGCCGCCGGCATGGATGTGTTCCTGTTCGGCCCGCTGCCGACACCGGCGGTCGCCATGCTGACCCGCTCCATGCGCGCCGATCTCGGGGTCATGATTTCCGCCTCGCACAATCCCTACCAGGACAACGGCATCAAGATTTTCGGGCCCGACGGCTACAAGCTTTCCGATGCCCAGGAGCAGGAGATTGAACGGCTGCTCGATGGGCAGGGCGTGGAGCCGGCAGCGCCCGCCGAAATCGGCCGTGCCAAGCGCATCGACGACGCACAGGCGCGCTACATTGAATTCGCCAAGCGCACCTTTGCCAAGGACTTGAGCCTCGACGGATTACGCGTCGTCATCGATACCGCGCATGGCGCCGCCTACAAGGTGGCGCCGACGGCGCTGTGGGAGCTCGGCGCCGAGATCGTGCAGATCGGCGACAAGCCGGACGGGCTCAATATCAACGAGAAATGCGGCTCGACCGCGCCGCAGGCCATGTGCGAGAAAGTGCGCGACATGCGAGCCGACATCGGCATCGCACTCGATGGCGACGCCGACCGGGTGATCATTGCCGATGAGCGCGGAAACGTGGTGGACGGCGACCAGCTGATGGCGCTGATTGCCGCATCCTGGCAGGCGCGCGGCCAGCTGCAGGGCGGGGGGTTGGTGGCGACGGTCATGTCCAATCTCGGCCTCGAACGCTATCTGGCGGAGAAGCAGCTGACGCTGGCCCGCACCAAGGTGGGCGACCGCTATGTGGTCGAGCACATGCGGGCCCACGGCTACAATGTGGGCGGCGAACAATCGGGCCATATCGTGCTGTCGGATTTCTCGACCACCGGCGATGGCCTGCTGGCGGCCCTTCAGGTGCTTTCCGAAGTGGTGCGCTCGGGCAAGCCGGTGAGCGAGGTGTGCAATCTGTTCACGCCGGTGCCGCAGGTCATGAAGAACGTGAAATTCAAGGAAGGCCGGCCCCTGGAAAATGCACAGGTGAAGGCGGCACTCGCCGAGGCGACGGCCAGACTCGGCAATGCCGGCCGCCTCGTGGTCCGGCCTTCGGGCACCGAACCCCTGATCCGGGTGATGGCGGAGGGCGACGACGAGGTCCTGGTGCGCCGGATCGTTGACGAATTGTGCAGCGCTATTGCGAAGGCAGCGGCCTGAGGGCGCCCATGCGGCTCACGGCAATTCCGGTGAGGATCAGCGCCAGCGCCGCGGCGATGTTCCAGCTCAACGGCTCGCCAAGCGCTACGGCGCCGAGCAGCAGGGCGTAGACCGGCACCAGATAGTTGGAATAGGCGACGAAGCTCGGGCCGATGCGGGCCATGAGCCGGTACATAAGTAGCGTGGCGATCGCGGTGGGAAGAATGCCGAGGCCGGCCACGGCCCAATAGGCGATCTGCGGCTTGCCCAAGAGGCCCGTTGGACTGACGATTAGCGCGAAGACGAGACCCATGGCCGCGGCGGCGGCACAGACTGCGGCCGTTTGCTTGACCGGATGCTCGAAGCCGAGGCGCTTGGCGGCGACGCCATGCACCGCATAGCACACACAGCCGGCGAGAATGGCAAGCTCACCCAACAGGGCATCGCCCGACAAGGAGAAATTCAGCAACGCATCGGGACCGATGAGAACGAGAATGCCGGCAAAGCCCATGAGGAAGCCCACCGACTTCATCGCCGTCAACCGCTCATCGGCCAAGTAAAAATGCGACAACACAACGAGGATCAGCGGAACGGCGCCCATCAGTAGGCCGGATATGCCCGAGGCGACGAAATGCGTGCCCCAGGTGATGAGAAAGAAGGGAGCGGCGTGGCCGATCGCTCCAAGGAGCGAAAATTTCGCCCACACGGCACGGGTGGCGGAAAGGCTCTGTCCTGTTATCCGCGCATAGGGAACCAGAACGAGGGCAGCGATCGCAAGCCTGAGCGCCGTCACCCAGGCGGCATCGAGATGGGTGACGGCGATCTTGGTCATGGCGAAGGACGAGCCCCAGGCGACGACCAGGGCCATGAGCATGAGCCAGTCGAGGGGATGGGATTTCTGCGCCATGGAACGGGCTGCCTAGCGGCATGGTAGGGGATGCGTCAATGGCCCGTCCCGTTTCCGCACACAAGGCTGTGTCGCGCGGGCAACACATACGCATCGCCTCTTTGTTGCCGTAATCGCGCCCGGTTCGGGTCACGGGGCATCAATAGTTTTGGCATATCCAAGGGATGGATTTAGGAGGTGTGTAATGAGGATGTTTAAGACTTCACTTCTCGCGGGGGCAATGTTGGCTTCGGCGGGCTTTGCGGCTCAGGCGGCCGACCCGGGCGTTCCGGAGGTTCCGGCCAATGACTATCAGGCCATGGGTTTCTATCTGCGTGGCGATATCGGCTGGTCGTTCCTCGACTGGTCGGGCGACTCCGATGACGACGCATTCGTGTTTGGCGCGGGCGCCGGCTATCGCTTCAACGACAACATGCGCGCCGATCTGCGCGTCGACTGGGCGGGCGAATACGATGTAGGTCCCGGCGCCGATCTGAGCGTCTCGTCGGTTCTTGGAAATCTCTACTTCGACTGGACCAACGATACTTCGTTTACGCCCTATATGGGTGCCGGCCTCGGCTATGGCTGGACCAATGCGTCGCCGGGCAACGACAAGGACGGCGTAGCTTATGGCTTGATGGCGGGCGTGGCGGTCGACCTCACCGACAGTATCGTGATCGACGCCGGTTATCGCTTTCGCGACGTGATGGTGTCGGGCTCCGATCCCACCGAACACCAGTTCATCACCGGATTGCGCTTCGAATTCTGAGGCTCGATCGAGAGTCCTCAAACCAGGGAGGCGGCGGCGGAGCGATCCACCGCCGCTTTCATTTGTGGGGTGGCCAAGATTGAACATCCAAGCCGACTATCCTCCCAAGACGATGATTGGCGGATGTCAGACTGACTGACAGGAAAGTGTCAAAAGAGCGAAGTTGGACAAGTCGATCCGCCCGATGCAATAATGCATCATGAAGGGGACAGGACATGAAAGTCCAGCCAGTCGATGGTTGTGACGTGGTCGTCCTGGTGGACAGCGTCACCGATATTCTCTCCTCCGTTCCAGATTCTGTCACGGGCGAAATGGCCAATGTTTTCAAAGCGGGCGCAAAGGAGTTGTCGGGACAATGCCTGTGCTGCGCCCACTGGGGCCTGTTGCTTGTCATCACTGCTGAGCGAGCGTCTACAAAGCGCAGCCTCCTGTTCGATACCGGACCCGAGGGATACACTGTCGCGAGAAATGCCAGCCGTCTGGGGTTGGACTTCGCTTCGATCGATGCCGCGATGTTCTCTCACGGTCACTGGGACCATGTTGGTGGCATGCTCAAGGCGCTGGAACTCATTCACGCTGCCAACGGCGGCAAAAAAATCCCTGTGCACGTGAACGATGGAATGTTCGTCCGGCGCGGAATGCGTGCCCCGAACGGTACCGTCATTCCGTTTGCAGAGGTGCCAAGCAAGGCGGAGCTGGAGAGGGCGGGCGGGGAAGCGATTTCGGCGGATGAGGACCGCAGCCTGTTCGATGCCATGTTCCACATAAGCGGCGAAATTCCCCGGGTAACGCCCTACGAAAGGGGATTTCCACCCCATGTGAAGGATGTGGGCGCCGGCTGGGAGCCGGACCCATGGATCATGGACGAGCGCTATGCGGCCGTTCATGTCCGGGACAAGGGCGTCATCATCTTCACCGCATGTTCGCATGCCGGAGTCATCAATGTACTGAAGCACGCGCGCGAAGCGTTCGATCCTGCGCCCATATATGGCGTTATGGGTGGATTTCATCTTTCCGGCGCAGCCTGTGAGGCGATCATCCCTGAGACGGTCGAAGATCTGAAGGCGTTCGATCTCAAAATGATCGTTCCGGGTCACTGTACGGGATGGCGCGCGATCCAAAAACTGGTTGAGGCTTTCGGAGAACACAGGGTGGTTCCTTCGGCGGTTGGCCGAACCCACCGGTTTTGACACCCCACCGGCAGAAAGTTCATCGGCATGCCTGATGCCGAATTCATCGGTTCGCTCTAGCAGTTGATTTCCGGCGGCGGATGCGGCATATGCGCTGCCGGGCTAGCCCTCCCCACCGAGGGCCGGTCCATCTGCAAGGATGGAGCACAGGATGACGATTACGAAACCGGTATTTCGGCCGGCCAATCCGCACTTCTCGTCCGGCCCCTGCGCCAAGATCCCCGGCTGGACCCCCAAACTCCTCGACACTGTGTTGACCGGTCGCTCGCACCGCTCGAGCGAAGGCAAAGCGCGCCTCAGACAGGCGATCCAGTTGACACGCGAGGTTCTCGAAGTTCCCGCCAGCCACCGCATCGGCATCGTACCGGCCTCGGACACGGGGGCAGTAGAAATGGCGTTGTGGTCGCTGCTCGGCGCGCGCGGCACCGATCTTCTCGCCTGGGAGAGCTTCGGAGAGGGCTGGGTCAATGACGCGGTCAAGCAGCTCAAGCTGGAGAATACGCGCATTCTCACGGCGCCCTATGGCGAACTGCCCGATCTCTCGGCGATCGATTTCGCCAACGACGTGGTGTTCACCTGGAACGGCACGACCTCCGGCGTCCGGGTTCCCGATGCCAAGTGGATAGCGGCGGACCGCAAGGGCCTGACCATCTGCGATGCAACCTCGGCCGCCTTCGCCCAAGCGCTCGATTTCGCCAAGCTCGATGTCACGACTTTTTCCTGGCAGAAGGTGCTGGGCGGCGAAGGCGCCCATGGCGTCATCGTGCTCGGACCCCGCGCCGTCGAACGGCTGGAAAGCTACACGCCGCCCTGGCCCTTGCCGAAAATCTTCCGATTGACCTCGGGCGGCAAGCTGATCGAAGGCATTTTCGAGGGCGAGACGATCAATACACCGTCGATGCTGTGCGTCGAGGACTATCTGGCTGCCTTGCATTGGGCGCGCAGCATCGGCGGACTCAAGGCGCTCAGGGCGCGGGCCGATGCCAATGCGGCGGCGATCGGCCGGTGGCTGGCGCGCACGCCGTGGGCGATCAATCTGGCCAAGCGGCCGGAAACGCAATCGAACACCTCGGTCTGCCTGATCCTCAAGACGGACGCGGCGGTGCCGAAGAGGATGGCCAAGCTCCTGGAAGCCGAAGGTGTCGCCTATGACATCGGCTCCCATCGCGATGCGCCGCCGGGTCTGCGCATCTGGTGCGGGGCGACGATCGAAACCTCCGATGTCGAAGCCCTCTTGCCGTGGCTCGATTGGGCCCACGCGCAAGCAACAGCATAGTTGAGAAGAAACCCCATGGCTCCCCGCGTTCTGGTTTCCGACAGGCTTTCCGAAACCGCCGTGCAGATTTTCCGCGATCGCGGCCTCGACGTCGACTACAAGCCCGATCTCGGCAAAGACAAGGATGCGCTGCTGGCGGCGATCCCGGCCTATGACGGGTTGGCCATCCGCTCGGTCACCAAAGTGACGCCGAAAATCATCGCCGCCGCCACCCGGCTGAAGGTGATCGGCCGGGCCGGCATCGGCGTCGACAATGTCGATATTGCCGCCGCTACCGGCCGCGGCATCGTGGTGATGAACACGCCCTTCGGCAATGCCATTACCACGGCGGAACATGCGCTGACCATGATGATGGCGCTGGCCCGGCAAATTCCGGAAGCCAATGCCTCCACCCATGCCGGCAAGTGGGAAAAGAACCGCTTCATGGGGATCGAGCTGTTCAACAAGACGCTGGGGATCATCGGTTGTGGCAATATCGGCGCCATCGTCGCCGACCGGGCGCTCGGCCTCAAGATGAGGGTGATCGCCTACGATCCATTCCTGTCGCCGGAGCGGGCGGTGGCGATCGGCGTCGAAAAGGTGGAACTCGACGATATCTTCCGGCGCTCGGATTTCATCACGCTGCACGCGCCGCTGACCGAAAAGACCCGCAACATCGTGGACGCCGCGGCGCTGGCCAAATGCCGCAAGGGCGTGCGAATCGTCAATTGCGCCCGCGGCGGGCTCGTTGACGAAGATGCACTCTACGAGGCACTGAAATCGGGCCATGTAGCGGGCGCCGCCCTCGATGTCTTCGAATTCGAGCCGGCCATGGACCACAAGCTCTTCGGTCTCGAGAATGTGGTGGTGACCCCGCATCTCGGCGCTTCGACGGGCGAGGCGCAGGAGAATGTGGCGCTACAGGTGGCCGAGCAGATGTCGGACTATCTGATTTCCGGCGCCGTCATCAACGCGCTCAACATGCCGTCAATCTCGGCCGACGAGGCGCCGCGGCTGCGCCCGTTCATCGCGCTGGCCGAGAAGCTTGGCTCCTTCGCGGGCCAACTCACCGATGTGCCGATCCAGGGCATCGTCATCGAATATGCGGGCGATGTCGGCGAAATGAATACCAGGGCGCTCACCTCGGCGGCACTCGCCGGCGTGCTGCAGCCGATGCTCGGCACCGTCAACATGGTCTCGGCGCCGGTCGTGGCGCGCGAGCGCGGCATCCGCGTCGACGAGGTGCGCCAGACGCAGCGCGGCGCCTATGAGACCTATATCCGTCTCACCGTGAAGGCCGGCGATTTCGAGCGTTCGGTGGCCGGCACCGTCTTCTCCGACGGCAAGCCGCGCATCATCCAAATCAAGGGCATCGAACTCGAAGCCGAGTTCGGCCCGCACATGCTCTATGTCACTAACCAGGACAAGCCGGGCTTCATCGGGGCGATCGGCACGCTGCTCGGCAACGCCGGAGTGAACATCGCCACCTTCAACCTCGGGCGAAAGGCGCAGGGCGAGGACGCGATCTGCCTGGTGCAGATCGACGAGCCGGTGCCCGCCGAGGTCTTGCAGGCGATCCACCTTTTGCCGCACGTCCGGCAGGCGAAGCCTTTGACGTTTTGACCGGTGCGATCATGCCCTTGGCGGCAAAGGTCTTGAGGAACTTGCCGAGATCGGCAGAGAGCCGCTGCGGCGTCACGGCGGGATAGACTTCGCGCAGAATGGCATGGAGCTCACGCCGCGTCGCCGGTTCCTCGAGCGCCAGCCAAATTGCGGCCGCGGTGGAATTAAGGTGGTGGATGGTGGTGCGGGTGACAAGAAAGGCATCGCTGTCGAC
>JBQTKG010000106.1:0-13982 GCA_052386315.1 Hyphomicrobiales bacterium
CCGCGAGATCGCCCATGCCCGCGACGTGCTGTATCTCGGGCGCGGCATCAATTATCCGATCGCACTGGAAGGCGCCCTGAAGCTCAAGGAAATCTCCTATATCCATGCCGAGGGCTACGCCGCTGGCGAGCTCAAGCACGGGCCGATCGCCCTCATCGACGAGAACGTGCCGGTCATTGTGATTGCGCCGCGCGACGAGCTCTACGAAAAGACCGTCTCCAACATGGAGGAAGTGGCCGCGCGGGGCGGCAAGATCGTGCTGATGACCGACGACAGGGGGCTTGGCCCCGCCGCCCGCGAGGCGTTCCGGCGCATCGCCGTGCCGCGGGCGCACGCCTTCATCAGCCCGCTGCTCTATGCCGTGCCGGTGCAGCTTCTCGCCTATCACGCAGCGGTGGCGATCGGCACCGACGTGGACCAGCCGCGCAACCTGGCGAAATCGGTGACGGTGGAATAGGGCGCTGAGTTTCCCGCGCCCAACCGTTTCAAGTTCGCCCCTCTCCCGTGCGAAGCATGGGAGAGGGTGCCCGAAGGGCGGGTGAGGGCCCTCATCCGGCGCGTTCCGCGCCACCTTCTCCCACCTTCGGCGGGAGAAGGGTGGTATTGCAACGGTCCCACAAGGGGGAGGGGGACGCGCGAGTTCGTGGCAACTTTGCTAATGGCCGCGGCGGCCGCGCGGGCGGTAGGATTTGTTGCCGGGGTCGAAGCCCTCGAAATAGTCGCGCACCTGCGGGTGGCGCACCGGATCGCCGGTTTCGTCGGGCAGAAGATTCTGCTCCGAGACATAGGCGACATATTCGGTGTCGGCGTTCTCGGCGAGCAGGTGATAGAAGGGCTGGTCCTTGCGCGGGCGGATTTCCTCGGGGATCGACCGCCACCAGTCCTCGCTGTTGTTGAAGACGGGATCGACGTCGAAAATGACGCCGCGAAAAGGAAACAGGCGGTGCTTGACCACCTGGCCGATGGCGAATTTGGCTGCCGGGAGCGGGCTCATACCGCTTGATTGCCAAGTGTCGCGCCGGAAGGCAAGAGGAGACACCATGCGGCGATTCCCGGCATGACCGAAATCCTCAATCTCGCCATGCCGTTCTTCGGCCTGATCCTGCTCGGCGTCGTCGCCACGCGCTTCTGGCGCTTCGGCGAGGAGGGGCTTGCCTGGATCAACGTCTTCCTCATCTATTTCGCCCTGCCGTCGCTGATCTTTCTGGTCGTCGCCGAAGCACCCTTCGAGAAGCTGATCGACTGGCCCTATGTGACGGCGACCTCGGCGGTGACGCTGGCCGCCTTTCTTGCCATGTTCGCCGCCTCCATGTGGCTCTACGCAACGCCGTTCAAGACGGCGGCCTTGCAGGGCACGTCGGCGAGCTACGGCAATGTCGGCTATATGGGCCTGCCGCTGGCGGTTGCCTTCTTCGGGCCGCAAGCGGCGGTGCCGGCGGCGCTCGTTTTCTGCTTCGATTGCACGGTGCAGTTCGTGACGACGGCATTTCTGGCGACGCTCGCCCACGAGAAGAACGAGGACGCCCATTGGGGCGAAGTCGCCCTGCGCATCTTGAGGCAGGTCTTCACTCATCCCTTCATTATCGCCACGATCCTCGGCGCCGCGGCCTCGGCACTCCAGTTCAAGGCGCCGGGGGCGTTGGGTACCATCCTCGAAATGCTGATGAAATCGGCGGGTCCCTGCGCGCTCTTCGCTCTCGGCGTTACCGTGGGAATGCGCAAATTCGCCGGCAAGGGCCGGGAACTGCCGCTGGTGGCGGCGATAAAGACGGTGCTTCAGCCGCTCGCGGCGCTCCTCATCGTGGGCCTCATCCCCGGCCTCGATCCCCTGTGGCTCCATGTGGCTGTGATGATGGCGGCGCTGCCCACGGCCTCCAACGCCTTCATCCTGGCGAGCCAGTACAAGGCCTATGGCGAAGGCGCCTCGACGGCGGTGATCGTCACCACCGTCATTTCCGCCGTCACGGTTCCAGCGCTCGTCTATTTCATCAAGGCGGGCGTCTTGCCGTGAGGGCGCATGGCGTGGGGAAGGGGTCCGGCCGTGCCGAGTCCGCGCTGCATCACAAAGCGGCGGAGCGGCGCGAAATTCTGCAACATCGCAAGACCCATGGCGCGGGCGCCTTCCAGCACGAGGAAGCCCGAGAGCAGCGAACGGTTCATCAGGCCGATCGCCAGCCGGCGCGGCTCGATATCGCGGCGGCGCAAGGCGTCGTAATCGCGCATCACGGCGTCGGCGCCGGGATCGGCGCTCGCCAGAATGAGATCGGCGGCCTGGGCGGCATCGCGCAGCGACATGTTGAGGCCCTGGGCGCCGATGGGCGGCACCACATGGCCCGCCTCGCCGATGAGCATGGTGCGGTTGCGGCCGAACCGGCGCGCCACCAGCCCCCGCATCGGAAAGGCCTTGCGCGGTCCCACATCCGAGACAAGGCCCAATTCGCCATGGCAGGCGATCTGGATTTCAGCGGCGAGGGCTGCATCGTCGAGCGCCATCAGTTGCCCGGCGCGGGCGGGACGCTCCATCCACACGAGACTCGAGCGGTTTCCCGGCATGGGCACGGTCGTGAAGGGCCCGGCCGGCCTGTGGTGCTCGGTCGAGACGTCGTAATGCGGCGCCGAATGGGCGAAACTCGCGGCGACCGCCACCTGGTCGTAGGACCATTCATCGGTTCCGATGCCGGCCGCTTGGCGCAGCCGCGAGTTGCGGCCATCGGCGGCGAGTAGAATCTTGGCCGAAACCTCCTGGCCGTCCGCCAGCTTGAGCGAGATTGCCGCATCGCGCGTCGCGGCACCGGTGGCTTCGTCGTCGATGAATGAGACGCCGAGGTCCACCGCCCGCGCCCGCAACGCCGCAATGAGCAGGCTCAAGGGAATGTTCTGCCCAAAACAATCCTCGCCCAATTCCGCGGCATCGAAAACAATGGTGGGCGCCCTGAGCGGCGAGCCCGTGTCGTCGACGAGGCGCAATTTGCGCAAAGGCGCCGTCCGCGCCTGGAGCGTTCCGGGCCACACATCCAGGTATTGCAGCATGCGGATCGACGGCTGCATCAGCGCCACGGTGCGCGGATCGGGCTCGGCCGACGCCTTGCCGGTCACCAGCGCGGTGCGCTTTCCGTCGCGGGCCAGCAGCGCCGCGGCGGCGAGTCCGGCCGGTCCGGCACCGGCAACGATCGCATCGAAATCGGTCATCGGCGCAAATTGCCCCCGCTTCGGCTAGGCCTTCGGCAGCGCCGTCTTCACCATGCTGTCGCGGGTGGAGAAATTCTCGTGGAAGGCGGCCAAGCGGCTGCGGTTGTTGCGCCAGTTGAGGTCGCCCAGGCGATAGTCGATGTAGGAAAGCACCACGGCAACCGCGATCGAGCCGGCATTGACTTCGGCGAGGCAGGCTTCCCAATTGCGTTCGAGATCGTCGAGGCTTGCTTGCAGGCGCTGCAACTGGCGCTCCATCCAGCTCTCCCATTGCAGGCCTTTGGGCCTCACCCCGATCTCATAGCGATAGGCGACCGCCGCTTCGGCCATTCCATGAGCCAGCGCTTGCAAGGTCAATATCCGGAAGCGCTTGACGCCGTCGTCGGGGATCAGGGTGGAATTGCCCGCCACATGGCAGAGATATTCGACGATGACGCGGGAATCATAGACCGAATGATGGTGATCGGTCTCGAGCACCGGAATCTTGCCGAGCGGCGAAAGCGCGGTGAGCTTCGGATTGGCCTGGGTGGGGGTCGCCGTTTCCTTGACATGCTCGACACGCCCGCCAAGCCCCGCCTCCTGGGCGGCGACCAGCGTCATGCGGACGAAGGGAGAAATCACATCGCCATAGATTTTCATGTGCGGCTCCGGCGGTTGGCCAAGCGAGTTTAGCCGAAGCGGCGGACAATGAAATAGGCGATCTGGCGGTCAGTATTTGCGCAGCAAGCCGACGAGGCGGCCCTGAACGCGCACCCGGTCGGGACCGAAGATGCGGGTCTCATAGGAGGGATTGGCGGCTTCCAGCGCCACCGAGTCGCCCTTGCGGCGCAGGCGCTTGAGCGTCGCTTCCTCGTCGTCGATCAGGGCGACGACGATCTCGCCGTTGTTGGCGGTCGCGCCCTTGCGGATCAGCACCGTGTCGCCGTCGAAAATGCCGGCCTCGATCATCGAGTCGCCCTTGACTTCGAGAGCGAAATGCTCGCCGCTGCCCAGCATTTCCGGCGGCACCGCGATGTTGCTGGTGTGATCCTGGATGGCCGAGATGGGAACGCCCGCCGCGATCCGCCCCATCAGCGGCACGATCGCCGCGCGCGCCATGCCGTCATTGGTGGCGGGCATCGGCTTCACCTTGCCGAGGTTGCCCTGAATGACATTGGGGGTGAATCCGGTCCTCCGGGCGGCGAGACTGGGCGAATGCGATTCGGGCAGCTTGATCACTTCCAGCGCGCGGGCCCGGTTCGGCATGCGCTTGATGAAGCCGCGCTCTTCCAGCGCCACGATCAGCCGGTGCACGCCCGACTTGGATTGCAGATTGAGTGCGTCCTTCATTTCCTCGAAGGAGGGCGGCACGCCTTCTTCCTTCAGGCGCTCATTGATGAAGAGCAGCAATTCGAGCTGTTTGCGCGTCAGCATGGCGGTGGCACCTTCCTGTATCGCTCCGGAGTCGGAACAAACCTGCAACATATATACAGGTTGCCATTTGGTTCTGCAACTGTTTACTTTCCGTAACCATCAAAAATCGAGGGGAAGAATAACTACCAGATCGCCTTCGGCGGCGGCCGGTGCCAAGGGCGGACGCACGATCAGGCAATGCGATTCGCGCAAGGTACGCTGCATGGAGGAATCCTGGAGGGCAAACGGCGTGACGATGCGGGCCCCGTCCGGCGCCTGGCGAAGCGTGGCGCGGACATAGTCCTGGCGGCTGTCATTGGCCTTCATGGAGCTACCCAGGCGCGCCTGCATCGGTTCTGACTCGGCCGGAAGCCCGAGCAGGACATTGAGCAGGGGCTTGAGAAACAGCCTGGCACAAACCAGCGCCGAAACCGGATTGCCGGGAAGACCCATCACCCGCTGGCGGCCGCGCCGGCCATACATGAAAGGCTTGCCGGGCCGCATGGCGATTTTCCAGAAATCGACTTTCACGCCGGAGCGCTTAAGCGCTTCCTGGACGAAATCATGCTCGCCCACCGAAGCGCCGCCACTGGTCATAAGAATGTCGGCGGCGGCGGCCCTGGCGATGGCGCGGAGGGTGGCCTTGAGCGTATCGGCGACGATGCCGAGATTGAGGACCCGGGCGCCGAAATGCTCGGCCATGGCGGTGAGCGCGTGGCTGTTGGAGGAGACGATCTGGTCGGGGCGCGGGCGGGCGCCCGGCAGCACCAGCTCGTCGCCGGTGGCGATCACCGCCACCAGCGGTTTCCTCCGCACACGGAGGTTTGCGCGGTTCATCGCCGCGGCAAGGCCGATGTCGCGGGCATTAATCCGGATGCCGGGGGCGAGCAGCGTTTCGCCGGCCTTGAAGTCGAGACCGCGGGCCCGCGCGTTCTGGGCCGCCCGCACCGGCTGATTGACGGTTACGAAGCCCTCTTCCGCCGTCGTGTTCTCCTGGATCACCACGCAATCGGCGCCGCGGGGCAGGGGAGCGCCGGTGAAGATGCGCACCGCTTCGCCGGCCTTGAGCGCGCCCTTGAATGCGTGACCCGCCGCCGCCATGCCGATCACTTTGAGCCGGACCGGCGCCGCCGCCACATCTTCCGCCCGCACCGCATAGCCGTCCATGGCCGAGGCAGCGAAGGGCGGCTGATCGCGCCTTGCCTTGAGGGCCTCGGCCAGCACCCGGCCCGCCGCCTTGTTGAGCGGCACCGCTTCGGCCGCAATGGGCTTTACGTCCTTGAGGATGCGGGCAAGCGCCTCTTCGACCGGGAGCAGGGCCATTACAAAGCCTTTTCCTCTCCCCTTGGGGGAGAGGAAGGGGCCCAAGCGTAGCTTGGGAAGGTGAGGGGGAGCAGGTGCTTCGATTGCAAGACGTGATCCCCCTCTCCCTCCCATTGCTTTGCAATGGGTCCCTCCCTCGCCCCCAAGGGGCGAGGGAAACCAAGGTGGGCGAACAGCGTCAACATCGTCTTGTTACTCCGCCGTGAAACGGCCGGACTTGCCGCCGGATTTTTCGGTAAGGCGCAAATCGGTGATGCGCATGCCGCGGTCCACCGCCTTCACCATATCGTAAAGCGTCAAGCAGGCGACGGCGCAGGCAGTGAGCGCCTCCATCTCGACGCCGGTCTTGCCCTCGACCTTGACGGTCGCGGTGACATCGATGTGGGAGCCGCCGCTATCTGCGGCGAAATCGACCGATACCTGGGAAATCATCAGCGGATGGCAGAGTGGGATCAGCTCATGGGTCTTCTTCGCCGCCATGATGCCGGCGATGCGGGCGGCGGCGAGCACGTCGCCCTTGCTGGCCTTGCCTTCGATAATCAACGCGAGCGTTTCCGGCTGCATGAGGACGCGGGCCTTTGCGGTGGCGCTGCGCGCCGTCACAGTCTTATCCGAGACATCGACCATATGAGCGTTGCCGGTGGCGTCGAGATGGGTGAGCTTGCTCATGGCTTTGCCAGAATAGCACGGGTTGCGGCCGCCACATCGGTCTGCCGCATCAGGCTCTCGCCGATCAGAAAGGCATTGACGCCCACCCCGGCGAGGCGCGCCAGATCGGCCGCCGTGAACAATCCGCTTTCACTCACCACCAGGCGGTCCCTGGGCACGCGCGGCGCCAGCCGCTCGGTCGTCTCGAGGCTCGTCTCGAAGTTATGCAGGTTGCGGTTGTTGATGCCGATGAGCCTGGTCGTAAGCCCGAGCGCCCGGTCGAGTTCGGCCTCGTCATGGACTTCCGCCAGCACATCGAGGCCCCAGTCGTGCGCGGCGGCTTCCAGTTCCGCCGCTAGCCCATCGTCGATCATCGCCATGATGAGCAGGATGCAATCGGCGCCCCAGGCGCGGGCTTCCGCCACCTGATAGGGATCGAGCATGAAATCCTTGCGCAGCGCCGGTAATTGCGTGACGGCGCGGGCGGCGCCGAGATATTCGGGCGCGCCCTGGAAGGAGGCCGCATCGGTCAAAACCGAAAGGCAGGCGGCGCCTCCCGCCTCATAGGCCATGGCAAGCTGCGGCGGATTGAAGTCGGGCCGGATCAGGCCCTTGGAGGGGCTTGCCTTCTTGATCTCGGCGATCAGCGCCCATTTGCCCTGCGCGATCCGTGCGGCGATGGCGCCCCTGAAACTGCGCACCGGCGGGGCGTCGAGCGCCATCACCTCGAGCTCGCGCTCGGAAATCCCGGCCTTGGCCTTCGCCACTTCCTCGCGCTTATAGGCGGCGATCCTGTCGAGGATGGTGGTCATCGTCCTCCCTCACCCACGAAGTGCGGGGAGGGTGACGCCGAAGGCGTCGGGTGGGGGTAGGACACCCAGGAGTGCCCCCACCCGGTTTCGCTTCGCTCAACCACCCTCCCCGCGCAAGGCGGGGGAGGGAGAAGTTGTGAACTACCCATTCGACACCTTGACCAGCGTATCAAGCGCCTTCAGTGCCGCGCCGTCGTCTATGGCGGCTTGCGCCAGGCGTACGCCGTCTCGCACGGTCTTCGCCTTGCCGGCGACCAGGAGTGCTGCACCCGCCGTCATCACGGCGGCGTCGCGGAAGGCGGATCCTCCGCCTTTGAGTACATCGCGGAGCGCCTCGGCATTATGCGCCGCCTCGCCGCCCTTGAGATCGGCGGCAGCCCGGCGCTTGAGCCCCACATCTTCCGGCGTGAGCTCGAATTCGGCGATGGCGCCGTTCTTGAGTTCGGCGATCCAGGTGGTGCCGGTGGGCACGATTTCGTCGAAACCGCCTTCGCCATGGCAGATCCAGCAGGCCTCGCTGCCGAGATTCTTGAGCACCTGGGCGAGCGGCCCGACCCAGGCGCGCGAGAAAACGCCGGTCACCTGGCGGCTGACCCCCGCCGGATTGGAAAGGGGGCCCAGCAGGTTGAATATCGTCCTTGTGCCGAGTTCCACTCGCGTCGGCCCCACATGCTTCATCGAGGCATGATGGGCGGGCGCGAACATGAAGCCTATACCGGCGGCCGCGATGCACTGGGCGATCCGCTGCGGGGCGAGATCGATCTTGACGCCGAGCGCCATCAGCACGTCCGCCGCCCCCGACCTGGACGAAAGCGCCCGGTTGCCGTGCTTGGCCACTTTCAGTCCCGCGCCCGCCGCCACGAAGGCGGCACAGGTCGAAATATTGTAGGAGCCCGAGGCATCGCCGCCGGTGCCGACGATGTCGATGGCGTCGGCGGGCGCCTGGACCCGCAGCATCTTCTCGCGCATGATTTCGACCGCGCCGGTAATCTCCTCTACCGTCTCGCCGCGCACCCTAAGGGCCATCAGCAGCCCGCCGATCTGCGACGGTGTGGCCTCGCCCGACATCATGATGGCAAAGGCCTCGCGCGCTTCCGCCCGGCTGAGTGCGGCGCCACCCGCCGCCTTGGCGATCAACGTCTTGAGATCGGACATCAGCCGGCCCCCGCCAGTTCGAGAAAATTCTTCAATAGCTGGTGGCCGTGCTGCGAGGCAATGGATTCAGGGTGGAACTGCACGCCATGGACGTTCTTTGCCTTGTGCCGGAGGCCCATGACGATGCCATCGGCTTCCGCGGTGATCTCCAGGCAGTCGGGCAGGCTTTGGCGCTCGACGATCAGCGAGTGATAGCGCGTCGCCTCGAAGTCCTGGGGCACGTCCTTGAAAACGCCCTGGCCCGCATGATGCACCGGCGACAGCTTGCCGTGCATGAGCTTGGGCGCCCGGATCACCTTGCCGCCGAAGGCCTGGCCGATCGCCTGATGGCCGAGGCAGACGCCGAGAATAGGAATCGTATCGGATGCCTTGGCAATGAGTTCGAGGCAGATGCCCGCTTCGTTGGGCGTGGCGGGGCCTGGCGAAATCACGATAGCCTGCGGCCTTGCCGACATCACCTGGCCCACCGAGATTTTGTCGTTGCGATGCACCACCGTCTCGGCGCCGAGATCGCCGAGGAAGTGATAGAGGTTCCAGGTGAAGCTGTCGTAATTGTCGATGAGAACGATCATTGCGCCCTCCCGGCCCGGCCGGCGAAGCGCACCGCATCTTCCGCGGCGCGGAACAGGGCCTTGGCCTTGCTGATGCATTCCTGGTGCTCGCTTTCGGGCAGGCTGTCGGCGACGATGCCGGCGCCGGCCTGCACATACATTTTTCCATTTTTGACGATCGCCGTGCGCAGCACGATGCAGGTATCCATTTCGCCGTCGGCGGAGAAATAGCCGACACAGCCCGCATAAACGCCGCGCTTTTCGTGCTCGAGCTCGTCGACGATCTGCATCGCCCGCACTTTCGGCGCGCCCGAAACCGTGCCCGCCGGAAAGCCGGCGACCAGGGCATCGATCGCGTCGTAATGCTTCGCCAGCTTGCCTTCTACATTGGAAACGATGTGCATGACCTGGCTGTAATATTCGAGGATGAACTGGTCGGTCACCCTGATTGAGCCGATCTCGGCGACGCGGCCCACGTCATTGCGGCCGAGGTCGAGCAGCATGAGATGCTCGGCCCGCTCCTTGGGATCGGCGAGAAGCTCCGCCGCCAGGGCCCGGTCCTCGGCCGGTGTTAGCCCACGCGGCCGCGTTCCGGCAATCGGCCGGATCGTCACCTGGCCGCCGCGCACCCGCACCAGGATTTCCGGGCTCGAACCGATCACCGCGAAATTGTCGAAGTCGAGATAGTAGAGAAACGGCGAGGGATTGACCCGCCGCAACGACCGGTACAGCGCGAAGGGCGGCAAGGTGAATTCCGTTTCAAAGCGCTGCGACAGCACCACCTGGAAAATATCGCCGGCGGCGATGTAGTCCTTGGCCTTCAGCACCATGGCCTTGTAGGCCGCGGGGCTGGTATTGGACTTGGGAGCCGCGATCGGCGGCGCGTCGGCGCCGCGCGGCGCCTCGTGATCGAGCGGCCGATCGAGCGCATCGACGATTTCCGACAGCCGCTCCTGGGCGCGGGCATAGGCGGCCTTGGCGCTCACACTCCTGTCGATATAGACGGGCGCGGTGACAGTCACCTCGTCGCGCACGCTGTCGAAGATCGCCATCACGGTGGGCCGGATCAGCATGCCGTCGGGCAGGCCGATTACGTCCAAATTGGGCGGCGGCAGCTCTTCCATGAGCCGCACCATGTCGTAGCCCATGTAGCCGAAGACGCCTGCCGCCATGGGGGGCGCGTCGGCGGGAAGGGCGATGCGGCTTTCCGCAAGCAGGGCGCGCAGCGCTTCGAGTGGCGCCAGCGCTACGGGCTCGAAGGCGCCGTCCGGGTCGGCGAGCGCCCTGCGGTTGATCGACGCCTTGCCGCCATCCACTTTCCAGATCAGGTCGGGATTCATGCCGATGATCGAATAGCGGCCGCGCACCGCGCCGCCCTCGACCGATTCGAGCAGGAAGGAATAGCGGGCATTGCGGGCGAGTTTGAGCATTGCCGAGACCGGCGTTTCGAGATCGGCGACGAGGCGAGTCGAGACGATCTGTGCCGCGCCCTTTTCATAGGCGCGGGCGAAATTTTCATAATCGGGTGAGATTTGCATTTTGAAACACTCTGGACGGACGTGCGATCGGGGTTAAGGCGTTTGGGTTCCCGCGATCTGTCGCCAGAGATTTTCATTGATGCTGACGCTGAGCTCCTGCTGCAATGCGCCGAGATAGAGTGCCAGCACGTCCTTGGCCATGCCGTCCTTGGTCTCGTCGGCCAGCTTACTGGCCGCTTCCGAACCCGCCACGAAAGGCGTGAGCCTGACCGCCACCGGCTGGATGAGTTTGGCGCCCTTGCCATCGCCTTCCAGCGCGAAAGTGATAGCGTTCTCCTTGACGCTGAATGCGGCGGCGACCGCGGGGCCATCGAAATCCGCCGCCGCCTCGTTGCGCTTGAGGCCTTGGGCGGTCTTGATCTCGGCGCTCGCCTCCTGCGCCAGCGTTTCGAAGGCAACGGCGCTTGCGGCCCGCTCCACCAGCTTCTTGGCCTTGTCGAGGGCCAGCGCCTTGAGTTTGGTTGCGATCACGTCGGCCTTCACCTTGTCTTTCACCGTATCGAGAGGGCGCAGCGCCGAGGGGATCACCTCGCGCACCTCGTACCAGATAAAGCCGTCGCCGATGCTGAGGGCATCGCTTTCGACCCCCACATCGCTTTCAAAGGCCGCCTTCAAGACTTCGGCCTTGTGCGGAATATCGGCGTCCTTGCCGTCCTTGTCGCGGCCCGCGGCATCGACGGCGGCGGCGAGCTGGAACGGAATGCCGGCCCGTTCGGCGATCGTCTCGAAGGGGGTCTGGGCGGCGCGCGCATCCTCAACGGCGTCATAAACCGATTGGACCTCCTCGCGCGCCCTGTCGAATTGCAGCCGCTCGCCGAGTTTCTGCTTCACATCGTCGAAGCTCTCCTGGTGTTCGGGTGTCGCCTTGACGATCTTGATGAGGGTGATGGCGAGATTGCCTTCGATCGGTTCGCTCACCGCCCCCTCCGCCAGGCTGAAGGCCTGTTCCGCCACCTTGGGGTCGAAGAAATCGGCCTTGGTCTTATTCGCCAGCGTCGCATCGGCCTCGGTGAGCCCCCGCTCCTTGGCGATGGCGAGGAAGTCCGCGCCCGCCGCAAGCCTCTCCTTGGTCTTCCTCGCCTCATCGAGGGTGGGGAAGCTCATCTGCAGCACGGTGCGCAGTTCCGGGGTGAAATAGTCGCCCTTGAACTTCTCGTAGCCGGCCTTGAGTTCCTCCTCCGCCAGCGAGAGCTTGGCGGCGATGTCGGCGGGTTCCGCCTTCATCATCGCGACCCTGCGGTATTCCGGCGCGGTGTAGCTTTTCGGATCGGCCTCGTAGTGCTTCTTGATCTCATCGTCCGTAGGCGGAGCGATTTCCGTTTCCGCCGCCTTGACGATGAAATAGCGGACATCGCGCTCCTCGTTGCGGTAGCGGTGGAGCGCCTCGGCGAGGACCCTGGGTGCGGCCAGACCGCCGTCGGCCGTCTCCGCCAGCGCCTGACGGAGCTTGGAGCGGCGTTCCGAAGCGAGATACATGGCCTCGTTCAGGCCGTTTTGTTCCAGTACCCTGCGGAAGAGGGCCGGGTCGAACTTGCCACCGCTGCCCTTGAAGGCGGGATTATCCATCGCCTCCTGGGCTATGCCGGCGTCGGAAACCGCGAGCTCCAGACTGCCGCCTTGGGCATCCAGCGCCGCCGACTGGATCAGATTGCCGAGGACGGAGCGGTCGATGCCGAGCCGGCGCGCCTCCTCCGCCGAGAAAGTCTGGCCGGACTGGCTGGCCAGATTCTGCAGGGCCTGATTGAAAGCGCGGGTGAATTCCTCGGCGCTGACTTCCTCGCTGCCGACCGTGACCAGGGCACCGGCGCGGTAGCCGGTGAACACGTCGGCGATGCCCCAGACGCCGAAGCTCGCCGCCAGCAGGCCGATCAGAATCTTGGCCGTCCAGCCCTTGGCGGCATTGCGGAAAACGTCGAGCATCCGGACAATCCCTTCTGGTCATTCAAGCCCATATCGGACGGCGCGCATCATAGGTAGGCAGTGACCCCCTCGCAAGCGCGGCATGTGTCTGCTATCTCAGGCCGATTTCGGGACGGGAGGGGGCGCATGGCAGCACAGGGACCGCGGCCGCTGGTGGCGGGCAACTGGAAGATGAACGGCACCGCCGCGATGCTCAAGGAGCCGCGGCTGCTTGCCGGCATGCTCAAGGGCGTGAAACTCAAATGCGAAGTGATGGTGTGCCCGCCCGCCACCCTCATCCGCAAGGTCAAGTCGGTGATGAAGGGCACCAAGATCAAGGTGGGCGGCCAGGACTGCCATGCCGCCGCTTCCGGCGCCCATACCGGCGATATTTCGGCCGAAATGCTCAAGGATGCGGGCTGCGCCGCGGTGATTGTGGGGCATTCCGAGCGGCGCGCTAACCATGGCGAAACCGATGTCATGGTGGCGGCAAAGGCCGGGGCCGCCCACCGGGCGGGGCTCGCCGCCATCATCTGCATCGGGGAGACCCTGGAGGAGCGCAAGGCAGGGCAAACGCTGGAGGTCGTGTCGCGCCAGCTCAAGGGCTCGCTGCCGGAGGGGGCCTCGGCCGCCAATACGGTCATCGCCTATGAACCGGTCTGGGCGATCGGCAGCGGATTGACACCCACCGTCGCCGAAGTGGCCGAAGTCCACAGCCATATCCGCGGCGATCTCGGCCGGCTCATGGGCGCCGATGGGGCGGGAGTGCGCATTCTCTATGGCGGCTCGGTCAAGCCTTCAAATGCCGCCGAGCTCATGGCCGCCGCCCATGTCAACGGCGCGCTGGCCGGCGGCGCCAGCCTCAAGGCCGCCGATTTCATCGGCATCATCAAGGTGTATATGTAGATATTAGAGTCCGGCGGCATTGCGCAGCGCCCATTCGTAGCCGCCGGTGGGCTCGCCCCAGGCCTCGCCGTCAGGATCGACGCCCATCGCTTCGAGGACCGCGACCGGGGGCAGGGCGGAACTGTCGATGAATTTCTTTCGGTTTCCGGCGAGCTTGCCCTCCTCGGCGAGGCGCTTGAGGAGCTGCTTCAAGGCGATCCGGCGCGGCATAGCGGGAACGGCGGGCTTGCGGAAGGGCATTGGCTCGAGCCCTTCGAGGCCTCGCGTTCCGCGAGGCGCCTCAGGGTGAGGAGGTCGTGTATTCAATTGTCAAACAGCGTTGGGGTTCGGGCATAGCTCCGCCCTTGCTGGCCCGGGAGCATCTCCGGACCGGGGGAAGAAAACTCCCTCCACGAGGTGGAGGGGCGTGGGGCACTACCTCACGCGATGGCCGGCCGTCTGAGACCGGCGGGAGAGCGCTCGGCAGCGCCCCACGTGACGGGCTCTTCGGCTAGGATCGCTCTTTACTTCCCGTTTGCCGGGCAGCAACCCTTCATCCAGACCGACTTCGGAGGCACACCCCTGCTCCA
>JBQTKG010000107.1:0-6152 GCA_052386315.1 Hyphomicrobiales bacterium
TCATGACTCCAGCGGCCGTAATTCGCGCAGCAGCTTTTCCCTGATGGCGCGGGCGAAATCCTCGAAACCGCGGGCCGGTTCGACGAAGGAGCCGGCGCCGGTGATGACCCGGTCGCGGTAATAGCCGAGCAAGGTCTTGTCCTCGGCTTCGATGGCGAGGCCGTTGACCGTGATGCCCGCCGCGCGGGCGCGCCTGCGCGCCGCGTCGAGGTCGGCTGAACCGTTGTCCGGGCCGTCGCCGGAGACATCGATGACCAGCCGCTGGCCTTCGAAACCGTTGCCGGCGATGAGTGCCGCGCTGTCGGCGATGGCGGTGGCGATCGACGTCGTACTTGCCCGCATCCAACGCCGGATCAGGCCGATGCGGAATCCGAAGGCCTTGGCGTCGCGGGAAGTTTCCAGATGGGTGAAGGGCACAACCGCCCGGGTCTCGCCGGGACCGCCCCACTGAATGACGGCAATGGCGGCGCCGAACGGCTTTAAGCGGTCCACGGCACCGAGGACATCGGGATCGCGGAAGGCGGCGGCAAGTCCGTCGAGTTGCAGTTGAAACTCATCGCGATCGACGCTTGCCGAACTGTCGAGAGCCAGGACCAGTTCGATGGCCACCGGTACCTTGTCCTGCGCCATAGCTGTAAGCGCCCACGGCATCGTGGCAACCACGGCGGCAAGGCGTTTCACCATTGCACCCCGGCGTAAATTCGACCTGGCCCGTGCTTGACGATCCGGGGACTCAGCTCGCGTTTGAGCTTGCGGCGGAAGGCTTCCGCGAAGCTCTCGAAATTCTCCGCCCGGATGACGAAGGCGGCCGGTCCCGTGATCACATGGGCGGCGTAATAGAAGGCAAGCTGCGGATCGTTGTTGGTGATGGCGAGCCCGTTGACGGTGATGCTGTGGGCGAGCGCCTCGAGCCGCGCTTGCGAGGGCTCGGGCCCGGAATTGCTGCGGCCGTCGCCCGAGACGTCGATCTTGCGCTCATCGCCGCGGTAGGCATTGGTCTCCAGCAATTCGACGGCAAAGGATAAGGCATGACCGATCGCCGTGAAGTTGCCGAATTCGGCGCGCGGCAGCCGTGCCACCGCATCGGCATAGGCCGCGGCGCCGGCGCCATCGGTCAGCACCCGCCAGGGCAGCGGCACATCGGCATTCCGGGTTCCGGTCCATTGCGTCATCACCACGGCCACGCCCCGCTCATGGCTGGCGATGAGAGCGGCGATTTCGGCATCGCGGAAGGCACTGGCGATGCCTTGCATCTGCAGCCCGTATTCGATGTCGTTGACACTGAGCGAGACATCGACGGCCAGCACCAGTTCCAGCGAAACCCGCTCCGCCGCCTGTGCCGGCACCGCCAGGAACACAAGAGCAACGAGCATGCGCGACGCTCTGCCGCGCGCGCCTTGACACAATCGCGCCCACAATCCGCGCGATTCCCCCGTCATGCGCAAACTTGTCCTCGAAATCCTCGCCGCCACCGCCTTGACCCTCGCCGCCATCCTAGCACTGGCGCCGGGCGTCAGGGCCAGTGACATCGCGGTGGTGGGCGCCTTTGCCCGCGCCTCGGCGGTGTCCACGGCGAAAGCCGGAACCGCCTATCTGACGCTGATCAACCATGGGGCGGAGCCGGACCGGCTTCTGTCGATTGCCACCGAAGCCGCGGCCAATGCACAGCTTCACCGGACCACCAACGAGGATGGCATTGCCAGGATGCAACCTGTCGAAAGCCTGGACCTGCCGGCCGGCGCCATGGTGGAGCTCAAACCCGGCGGCCTGCATGTGATGATGACCGGCCTCAGGGCGCCGTTGGTGGAGGGCGGCAGCTTGACACTCCATCTCACATTCGAGAAGGCGGGCGAGGTTGAAGTCAAGGTTCCGGTCGGCGCCGTCGCCGCAGGTCACGATCACGCCGAGGGCTCTTCCGGAGGCTGAGGAACGCCGCGCAGCGGCTCCAGCGCTTCGTCCTCCGCCCGCATGCGCCAGTAGAGCAGCGCGAGATTGAGGCCGCCGAGGAGGAGCGCATACCACCACAATCCGAAGGCCATCGGCAGGATGAATATCTCGCCCGCCACCACCAGGTAATTGGGGTGGCGGAAATATTTGTAAGGTCCGCTGTCGATGAGGGTTTCGCCGGGGACGACGATAATGCGCGTGGTCCAGCGCCCGCCGAGTGCCGCGATGATCCAGCCCCGCGCGGCTTCCAGTACCAGATAGGCGAAGATCCAAGGCCAGCTCACCTCGCGGCCCCACACCAGATACCAGAGCCCCGCCAGCCAGATGGCGTGAAAGGCGACGATCAGAGGATAATGCCCGGCCCCCATTTCCACGCCGCCGCGCGCCAGCAGGCGCCTGGTATTGCGCTGCGCGATCACCAGTTCGACGGCGCGTTGCAGGGTGACGAGTGCGAGAATGGTGAAGTTCAGCCACATGGGATTATTGTAGCATGGTGAGGAAGCTCGCTGTAAAGCCCGGGCCCAATGCCGATATGAAACGGCGGCCTGTGAAGTTCTCCTCCAGCGCCCGTTGCAGTACGAACAGCACCGTCGGTGCCGACATGTTGCCGAAATCCGCCAGCACCGCGCGCTCGTCCTGCAGATGGCCCTGGCCGAGTTCGAAGGCCTGCTCCAGCGCCGCAATCACCCTGGCCCCGCCGGGATGGAATGAGTAGCGGCCGACATCCCCAAGGGCGAGGCGATGCCGGCAGAGGAAGGCATCGGCCGCCGGGCGGAGTTCGCCGGCGACGATGTCCGGAATGCTGCGCGAGAAGATGGCGCCGAAACCCTGCGGGTCCATGCGCCAGCCCATGACATCGATGGTGCCGGGCCAGGTATGTTCACCCGTGAACTCGATCTCGCCATGGCCGTTCTTGCCGCCGGTCGAGACGACACAGGCGGCACCGCCGTCGCCGAACAGCGCGGTCGCCACAATGTTGGACTTGGTCATCTCGTCGGGCCGAAACGCCAGGGTGCAGAGTTCAACGACCACGATCAACACAAGCGAGCCGGGATCGGCCCGCGCCAGCCGTGCCGCCAGTGACAGGCCCGAAACGCCGCCGGCGCAGCCCAGGCCGAAAACCGGCACCCGCCTCACATTGTCGCGAAACCCCATGCCATGCAGCACCCGGGCTTCGATGGAAGGCGTGGCAATGCCGGTCGAAGAGACGGTGACGATGGTGTCGATCCGGCCGGGCTCGATGTCTGCTGCGGCAAGCGCATCGGCGGCAGCTTGGCGGAACAGCGCCGATGCGCCCTCGACGAAGGCATGGGTCCGCTCGGGCCAGCCCTGATTGGCACGGAACCAGGAATAGGGCTTGACCGAATAGCGGCAGTCGATCCCGGTATTGGCGAAAACCGGCATCATCCGCTCGAAATCGGAATGCCGCCCGGTGAAGATTGCCGCGGCCTCGCGGATCACGTCTTCGGTGCGCAAGGTGAATTCCGGCACCGCCGTGGCAAGACTGAGGAGTTTGGCGCGCAAGTCTCGATGTTCCTCTACTTCTCATACGCTTGCCCAGCATCGTTTAGTCCCTGCATAAGGGCAATGGTCTGGCCATCTGCCTCACCGGCTTGGCGTTCTGGAAATATCCTTGAGCATCGCCTCGCGGTGCGCCGCGTAGAGGCCGGTCGCCACTACCAGCAGCATTCCGGCATAGGCGAGCCCGTCGGGATATTCGCCGAATACGGCGACGCCCGAGACAATGGCAAAGAGCACAATCGAATAGCGGTAAGGCGCGGTGGCCGAAAGGTCGCCGAGCCGCAATGTGGCGACCATGAACATGTAGCCGGCGCCCAGAAACACGGCGGCAAGGGCGAGATAGGCAATTTGCCAGGCCTGGGGGGCGATGAAGACCTGGGTGAGTGCGAGCATGATGCCGCCCGCGGTTACGAAAACGGCATTCGCCAGCGCCACGATCAGTGTCGGCACTTTCGCCGGTATGCGCCGGGTGATGATGTCGCGCACGGCCAGCGACAGGACGATGGTCAGCGCGAAGGCCTCGTAGATTGTGAAACTCTGCGGCGCCGGCTTGACGATCAGCAGGACTCCGATGAAACCGGCGACAATGGCGGCAGTCCGGCGTACTCCCACCTTTTCTTTCAGAAATATCACTGAAAGAACGGTGACCGCCAGCGGCACCGCCTGCATGGTGGCGGTGAGATTGGCGATCTGCATGTGCATGAGCGCGGTGATGAACAGCAGCGTGCCGACGAGATCGAGCATGGCGCGGATCAGCACGTTGCGGCTGAAGATGAAGGGCGCGCTGCCGAGAACGCCCTTGTGCCGGCAGATGGCGGCGATGAAGCAGGCCGACATGGCGCCGCGGATCGCGATGATCTCGCCGACCGGCAGGCTTCTGCCCACCAGCTTCACAAAACTGTCATTGATCACGAAGCTCGCCATGGCGAGAACCATGAACACGCCGGCGCGGAGTGGGACATTGACGGGGAAGGCGAACATGAGTCCCGTCTAGCCTGTCTCGCGGCAGCCGGGAACAGACAGAAACGCAACCGCGCAATGCGCTTTGAATCGGCTGGACGGTCCAATATCATGGCATTCGACACGATGGATCGTCCATGCCGTCATCGCTTCGACTGCGTCTGAAACTGGTCCTGGGCCCGGATACGGCCCTGGGGCCCGGAAAAGCGGACTTGCTGGAGGCAATCGAACAGACGGGTTCGATCGCCGCAGCCGGACGGCAACTGGGCATGAGCTACAAGCGCGCCTGGCTGCTGGTTGAAACCATGAATGGCTGCTTCAAGACGCCGTTGGTGACTTCGGTGCGCGGCGGCAAGGGCGGCGGCGTCGCGCAGCTGACACCGGCAGGCAAGGATGTGTTGCAGCGCTTCCGCAACATCGAAAAGAGGTCGTTGGCCGTCAACCGCAGGGACATCGACGCGCTGAACGGGCTCGCCAAATTCGCGCGGAAATCGCGGAAATAAAGGGCATTGACAGGCGCTGGACAATGTGCCGAAATCGATATGGTCATTGGTACATATCGATTGGGGACACACCACAGTGGACGAAAGTTCGATTCTCCTGGCCGCCGGAATGTTTGTGGCGGCGATGCTCTATTCGTCCGTTGGACACGCAGGGGGCTCCGCCTATCTGGCGCTGATGGCGCTGTTCAGCTTGCCGCAGGCGGTGATGCGGCCCACCGCGCTGGCACTCAACATCATCGTTGCCTCGCTGGTCTCGGCCCGTTTCCTGCTGGCGGGCGTATTCCGCTGGCGGGTGCTGTGGCCGTTTCTCATCGGCGCCGCACCCTTTGCCTTGCTCGGTGGCTCCCTGCAACTGCCCGGCCATTTCTACAAGCCGATTGTCGGCATCGTCCTGCTGATTGCCGCGGCGCGATTGCTGCTGCCCATCGGCCCGCCGGTGGCAAAGGACATCAGGGACCCGCCCGTCGTTCCCGCGATTGCCGGAGGCGCCGCGATTGGACTTCTCGCCGGCCTGACCGGAACGGGTGGCGGCATTTTCCTGTCGCCACTCGTCCTGTTTCTCGGCTGGGCCGAGACGCGGACGATTTCCGGCGTCGCCGCGGTATTCATATTGTGCAACTCCGCAGCGGGGCTGCTTGGCAATCTCGCTTCCGTCGGTTCTCTGCCGGGGCAATTGCCTTATTATGCAGCGGCCGTCGTCGCCGGCGCGGCGCTGGGTTCGACCCTCGGTGTCAAACGTCTGCCGCGCGAAATGATTCTCAAGGCGCTCGGCCTGGTGCTGACGGTTGCCGGCCTGAAATTGATCTTCTTCAGTTGACCCGATTATCGCAGGATGATGCGGTAGCAAATTTTCTTTCCGGCCTGTGGAGGGTGACCCTTCGAGGCCCGGCTGCGCCGGGCGCCTCAGGGTCCCTTCGAGGCCCGGCTGCGCCATGCGCCTCAGGGTCCCTTCGCGGCCTCGCGTTCCGCGAGGCGCCTCAGGGTGAGGAGGTCGTGTATTCAACTGTCAAACAGCGTTGGGGTTCGGGCATAGCTCCGCCCTTGCTGGCCCGGGAGCATCTCCGGACCGGGGGAAGAAAACTCCCTCCACGAGGCGGAGGGGCGTGGGGCACTACCTCACGCGATGGCCGGCCGTCTGAGACCGGCGGGAGAGCGCTCGGCAGCGCCCCACGTGACGGGCTCTTCGGCTAGGATCGCTCTTTACTTCCCGTTTGCCGGGCA
>JBQTKG010000108.1:0-33792 GCA_052386315.1 Hyphomicrobiales bacterium
CGGCCAAGGCCGCAAAACGCTGCCTCGCGGAACTGCAGGCGGGCCCCGCGCCCGCCGCCGCCGCCATTGGCACGGTGATCGGCGGAGCGGCGAAAGACGAGAGGCTGGTGCGGATCGTGCTTTCGGCTGAGAACTACCCGTCAAAGCGGCGATAGCGGAAGTCGGGTGCCGCCGTCATCGCCGAGTCATCGGCAATGGCTCGCATGCGGCTGTTGAACGCCGACAAGGAACAGGCGGGGTCGGCGTTTTCCGCCTTGCCGGTCAAAGCCATCGCCTGGCAGCGGCAGCCGCCCCAATCGATTTCCTTGCGCTCGCAGGATTGGCAAGGCTCCGGCATCCAGTCGGTGCCGCGATAGGCGTTGAAGGCCTGGGAGTTGAGCCAGATGTCTTCCAGCGCCCTGTCCTTCACGTTGTCGAAGATCAGACCCGGAATGGTCTCCGCCGCGTGGCAGGGCAGAACCTTGCCCCTGGGTGTCACATTGATGACGCGGCGTCCCCATCCGCCGACGCAGGCCTTGGGAAAGCGCGCATAATAGTCGGGCACCACCGCATCGATCACGATGATGCCGTCATAGCGCCGGCGCAGATCTTCGAGCAGTTCGACGGCCTCCAGCGCCTGGCCGTAGGTGGGCATCAGCGCAGCGCGGTTGGCGAGCGCCCAGCCGTAATATTGGGTGTGGGCGATTTCGATGCGCCTGGCGCCGAGCTCGACCGCGAATTCCACGAACTTCTCGGTGCTGCCGATATTCTGCCGGTGGATCACCGCGTTGACGGTGAGCGGCAGTCCGAGTTCCACCACCTGTGCCGCCACTCTGAGCTTCTTTTCGTGTCCGCCCTTGTAGCCGCCGATCCGGTCGGCATTGGCGGGTTCCACGTCCTGGAACGATACCTGCACATGATCGAGCCCGGCGTCGTAGAGCTCCCGCAAGCCCTTTTCGCCGAGCAGCACGCCCGACGTGATGAGATTGCTGTAAAGGTTCTCCGACCGGCAATGGGCGACGATTTCGGCTAGATCGGCCCGGGCCGTCGGCTCGCCGCCCGACAGATGCACCTGGAGAACGCCGAGTGCGGCCGCCTCGCTGAACACCCGCTTCCAGGTTTGCGTATCGAGCTCGCCGGACTTGCGGTCGAGCTCGACCGGGTTGGAGCAATAGGGGCATTGCAGCGGGCAGCGGTGGGTGAGCTCCGCCAGAAGTCCGATGGGTGCCGGGATCGTCATAGAACCACAAAATGCTTGGCGGCAAGATCGCCCAGCATCTCCTTCACATCGGCCATGATCTCAGGCGTTTCGGCGCGATAGGTCTTGGCCAGTTCGCCGCTGATGGCGGCCACGTCGCGCACCCCGTCGCACAGAACCAGAACCGCCTGGGCGATCTCGTCCAGTTCGAGAATGCGCTCCGGCGCCAGCAGAATCCAGCGGTTCCTGACGCGGTCCTGGGACAGCCGCACGCCGCGCGGGATGCGCGGAACGGCGGTATCGTCGATGACGGTCACTGCGGTTGTCCCGGCACAAACGCACCCGGTGGAATGAGACCCGGCGTCACATAGGCGAAATGCAGGGCATCCAGCATGGACCACAGCATGTCGCACTTGAAGGTGAGCGCCCCGATCGCCGCCTGCTGTTGCTCCGGCGTCCTCGCCTCGCGCTTTACGTAGTCGAGGGCGAAATCCGCATCGCGCGGCGCCTGGGTCAGGCGTTTCTCGAAATAGGCGAGAACCTTGGGCGTCACGTAATCGTAGTTCTTCAGCATGCCGGCGACGCGGACACTGATGGTTTCCGGCGAGAACATTTCGGTGAGCGACGAGGCGATCGCTTCAAGAAGCGATTTCTCCCGGACGAAATGCACATAGGCCTCGACGGCGAAGCGGGTGGCGGGGAGGATGCCGGCGAGCGAGGCGACATAGGCGCGATCGAGGCCGAGCCCTTCGGCGAGCGCAAACCAGCGGGCGATGCCGCCTTCCTGATCGCTGTCGCCGTCATGATCGATGATGCGCTGGCGCCAGACGCGCCGCATGGCGGAATCGGTCATGCGCGACAGGATGACCGAATCCTTGATGGGGATGATCGCCTGATAGTAGTAGCGGTTCAACGCCCAGGCCTGCAGCTGGCCCTTGCTCAGGTGGCCTGAATTCATCAACGCATGGAACGGGTGCCTGTTGTGATAGCGTTCGGCGCCGACCGCCCGGAGCCGCGCCTCGAGGTCCTGCGGCGAAAGCAGCTCGGTCACAGCGCTATCTCCAACCCATCGTAACCGGTCTCGGCACCGGCCGCGATTACCGCCAGGTGTTGATCCGAACCTTCGATGAGCATGGGATTGGTGTTGTTCATGTGCGTATAGACCAGTCTCTTGACGCCCAGTTGCTTGAGCGCGGCAAGCGAACCATCCGTCCCGCCCACCGGCATGTGTCCCATCCGGCGTCCGGTCTTCGGACCCGTGCCGGAGGCGATCATTTCATCGTCCGACCACAGGGTCCCGTCGAAAAACACCAGTTCCGCATTTTCGATCCGCGTCCGCGTTTCCGCGTCGAGTTCGGCGCATCCGGGAATATAGTAGAAGCTCTTGGCTCCCGAGGAAACCGCCACCCCGACAGTGTTGCCGGACTTGAGCTTGGTGTCGGGTGCTGCGCCTTCGAGATAAAGCGGCAGTTTCCCGGGCACCATGAAGCATTGAACCGTCAAGTCCCCGGATATCGGCTGCTTCACGCCGATCGCCAGGCGGCGCCTGGCAACCTTGTCCGCCGCCAGAACCCCGAAAACCGGGTTCTGCTTCAGGACATTGAGCGTGTCCCCGGTCGCATGAATGGCGAAGCGGTGGCCTTCGCGCAGCGACAGCAAACCGCCGATGTGATCGATATCGGCGTTGGTCAAGACCACATCGCGCACCGGACTGTCCCGGAGCTCGCCGCGGGGGCGAAGAGCGTCAACAAAACCGATCTGCTCTCGAATGTCCGGAGAGCAGTTCAAGAGGCACCAATTCTTGCCATTGACGGAAACCGCAAGACTCGCCTGGGTCCGGCGCTTCACTCTGGAATCGCCGGACCAAGCGAGCATGCAAACCGAACAGCGGCAGTTCCATTGCGGGGAACCGCCGCCTGCCGCTGAGCCAAGCACAACAATCTTCACACACTAACTCGTGTGAATTCAATGTGTTGGCCTACAGACCCGATATGACTTAGAGCTCGGCCGGAAAATAGTCGTTGATTTCCATGCCGACGCAAACTTCCTTTACCTTTGGCTTCTTCCAACTCATCTGGTGGTCCTCCGGTATTTTTTGAGCGCTCTTTGACGCTGCCACACTACTTTATGGAAACCGGCGCCTTAGTCAATGCTATTCTCCGGCGGGGAACATCCCGCCTCCAGGGCGTGAGAAAAGCGCCGGCAAGATGAGGCCGGCGCTTCGTCCCAAACCGGATTATCGAATGCCGCTTTCGATCAGCGGAACCAGGGCGTCGATCGTCTGCGGCGTCACGGTGCCGGCGCCGGTGTTAACATTGAGGCCGGGCATCTTGTATTTCGCCGTCATCACGCATTGCAGGACAGGCATGAAGCCCTGCAAGTAGAGGAGCTGGTCGAGGGTTGCGGAAACATAGCCCGATTTGAGGCCGTCGATCGTGGCGGGGGCAAGATCGATACCGCCAACAATGATGTCGCCGGGCTTCTTGCCGGCCTTTTTCATGATTTCCGCCAATTGGCCGGTGATGCCGCCGTGCTGGGTGCCGACCGCTTTCAGGTTGGGATGCGCCTGAATGTATGAGGTGAGCACGTTGGTCGCCAGCGAGGTATCGCTGTTGACTTCTTGGCTGATCTCGAGGCGGTCGACCGTGAGGCCGGCCTTCTCGAGCGTTTCGGCCAGGCCTTTCTCCGACTGGCCGCGCTCGGCCTGGCTGAACACGCCGTAGACCATCGCCTCGTCGCCGGATTTCAAGCCCTGCGCCAGCATGTTCTCGGCGGTCAGGGTGCCGCCGGCATAGAGGTCGACGCCGGCATAGCCCATGCCCTTGGTGCCGAATTCGGCCTGCAGGTCGGTCATCGGCGAATTGCCGACGGTGACGACGATACCTTGGTCGACCGCGCCCTTGACGAGGTCGTAGAAGGCGGTGCCGCCGGGATGGCCCATGATCTCGATACAGGTCGGTTTCGCCGCGACGGCTTCCTTGAACTGGTTGATCATGGTCTCCGGCGCCCAGGCGGAAAACTGCGCCTTGAGGTCGACGCCGAATGCCGCGGCGGCCTCCGCGGCGCCGGTCTGGCGGGCGAGCGTGGCGCCGTCGCCGGGATTGCCGCCCATCTGCATATACATCGTGAGGCCTTGGCCGATCGGCTCGGCGGCCAACGCGGCGCCGGCAGCCGCCAGCAAGCCCGCGGCGCCGGCTGCTGCCATCAATACTTTTGTCTTTCTCATGGTTTGTCTCTCCCTTTACCGAACGCGCCGCCTTTCGTCTCCATGACGAAAGCCGCGGCGCTCATTCGACCGGACGTGTCCGGCCGAAAGCCTGTGCCCACCGCAAGCGCGCCAGGAAGTCGCGGCGGCGGTGGGGCTCCTCGACATACAGATAGAAGATGATGGCGATCAGGAAGATCAACCCGCGCACGGTATTCACCCAGGCGCCGGTGAGGCCGGTCGCGACCAGGCCGGGTTCGACCACGGCGATGATGAAGCAGCCGAATATGGTGCCGACGATGGTGGCGCGGCCGCCGAAGATCGAGGTGCCGCCGATCAGCACCGAAGCGATGGCGATCAAGAGATAGCCCTGGCCCTGATTGCCGAAATAGTTTTTGTTCTCGAGCGTCAGAAAAATCGCCGCGACCGCGGCAAGCGCGCCCATCATGGTGAAAAGCTTGATCTTCTCACGGTCGACGTCGATGCCGACGACGCGCGAAACCTCGTTGGAATCGCCGATGAAGAGGGTGTGTTCGCCGAACCGGTGGCGGTTGAGGATGAACCACATCGCCACCACGATGATCGCCGTCCACAGCGACTGGATGGGCAGTTGCTGGACCCAATCGACGCTGGAATCGGCGAAGGGCCGGCCGACAAGAATTTGCCAGACCGAGCTCTCCTCGGCGCCGCGCAGAGCATAGGATTTGCCGCCGGAGAGGACCGCCGCCATGCCGTACCAGATGAATTGGGTGCCGAGGGTCGCGATGAACGACGGGATGCCGATCTTGGCCACCAGCACACCGTTGATGAAACCGACCATGACGCCCGAGGCGATCGCGGCGGCCACGCCGAAATAGCGGACGACCTCGCCGGCAAGGGCGGGCGACAGCCAGCTTGCGTCGGTGAGCCCGAGAAGGCCGGCGATCAAAACCGGGCCATCCTTGAAGATCACGGCGAAGACGAAGCCGGAAAACCCGAGAATCGCCGGGAAGCAAAGGTCGATCTCGCCGGCTCCGATGATGAAGGTGAGGCCGGCCGCGAGCAGGATCACCGGGGGCAGCGTCGACAGGAAGGTCGTATATTGGAAGGGGCGCAGGAATACCTCCGGCGCGAGATACATGAACAGCAACAGGATCAGCGCGAATACGAGGATGATGGGCAGGCCCTCGAGCCGCTGAAAGATCGACGATCGATGTTGCCGCGCCATGCTGGCCACTTCCGTCATTGCTTGTGCTGAATTTCGATGAGGTATTCGGTGAGTTCCATGACCGACATCTGTTTCGGCGAAATTTCGCTGACAATCCTGCCGCGGTCGAGGACAATCAGCCGGTCGGCGACTTCGTGGACGTGGGCGAGGTTATGCTCGATGTAGATGCAGGCACGCCCGGAGCTCTTTATCCTGCGAACGAAATCGAGGACCTTGCGGACTTCGGCGACGCCGAGCGCCGCGGTCGGCTCGTCGAGGACAATGAGGTCGGCGTTGTAGTGCATGGCGCGGCCGATGGCGATGCCCTGGCGCTCGCCGCCGGATAGATTGGAGACGGTCGAATCGACGGTAATGCCGGCACCGCGAAAGCCGATGATGTCCATCAGAATCCCCTCGGCGATCTGCTTTTCCTTCTTGATGTCGATGAACCCGAAGCGATTGGTTATCTGGCGGCCGACGAAAAAGTTCCGCCACAGCGGTTGCTTGTCGGCAAGCGAGCGATCCTGGTAGACGGTTTCGATCGACAGGTCGTGGGCCATGCGGACCGAGAATTCCGCCAGATTCAGCTCGCGGTCGCGGATGAATATGCGGCCGGACGTCGGCGCGAGAACACCGGTCATCACCTTGATAAGGGTGGACTTTCCGGCGCCATTGTCGCCGATAAGGCCGACGATCTCGTTGCGCCCGATGGCAATGTCGATAGCGCGGAGCGCGTTCACGGCGCCGAAGAATTTGTCGACCTTTTCCAGCCGCACGATAGACTGATAGTCCTGCTCCCGGCCGGTTGCGGCGGCAATGTCGGCATTCGACAAGGGGCTTCCTCCCTGTGGACAGCCTGGCCCGCGGAACCATATCGCTGCTTTGGCGAATGTCCAAGCCGCAACCATCGCCGAACTGCAACGCACGTTGCAACGCAGCCATTTTCATCGCCCGCCTGTGCAAGACGTTGAGGAAATCGATTTAGCAGGCTGCTGAAAAACTCCGTGTACGGACTTGACCATCGCCCTTCGAGGCTCCCCCGGGCTCAAGGCCGGGGCCGCACCTCAGGGTGATGGTCAAGTCCTTGTTTTCCCTCACGCGCCTGTGAACACATTCTTCATCATCGCCAAGAAAAGACGAAGTCTGAGCAATTTTGAACAGTCAATCGGTACGCCGTATTCTAGTTGCATGAGTGTTTGAGTGCAACCGGCAATTGATTCGTGGATTTGGGACGAGGCAGATGAGACCGACGAGGCAAAGCCAGGGCGGATTGGGAGAGGAGGCTCGCACCTGCTCTGGCGTATCGCGCGGCTTTCCGGGCCCAGCTGACGCCGTTCCAGCGCGCATAGCGCTGCAGTCCGCCGCGCGGAACGGGGGACAGGGCGTGAACGGCGCCTTGCCTCCGGTCCACGCCATCGGCGACCGCGAGGCGGCGGAGAAGCATCTGGCTCAGATGGAGGGCGAATACCGCGGGCTGCTGGAGGCGGCTCCGGATGCGATGGCGGTGGTGAACCAGGGCGGAGAAATCGTTCTTCTCAATCTTCAGGCGGAGATGAAGTTCGGATACCGCCACGATGAACTGGTGGGGCAGAAGGTCACGAGCATCATTCCGCAAGGGTTTGCGGAACAGCTGACCGCCGACGGAACCCGAAGCGCGGAAGACGCCCTGGCGCAGCAGAACGGCACCGGCATCGAGCTCACCGGGCGGCGCAAGGACGGCAGCGAGTTTCCGATCGAGATCATGCTGCGCCCGCTGGAAAGCCCCGAAGAAATCCTGGTGACGGCGGCGATCCGCGACATCAGCGTGCGCAAGGACTCAGAACAGCATCTGGCGCAGATGGAAGGCAGGTACCGCGGTCTGCTGGAAGCGGCGCCGGATGCGATGGCGGTGGTCAATCAGCACGGGGAAATCATACTTCTGAATCTTCAGGCGGAGAAACGGTTCGGCTACCGCCGCGACGAACTCCTTGGACAGAAAGTGACGAACATCATTCCGGAAGGGTTTGCGGAACGGCTGCTCGCCGACGATCTTCGATCCGCGGAGGACGCCCTGGCGCAGCAGATCGGCACCGGGATCGAACTCATTGCGTTGCGGAAAGACGGCAGCAAGTTTCCGATCGAGCTCATGCTAAGTCCGCTGGAAAGCGCCGAAGGCATTCTGGTGACGGCGGCGATCCGCGACATCAGCGTGCGCAAGGCCGCGGAAAAACATCTGGCGCAGGCCGAAGGCAAGTTGTTCGTGGAAAAGGAACGCGCCCAGGTCACGCTCAATTCAATCGGCGACGCCGTTATTTCCACGGACATCTCGGGAAATATCACCTTCCTCAATTTCGTCGCGGAAAAAATTACCGGCTGGTCGTTGCAAGAGGCGGCCGGCCGGCCCATGCGCGAAGTTTTCAAAATCCTGGACGGCAGGAGCGGCAAAACCATCCCCGATCCGATGGAGAAGGCAGTTGGGGGAAACCGGACCGTGCACCTGCCGTCGAACTGTATCCTCGTCCGGCGGGACGGATTTGAAGTGCCGATCGAAGACTCCGTCGCCCCCATCCACGATCGCGAAGGGAAGGCTACCGGAGCGGTCATCGTTTTCCGCGACGTGAGCGCGGCCCGGGCGATGGCGCTACAGATAACCCATTCGGCCGAGCACGACTTTCTGACCGGCTTGCCAAACCGCATGCTTCTGAACGACCGGGTGGACCAGGCGATCGCATTGGCGCCGCGTCACGGGTACAAGGTCGCGGTGCTGTTTTTGGATTTGGACGGGTTCAAACACGTCAACGATTCGCTCGGACATCCGATCGGCGACAAGCTCCTTCAATCCGTCGCAAAGCGCCTGGTGGATTGCGTACGCGGCTCCGACACGGTGAGCCGGCAAGGAGGCGACGAATTCGTCGTGCTGCTTTCGGAAATGCAGCACCTGGAAGACGCCGCCATTGCGGCGAGAAGAATGCTGAAGGCCGTGGCGAAGGCCCATTTCATCGACCAGCACGATCTTCACGTCACCACAAGCATCGGCGTGAGCGTCTATCCCGGGGACGGCCTGGATGCCGAGACGCTGATCAAGAACGCCGACACCGCGATGTACCAGGCAAAGGAAAAAGGGCGCCAGAGCTATCAGTTTTTCAAGCCGGCCATGAACGTGCGGGGGGTGGAGCGGCAATCCATCGAGGAGAGTCTGCGGCGCGCGCTGGAACGGAAGGAATTGGCGGTGCACTACCAGCCGAAGGTCGATCTGAGCACGGGAGCGATTACCGGAGCGGAAGCGTTGCTACGCTGGATGCATCCGACGCGAGGATCGGTGCCCCCGGCGCAGTTCATTTCGGTCGCGGAAGACTGCGGTCTTATCCTCCCGATCGGCGCGTGGGTTCTTCGCGAGGCGTGCGGGCAGGCGCAAGCCTGGGTGGATGCGGGCCTGCCGGTAACGACCATGGCCGTCAACGTTTCCGCCATGGAGTTTCGGAACGAAAACTTTCTCGACGGCCTGTTCGCAATTCTCGGCGAAACGGGCTTCGACCCGAGATGCCTCGAGGTGGATCTGACCGAGAGCGTCCTCATGAAGCGCGCCGAGTCCGCGGTATCCATCCTCCATGGCCTGAGGGAGCGAGGGGTACAGGTCGCGGTCGACGACTTCGGGACCGGCTACTCCAGCTTGAGCTATCTGCGAAAGTTTCCGGTCGACGCCCTCAAGATCGATCAGTCGTTCGTGCGCCAGATAAGCGCCGCCAGCGACGATACGGCCATTGTGAGGGCGGTGATCGGCATGGCCCGGAGCCTCAGGCTGCGGGTCGTCGCGGAGGGCGTGGAAACGCCGGAAGAGCTGGTGTTTCTTCGGGCTCAACACTGCGACGAGGCGCAAGGGTACTATTTCAGCCGGCCGTTACCTGCGCAGCAGTTCGCGAAGTTGCTCAGAACCGGCATCCCGGAACCCGCCGTCGTCGTTTGCGAGTCGCGCGCCGCCGCCTACTCGGCCTGAGCGCGCCGGCGAACTTCAAACATCGATCGCCATGGCTACGACATGGCGCGCGGATACTGTTGCGCCAAGCCAATCAGCCGCGCGAAACGCCTTTAGATGCAGGCGTCTCGTGAAGCGTATTCATGATTCACAGAATGAAAGAAAATTGCCGGATTTTACCGGACAAAGCAACGCGGTTTTATCTCTAATCCTTATCTCAAGTTGTCATTTGCGCTCCCGCCATGCACTGTGGAGTTGAAGCAGCGGAGGCCACACAATGCCAGATAGACGATTAGCGACTCGCATTCCCGTTCACAAATCGGCCAGAGTTCATTGTTACGGCTGGCGCGGTGCTCCGAAATGCATGATCAGCGACCTTAGCGCAACGGGCGCACACCTGCTTTTCCCTTTTGCCTTCGGCATATCCGACAATCTTACGCTCACAATTCCAGGCGACAACCTGGTGCTACAAGCCGAGGTGCGCTGGCGGCAAGGCAGGGAATGCGGGATACAGTTCCAGCGGCGCATCGCCCATCCCCTGCTGACGCTCAATCGCATGCGGCCTGCGGGAGAAATCGCCCAATATGCTTGATTGGATTTCGGGGAGTGGTGCCGCTTGCGTGACTCGAACACGCGACCCCATCATTACGAATGATGTGCTCTACCAACTGAGCTAAAGCGGCGCCGGGGCGAGCGATAGACGGTTTCGGCCGCGATTTCAACCTTCGGCGGCGAGACCGCGGCGGGCGGCCGCCTGCCGATCGGCGAAGTCGCCGGGCGGACCGGGATCGTCGGGCGGACGCGGCGGTTCCACGATCGACGTCCGCTCGATCCGCTGCAGCGCAGCGGCGGCGGCGGTTGCGGCGGCGGGTGGCGGAATTGCCGCCGGCTGCTCCTCGCCCGGCATGTCGAAGGGAACTTTCCATTGGCAGGGCACGATGTCGCCGGAAACCGGCGAGACCGGCGTCCAGCGCGGGCTTGCGACGCCGTCGGAGACCCAGATCGGATCGCGCGGCGCCTTCACCGCGCGAGCCAGCCATTCGCGGGCCCGGCCCTTGTCGCCCTGGGCCTCCTCGATATCGGCCATCAGCGCGCACAGCCGCGCCTGCGGCCGTTCCCCCATATGGGGTTCGAGCGCTCTACGCGCCACGTCCCAGCGCTGGGCGGCGGCGGCGGCGCGGGCCAGCCCATAGGCGCCCTCGAGGCCGCCGGGATGATCCTTCACCAGATCGCGCACCCGTTCGAAGCGGGCTTCCGGCCCGTCGCCCGGCTTCTGATGGCCATAGAGCCGGGCGAGATCGGGATGGGGCGACAGGCGCCAGGTGGCGCGGATGGCTTTCGCCGCCTTGCGCGGCGAGCCATCGGCGATATGGCCGCGGGCGGCAACCAGTGTGGCGGGCACCAGGCTTGGATCGAGCTTCAAGGCCTTGATCGCCAGATCGCGGGCGGCGGCGCGGTCCTTGTCTTCGCGGGCCAGCGCCTCGGCGGCAAGGATCGCCGCCTGCTTGCGGTTTGCCTCATCGCCGGCGAGGAGACCGGATTTCGCCTGCTGGGCAAGCGTCGCGGCAGCACCCGTCCAATCCTTCGCCGCCGACTGCAATAGCAGCACGGCGGACGAGGCCCAGGCGAGCCTTGGATTGAGCTTGAGGGCGCGTTCGGCATGGGCGCGCGCCGCCGCCGTATCGCCCGCCTGACGGGCCTCGGCGAAGAGACCGCGCAGGCCCAGCGCCTCGGTAACGGGAGACTTGGTCATCGCCTCGAAGATGCGCTTCACCGAAGCGCGGTCGCCCTTCAATTGCGCGGCCTGGGCGGCAAGCACATTGACCAGGGGCTCGTCGGCCAGCGCGTTGCCGGCGATTGCCGCATGTTTCGAGGCCGCCGCCGCATCGCCGGCCCCGGCCGCGATGATGCCGCGGGAGAGCGACTCGTAACCCTTGCGGTTCTTGCGGAAGCGCCAGTAGTCGCCCATCGCCCGGGGGCTCCGCCACAGGCGGCGGAACAGTCCCCAGAGAAACCACGCGGCGATGAAGATCAGCACAAACAGCGCCACCGCCACCAGGAAGGGGGTTTCGATCTCGCGGCCTTGCCA
Organism: Hyphomicrobiales bacterium; assembly: GCA_052386315.1. Classification (GTDB taxonomy): domain Bacteria; phylum Pseudomonadota; class Alphaproteobacteria; order Rhizobiales; family Aestuariivirgaceae; genus Aestuariivirga. Next base: position 11,610 of record JBQTKG010000108.1, read on the forward strand.
GCGGACGATCACTTGACCCGGCCGGTCGGCCAGCCAGGCGAAGGCGGCGGCGGCGAGAACCAGAAGAGCGAAGCGCCAGAACAGGCGGATCATTGGCCGCCACCCGTGGCGGCGATCTGGCGCAGCACCGATTGCGCCACCTGCTCGATGGCGGTTTCGAGCGCAAGCCGCGCGGCGGCGCGGTCGCGCCACTGGGCAAGTGAAGCGGGCTTGTCGCTTTCGGCTTTATCGATGAGCGCCACAGCCTGGACGAGATCGCCGGCGGCGGCGAGGCTTGCGCAATTCTCCGCCAGCGCCGGCCAATCGGCCCCGCCGATGTCGCGGATCTTCACCACCGAGGTCAGCGTGTTCCAGAAACTGTCCCAATAGCCTTCGCCGGCAGTGTTTTCCTCTGCGCTGGGCTTGGGCAGGGACGGGATCAGCTCCTTGAGCTCGGCGGCAAGACCTTGCGGCCCGGGCAGGCCCAGGCTCGCATGGGTGGCGAGAACATCAAGCCCTTCGGCGGCGGGCACCATGCGGGCAATGCGGTCGTATTCGTCCCGGTAGGGCGAACCCGCGGCAATTTTGGCCTTGAGATCGGAGAGTGCCCGCGACAGCGCCGCCACGGCTTCGCCGCCACCGCCGCTCCCGGCGCTCTTGAGGCTGGCCACATCCTTTTCCAGGGCCTCGATGCGCAAAGCAAGCGCCGCAACCGCGCTGCCATCGGCGGAGCCGCTGCTAGTGGCCGTTGGCGTTTGCTTCAGGGCTTCGAGGCTCGACTTCATTTCGTTTAGGGCGGTCTCGACCGCGGTTGTGCGCTCGGCCAATGTGGCAGCGGCCTGCCGCGCCGCGCCGGCATCGGCGGCGGCCTGCTTGACCGCCGCGTCGAAGGTGGCGGTTTCGCTCTTGAGCGCATCGGCGGCGGCGCTCACGGCGTTGAGTTGCTGGCCGAGCGTTTTGGTGGCGGCCTCGAGACCGCCGATGCGCGAGTCCATGGCCTGCATCGCATCGCTCGGCAGATAGGACGACAGCACGCTGCGATAGAGATAGCCGCCGCCCAATGCGCCTACCACAACCGCGGCCACAAGCCAGGGATAGATGCGCCTTGGCCGCGGCGGCGGCGATGCAGGCGAGGGTTCGGGTTCGGGGGCCGGTTCGTCACCGGGTGCCGTTACATCCTCGGCCTCGAGGTCGATCACCTGCGGCTTTACGGCATCGTCGGGCTGGTCTGGGCTCATGGCACCGGCCTACCGGGTTCGCAGGCCTGGATCAAGCAGCGCCAGCATCGCGGTCTCGCGGGGACTTTCGGCGACGCTCGTGGGCCAGGATGGCGGAAGTGCGGCGGCGACATTGGCCGACAGGCAATAGTGGGCAAGGCTCAGGGCCGCCTCTTGGTGTCCCGCCTGCCGCACAAGTGCTGCCCACAGGCGGGCGCTGCGCGGCGAATAGAGAAGAACGCCGTCATGATCGCGCAAGGAGGGCAGGGCGGCGTGGGCGATGGCAACCGCGTCATAAAGCACGAGCCGGGTGACATCGAATCCCGCCTTGCCGAGCCGGCCTTCGAGATCGCCCGAGGTCTCGGCTCCCGAGAGATAGAGGAGCGGACCCAGCGCCGGATCGAGCTTGCGGACGATGAAATCGGCCAGGCCCCGGACATCGCCGCCATGGGCTTCGCACTCGGTGAAACCTGCCTGGCGGGCGGCGTGCAGCGATTGCGGACCGACCGTGAGGACGGGGACCGCCGCCAGCCGTGCCGCCTTTCCCAGCGCGCGAATGGCGTTGGCGCTGGTGACACAGATCGCCTGGTAGTCGCGCCCGGGAATGGCAATGCCGGGGCGCGGCACGATCTTCAGCAATGGCAGGGCGATCGCCTGATGGCCGAGGGCGGCGAGTTTCGCCAACAGAGGCCCAGCATCTTCTTCCGGTCTGGTGACGATCAGTTTCATCACGAGGCGATCAGCGCCCCGCCCAGTGCCTTGACTTCTTCACCCGCTTCGCGGCCCAGGCGCGCCGCATCGGCGGGGCTGCCGTGGCGCGCCGCCTCGAAGCAGTGGCGGCCGTCGAGGGTGAGCGAGTGGCCGCGGAAGCTCAAGGCTCCGCCGTCGAGTACGGCATGGCCGGCAATCGGCGTGCGGCAGGAGCCGTCGAGGGCGGCGAGGAAGGCGCGCTCGCAGGCAATGGCGATTTCGGTGTCGCGGTGATTGATGGCGGCAACGAGGGCGCGGGTCTTCTCATCATGCCGGCGGATTTCGATCCCGATCGCCCCCTGCGCCACGGCGGGCAGCATCGTCTCGACCGGCATCGCGGCGGTGATCCGGTCGGCGAGGCCAAGACGGTTGAGCCCGGCGCAGGCGAGGAAGGTGGCCTCGGCCACGCCTTCGGCGAGCTTGCGCAGGCGGGTCTCGACATTGCCGCGGAACTGCACGGTTTTCACATCGGGCCTGAGCCGCAGCACCTGCGCCGTGCGCCTGACCGAGGAAGAGCCGATCACCGCGCCCTGCGGCAGACCGGCGAGAGTTTGCGCCACGGGGCTGATGAAGGCATCGCGCGCATCCTCGCGCGGCAGAAGGGCTGCGATGGCGAGGCCTTTCGGCAATCGCGCCGGCATGTCCTTCATCGAATGCACCGCCAGATCGATCTCGCCGGCCAGCAACGCATCCTCGATCTCCTTGGTGAACATGCCCTTGCCGCCAAAATCGGTCAGCGGCCGGTCGCGGAGGCGGTCGCCGGTGGTGGCGATGGCGACGATCTCGATGTCATCGGGCGCCAGCCCATGGGCGGCGGCCAGGCGGTCGCGGGCCTCGCGCGCCTGGGCGAGGGCAAGCGGCGAACCGCGGGTTCCGATCTTCAAGCGGGGCATTTGCAATTCCGGCAATACGGATGCTAGAGCGAGGCCTCCTCTTAGCCTCAATCGCCGGATACGTCACCCGCCCCATGGGCGCTTTCCCAAATCGCACGCTTGGCGCTCCACTTGGGATATCGTTGTCCGACAAATCACTCTCGTCAAACAACTCACCGCGGCTATACTGCCGCCGGGTGGTTGGGGTCCACATGGCTCCATCCAAGATGGCTTCGCGAATCCCTTGGAATCACGCCAGCCTCAACCACTCAACACATTTTCGAAACGGGCCCTTAAGAATGTCGGCCACAAGTTTCATTGAAGAACCGTCTTGAGGCAATGGGATGCCGAAGATCGTTGATCATAATGCCCGGCGAGTCAATATCGCGCTCGCTGCCTGCAAGGCCATCGTCAAACGCGGCTTGAAGGCCGTAACATTGGCCGATATTGCGAAAGAAGCCGGTTGCACGACCGGCATGCTTGCCCACTACTTCAATACAAAATGGGACGTGATTCTCGCGGCGTTACGGCTGATGCATGTCAGACTGGAAAAACGCCTGTCGCACCGGCTGTCGGATCAGGATGCCGAGCTTGTGGATATTTTGGGAGACGCTCTTCCGACGACCGCCGAGCATCGCGCGGAAATCGCCGCATGGCTAACCTTTTGGGGCGTCGCGGCGAACGCATCGGACTTGCTGAAATCGACGGCGAAACTGCATACCGATTGGCGGAGGCTCGTCCGCCGGTGCCTATTGGAAACCATTAAAGGTGCGCGTGAATGGCCCAGCGAATTGATCGAAGACGTAGTCTCATCCATCGTCCTTTTCATGGATGGGATTTATGTGAAGGCTCTTACTCGCCCATCAATGTATCCGGCGAAGGAACAAGTGCGGCTGCTGAAATCCCACATTGAAGCTATGCTCGATTGGGCGCGAGCGAATGCCGCCAGGCAAATGGACAGTGCGAGGCGGCGTCACAAGGCGTCTCAGACGGCCCTGCCGAAGGTGGATCAGCGCCCTCAGGCCGAGCAATAAATCGCCGTCCCGGCAGCCGATCAACGCCTCATGCGTTGGACCACCAGCGTTGAGCAATCTTCATGCCATCCACGTCCCAACCGGGCATGAGTTCGCCGTGTGCGACGTTCTTTGAGTGGGCCGTCACAAAACGATTGAAGGCGAACACGATCTCGCCGCCGTCGTCGTGAATAAGCTGCTGGCTCTCGGCGTAAATTGCCTTTCGCTTGGACTCGTCAAGTTCCGAGCGTCCAGCGACCAGAAGCTCGTTAAAGCGCGGATTCTTCCAGAACGTTTCATTCTGCGTCGAATCTGCCGCATAAGCATAGGTCAAGAACCAATCGACAGTCGGGCGGCCATGCCAGAAACTCGCCACGAACGGTTTCTTGAGCCAGACATTGTCCCAGTAGGCGTCGTTTGGCTCTCGCACGACATCGATCTCGATGCCGGCCTTGGCGGCGCTGCTCTGGAACAAGAGCGCAGCATCAACGGCGCCTGTGAACGCCGCATCGGCAGCCGAGAGGTCGATTTGAATTTTGGACAGGCCGGCTTTCTTGAGCAAGCTCTTCGCCATTTCAGGATCATAGGTATGAAGAGGTTGGGGGTTGCTTGCGAATTTGATGCTTGGAGCGATCGGATTGTCATTGCCGGCATCGCCGTAACCACCCAAGATCTTGCTGATGATCTCTTCGCGGTCTATTGCGTATTTGATCGCGTTCCGGACATCGGCATTGTCGAAAGGCGGCACCGTAACATTCATGGCAAATGTGTAGTGGCCATAACCGCTGACCTGATCAATCTCGACGCCTTTAACCCCTTGTAGAAGACTGACGGTCTTGAGATCGCAGCGATCCATATAGTCGATAGCGCCGGTAGCCAGCGCGCTCGATCGAGCTGTCGTATCGATCATCGACAGGATTTCGACCTCATCAAACCAAGCGTCTTTGTAGTAGTTGGGATTTCGCTTCATCTTCGCCCGCACGCCGGGTTCAAACTGTTCCAACACGTAAGGCCCGGTACGGACGCCAGAGGACCAGTCGGCGCTGCCGTCATCCTTCGCTGGCATTATCGGCAGATGGTAGTCGCTCAGTATGTAGGGAAAGTCGGCATTGCCAGCCTTCAACTGGAACAATACCGTGTCGCCGTCGGCCTTCATTTCGGTGATTTGGCCGAGCAAGGATTTCACCGGCGACTTCGACGTTTCGCCCATATGGTGCCGTATCGAGGCGATTACGTCGGTTGCGGTCACCGTCTTGCCATGGTGGAATTCGACCCCATTGCGCAATTTGAAGGCCCATGTCGCGGCTTCGTTGGACGGCTCCATGGATTGAGCGATGTCCGGTTGAACATTACCTCTTTCGTCAAATTCCGTTAGACTGTTGCCAAGTGTGCCCCACCCCACGGTTCCCATATAGTAGTCGAGATAGGTAGCAGGATCGAGGGAATCGGTGGTGCTGCCGTGGCCGAGACCGATTCTAAAGCGCCCACCTTTTTTGGGTTCCGCCCGGGCCGTCTTGGAGAACAGAACGGAAGCGGCGCTAACGGAAAGACCGGCGGCGACCGCCAGCTGAATGAAATCGCGGCGGCCCATCTTGCCGGCGCCAACCAAAGACTTCGCAAAAGACAGAGTCATTGTGTCCTCCCAGGGATTCTCGTGGTGTCTACGTTGAACGGAAGCAGCATTTTTCAGGCATAAGCAGGAACCACCATGAACGCGAAGCTCAGCGGAGCAGAGGAGTAGTTCCAATACTGATGAGAGACGTTGGCGGGAATATAGAGCACATCCCACTTATTCAACTCGAACCACTCGAAGGTTTCAGGCAGATAGATGTGAAGATGGCCGGAGAGATTGAATATCACCTTATCGCTCGGATGTGTTCGGTCTTCGCTCTTGGCACCGCCGATAAGGTTCACGGTTCCTGCCGTAAGCTCTTTCGAGCTCACAAAGAGCGACTCGAGAACCGGGAAACGCTCGCCGTGTACGAAGTGCAAGGCATCCGACCTCGTCAACCTCGACACTCCTCCCTTCTGATGCGCTCTGACACGAGAGTCGATCAAGGCATCTGGCCATTGCCCCAATAGCTCAAATTGCCCCTGTTTGGTCTCCCGAATCTTCGGTTTGGTGGCCCCAAATTCGATTTCAGCGACATGCGGCGGCCGTTCTTGAGGCGCATACCAGTCCAGAACAACGGTCTCTTCCGAGCCGAAGTTATAGCCGAAGTGCCATTTGGCTCCACGCCAATGAATGACTTCGCCGGCGCTCGCCACCGCCGTCTCGCCGCTCTCGGGGTCATGGATCGTCAACTCGCCTTGAACAACGAAGTAGTAGCGATGCTGATCGAAATAGGACTTCCAGGTATCGGAAGAGCGGAAGAACCCTCCCGGTTTGAGCTTGAATGTGAGCGCCCCAATTCTCTGGTTGCGGCCATAGATGACGTCGGCGACCTGCCCCGACTGTTCGTCGCCCCATAAAAAACGTGTTGCGTCACTATAGCGGACCATCTTGGCACGATCGAAGGAGACGACGCCCCTCGGCGCATTTATCGCTTTCGGCAGTCCCATTCTGTGCCCTCTGACTTAGCGGCGGTCTCGACAGGTCGATTACACCTGTTTTATTATGATGGCAATAATATAATACTCATGCTGGGTTGCTGTCCTGAATTCCTTCAACGCCAAGTATTGCATGCTGCCGAACCCGCCCATCCGTTTTCGAAACTCACATTGATCGCGCCATTCGACGGACGAGGATCATGACGGAAGCGGCATGGAGGAAGCGCGGGCGGATGCGATGGTAGCCTCGAAGTCTTTGGCGGCCGCTGCAATCAACCGCCATTCCTTGTCCGACAAATCGCTCTCGTAAAACAACTCACCGCGGCTATACTGCCGCCGGGTGGTTGGGGTCCACATGGCTCCACCCAAGATGGCAACGAGAACCCCTTGGAATCACGCCAGCCCCAAAGACAGCACTGCCCCATGGCCGCAGCGGCAACCCATATCCTCGGCATCGAAACGTCGTGCGACGAGACGGCGGCGGCGGTGGTGCGGCGTGCGGCGGACGGTGCCGCAACCATCCTCTCCAATATCGTGCTGTCGCAAATCGAGGACCACGCACCCTATGGCGGCGTGGTGCCGGAAATCGCGGCGCGCGCCCATATCGTGCATCTCGACCGGCTGATCGGGCAGGCGCTGAAAGAGGCGGGAGTGGGCTTCGGCGATCTCGACGGTGTCGCGGCAACCGCGGGACCGGGGCTCTTGGGCGGCGTCATCGTCGGCCTCACCATGGCCAAGGCCATAGCGCTCGCCCATGGCAAGGCGCTCATCGCCGTCAATCATCTGGAAGCCCATGCGCTGACGCCGCGGCTCCTGGCGCCGCTCGAATTTCCCTATCTCCTGCTGCTCATTTCCGGCGGGCATACGCAGTTCCAGAGCGTCGAGGGCGTGGGGCGCTACCGCCGCCTCGGCTCGACCATCGACGATGCGCTGGGCGAGGCCTTCGACAAGGTGGCGAAGCTTCTGGGGCTTGGCTATCCCGGCGGGCCTGCGGTCGAGGCGCTGGCGCGCCAGGGCGATGCGGCGCGCTTCGATTTTCCCCGGCCGCTCAAGGGCCGCAAGGACTGCAATTTCTCCTTCTCCGGCCTCAAGACGGCGGTGCGCGAGACGGTGCATGGCTTGGGCGAAGTCACGGCGCAGGACAGCGCCGATATCTGCGCGGGCTTCGAGGCGGCGGTGGCCGAGACCGTGGAAGACCGGCTGGCCGTGACCATTGAACAATTCCGCGGCCTGCATCCGGCGGTCACATCTCCTGCGCTGGTGGTGGCGGGCGGCGTTGCCGCCAATGCGGCGCTGAAATCGGCGCTGACGCGCACCTCCCATGCCCACGGATTCCGTCTGATCGTGCCGCCGCCGGAACTTTGCACCGACAACGCGGCGATGGTGGCCTGGGCGGGGGCGGAGCGGCTGGCGCTCGGCCTCATCGACGATCTGGGTGTTGCGGCGCGGGCCCGCTGGCCGCTCGATCGGGCCGCCGCACCGGTCTACGGCTCCGGCAAGCTCGGGGCCAAGGCATGAAGCGGCGCGTCGGCATTGCCGGCGCCGGCGCCTGGGGCCAGGCGCTCGCCCATGTGGCGCGATCCGCCGGTCATAAGGTTTCCATGTGGTCGCGGCAATCGCCCGATGCGGCGGGGCTGGCGGGGACCGACGCCATCCTGCTCGCGGTTCCCGCCCAGGCAGCCCGCGAAGTGCTGACGGCGATTGCGCCGGCAATCGGCAAGGATCGCCCCGTCATCGTCACCGCCAAGGGCATCGAGCGAGAGACGGGTCTGTTCATGAATGAGGTGGCGGCGCAGGCCGCGCCCAAAGCTCGTGCCATGGTGCTGTCGGGACCGAGTTTTGCCGCCGATGTGGTGAAGAGCCTGCCGACGGCGGTGACGCTGGCCGCGCCCACGCTTTCCGAGGCCGGCGAATGGGGCGAGGCGCTCACCCTTCCCTCCTTCCGCGTCTACGGTTCCGACGATGTGCTGGGCGTGGAAATCGGCGGCGCCCTCAAGAACGTGCTGGCGATTGCCTGCGGCATTTCCGACGGCCGCAAGTTGGGCGACAGCGCCCGGGCGGCGCTCACCACGCGCGGCTTTGCCGAGTTGATGCGCTTCGGCAGGAAGCTCGGCGCCAGGCCCGAGACGCTCACCGGACTGTCCGGCCTCGGCGATCTCCTGCTCACCTGCTCCAGCCGGCAATCGCGCAACTATGCTTTCGGCCTAGCGATCGGCGAGGGAAAGAGCGTGCAGGAAGCCCTGGCGCAATCGCGCGGCGTGGTGGAAGGCGCTGCCACCGCGGCGGCCGCCGCCCGCCTGGCGAAGCAGCACGGCGTCGACATGCCGATCGTCGTAGCCGTGCATGCCGTCGTCGACGGCGGCGCCAGGCCCGAACAGGCGATCGCCGCGCTTCTGGCGCGGCCGGTGGGCGCCGAATTCCGAAACTGAAGGACGCGAAATGATGAGCTATTGGTTGTTCAAGTCGGAAGCCGGCACCTGGTCGTGGACGCAGCAGAAGGCCAAGGGCAAGGACGGCGAGGAGTGGACGGGGGTGCGCAATTATCAGTCGCGCAACTCCATGCGGGCGATGAAGGTGGGCGACAAGGGCTTCTTCTATCACTCCGGCGGCGACAAGGCGGTCATGGGCATCGTCGAGGTCGCCAAGGCCGCGCACCGGGATTCGACCGCCAGGGAGGGCGACTGGGACAGCGTCGACATCCGCGCCCTGATGGACGTGCCGCGGCCGGTGCCGCTCGACGCCATCAAGGCGGAGCGGCGGCTCAAGGACATGGTGCTGGTGAAGAACTCGCGGCTCTCGGTGCAGCCGGTGACGGCGGAGGAGTGGAAGATCGTCTGCGAACTGGGCGGCGTCAAACTGCCGCCGCGGCTGACCTGACATTTGCCGCTCCTCACGCGGCGCGCAGTCCGGCGGCTCCGGAATTGTTGAGCCACAGCGCCAGCATGAGGATGGCCAGCGACAGCCACAGCCAAAAATCGGCAGCGCCGCCGAAGAAGATCGCGGCGAAAATCACCGCCGCCGGGGTCGCCACATAGACCGCCTGAATGGTGTAGACCGCGCCCTTGTCGCGGATCAGGGTGAAGAAGGCGATGCGCTCGACGATCCACATGACGGCGGCCGCCGCGACGCTCCAATAGGCAAGCGCCCCCGGCACGTCCCCCGACCAGGGCGGCGCCACGAGAAGCAGGAGCGGCACGACGATCAAGCCGGAGCATACCGATTCCGCCGCCCCCACCGACATGGTGTCGGCGTCCTTCGGCCAGTTCGCGGCCGCGTACCAGTTGTAGGCCGTGTACATGACGGGGGCGGAAAACGAAGCGATCATCCACCAGGACACTTCGCCCGATGCCGTGCCCTCGCGCGACAGGATGAGCACGGCGCTGGAGGCGAAGCCCACGGCAATCGCCACAAGCTTGCGCGGCACCGTGAGGTCGCGGCCGGTCGCCAGCGCCACCAGATAATTGCAAAAAGGGGCGAGCGACATGATGAGGGCCAATTCGGTAATCGGCACATGGCGGGCAAAAAGCAGGCCCAGACCGAACGGCACATTCATCAGGGCGGCGCAAATCAGGCCATAGAGCAGGATCGGGCGGCCGAGGTCGATGCGGCCGGTCGTGGCCCAGGCAACGAGGCCCAGCGCCGCGCCCACCGCCAGCCCGGTATAGACGATGATATGGGTGACCGGCACCTGCGCATCGCCCATCACCCGGTAGAGCGACGGCGACAGGCCCCAGAACAGGCCGAGGGCGAGGAAGTAGAAGATGTGGAGGGGCGAGGACATGGCGGGGGAGGCGATGGCGGGGCTTAGACAGGAGTTGCATTGCAAGCTATAGGTTCCGCCTGCAAAGAGAACCACAATAGAGCATGTTCCGCCAAAGTGCGTGCACTTTGGCGATAAGGACATGCTCCATGAAATTCGTCTGGCGCGATTTCTTTTCGGCGAAGTGTTTCCACTTCGCCGGAAAGCGCGCTAGCGTTATATCGGGGAGGAATTCGCCCATGTCCGAGAAGGTTTATGCGGTTCCGGCGCAATGGAAGAAGCGGGCCCATGCCGACCCGGCGGCCTACAGGAAGATGTACGCCGCCTCGATCAAGGACCCGGACAAATTCTGGGCGAAGCACGGCAAGCGCATCGACTGGTTCAAGGCGCCGAAGAAGATCAAGAACTCGAGCTACGCCTTTCCCCAGGTGTCGATCAAATGGTTCGAGGACGGCATACTCAACGTGTCATACAATTGCATCGACCGGCACCTGAAGAAGCGGGCCGATCGGGTTGCCCTGATCTGGGAGGGCGACGATCCCTATTACGACAAGAAGATCACCTACCGGGAACTCCACGAGCATGTCTGCCGGTTCGCCAATGTGCTGAAGAAGAACGGCGTCAGGCGCGGCGACCGGGTCACCATCTACATGCCGATGATTCCGGAAACCGCCTATGCCATGCTCGCCTGCACCCGCATCGGCGCCGTCCATTCGGTGGTGTTCGGCGGCTTCTCGCCGGATTCGCTCGCCGGCCGCATCAAGGATTGCGATTCCAAATTCATCATCACCGCCGACGAAGGCCTGCGCGGCGGCAAGAAGGTGCCGCTCAAGGTCAATACCGACGAAGCGCTGAAGAAATGCTCGGGCGATGAAAAGGTGCTGGTGGTGCGCCGCACCGGCGGGCAGGTGCCTTGGAATGAAGCCCGCGATCTGTGGTATCACGAGGAGGCCGCCAAGGTTTCGGCCGAGTGCAAGCCGGAGAAGATGAAGGCGGAAGACCCGTTGTTCATCCTCTACACTTCGGGCTCGACCGGCAAGCCCAAGGGAGTGCTTCACACCACCGGCGGCTATCTCGTCTACGCGGCGATGACCCACGAGTATGTCTTCGACTATCACGCCGGCGACATTTTCTGGTGCACGGCGGATGTGGGCTGGGTCACCGGCCACAGTTACATCGTCTACGGGCCGCTCGCCAACGGCGCCACCACGCTGATGTTCGAGGGGGTGCCGAATTACCCGACCAACTCGCGCTTCTGGGAGGTGGTCGACAAGCACCGGGTCGATATCTTCTACACGGCGCCCACGGCGATCCGGGCGCTGATGGGGGCGGGCGAGGCGCCGGTCAAGCGCACCTCGCGCAAATCGCTGAAGCTGCTCGGCACGGTCGGCGAGCCGATCAATCCGGAAGCCTGGGAATGGTACCACCGCGTGGTCGGCGACCGGCGCTGCCCGATCGTCGATACCTGGTGGCAGACGGAAACCGGCGGCATTCTCATCACGGCGCTTCCCGGCGCCACGAATTTGAAACCCGGCTCGGCGACGCGGCCTTTCTTCGGCGTCCAGCCGGGGCTGGTCGACGACAAGGGCACGCTCCTCGAAGGGGCGGCTTCCGGCAATCTCGTCATCCTCGATTCGTGGCCCGGCCAGATGCGCACCGTTTACGGCGACCACGAGCGTTTCGTGCAGACCTATTTCTCCACCTACAAGGGCATGTATTTCACCGGCGACGGCTGCCGCCGCGATGCGGACGGCTATTACTGGATAACGGGGCGCGTCGACGACGTGCTCAACGTCTCCGGCCACCGGCTCGGCACGGCGGAAGTGGAATCGGCGCTGGTTTCCCACAGCAAGGTCTCGGAGGCCGCGGTCGTCGGCTATCCGCACGGCATCAAGGGCCAGGGCATCTATTGCTACGTGACGCTGATGGCCGGCGAGGCGGGCTCCGAGGAGCTGCGCAAGGACCTCGTCGCCCATGTGCGCAAGGAAATCGGCCCGCTTGCCACACCCGACAAGATCCAGTTCGCGCCGGGCCTGCCCAAGACCCGCTCCGGCAAGATCATGCGCCGTATCCTGCGCAAGATCGCCGAGGACGATTTCGGCGCGCTGGGCGATACCTCGACGCTCGCCGATCCGGCGGTGGTGGAGGACCTGATCGCCAATAGGCAGAATAGGAAGGGGTAATTCTTAGGGGCCGAGGCCCCGCCGTCGGCGGCGGCGGGGAGGGGTTGCGCAAATCATGGCGTTGCGGGGGCAGGTGAACGAGCGTTTCATCCACCGGGTTTTCGAAGTCAGCATTCTCCTGAAGGGCGCGCACGCGCTCGTCGAATGCATCGGCGGTGTCGCGCTTTACGCCGTCAGCGCAGCAACGATATCGAGTCTCGTGCGCAACGCGACACAGAGCGAACTTATCGAGGATCCAAACGATCTCGTCGCAACTTACCTCCCGCAGGCCGCGCAAGGTCTGTCCCTTGGCAGCAAGGAATTTTACGCCTTTTATCTCCTGAGTCACGGTCTGGTGAAGCTGCTGCTGGTCATCGGTCTTCTCAGGAACAGGCTGTGGTCCTATCCCGCGTCGCTTGCAGCTTTGGCGCTGTTTATCGTCTATCAGCTGTACCGGTACTCATATACCCACGCGCTCGGATTGATCGTGTTCACGGTTTTCGATGTTTTCGTCATGGCGCTCATCTGGCACGAGTACCGGCTGGTGAGGCGGCACTTCCCGCTCAGTTAACGCCGCCTCGATTTCGCCATGACTCCGGCGCTACGAATTTGGCGTTGAATGGGGACTGCGACCATGAAACGCCGGCGGGTTGTTATGGGATTGGGCGCGACGCTGGGGCTCGCGCCCCAGGCGCTGGCGGCGAGGAAGGCGAATTTCGGCGGCGCCTATGGCGGCTCCGAGATCGTCGAATTCCCAACTCCCGAACGGTTTGGCACCATCATCGTCGATACGGTGGCGCGGGTCCTCTACCATGTGCTCGGCCGCGAGACCGCCATGCGCTACGGCGTGGCGGTGGGCCGCGAAGGCTACGACTGGGCGGGAATCGCCGCCATCGGCCGCAAGGAGGAATGGCCGGTGTGGACGCCGCCCGCCGACATGATCGCCCGCAAGCCGGAGCTCGGAAAATTCGCCAATGGCATGCCCGGCGGCCCCGACAATCCCTTGGGCGCGCGGGCCCTCTATCTGTTCGAGGGCGAGCGCGACACGTTGTTCCGCATTCACGGCACCAACGAGCCGCAGTCGATCGGCTCCGCCGCCTCCTCCGGCTGCATCCGCATGCTCAACGAGGAAGTTTCCGAGCTTTACGATTACGCCGAGATCGGCACCAAGGTGATCGTGCTTTAAGCGGGCTGCGGTAAACTCGATTAACTCCACTTTCTTCCGTCATCCCGGCGAAAGCCGGGATGACGCGGGGTGGAGGCCGGCAGCCATGGCGCCGGACTGGCGGGCGGGCTTGTCCGGCGGCAGGCGCCGTTAATCCGTCAACCCTCCCATGACTTTTGGCGCAATTGCGATATTGCGGCGCAACAGCTAGAACTTGCCGGCAAGACCGGAACGGAATCATGCCCGAGACGAAACCCGCCCCGCGGCCCTTGTCGCCGCATCTGCAAATCTACCGGCCGATGCTGACCATGATGATGTCGATTGCCCATCGCATCACCGGGGCGTCGCTGTATTTCGGCGTCATCCTTATGGTCTGGTGGCTGACGGCGGCGGCACTCTCGGAGCCCTATTTCGATGTGGTGCAGGGTTTCTTTGGCCACTGGTTCGGACGGCTCATCCTCTTCGGCTTCACCTGGGCGCTGCTCCATCATGCGCTGGGCGGCATCCGCCACCTCATCTGGGATACCGGCCGCGGCTACGATCTTGCGGTCGTCGAATGGATGGCGCGCGCCAATCTGGCGGGTTCCGTCATCCTCACGATCCTGTTGTGGTTCGTGGGCTACGGGGTAATGCCATGAGCATGCGAACGCCGCTCGGCCAGGTCCGCGGGCTGGGCTCGGCCAAATCCGGCACCGGACATTTCCTGATGCAGCGGCTGACGGCGATCGCCAATCTGCCGCTGATCGTCTTCTTCGTCTGGTTCATCGTGGCGCATCTCGGAACTTCGCGGGCCAGGCTGGTGGCGAGCCTGCACAATCCGGCGATCGCCATCGTGCTCACGCTCGCCTTCCTCTCCATTCTCTGGCACATGCGGCTCGGCATGCAGGCGATCGTCGAAGATTACGTGCATGGCCACGGCGCCAAACTCGCCTGCCTCGTCCTCAATTCCTTCTTCACCGCGGCTCTCGGCGCCGCCGCGCTTTATGCGATTCTCAAGATGAGCTTTGGAATTTGATGGCCGCGCCTGCCTTGCGATCGAACGCCATCGGCGGCCGCGCCTATCCGTTTAACGACCATAGCTTCGACGTCGTCGTGGTGGGAGCGGGCGGCGCCGGCTTGCGCGCAACGCTGGGCGCCTCGCAGGCGGGGTTGAAGTGCGCCTGCATCACCAAAGTCTTTCCGACGCGCTCGCATACCGTGGCGGCGCAGGGCGGCATCGCCGCCTCGCTCGGCAACATGGGTGCCGACGACTGGCGCTGGCACATGTACGACACGGTCAAGGGCGCCGACTGGCTGGGCGACCAGGACGCCATCGAATATCTCTGCCGCCACGCGCCCACCGCCGTCTATGAGCTCGAGCATTTCGGCATGCCGTTCTCGCGCACCGAGGACGGCAAGATCTATCAGCGCCCGTTCGGCGGCATGATGATGAATTTCGGCGAAGGCCCGCCGGCCCAGCGCACTTGCGCCGCGGCCGACCGCACCGGACACGCCATGCTGCATACCCTCTACGGCCAGTCGCTGCGCCACGCGGCTGAATTCTTCATCGAATATTTCGCCCTCGACCTCATCATGGAAGATGGCGCCTGCCGCGGTGTGGTGGCGCTCTCCATGGAGGACGGCACCATCCACCGCTTCCGCGCCCACAAGACGATCGTCGCGACGGGCGGCTATGGCCGGGCCTATTTCTCCGCCACTTCGGCGCATACCTGCACCGGCGACGGCAATGCCATGGTGCTGCGCGCCGGGCTGCCGCTTCAGGACATGGAGTTCGTGCAGTTCCACCCGACCGGCATCTATGGCGCCGGCTGCCTCATCACCGAGGGTTCTCGCGGCGAGGGCGGCTATCTCACCAATTCGGAAGGCGAGCGCTTCATGGAACGCTATGCGCCCTCGGCCAAGGACCTCGCCTCGCGCGATGTTGTGTCGCGCTCGATGACCATCGAAATCCGCGAGGGCAGGGGAGTGGGCGCCCACAAGGACCACATCCATCTGCATCTCGAGCATCTCGACCCCAAGGTGCTGGAGGAGCGCCTGCCGGGGATTTCCGAATCGGCCAGGATTTTCGCCGGCGTCGATGTGACCCGCCAGCCGATTCCGGTGCTGCCGACGGCGCATTACAACATGGGCGGGATTCCCACGAACTATCACGGCGAGGCACTGGCGGGGGACAAGGGCGATCCGGAGAAGACCGTGGCCGGACTTCTGGCGGTGGGCGAGGCGGCGTGCGTCTCCGTGCACGGAGCAAATCGCCTGGGCTCGAATTCGCTGATCGATCTGGTGGTCTTCGGCCGCGCCGCCGGCCTCAAATGCGCCGGGACGGTCGCGGCCAATTCGCCGCATGCCGGCCTGCCTGCCGATGCGGGCGAGGCGGCGATCGCCAGGCTCGACCGCTTCCGCCACGCGAAGGGCGGCACGCCCACGGCCGAGCTCCGGCTGCGCATGCAGAAGACCATGCAGGACTATTGCGCGGTGTTCCGCACCGGCGACATTCTCTCGGAAGGTGCGAGGCGCCTCGCCGGAGTGTGGAAGGCAACCGACGATATTCGCGTCACCGACCGGTCGCTGATCTGGAACTCCGACCTGATCGAGACGCTGGAATACGACAATCTCATCGTGCAGGCGGCGGCGACGGTTGCCGGCGCGCTCGCCCGCCAGGAAAGCCGCGGCGCCCATGCGCGCGAGGATTTCCCCAAGCGCGACGACAAGACCTGGATGAAGCACACGCTCGCCTGGGTGGACGGCGCCCGCCGCAAGGTGAGGCTCGGCTACCGCCCGGTGCACGACTACACGCTGTCCAACGACATCGCCTATGTTAAGCCAAAGGCGAGGGTTTATTGATGGTAGAAGCAGCCAACTGCATCGACTGTGGTGAGATTTCGATGGATTATCGGCATGGTAAGTTTGTTTGAAACGAAGTTCCATGAAAGTCTTCAGGAATTGCAACCTAAGATTTTCGCCGCTATGAATCCAATTGACGGGGAAAGAAAAGTTGGGCCTCAGGGCTCGAAGGCACTTGCTGACTAGCGTGAATTGTCGGAGGTAGCATGACCCAGTTCACTAGAATCACTCGTAATCCAGCCGTCATGGGTGGAAAAGCCTGCATACGCGGGATGCGGGTCACGGTGGGGATGATCGTCGGGCAGATCGGGGCAGGCGTCGCAATCGATGAGCTGTTGCGCGACTATCCTTACCTCACCCGCGAAGATGTGTTGGAAGCCATAAGCTATGCGGCGTCACTCGCCCAGGAGCGCGAGATTGAACTCAACCCCGCCAAATGAGGTTTCTGGTTGATATGAATCTTACTCCGCGCTGGTCAGACTTCTTGCAGTTGCGTGGTTATCAGGCGGTCCATTGGTCCCTTGTTGGGCCGGAAACTGCGCCGGACTCGGAACTTCTCGCTTGGGCCAAGGACAATTCGCACGTGATTCTGACAAATGATTTAGACTTTGGCGGAATGCTGGCTGTTTCAGGGGATCGCGAGCCTAGTATCGTTCAAATCCGTTCTGATGTTCTTTCACCTGAGCGGATTGGCGATGCCGTCCATTCGGCGATCCGGCAGACAGAGGCCGAATTGCGAGAAGGGGCCTTGCTGACGGTTGAAACCGGGCGGTCACGTCTCCGCCTGCTGCCGTTTTCGCACTTTCAACGCGACGAGTAAGTGAAACCACATGGTCGAATTCACCCTTCCCAGGAACTCGAGAGTCCAGCCCGGCAGGCAGTGGCCGCAACCGGCGGGCGGCAGGCTCCGGGAATTCCGCGTCTATCGCTGGAATCCGGAGGACGGAAACAACCCGCGGCTCGATACCTACCACGTCGACATGGAGCAATGCGGGCCCATGGTTCTCGACGCGCTGATCAAGATCAAGAACGAGCAGGACGCAACGCTGACCTTCCGGCGCTCGTGCCGGGAAGGCGTGTGCGGCTCCTGCGCCATGAACATCGACGGCACCAACACACTCGCCTGCACCATGGCCTCGGCCGATGTCAAAGGCCCTGTCCGCATCTATCCGCTGCCGCATTTGCCGGTGGTCAAGGACCTGGTCGCCGACCTGTCGCATTTCTACGCCCAGCACCGCTCGATCGAGCCGTGGCTCAAGACGGTGACGCCGGAGCCCGCGACCGAGTGGAAGCAGTCCCACCAGGACCGGGCCAAGCTCGACGGCCTCTACGAGTGCATCCTGTGCGCCTGCTGCTCGACCTCGTGTCCCTCCTATTGGTGGAACGGCGAGCGCTATCTCGGCCCCGCGGTGCTGCTGCAGGCCTATCGCTGGCTGATCGACTCGCGCGACGAGGCGGCGGGCGAGCGCCTCGACAATCTCGAAGACCCGTTCCGCCTCTACCGCTGCCACACTATCATGAACTGCGCCAAGGCCTGCCCCAAGGGGCTCAATCCGGCCAAGGCCATCGCCGAGATCAAGAAAATGATGGTGGAACGCCGCCTCTGAGCGGCACCTTAGGTTGGACTGGTCTTGCCCGGCGAACCCGCCTATATCCGGCGCCAATCGCAGCGCAGGACAGGCCCATGATCCAACCCTCCCTCGACAGTTTCAAGTGCCGCAGGAGCCTCAAGGCGGGCGCCAGGAACTACAGCTATTTCAGTCTCAAGGCGGCGGAGAAGAACGGGCTCAAGGGCATTTCGCGGCTGCCCTATTCGCTGAAGGTGTTGCTGGAAAATCTGCTGCGCCACGAGGATGGGCGCAGCGTCACCAAGGCCGATATCGAGGGCTTCGCCGCCTGGCTCACCAATCGCGGCAAGGCGGAGAAGGAAATCGCCTTCCGCCCGGCGCGCGTCCTGATGCAGGATTTCACCGGGGTTCCGGCGGTGGTCGATCTCGCCGCCATGCGCGATGCGATGCGGCAAATGGGCCAGGACCCGCGCAAGATCAACCCGCTCGCCCCCGTCGATCTGGTCATCGACCATTCGGTGATGGTCGACTATTTCGCCAATTCCTCCGCCTTCAAGAAGAACGTGGGGCTCGAATACGGCCGCAACGGCGAGCGCTATACCTTCCTCAAATGGGGCCAGGGCGCCTTCGACAATTTCCGCGTGGTGCCGCCGGGCACCGGCATCTGCCATCAGGTGAATCTCGAATATCTCGCCAAGACGGTGTGGAGCAAGGCGGAGAAAGCCAGCGGCAGGACCGTCACCTTGGCCTATCCCGACACGCTCGTCGGCACCGACAGCCACACCACCATGGTCAACGGCCTCTCGGTGCTCGGCTGGGGTGTGGGCGGCATCGAGGCGGAA
Organism: Hyphomicrobiales bacterium; assembly: GCA_052386315.1. Lineage (GTDB taxonomy): Bacteria > Pseudomonadota > Alphaproteobacteria > Rhizobiales > Aestuariivirgaceae > Aestuariivirga. The sequence goes on from JBQTKG010000108.1 coordinate 30,329, forward strand.
GCGGCGATGCTGGGCCAGCCCATTTCCATGCTCATTCCGGAAGTGATCGGCTTCCGCTTGACCGGCAGGCTCGCCGAAGGCACGACCGCCACCGATCTGGTGCTCACCGTCACCCAGATGCTGCGCAAGCAGGGCGTGGTCGGAAAATTCGTGGAATTCTACGGGCCGGGCCTTGCCACCCTGGCGCTCGAGGACATGGCGACGATCGCTAACATGGCGCCGGAATATGGCGCCACCTGCGGCTTCTTCCCGATCTCCGCCGAAACCATCTTCTATCTCAAGGGCACGGCGCGCCCGCCTGCGCAGATCGCATTGGTCGAGAAATACGCCAGAGCCCAGGACATGTTCTGGACGGCCAAATCGCCGGAACCCGATTACACCGGCACGCTGGTCCTCGATCTCGGCAGCGTGGTTCCCTCCATGGCGGGGCCCAAGCGGCCGCAGGACCGGGTGACGCTCAAGGACGCCGCCTCCGGCTTCGCCACGGTGATGGCGGAAGAGTTCAAGAAGGCGGATCAACTGTCGCAACGCTTCAAGGTCGAGAACGCCAATTTCGATCTCGGCCATGGCGATGTGGTGATCGCCGCGATCACTTCCTGCACCAACACGTCCAATCCCTCGGTGATGATCGGCGCCGGACTACTCGCCCGCAACGCGGTGAGGAAGGGCCTTAGCCCTAAGCCCTGGGTCAAGACTTCGCTCGCCCCCGGCAGCCAGGTGGTGACCGAGTATCTCAAATCCTCCGGCCTGCACAAGGACCTCGACAAGCTCGGCTTCGCACTCGTTGGCTACGGCTGCACCACCTGCATCGGCAATTCCGGCCCGCTGCCGGAAACAATTGCCGAAGCGATCAGGAAGAACGATCTGGTCGCCGCCGCGGTGCTTTCGGGAAACCGCAATTTCGAAGGCCGGGTGAACCCGGACGTGCGCGCCAACTATCTCGCCTCGCCGCCCCTCGTCGTCGCCTATGCGCTGGCGGGATCGCTCAATGTCGATCTGGCCGGCGATCCTTTGGGCCACGACCGGAAGGGCCGGCCGGTCTATCTCGGGGACATCTGGCCGGACCCCAAGGAAATCGCCGAATTCGTGCGGAAGCATGTGACGCGCAAGGCCTTCGCCCGCAAATACAAGGACGTGTTCAAGGGCGACGCGCAATGGCGCAAGATCAGGATCGGCAAGGGGCTCACCTATCCATGGGATGCGTACAGCACCTATGTGGCGAACCCGCCCTATTTCGACGGCCTCACCATGACGCCGGCCGCCGTGGCCGACATAAGCGGCGCCCGCATTCTCGGCCTCTTCCTCGATTCGATCACCACGGACCACATTTCGCCCGCCGGCGACATCAAGGCGGCCTCGCCCGCCGGCCTGTATCTGATGGGACGCGGGGTCGAGAAGCCCGACTTCAATTCTTACGGCGCACGGCGCGGCCACCATGAAGTGATGATGCGCGGCACCTTCGCCAACATCCGCATCAAGAACCAGATGGTGCCGGGCGTGGAAGGCGGCTTCACCATGCATTATCCTTCCTTCACCCAGATGCCGATCTACGATGCGGCGATGAAGTATCAGGCTGAGGGAGTCCCGCTCGTTATCTTCGCGGGGCGCGAATACGGCACCGGCTCGTCGCGCGACTGGGCGGCGAAAGGCACGCGGCTGCTCGGCGTGCGCGCCGTCATCGCCCAGAGCTTCGAGCGCATCCACCGCTCCAACCTGATCGGCATGGGGGTGGTTCCCCTGCAGTTCGTCGACGGTGAAAGCTGGCTGACGCTCGGCCTCAAGGGCGACGAGACGGTGACGATCATGGGCCTCGCCGGCGGCCTCAAGCCACGCGCCATGCTCACCGTCGAGATCGTCCGCGGCGACGGTTCCACGGCCGCCGCCCAGGTCCAGTGCCGCATCGACACGCTCGACGAGCTCGATTATTTCCGCAACGGCGGCATCATGCCCTATATCCTGCGGAACCTCGCCCACGCCGCCTGATAACCGGCAAGCTTCACCCAAATTCCGTCATCCCGGCTTTCGCCGGGATGACGGTGTATGGAAGGTCGCTTCAACCCGAGCGCAATCTGTTCTAGTGTCTACGCCAGAGGGCGGATAAGGAGACTTTGAGATGAACTATGTTGATGGATTTGTCGTCCCGGTCCCGAAAAAAAACCTTGCCGCCTACCGGCGCATGGCGCGCAAAGCCGGAAAAATCTGGGTGAAGCACGGGGCGCTTGCCCATGTTGAATGCGCCGCCGACGACGTGAAGCCCGGCAAGCTCACGTCTTTTCCGCAAAGCGTCAAGCTCAAGCCCGGCGAAACCGTGATCTTTTCATGGATCGTGTACAAGTCGCGCCGCGATCGCGATCGCGTCAACGCGGCCGTGATGAAGGATCCCTGGATGGCCGGGATGGACATGAAGTCGATGCCTTTCGACGCCAAGCGGATGTTCTATGGCGGCTTCAAGGTGATCGTCGAGATTTGAGGCGGCTTGGCGCCTCTGGTATAATCCGTTAACCCACACCATCGTGATCGGCCCTCAACCGGTCGTGAATGGCTATTGCCGCCGCAAGGCCGCATAATGCCCTGCATGGAAGGACGGCCTGGGATTTCACGGCGGACGGTTCTGGCGCTCGGTGCCGGAGCGGTTTGGGCCGTGGCGGCAAGGCCGGCGCGGGCGGGAGCCGCACGGCCGGTCGTCATCGAACTCTTTACCAGCCAGGGCTGTTCGTCATGTCCCCCCGCCGATGCCCTGATGGGCGAATTGCGCCGGATGAAGGGCGTCATCGTGCTTTCCTACAATGTCGATTACTGGGATTATCTCGGCTGGCGCGACACCCTGGCGAGCCCGGAAAAATCGCAGCGCCAATACGATTACGCCAAGGCGCGCGGCGACATGGACGTCTACACGCCGCAGGTGGTGGTGGATGGCGGCAGCCACTACAGCGGCAGCAACAGATCCACCATCCTCAAGGCCATCGCCCGGGCGCAGGCGGCGACGCCGCAGAATCCGGTCGGCATTTCGCTTGCGGCCAACGAGCACGAGTTCATCGTCGAGATGGGGAAGGCCGGCGGGGCGCGCGATGCGACGCTGTGGCTCATGCCTTTTGCGCCGTCGATTGCGGTCAAAATCGAGAAGGGCGAGAACGCCGGCAAGGACATCGTTTACTACAATGTGGCGCGCAAGCTGGTGCCCGCCGGCATGTGGCACGGCGAGGCGATAACGCTTACACTGCCGAAGCAGGACATTCTGCTGCCCGATTGCCGCGGTGCCGCCGCCCTGCTGCAACAGGGCAAGGCCGGCCCCATCCTCGCCGCCGCCGCCTGGGGCGAGACCGGCTGGTGAGGGCGTCTGCGCCCGGCGCCACCCGGCTATTCGCTCCACCCCATTCTCCCCTCGCCTCGCCAAAACTTTTTTCCTAAACCCCCTTGACAGTATGTTCCTATTATGTTCTATCTGTCCCGTCCATCCCGGAAGG
>JBQTKG010000109.1:0-24895 GCA_052386315.1 Hyphomicrobiales bacterium
TCCTGCCGCCGTCCCGGCGTCGAGGAAGTGGCCCCATTCATAGGGCCGGAGCGGGCCCTGGGCAATGGCCCGCTTGCGGCGTGGTTCGCCAGTGATTAAGGAGAGTGCGGCCGCCGGCTTAGCTCAGTTGGTAGAGCACCTGATTTGTAATCAGGGGGCCACAGGTTCGAGTCCTGTAGCCGGCACCGGGCCTATGAGATAGCCATGACGAGAAGGATAGCCTACGCAGTCCACTGGCTGGCTCTGGCCGCCTTCCTTGTGATCCCGTTCCTGCCCTGGGCCTACCGGCCTGCGGCGCCGTTTTTCGAAATTGTGCTGCAGCTCGACCCGGGACGCATCGATTACGGAGCCGCCCTGTCGCGCGCCCTGCTCGTCACCTGGGTCCTGGTTTTTGTCTTGCTGCAGGCCCCGGGCATTGTGGAACGGCTGCTTCGCGACGCGTGGGGCAGCTGGCGGTCAATCGCCGGGATGACGGTCACCATAGGCCTCATGGGCCTGTTCATCGGCCTGTTCCTGGCCGCGGGCGTCAACCCGTTCTTCCGTTCATTGATGACGGCCGATCAACTGTATCCGGTTATCTACCGCGAGGATCACCTCATGGAAAATCTGACATCCGCGAGCTTGTTCCTTACCGCCGTATTCCTGGCCATTGCCGCAATGCGACAGCGGTCCCGCTCCACCGCCGCCGCCGCCATCCTGGTGCTGCTGGCGATTACCGCATTTTTCCTGGCGGGCGAGGAAATCAGCTGGGGGCAGCGGGTTTTCGGTTGGCAGTCGGCAGGCGTTTTCGATCGCTACAACGTCCAAAAAGAGACCAACTTTCACAATCTCCTGACACCCAGGACCCTGCTTTACGGGGTGGCGTGGACCATGGCGGCGCTAACCTTGCTGTCGGTCTATGCCGAGCGCGTTGCGGCGGCCTTCCCCGGGGTAGGTTTAGCCTATCTAATCCCCTCCGCCGGCATTCGGCTGTCGATCATTCTGACCGCCCTGACAAATGGCGTAATCGCCCACCGCGAACTGACCGAGGAAGTGATGGCTTGGTTGCTGCTGTGGTATTCGCTGGAAATGGCGCGGCCCCATACGGCTCGCAGCTCGACCGCCTGAATTTTTCTTCGCTGGCTGGAACAAACTCCGCGCATCCAACTTAACTAAAAGTTGTCGAAAATGCGAACGGCCATTGACTAACAAATCCTTAATACTTAGTCTTGGCAAGGGGCAGGGATGGCGAGTTTTGTACCGGCGTTTGGACAGTTGGCCAGTTGGCCGCAATGCAGGTGGGGTCAGCCACCACGCAGAAGATAGTTCCAGCAACGTAACGTTGCGGGGGCGCAGCCTCGAAGAATCTCGGAATTCATATTCCTTCCCTTTAGGAAAGAATTTCGACAGATGGTTCTCCGGCTGGAGCGGCGCATTACGGAAGTCCACCGGTATTGCCGAAGGCATTTTCGATTTCGCTGGCGCCGCCTTGCTTCTCGCCGTGCTCGCTCCGGTTCTTCTGCTGTGTGCAGCCGCCATCAAGCTCGACTCGCCCGGACCGGTTTTCTTCAGACAAGAGCGGCATGGCCGCCGCGGCACGGTCTTCCGCATCTACAAGTTCCGTACCATGCACGCGCTGGAGAACGGTGCATCGGCCATACAGTGCCGCAAGGACGATCCGCGAGTGACCCGGGTGGGCGCCCTGCTTCGCAAGGCCAGCATCGACGAGTTGCCGCAGCTCATCAATGTGTTGAGTGGCGAAATGGCGCTTGTGGGGCCGCGGCCGCATCCGCTTAGCCTCGACCGAGAATATGCACCGCGCATCCGCCGCTATGGGCAGCGCTACACGGTCAAGCCCGGCATGACGGGGCTGGCGCAGATCCGCGGCTGCCGCGGGCCTACGGAGTCGCTGGCCGATATGGCGGCGCGCGTTGCCAGCGACCTCGAATATGTGAGACGCCGGTCGCTGGCATTCGATCTGTGGATTCTGTTCAAGACGGTCCCCGCCGTGTTTGGCAGCCGCAACGCCTTCTGAAACCAAACGGCCTTCCCGCGGTCTTGCTTAAGTTCTCCCGAAATTCAGCAAGCCATTGCCTCCATGAAGGAAATCGCCGCACGACCGGGCGGTGCCTGGCGTTCCTGCCGGTATTGGCCAATTAGCCTAAAAGCCTAACAATTCCCTAAGGCGGCTGTTAAAGCGGCCTTGCGAGTCTCCCCCAGGTTCTTGGAGGGAGGTTCGACATGTGGGGACGCAGGATCGCAGCATCCATGCTCGCACTCGCGATGCTGGCCGGCGTGGCGGCAACGGAGGCAAGCGCCTCCTATCAGGATGGATTTGGCCAGCATCGCAGGGTCCCGGCACGCAAGATCAGCCGCAAAGGAGGCAAGCTTCCGCCTTTCGCCTATATTCAGATGTGCGTGAAGAACCCCGCCCTCTGCAGGAACCAGCCTGGCCGGCTGGCCACCGCCGGCACAAAAGTGCGCATGACACAGAAATTGCATTCGCAGCTGGCCAGCGTCAATGCCGCCGTGAACCGGAAGATCAAGCCGGTGCGCGACGGAAAGACCGACACCTGGAACGTCAATGTATCGCGTGGCGACTGTGAGGACTATGCGCTCACAAAAAGGGCCCAGCTCCTTGCCAGGGGCTGGCCGTCCAGCGCGCTCTCCATCGCCGTTGTCAGGACGCACCGGGGCGCGAAGCACGCTGTGCTCGTTGTAGAGACGACGAATGGCCGCTTTGTCCTCGACAATCTCAACCGCAGCGTCGTCCCGATCGCGCGCGCGTCTTATCGCTTCCTGACGATGCAAGTGTCCGGCTCCGGCCGGCAATGGCAGCGGCTTTAGCGCATGTTCCGCCAAAGTGTACACACTTTGGCGACAACAACATGCGCTAGGGGGCAGCGACGATAATCACAGCCCGCCGTCCTGTTGCCGGCTCCGCGATCGATATCCGGTCTGCAGAGATGCCGTTGCCGCGCAAGATCGCAGCGATGGCATCGGCGCGTTTCATGGCAACTCTCTTATTGGCCTGGGTGCCGCCGCCGGGCGATGTCGATCCCGTAATGGCGATGCGGCAGCCCGACAGCTCCGGCATTTGTCGGAGAAAGGTCCGCAAGCGAGAGACATCTTCCGTGCTCGGACCAAGCTGATTGAGGGCATAACCCGTCAACACCAGTTCCGTCCGGGTCGTGCACACAGGTGCTTTTGCGGCGACCGCTGCTTGCCAGCCTTCGGGCGGGCGCCCGATTTCGACGCCACCCGATTGGTTTATCAGGACGTAGTTGCCGGAAACCCGGCCGGATCCGGCGTCGATGACAAGTTGGGCGGCGTCGAATTGCCGCCCTGCCACGGTCACCGAGCCAATCCACAAATTTCGGTCGCCGGGTTTTTCCGGGCCCGCCCAGAGGTCGTTGGTGAATTCGATGCGCAGTCTTTGCATCTTATCCAGGGCTGGCAAGTCGACGTCATAAGCCTGCAAATAGCCGCCGATCAGTTCGGCCGACGGCTTTTCGACGGTCAGTGAATCGATGGCATTGCGGACGACGATTTCGGCAATTGCCGTTTCATCGACACGAACCGTCATAACCGGCGGACCCTGATAGGCCTGTCCGCCAGCCATGATTCGCAGCTGTGCAGGTTTGGGAGTCTCGGCCGCGGCATGGCCGGCGGCTGTGAACAAGACGAAAACGGCCATCAATAATGCACGCATTACATTGTCTCGCTTTGCGAAAGATTGCGGCCCGCAATCAGGGGTGATCGCTTCCTCTCATCAACTCGCGGACCAACCACGCGAAGTCGTTTTTCTGCTCAGGCGTGGCTTTTTCTTCAACCAGTTCCGCAAGTCGTTCGCGAATGGCCGGCTCCGACCAATAGGTGCGAGCCAGCGTCCGCCTGAGATTCCAGCTTTGCAACATGACTGCCACATCAAGCGCCGCCGTACGGTGCAGGTCCTCCGGCAACTGCTCCCAGCGCCGCAGAGCAAACAACAGCCTGGCCGGCATGATCCAGCCCTCTCGGGCGCCGGTCCGGTACGACATCCGCAGCGAATCATCGACCCCGGCATCGTCCGGCCCGTACGCCGCGATCAACCGGGCGCGATGAAACCACAATGCCGTGGAGGCCGGCATCCGCTGCAGCGCCGCTTCGATCGCGCGTAGACATTCCGCCGCGCGTGCGGATGCCGCGGTCCAGTTGCCTGCCGCCATGGACCGGCGTCTCGCCGCATCGCAATCGGCATAACGGCCGTATACGCCGGGCTCCGGCAGCAGGTTGGCGACTTGCAGTCCGACCGGGCCTAAAACGTATTTGTCGGCGTTTGACGGATTGAACAGCCGGTACTCCTCGAGCCAGAGTGCGCGGGGTGTTGCGATCTCGACCGCCAGGATGTAGGCCGAACCGAGCAAACAGAGGATTCCGAGAAACCCCGCCAGATAGACCACGGCCGTCTTGGAGCGAGTGCTTTCGGCGGCCGCTTCCTTGCGCTTGGTGAAGCTGCCCTCAGGCGGGACAACCGGCTCAGTAATAAGCATAACCGGCGCCCGAATAGCCGTAACCGGTCAACATGTTGCTGGCCCGGTTCAGGACAAAATACAGAGGCGGCGCCACCGCCTGCCGTTCCATCTGCTTGACACCCGCAGCCACTTCGCGCTGGCCTGTGGTGCCATTCCGCACCACATACAGTATCACGTCAGCCGAGCGTTGAAGGACGAGGGCGTCGACGACCTGTCCCACCGGCGGACTGTCGACAATCACGATCTCGTAATTCTGCAACGCACGTTCGGCGACACTGCGGAACCGCTCCGAGCCAAGGATCATGTCGCTGGCAACATCGCCCCGTTCGCCGGCACACAGTACGTCGAGTCCGGTGGCCGGATCGTGCCAGACGAACTTGGAGAGGTCGGAGTCACCCGGATTGGCCATGATCGCGTCGATCAAGTCGGCCGATTCCTTGACGCCGAAATGCTTGGCGATCGATGGCCGCCGCAAGTCGCCGTCCAGGAGAAGCGTGCGCCGGCCCGACTGAGCGAAGGACCGGGCCAGCGAAGTGGCTACCGTTGTCTTGCCTTCTCCGGGCTCGGTCGATGTCACCAGGATCATCCTGCCCTCGTCGGCGGGCGATCCGCTCTCGATGCCGATCCGCACGCGCCGGATCGACTCGACGAATGCCGAGTTGGGCGCCTGGACGGCAACAATGGCCGGATCGCCGTCGCATTCCAACACATTGGCAATGACCTGATGGCCGCCCACCGCCTCGAGTTGCATCGCCGATGTGAATCCGCCGATGTAATAGTGGCGCAAGAGTCCGGCGGCCACGCCCATTCCGGATGCGGCCAGGGCCGCGAGGACAAGCAGCAGCGTTCGCGACGGCCAGTCCGGCTGATCCGGCGGCATGGCCGGCGCTACAAGGCGGCTGGAGGAAATCGGCAGACCGACCATTTGCTGCGCGTCGCCCAGACGCGCCGCATAGGAGTCGTACAGGCGTTGATTGTTGAGCGCCTCTTTCTGCAAGCGGTACAGGCCGATGGCAAGTTCCGGAGGAATCGTTTGCGAGCCGATCGTGTCCTCTATCGACTTGCGGATTTTGGACAGTTCGCTGTCGCGCCCCTGGACCTGCTTGTCAATGGCCGACAGATGATCCAGGGCTGTGGCGCGCAATTCCTGCTCGGCCTGGGCCAGTTGCGCCTTGAGGGAAACATCGCCCTGGGCCACGGCCGCGGCAAGCGTGTTGCGCCTGGCCACCTGCTGGCCGAAATCGGCGCCGAGATTGATCAGCGCAGCTTCCGTGAAATCGTTCGACTCGGTGACCGCCTGCAGCCGGCTTGCCTGAGCCAGAAGCCGGGTGCGTTCGAGATCGAGGCTCGCCACCCGCGTCTTGAACGAATCGAGCAGCGCCTGGGTTTCGGCGGTTCCAATCTTGCCGCTGTTTTCCAGGATCAAGCGGCTGATCTCGGCATCGCCCTTCTTTATCTCTTCAGCCAAGAGGTTGAGTTGCACTTCGAGGAACTCGGCCGCGCGCTGGGCGCTGTTCACCCGCGTGCCGATCTCGAGGTCGATGTAGGCATTGGCCAACGCATTGGCGAGGGTTGCAGCCTTCTCGGGCGAGACCGAACGGGCTGTGACGGCGATGACGCTGGTCAATCCGCGCCGGGCGACGCCCACCCGCCGATCGAGTTTGTCGACAAGAGCGGCGCGTTGGCGGCCGGTCAGATCCTCGAAAGCGGCGATCTCCGGCGTTTGCACCGCTTCAGTCGAAAACTGCAGCAAACTGAGAAAATCCTTCCAGGAGGACGTTCCGAGACCGAATTCCTCGTCGCGCCAGAGTTTCTGGGATTTGATGACGGTCAGAGACACGCTTGAGGAGTTCAGTATTTCGACCTTGGTTTCGACCAGGCTGTTCAGCGTCGTTCCGGCCATGCCCTTCTGCCCCATGCCGACCATCTCCGCCTCGCTTTGGTCGATTTCCAGCAAGGCTGTGGCGCTGTACTTTCTTTCGATTTGCCAGACGACGAGCACTGCGGCGGTGAGAACGAGAAGCGCCGCGACCACGATGGTGCGGATCTGCATCATCAGAGACGATGCAATCTCCCGTGCGTCGAATGTTTGCGGTATGCCGCCGCGGCTGTCCGCGAAGGCTTCGCCTTGCGGAGTCCGGTCGGCGATCACTTTAAATTCATTCATCAAAGAAATCCCGTCATTGGCCGCACTTCAAGAGCCTGATCGCCGAACCTTCGAGGACCGCGCACGACAGGACGCCAGTGGCGTGGGCGCCGGTGTCGAGGCTGATTCTGTGGCGGTGGATTTCCGCCGCAGTGGTTCGCGTATGCCCATGAACTATCACTTTTTCGAAAGGCGCATCCCGGTCTGAAAAACCGGAACCGATCCACAACAGATCCCGCTTCTCCTGACGCGACAACGGTATACCCGGCCTGGCCCCGGCATGACAAAAAAAGTAGTCGCCGATCGTCAGCGACAGTTTGAGCCCCTGCAAGAACAGCAAGTGTTCGAGCGGCATGCGCCGGGAAATTTCCTCGCGCAAGGCAGCGGGCGGCATCCGGCCGGCTCCGGCGATGCCATATGACGCCAATGTCTCGGTGCCGCCGAAGGACAACCATTCCTTCAAGCTGACGCCGGGGCGGTCGAGCATGGACATGAACATCGCCTCGTGGTTGCCCTGTATGCCGACAAAGCGGAAAGCGGCCTCCTGGCGGAGCGCGCACAAAAGATCGAGCACCTGCCTGGTTTGCGGGCCCCGGTCGATGAAATCCCCTAGACCTACGGCGGTGGCCTCCAATCCGCCGCCCGACTCCGCCATGTCGTCGCGGATCATGGCGATCATCTTGCTCGCCAGGTCGAAGCGGCCGTGGATATCGCCGATGGCATATACTCTTTGGCGATCCGGCACAGCTGCGCTTGCCGTGGAGACTCCGCCAGCCCGCACCGAGGCTTCGCGAAAAGCCCATTGACCTGCCAATCGGCGAAGCATCGCAGAACCGATGTCCCAGTCGTGAAATTTCATTCACTTTAGCTTAAATTCGGTGGCAATTTGAAGATTGTAAGTTCTCCGATCCGCAAGAGGGTTAACGGCCGGGCGCGCCATCACGATGGCGGTGACGGCCTTGCCGCCTCCCCCGTCCCCAGACCGGCAAGAACCGCCACATAGAGCGCAACCGCCTGCGTCTCCAGTGAGAAATCGTACAGAGCGTGAATACCTGTCGCCGTCAATGCCGCAGCCGCCGCCAATGACGCCGGCGACGGCACCTTGGCGCGCCGGTAACTCCGCGCCAGATAAACGGTCAGCGCGAGAAAGGCGGCGATCAGCGGCATGGCAACGGGAATTCCCATTCCTGCCATGAGTTCCAGCGCCCCCGAATGGGCGTGGTTCCAGAGCAAATAGCTGGGCGTCGTGTCCAGGTGATAGAGCGGTTGAACCGCCTCGTAGGCTCCGGCGCCATGGCCAAGGAGCGGCCGGTCGGAGATCGCTGCAATGGCTTCCCGGTAGAGACTGAGCCGGCTGATATTGCTGCTGGCGGCATTGTCTGCCCGTTCCAGCAGGACAAAAATCGCCAGTCCCATGCCGGCGAGAGGCAGCGGCCACAGCCACAGCGCAACGCGGCGCCCCGGCCGAGGAGATTTCGTCAACACCAGCAGTAGAATCAGGCCGATCCCGGCCGACGCGGCCAGCACCCCCCCGCGTGAGCCCGTCATCACGGCGGCAAACCAGAGAAAGACCGCCAGCAGGCCATGGACCCCTTGTCGTGACCCTGCCCATGCCCAAGCCGCCTGCAGCGCTGTCTTATGGCTGTGGGGGCGGCGGGCTTTGACGTCTTCGAGGCTCAGCGCCAATGCCATGGCAATTCCGATCGCAAAAAACGCGGCCGCCGTGTTCCGATTGACGAAAGTGCCGGTTACCCAGCCCCGATAATGCTCCTTGGCGGCAATACCGACGCTGCCCAGATCATTGGCCTCCACCGCAAGGCCGAAGGCGGCCACCAGGCAGATCACGGCCAGCATGAGTTTCATCGCAAAGGGCCCATAATGGCTGCTCATGCCCAGTCTGCTGGCGACCAGGAAGATTGCCAGTGGCGCCGTCCATGCCAGCGCCGTGAGCGTCATTCGCGGCGCCAGGCTGATTGCACCGCCGGCCGGAACCTGCCGGCCCGATTCCGCCCACAGCGGATGATCCAGCGCCGCGGGCCAAAACGTGAGGCTTTGCAGTGCCATCCAAATCATGGCCACAGTCAGTAGCGCGGCAATAGCGAAGGGCACGCGCCAGTCAAATCGTGAAACTCCCCGCTTTGACCATTCCGTAAGGGCAAAAAACACGAGAGAGACGCCTGCCAGCAAGGCATTGAAAGCCCAGAAGATCGGCCGATTGCTGCCCAAAACCAATGGCGACACCACGACGATGGCGTAAAGTAAAGATCGGCTGGCGCGTTCTGATATCAAGGCTCGGTTCAAGTCCTCAAGACTTAGGCGGCTGGCATGAAATTCGCCGCCCCGCCTCCCGCCCCTTCTTGACTATGGGGGGAAGAGGCGCAATATTAAACTTAGTTAGGGAGGAGTTAAAATGCTTAAGTTGGCGTTTGCGTCGTCGCTGTTGTTTTCGGTGGCGGTATTCTCGGTTGAAGCTCAAGCGGTTACGGCGCCGTCGCGGAGTGCGGTGGCATCTTCGCTGGCGAGCGCCTGCGAGATTTCAACTTCCAAATGCCTGAGCGAGGTTCGGCGGTGGATTGCCGCGGAACAGAACTGCGGCATCGATCAAACCACCAAACAGCACATCCGCGCCTGCCGGTGCGATTCAGACCGGCGCAGGATCGCCTATGGCGTGGCCGACGCGGCAATTGCGGTGAGCGAGACCAATGTCGAACTCGCCACCCGCATGCTGGAGGAAGTGGCAAGGTCGGCGTCGGTTTGCTTCCAGTCCGCCTTTGCCCTGATCACCGACGACGGCGGCGGCCCCGGAGATATCGGCGGCAGCCCGGGCTGATTTGTTCTGACGCTGTGAGATGAGCCGTCGCCAGCCCAAGCCGACGGATTTTTTGCTTTTGTCAGCCGCCCTGTCTGACCTGGTCCGCAAAACGCCGCCGATGTTTTAGGAGTATCGTTCCGACTTTACGAAGTCGTAGACCGTAAAGTCGTCAACGCCGTGCATATGATGGGTTCCCTTCAAGTCGCGGAAAAACAGAGGGTCGATCCTTGCGAATGACTCCTCCGAATATCCATCCAGGCCCAGGTGGGTAATTCTGGCGATCGAGAAGCCTGCCCCATACTGGTTGAACGCCTGGCGCTGCCTGACCCGGAACCAATCGCCATTCTTGCCGAGCAGGAGTCCGGCATTGCGGCCAATCCGGGAGCTGTTCACAACCGGAAGCGATGACAATGGCTTCCAATCGGATGAGCGAAGTTTATCGGACCAAAATACATGCAGCTGCGAGGAGTGATCGCCGGAAGAGAACTGATTCATATTGGTGAGCATGAACCACTTGCCGCGCCGCTTTATCAGCATGGTATCGGCGGCCGACACGCCGCTTAGCAATTCCGTGTCCAATTCCCACTTGTTTGGAAACTCAATGCAACGATAAAGCCTTATGCCATTGCACTGGTGCGTTTCGGGCACCATGAATATTTCGCCGGACTCCTCGAAGACAAAAGGAAAAGACAGATGAAACGGTTCGACAAGGACATTGTCGACGATTTCATAGTTGTCGTCCGGGTTGACAACGACGCATGACACCGCGCCAAGCATTCTCCTGCAGTCGTAATCCTCGACGAAAATATAGTGCTTTCCATCCTTCTTGATCGCAAATGGATCGGCCAGAAACCGGTATTTGGGATTGGGTATCCGCGTTCCTTCGGAAAGTGTAACATCGGCCCAGAATTTTCGCGAATAGGCCACGCCCCAGCGTTGACTCTTGCGCAGTAATCTTCCTTCAATCGACCGATCTGCGAACAGCATGAAGCTCTTGAGGATGTAGTTTGCGGTCTGCCAGGCGTTTGGATATTTATGGACCGTGCCGGCGACCGGGTCTCTCGGTACCGCCTTGATTGATTCGTCGCGGTGCAAGAGCTGCTTGACGATGAAAGCGAGAAACGGGTGGCTTTCTCTATAGAGGTGGACAAGATTTTCCGTATATGTTCTCTGCGTTGCTACCTCCCCATGGTGAAGGACCGTTCCTGCATCCCGGCCTGCGCCAACATTCTGGATCATGAATCCGGTGGATGGCGCCCGCTTATAGACTTCCCAGAAAGCGGGAGGCATGCCGCCGTCCCCGCGATTGTCGCCAAGTTGCAGCGATACGATTCCCAAGCGGGATGAACTCAAAATCTTGCCGCCATAAACTGCATTTTCCCTTCCGCTTACGATTATGTCGAGATTTAGCTGCTGCAACTGCGCCAGGTCTTCCTCGTTGTAGCAAGTAACCGTGGTGTCTCGCGAAATCGGTGTTCTTAATTCAACGCATTTGGCGAAGTCGTCCGTTTTAATTCTGGTTTTGTCGAAGTGCTTGCGCACCGAACCATTCAAGAGATAGATGAATCTGCGTTCCATTATTTGCAATGCCGCGAATGTCGCGAAATTCATTGGATTCGATACGCCATTCCGCCGAAAATTTTGAACTATCCTTGACAGTCGTCCCGAACTTCGATCTGTGTCGCGCTCGAGAATGAGAATGAGTTCAATGTCGTCTTCATTTCCGAGCACGCGAATGGTGTCGTGAACGTATCTTGAGCAAACCAGATCGTTGACGATCAAACCGACACGATAGCCCTTCATTACTTCTCCGGCACTCATTCGGTTATGGCTGCGGGCTTGGCAGGATAGGGCCGCACTCTGACAATGATTTCCGCGAGCAGGAAGAGCGGCAGAGTCACCGTATTCTTCACGCCGAAATAAAGCGTCGTCAAACTGACGGCCAAAAGCAGAGTTGCGAACAAGAACGATCCAAGCAATGGCTTGCGGAAATAGATCAGCAACGCGACGAAAAGACCAACCGCGAATACGATCCCGCATTGATAGGTGGCGACCACAAACGAGCTTTCTATTCTACTGTTGTTCAGTTCATTCGCATAGTAGAGAGCGCGCTCGCGCGTAGTCCCAAACCAGAACTCATCCTCCGTCATGAAATCGAACATGTTAAAGATTTGAAACCGGGAGGCGGCGCTTTCATCCCACCAGCCATGATAGGCAATCCGATGGAAAACACCAAGTCTTGCAAAGTAAGCGAAAACTGCCGCGAGCAACGCCACTATTCCGGCGTCAAACAGGTATGTCGCCGCGTTCCTCCTGCTTTTCCAGGGAAATGCCAGATCCGTTAGAAAAATGACCGATGCCACAAGTAGAGCCGCGCGAACCCCGCACAGCGCCACTTCGGCAAGCAGAATGAGCATGACTAGGTGACGTCCAGCGACCGATTTCATGGTGTACCGGCTGCCAAGCATGGCAATGCAGGAGGCGATGCCGGATGCAATCGGATGCCCGAACAAACCGGCCGGCCGAAAGAACAGACTCTCTTGCTCAAGTGGCAAGATCCCCTGTTTGGCGATAAATTCACCAAGCACGATCGGCATGTTGATCGAAGCTACCATGACAAACAAATTGAAGAGCGATATCAATCGCCGCTCAGACAGGCGCCGGGCGATCAATACAAAGAGCAGCGGGGCAACAAAGATATCGACAACGACCGCGGCGTAGGCGAATTTGCCGGCCAGTGCCGGATAGGCGGCTAACCCCACAAAGGAAGCCAGGATGAGCTTCTCCGACCTTTGCAAGGCATCAGTACCAAGCAAACCGAAACAAATGACCAGAAAACTGAACCCCGCCAAATATGTGGCGGGATGAAATTTCTCCAGGAAGGTGCCGCCTGGCGTCGAATAGCTGACGATCGTGTTCAACAGGACCGGGCTCACCAGGCCCGAGACGATCACAATCGCGGCGCAGACCAAAAACCGGTTGTCTCGTGAGGCGGTGGCAATCATGCTGTCCCTTGGCAATGTCCGGCACCGGTTAGATCGTCGATGATCCCAGGTTCTCATATAACTCAAGGTAATTGGCGGTCATCGATTCGATAGAGAAATCCGCCGCCCTTTTGTGGCCCGACCTTGCGATCGATAGGGCCAATTGCCGGTCGGTTATCAAGCTTATGATGGCGTCCGCCAGCCGTCTCGCGTCACCCGGCGGGACCAGCAATCCAAATTTGCCGCCCTGCAAAATTTCCTGGGGACCATCGATATCCGACGATATCACGGGCAACCCCGCAGCCATGGCCTCCACAAGTGTCAGCCCGAATCCCTCGTATCTCGACGGCATCACAAAGATGTCCGCAGATCTGAGCAGGTCCGGAATATCATGCTTCTCGCCGAGAAGTTGAACGTCATCGGCGACCCCAAGGCCCGATGCAAGCAGTTTGAGATCCTCGACGACACTATTGTCGCCGGTTGGGGCTCCACCAACAAGCGTTACGTGAATCCGCTTGCCCTGTTTCCTGCAAAAGCTGGCGGCTTCAATGAGCGTATCTTGACCTTTCGTCTCGGGCACCAGCCTCGCCACGCAAACGATTTCGGCGATTTCGTTTTCGATCTTCCGGGGCGCGGCCAAAAACCTCGATATGTCGATACCGCCGTGGATCGTCCTGACGTTCGCCACGCCATGCGAGACGCATTCGTCAAGCACCGCCTTCGATACCGCTACATTGATGTGCGCCAAGCGCCGGAACAAGAACTTCCCGATGCCCGGCATCCGGCACAGGATGTTTGTGCCATGTATTGTGTTGACGATCTTCACTTTTGGATTGATGGCCTTGTAGCAGCCCGCAAGGAAGAAGGTGAAAAAATTGTGCGCGTGGATAACATGGGGGCCGAAAGTACTGGCTATCCTGAGGAACCTGACGATATCGCCGAATCTTCTGGAACCCGGCTTTCGGTCTAGCCTGACATATGGAATGTTGTTGCGTATTAGCGTCGTTTCGAGTTCATCCGATACCCTGTCGTTGACGACCAATAGCCGCGCGTCGACATGGGGAAAGCGTTTCAGCGATTTGAGAAGATCGCAAACGAGTAACTCGGCTCCGCCCACTTCCAGACTCGCCAGTATGTGCAGAATCTTCAAATCCTGTTGGCCACCGGATGCCCTGTTCAGCATCCGTCGCCGCCTTCGTTTATTGGCCGGCCGATAGTGGCAAGGAGGGTCATCTGGAGCCGATGCTACCGCGCTGATTGATCAATACCGAAACCGCGATGCCGATGCAGCCACAGGTTCCCATCACCAAGAACTTTACCAAGCTTGAGATCGCAAGGCTATCCACGGCGCGCTCTCCGGCAAAGGTGAGTACCGCTATGGCGAAAGAAATGGATAATCCTTTCCACGGAAACTTGAACTCCAGAAACCGCAGAGTGACGGCAATGCTTGCCGCCAGAGCCGTAAGGGCGCCAATGGCAAACATCGAAGCGGCTCCCCAATATACGTTCTTGGGAAGCGCGTAGAGGCCGGTCAGAATGGTGGCCGCCGCTCCGGCAAGAAGTGTTGGAATCTGCCAAAGATTGTTCCTGTATAGATGAAAGATATTGTCGTAGATGAAGTTTTTGATATTCAATGCGATCGCACCGACAACCACAAGCGGCAGGGCATAGTGCATCGCGTCGAAGTACTCGGCTGGCAAGAGCACCAATGCCAATACACTGCGGGAGCCGATGAGTGCGCCGGCGGCCGGGAGAGCAACAGCCAGGATCAGAGTCAGATTTTGGGACAACACCGCCCGTGCGGCATCCGGACCCAGTTGCCGAAACTGGGAAACCAATCGAGGAAATCCATCCACGTTGATTGCATTGGCCGCTACATCAAAGCCCTGCCGGCCGAGCGCAAAAGCGACAGCGTATGCGCCGACCGACGCCTTGTCATAGATGGCAGCGATCATTGTCTTGTCGAGGCTGCTTACCACGTAAGAAAGCGCGGATACGATAACCAGCGGCCAACCAAATTTGATGAGCTCAAGATTGGCGACGCTTGTTGCGCGGCTGCGTTTTGTGAAGTTCATGCCCACCGTCACCGTCACCGCACCAAAGATCAAGGTTACCGCGTTTCCATAGATAGCGGCCGCATAGAACTCGCCGGAAGCCTCCATCGCGAAAAGGGAAACCAGAAAATACACGATTGACCGCAGTACCTCGAAGGAACTGTACAAAGTCCTCTTGTCCAGGATTTGCAGAACGGTGAGTCCGTAACGCAGGACGCTGTTGGCGACGATATACAACAGGACGCACTCCACGAACCTCAGATATGCTTCCGCGGCAACAAACTTTGCGATCAGGACCGCAACCGCCCCGGCAATCAATGTGGTCAGAGCTCCAAGAATGGCGACATGCTTCACTGTCCCGCCAGTCAAAGTGTCGCGCCCGCCGCCAAACCGGATTAGAGCAAGCCGGGTCCAGTCCGTGCAGGACATTTCCGCCACCTCACCGATGACGATGATGAGCGCGAAGTAACCATATTGGTCCTGGGGCAGGAGTTGTGCGCCAAACAGCACCACGCCCAAGGCAGAGAGCCGCGGGAACAAGACTGCCGGTGTATAAATCAAGGTGTTCAAAAGCATTTCGACGCTCTCAGCACGATCGGTAGAGGACAGCCATTGTGACAGCTTCCAGCGGCTTTGGCACCTCGACGGAGTGCGCCCGGCGCCGGCCGCCCCGCCCGCCATCGACAAAATTGCCGCTTAGCCATCTTGGCAAGCCGGAGTCTATTCGGCTACTAAGGCCGGGTTCGGACGCTCGAAACTGCATGGCAAACCGCTTTTCCCGGCATTAATCTTGCACTTTGGGCGATACAATTTCCTTAAAACGGGAAAATCGGGACCCGATGAGCGGACAGGCAGCCGGCATGCGCATAGCCGTTTATGGACTGGGCTACGTCGGCCTGACCGCCGCCGCCTGCATGGCCAAGCAAGGCCATGCGATAACCGGCGTCGACATCAGCGAGGACAAGGTCGCGAAGATTAGTGCCGGCCGGTCGCCGATCAAGGAACCGGGTCTCGAGGAGCTGGTCGCCGCCGCCGTGACGATCGGCAAGCTCACGGCGACACAACATTCCGACGGCTTGGTTAACGACTGCGACATCGCCATCGTCTGCGTCGGCACGCCAAGCGCGCCCGACGGCTCGCTCAATATGAGCCGAATCGCCGAAGTCACGCGCCAGATCGCCGCGGCACTCGATCCTGGAAAACGGCGCCAGCCCTTGACGCTCGTGTTCCGGTCCACCGTCAGGCCCGGAACGGTCGAGCAATTGATCGTGCCAATTCTCAGTTCGGTCCTCGACGATACAGGGCCGGCAGCCGTCGAGATCGTCTACAATCCCGAATTCCTGCGGGAGTCCTCGGCCATCGAGGATTATTTCAATCCGCCCAAACTTGTCGTTGGTACCCACGACGGCAAGCCGTCGCCCAATCTGGAACGGCTCTATGCGGAGATCGCCGCGCCACGCTTTTACACCGGCTACCGCGAGGCCGAGTTTACCAAGTTCATCGATAACAGCTGGCATGCCGCCAAGGTGGCGTTCGCCAACGAAATCGGCCGCTTTTGTGTCAAGCTGCGGATCGACGCCAAGACCGTTCACGAGATCTTCATCGCCGATACCAAGCTGAATCTTTCACCCTATTACCTGCGGCCCGGCGGGGCATTCGGCGGCTCCTGCCTGCCCAAGGACGTCCGGGCGCTGCAATACATCGGCGGCGAGGTTGGAGCCGGCAGCCGGTTAATCGATGCGATTACCGCTTCCAACGATTCCCACAAACACTTTCTCTTCGAACACTGCACCCGCGGCGTGGCCCCCGGCGCCACCGTCCTCTTGCTTGGATTGGCCTTCAAGGCCGGAAGCGACGATTTGCGCGAAAGCCCCAATGTCGATCTGGCGCGCCGGCTGCTGCAGGCGGGATACCGTCTGTCCATCTACGATCCGGCATTGCAGCCCGCGCAGCTCGTCGGCGAGAATCTAGGATACGCGGCGGCGCAACTCCCCAATCTCGGGGCGCTCCTGGTCGATCGCCGGCAGGCCGAGACCGGACGTTTCGCGGTTGCTATCGATGCCAACGGCACGGCATCCTCGCTGCAATTGGCCGCCGCCAGGATCGTCAACATCCATGCGCTGTAACCGAAGGCGGTGAGAGGCGATGCGGCCGGCCCACTTCCAGGAGAAGCAAGACAAGCACCCGACCGCGCCGGTGCTTGCCGGACAACGGGTGTTGATGATCGTCGAGAACCTTCCCGTGCCCTTCGACCGGAGGGTCTGGCAGGAGGCACGGGCCCTGCGCGACGAAGGCGCCATTGTTTCGATCATTTGTCCGGCGACAATGGACTACCCGGAACTTTACGAACTTCGCGAGTCCATCCACATCCATCGCCACCCCCTGCCCGGCGAGGCGTCATCCGCCGCCGGTTATCTGCGTGAGTATTCCGCGGCGTTGTGGCACGAATTCCGTCTCGCCTTGAGGATCCATTTCCGCCAAGGCTTCGACATCATCCACGGCTGCAATCCGCCCGACCTGATTTTCCTCGTTGCCTTGCCGTTCAAGCTGCTGGGCAAAAAATTCATCTTCGATCATCACGACATCAATCCGGAGCTGTTCGAAGCCAAGTTCGGCAAGCGCGGGGTATTCTGGCGGCTGCTCGCCGCCGTGGAATGGCTCAGCTTCAAGACGGCGGATACGGTGATCTCCACCAATGAAAGCTACCGCCGGATCGCGCTGACCCGCGGCGGCAAGCGTGCCGAAGACGTCTTCATCGTGCGCAGCGGTCCCGACCTTTCGCACATCAAATCGGCCGCGCCGGATCCGGCGTTGCGCAACCGGCGCAAGTTCATGGTGGGCTATGTCGGCGTCATGGGCGATCAGGAAGGCATCGATCTGCTGCTCGAGAGCGCCCGCCACATCGTCAAGGATCTGGGGCGGAACGACATCCAGTTCTGCCTTGCCGGCGGCGGCACCAGCCTCGAGAGCCTGCGGGCGATGAGCGCGCGGATGGGATTGACCGGGCATGTCAACTTCCTCGGCCGCGTTCCCGACGCGCTCTTGTTCCGCATGCTGTCCACGGCCGATATCTGTGTTAACCCCGACCGGGTGAACGCGATGAACGACAAGTCGACGATGAACAAGATTCTGGAGTACATGGCGCTCGGCAAGCCGATCGTCCAGTTCGACGTGACCGAGGGCCGCTTCAGCGCCGGCGAGGCTTCAGTCTACGCCAAACCGAACGACTCCGCCGACTTCGGCGCCAGGATTGTCGAACTGCTGGCCGATCCGGAGCGGCGGGCGCGCATGTCGGCCTTGGGCAGGCGCCGCATCGAAGAGGACCTGGCATGGCATCACCAGGTGCCGAAGCTCATTGCGGCTTACCGAAAATGTCTGGGCCTCTGAGTTCCGGATGGCGCGGCCGGCATCGCCAGGGTTGCCAGCCTGCGCGACGCTGCGGTACAGACATCGGTTGTTCCGAGATATGCGCATCTCCCAATAAGTCGCTCAAAAACGGAAGACACCTGACTTGAGCTTCTCGCCCCTTAAATCTGGACGTCTCGGCCAAACCATCCGGCGCCTGTATCCAATCTACGGTTATTACCGGCGCCTCTGCGCCTTGGCGGACGAGATGTCCGAGTCCGAACGCGCCGCCCATCAAAGCCGCGAGCTCGAACGCATCTCACGTCTGGCCGCTGCGTCGGGCATTGCAACCGGTTTCGTGCTGACCAAGGAGCAGGTCCGGGACAGGCCGCAGGCCTTTCTCAGGCATACCCTATGGCCGGTATCGCGGGATGCAACTGGCGGCACGACCGGATTGCCGATAATCGTCGAACGATCGCTCAATGCGGTGATCTTCGAACAGGCCACCCTCGATCATATCGCGGCGCTGCAAGGTATCGATCTGGCACGAGAAAGAACGGCAGTCATCCGCGGCGCTAGTATCAAGCATCCTGACGATCTCGACCCTCCCTACTCGGTCAGTGACAACCCAAGGCGACGCGTCTTTTCGGGATTTCACCTGTCGGACATGACAGCCCAGGCCTACCTGTCCGAACTTGTAAAATTCCGGCCGGATGTCTTGAACTGCTACCCGTCGACTTTGAGCATCCTCCTGCGTCTCGCCAGAGAGACACGGGCAGTGCTCAGACCGAAGCTCGTCATGACGTCCTCGAAATTGCTGCGGCGCGAGTTGTTTGCCGAAGTCGCGGCGGAGTTCGGGTGCCCGCTGGTCGACTATTACGGGCAGGCCGAGCGCTTATGCTTTGCTTGGGCCAGTGAGGCCGGCAGTTACCGGTTCAGGCCCGAATACGGCCAGGCCATTATCACAAATCCCGGATTGCGGGGGGTTGTTTGCGGAACCGGCTTTTTCAACCGCCGGCAGATTATCGTCAATTACAACATCGGCGATTTGCTCATTGGCGCCGACCGGTTGACGGACAAAGAGCTGCAAGCCGTCGCACTCGGCGTCAAACCCTTTGCGGGCATACTGGGAAGGCAGAATGATACCATGACGTTGCCGGATGGCCGGCAATTCGCGGCATTCGATGAAATCGCCTATTACGTCGAAGGTGCCGATTACGTACAGATATTGCGGAGGGGAAAGGCGGAGATCGAAGTCGTCGTCGTCAAGAACCGCCACTACTCGGAAGCGACTCTTGCCCAAATCGAGAAGAACATCCGCGCCAGACTTCCCTCAACCCTCAAGATCACCTATCGCTTTTCCGAAGCGCCGGTGAGGACCCCTACGGGCAAGACGCCACATTATATCGATATGCTTGCTTCTCCGAACCCGCTGCGCCCAGCCGGTGACCGGTGATGATGGCAAGTGGCTGAACGCATGAAGATTGGTCAATCGGCAGGCCGAGAACCCGTGCGAGTGCTGGTCGCAACACCCCTGGGACGCGGCGGGCAAGGCGGCATTGACCGGCTGATGGATGCGGTCGCCGATCACATTGCTGGGCGGATCGATCCAGCGCTTGAAGTCCAGTTCGCGCCAACCCGCGGTCAGCGCAGCCTGGTTCACGCCCAGCCCGTCTTCGCTTCATTCCTGTTGAGGCTTGCCCGGTTGCGTGTCCTGGGAAGGGTGGATCTTGTACACATTAATCTGTCGAGCAAGGGCAGCACCGTGCGCAAGCTGATAGTCGCCGGACTCGCCAGGAGTCTGGGCGTTGCCACCGTGATCCATCTCCATGGCGGCTCCTATCGGCAATACTGGTCCTCGGTCGGCCAATTGTTCAATTGGGCGATTGCGCGAATGTTCCGCAAGGCGGATCGCATCATCGTGCTCGGCAATGTCTGGCGGGACTTCGTGGCCGGCCGCGTGCCCGAAGCGGCCCAGCGCATGGTGGTTCTGCCCAATGCCGTGCCGCGCCCGGTATTGCCGCATGTGGGCGGTCGCGGCACGGTGCAAATCCTCTTTCTTGGGCGGTTGGGGAAACGCAAAGGCGTGCCACAACTCGTCGAGGCGCTCAATTGCATTGCCGATGTACCCGGCTGGCATGCGATGCTGGCCGGCGACGGCGAGGTCGAGGCCACGCAGGCCGATGTCGCACGGCGCGGCCTCGCTCAACGGGTTCGTGTCACCGGCTGGGTCGGACCGGAGGAAGTCGCGAAGCTCCTGACGGCATCCGATATCCTGACATTGCCTTCATTCGATGAGAATCTGCCCATGTCGGTGGTCGAAGCCATGGCCGCAGGCCTTGCGGTCGTGGCAACACCGGTGGGCGCGGTCGAAGAGATCGTGACCCATGGCGAGACGGGGCTGCTGGTCCAGCCGGGAAATGCCGGCCAACTCGCCGATGCTTTGCGGCAATTGATCCTTGATGCCCCGTTGCGGGCACGGCTCGGCAAGGCCGCCGAGGCGGTGCATCGGGCGCGTTTGGACATTGTTCCCTATGTGGAGCAACTGACGGCAATCTGGAAAGAAGTGGCCGATGAGCGGCGCCGTTGACCCGCCGGCGGCCGGATACGAGTGACATGACGATTGCCTGGTACATCAACCGTCTGCGCAGCATGGAGCCGGGCGAAGCCGCACACCGGATCGCGGAGAAGGCAAAGAAGAGCCTGGCGCGCAATCGGCTGGAGGGCTGGCAGCGGTACGATCGCGGTTCCGGGCCGCCGCCCGCACTCGCCGGCCTGGCGGAACGGGTTGCGGCGGCCCCGCCCAAATTGCGAAAGGCAATTGCCACGGTTGCCGGGGAAACGCTCTCCGGAAAGTTTTCGGCGCTGGGCGCGGATTGGCCGCCGCGAACCCAGGACAAGCTGTTTCCGGAATCGCTGTGGCGGCTCGATCCGGTCAGCGGCGGCCTGTGGCCCGGCGCCGATGCCTATTGTTTCGATATTGCTTACCGCCACGAACGCAAGCTCGGCGACATCAAATATGTCTGGGAGATAAACCGCCTGCAGTTTCTGCAGGCGCTGGCGGCGCAGGTGCTGCTGACCGGCGACCGGCGCGCCCTCGGCGCCATCGCGGCGGCGCTGTCAAGCTGGTTCAACGCCAATCCGCCGTTCCGCGGTGTCGCGTGGAATTCCGGCATCGAGCTGGCGCTGCGCTCGATCAGCCTGCTGATCGTCGCTTCGCTCTGCGGCCAATCCCTTTCCCCGCAGACCGTGCGCCAGATCCGCACCATGCTCAATGCCAATGCCTTCTGGCTGGGCCGCTACCGGTCCCTCTTCTCCTCGGCAAACAACCATCTCATTGCAGAATCGGCCGGTCTCCTTCTCACCGCGCTGGCCATGCCCGAGATGCCAAATGCGGCGCACATCGAGTCACGCGAGCGCGCCCTCCTGACGGAGGAACTCGACAAACAGATTTTCGCCGACGGCGTACCGGCCGAGCAGTCGCCAAGCTATGGCGCCTTCACCATTGAACTCGTGCTGCTGGCCGCTCATTCCGCGCGGCATGTGGGCAGGCCACTGCCTTTGCGCCTCAATCAGCGCCTCGAAGCATTTGCCCGGCACATCGCCTGGCTATCGGATGCGCATGGCAATGTGCCCGCCATCGGCGACGGTGATGAAGGACGGGTGTTCGCGCTGGGGGGACATGAAGAGCATTATCCCGCTTCCGTTGCGGCCGCGATCGCCGACTTCCTCGGCGGGCCCGCCTTCGGTCCGCGCCCGCGCCAAGCGCAATTGCGGGATGCGGTCTTTGAGGCGCCGGCCGTTAGTGGACCGCTTGCCTCCGGCCTCAAGAGTTTTCCACAGGGCGGCTACACGGTTTTCAGAGGCAACCACGCCGGGAGAGACGCCTTTCTGCTGATCGACCATGGTCCCCTCGGCTATCTCGGCATCGCGGCACATGGCCACGCCGACGCACTGGCCATTCTCTTGTCTCTCGACGGCGAACCGCTGTTCGTCGACAGTGGAACCTATCTCTATCATTCCGGCGGCGCCTGGCGCGATTGGTTCCGTTCGAGTTCGGCCCACAATACGCTGACGCTCGCGGACAGTTGCCAGAGCACCATCTCGGGATCGTTCAACTGGTCACACAAGGCCAATGCGCGCCTCGACGAGCTGGTGGATGGGCCGGACTGGCGCCTCCGCGCCTCCCATGACGGTTATGTGAAAGGCTTCGGCGTTCGCCACGAACGAACCGTTGCACCTACGGCCACCGGTTTTGCGATATGCGACCGCCTGCTCGGATCAGGCGGCGGCAGGGCGGAGGTCGCATTTCAGTTGGCGATCGATTGCGAGGCGAAGGTCGATGGCGCCATCGTCACCATCCTGAGACACAACACAAAGTCGGCGCAGCTTAGATTCATGACCCCGGGCGAGGTCTCGGCTATCCGCGGCGGCGATATCGGCGGCGGATGGGTATCGCCGCAGTTCGGCAGGAAATATCCGGCCTGGCGCATATCCTGGAAAGGAACGATCCCGCCGGACGGCGCCGTCGTTGCAATCGACATCGGCGAGTAACCGCCCTCAGCTCCGCATTCTCTTGCCGTCCGGATCGTAGAGCGGCCTGCCCTGGACCTGGGCGGAATAGAATTCGCCGAGGAGTTCGATCTCGAGGCGCGTGCCATCGATTGCGCGTCCGGTTGGTACATATCCGAGCGCCATGCTCTTCTTCACCCAATGGGCATAGCCGCCGGAGGTGACATAGCCCACGCAGTTTCCGCCATGGAAGATCGGCTCGTCGGCGAGGCAGTCGATGTCGCTTGTATCGACCGTCATGGTGACGAGGCGGCGCTTGGGGCCTGCCGCCTTTTCCTTGAGTGCCGCCGCCTTGCCGATGAAATCGGCGGGCTTGTTGTATGACACGAAAGCATCGAGCCCCGATTCGGCGGCGGTGAAATCGGGACGGAAATCCATGGTCCACACGCCCCAGTTCTTCTCCAGCCGCATGGACATGAGGGCGCGGCTGCCGAACAGTTTCAGGCCGAGATCGCGGCCCTGGTTTTCAATCGCCTCGAACAGGCGCAATTGATATTGCGGAGCGCAGTAGATTTCATATCCGAGTTCCCCGGTGAAGGAGACGCGCGCGATCAGTGCCGGCACATCGGCCACCACACTCTCGTGGATATCGAGGAATTTGAAGGCCTCGTTCGAGACATCGTCGCGGGTGAGCCGCGACAGGAGTTGGCGCGATTTGGGTCCGGCAATGGCGATGCCCTGCAGATCGTCGGTGCAATTGCGATAGGTGACGCCCTCAGCCGGCAAATGCATCTCGAACCAGCGCCGGTGCATGTTCTGCACGGCACTCGAGCCGAAGAGATAAAAACGGTCCTTGCCCAGCCGCGCCACGGTGAGATCGCCGTAGAGCTTGCCCTTGGGCGTCAGCATCGGCGTCAGAACGAGGCGGCCCTCTCCCGGCAGCCGGTTGGCCAGCATGCGGTCGAGGAAGGCTTCGGCACCCGGGCCCGATACCTCATGCTTGGCGTAATTGGCGATCTCGATCAAACCCACCGCCTCGCGCACGGCGCGCACTTCTTCCGCCACATGGGCGAAGGCATTGGAGCGGCGGTAGGTCGGCGTCTCGCTCGCCTTCTCCGGCGAGCCCGCAAACCACAGGGCGTGTTCGAGGCCGTAGGAGACGCCCATGACGGCGCCGCGCGCGATGAGCCGGTCGTAAAGCGCCGTGGTCTTTTGCTTGCGGCCGGCGGGCAGCGTTTCGTTCGGATAGGTGAGAATGAAGCGGCGCGAATAGTTCTCGGCGGACTTGATGGTGCCCCAGTCGCGGGTTGCAAAGGCGCCGAAGCGGGCTACATCCATGCCCCAGACATCGATCGAAGGCTCGCCCTCGACCATCCACTCGGCCATGCACAGGCCGACGCCGCCGCCCTGGCAGAAGCCCGCCATGACGCCGACCGCCGTCCAGTAGTTGCGCAGTCCCGGCACCGGGCCGATCAGCGGATTGCCGTCGGGCCCGAAGGTGAAGGGGCCGTTCAGCACCTTCTTGATGCCGGCGCGGGCAAGTGCGGGCATCCGTTCAAAAACCGTCTCCAGCCGCTCGGCGACGCGGGAGAGATCGTCCTGCAGCAGCTCATTGCCGAAATCGAGCGGCGTGCCGGCGACGGCCCACGGCTTGCAGTTGGATTCATAGGTGCCGAACAGAACGCCATCATGTTCCTGTCGGGTATAGGCGTTGCCCTCATAGTCCACCGTGACGGCAAGCTCCCCGCTATGGCCGTGGAGCTCCGGGATCGGCTCGGTGATGAGATAATGATGCTCCATCGGCTGCACCGGCAGATCGATGCCGGCGAGCCGGCCCACCTCGCGCGCCCACAGCCCCGCTGCGTTGACCACGATATCGGCGTGGATCGAGCCCTTGGGCGTCACCACGTCCCAGCCGCCGTCGGGCCGCGCGTTGGTTTCGATGACCGGCGTCTCGCGATAGATTTTCGCGCCATAGTGGCGTGCGCCCTTGGCATAGGCATGGGTGACGCTCGCGGGATCGACGTGGCCGTCGACCGGCTCGAACAGCGCGCCCAGATACTTGGAGGGATCGATCAGCGGATTGAGGTCGCGGGCATGCTCGAGCGAAATGAACTCCGTCTCCAGGCCCATGTAGCGGGCCTTGGCGCGCTCCTGCTTGAGATAGTCGAGACGTTCCGGCGTCGAGGCGAGATAGATGCCGCCGGGGCGGTGAATGCCGCAGGACTGGCCGGTAAGCTTCTCCAGCTCCTCGTAAAGCTTGATCGTGTAGCCCTGCAGGCGGGCGATGTTGGAATCGGCGTTGATGGTGTGGATGATGCCGGCCGCATGCCAGGACGAGCCGGATGTCAATTCCTTGCGTTCCAGCAGCACCACATCCTTCCAGCCCATCTTGGCCAGATGATAGAGGATCGAACAGCCGACGACCCCGCCGCCGATCACCACGACCCGCGCATGGCTTTCCATGTGAAGCGCCCTCTCCCGCAACCGGTTCCGGCGGCATTTCCGGCGTTGGCGGGGCTCCGGTCAAGCGGATAGATTCGCAAGCT